>NZ_JASBRQ010000051.1 GCF_030149425.1 Maricaulis sp. | reverse complement strand
CCGGCGTCATCATCCTCTTCTTCCTGATCGGCCCGCTGCGTGACTATCTGCAGCCGGTCTTCATGCCGGTCGAGATTTCCGGGAGCGCCCAATGAGCGATCCAAGCAAGGACAAGTCCGACGAGCTGATCCACCCGGTGGCGCGGCCCTTCCTGTGGCTCGACGCGCCGTGGCTGAAATCGGCGATGATCTGGGTCTTCGGTGTTCTGGCCCTGGCCTTTGCCGCCGTGGACCTGTTCCACCACCGCCACGAATACGTGCCCTTCGCCGAGACCTATGGCTTCTACGCCTGGTGGGGGTTCGCCTCCTTTGTCGCTGCGGTGATGATCGGCTGGTTCGGCATCCGCAAATTCCTCGGCCGCGAAGAAAACTTCTGGGACAAGGAGAGCCATGATGATTGAGGCTTTCCACATTGAGGCCCTGGCCCAAGTGTCGCCGGCCTGGCCTGTGATCATTGGCGGTCTGATCGCCGCCATCATCCCCAATTTCACCCTCCGCAAGGCCTTGGCCCTGGTCGTGCCGGTGCTCGCCCTGGTCCTGTGGTTCAACCCGGCCGCTCCGGGCACTTACGGCATTATCGAGTTCGGCGGCTTTACCCTGGAGACCTTCCGCTATGATCCCTTAAGCCGGATCTGGGGCCTGGTCTTCATCATCGCGGCCTTTATCAATGCGATTTACGGCCTGCACGAGAAGGACCGGCTCGCCGACACGATGGGCATGATCTATGCCGGTGCCGGGCTCGGTGCCGTCTTTGCCGGTGATTTGCTGACCCTGTTCTTCTTCTGGGAACTGACGGCGATTTCCTCCGTCTTCCTGATCTGGGGCGCCCGCAATAACGCCGCCTACAAGGCGGGCCTGCGCTATCTGGCGATCCACATCCTGTCCGGCGTTCTGCTCCTGGCCGGTGCGGTGATCCGCGCCAGCGAGACCGGCAGCTGGGCCTTCGACGAGACGCTGACGATCGAGACCACGGGCGGTTTCCTGATCTTCCTCGCCTTCGGTATCAAATGCGCCTTCCCGCTGCTGCACAACTGGCTGCAGGACGCTTATCCCAAGGCGACGATTACCGGCGCCGTCGTGCTCTCGGCCTTCACCACCAAGCTGGCCGTCTACGCCCTGGCGCGCGGTTATGCGGGGACCGATATCCTGATCTATATCGGCGCCGTGATGACCGCCTTCCCGGTCTTCTTCGCTGTGGTCGAGAATGATCTGCGCAAGGTTCTGGCCTATTCGCTCAACAACCAGCTCGGCTTCATGGTCGTCGGTGTCGGCGTCGGTACCGAGCTGGCGCTCAATGGTGCGGCCGCGCACGCCTTCGTGCACATCATCTACAAGGCGCTCCTGTTCATGAGCATGGGTGCGGTCCTGCTGCGCGTCGGCACGGTGAAAGCCTCCGAGCTGGGCGGGCTGTTCAAGTCGATGCCGGCAACAGCGGTCTTCTGCCTGATCGGTGCGGCCTCGATCTCGGCCTTCCCGCTCTTCTCCGGTTTTGTCGCCAAGGCGCTGACCCTGGCGGCCGTGGCCCAGGAGGGCCATGTCATCATCTGGTTCGTGCTGATCTTTGCCTCGGCGGGTGTTCTTGAACACTCGGGCATCAAGATCCCGTACTTCGCTTTCTTCGCCCATGACCGCGGCCTGCGTGTGCGCGAAGCCCCGGCCAATATGCTGATTGCCATGTTCCTGGCGGCAGCGCTCTGCCTGTGGTTCGGCATTTTCTATGGCAATCTCTACGAGATGCTGCCCTTCCCGGAGGCGGCGCTGTATTACGAGCCCTATACGTTCGACCATATCGTCGGGCAGATGCAGCTCCTCCTCGGGGCCATGTTCGCCTTCACCCTCCTGGTCCGTTTCGGGCTCTATCCGGAGGAGAAGCGGTCGGAGAATGTCGATTTCGACTGGACCTATCGCCGCTTCGGCGACGGCGCCCTGCGCTGGATCTGGGCCATGATGGACCGGCTCACCGCGGCCATCGGCAATGTGATCAATGCGGTCGGCCGCAAGCTGGGCGGACGCATGTTCGAGGCCTTCAGTCCTATTGGTGCTCTGAGCCGGGATATCCCCAGTGGTCTCCTTGCCATCTGGACCAGTGCACTGCTCGCAGTCGTCCTGCTGATCGCCTATCTCGCGCCCTAAAGTTTCGGGCACTTAGCTCTCGAATCCACAAAATGCACTCTATGCGTGTATTTTGTGGATTTGCGACGCCTATAGGAATATTATCCCCACCTGGGCGTAGCCTCCTAGCATGGACAGGCGAAGCACGCGCTTCGCCGATGCAAGGGAGAGCAGGATGATCGAACCGACGAGCCGCACCAGCCGCGACGCCGCGTGCGCACAGCTCGCCGCCAGTGCCGTGGCTTTCAGCTTCGGTGTCACGCCCCAGGAAGTGGTGGCCCCGACGCGGGCCTCGCGAGAGGCGGCCTTTGCCCGCCAGGTCGCCATGTATCTGGCCCATATCGCCTTCGGTCTGCCCCTGACCCGGGTCGCCCATGCGTTCGGCCGGGACCGCTCAACCGCGGCCTATGCCTGCCACCGGGTCGAAGATGAGCGCGATGATCGCGCCTTCGATACCTGTCTGGATCAACTTGAAGCCTGTTTGCGTGCCGCACCCTGGCCCGGCGGTGACGGGGAGGGGCTGGCATGAGCACGCCGCGCTGGCAGCGCTGTCTGGCCAGGGACGGGGCCGAGCTCTGGCCCCTGGTGCGCGATGCAAACCGTTTCGGCGTCTTCGCCGGTGGCGATCGCCGCCGCCGGCCGCTGGCCAAGCTGGGCCGCGCAGCACTCGATGAGGCGATCGCCGCCGGGCAGGTCGAGCCTGACGGCGAGGCCTATCGGCTTACGCAAATGGGGCGCGCGACCGCTATCCGCGCTTCCGGAGGGCTGGAGGGTTTCGCCGGCCAGCACCGGCAGATGGTTTCGCGCAGCCTGATTGACCGGGCCGGGCGTCTCACCAAGGTCAAAATCAACGCCCTGGAAAGCCCGCTCGGCCGGCTCGCTACGGGGCTGAGCCCGCGCCAGCGCCAGGCCGGTGAACGCTTCCTGGCCGATTATCACCGCTCCAGCCTGCTCGCGCCGGTGACCCGCAACTGGTCTGCCGACGCGCTGGCCCGCGCGCCCGGCCGGGCCGGAGGCCAGGCCGAAACCAGCCTGACCCGGATCCGGGCCAAGGACCGCGTCATGCGGGCCCTGGCAGCCGCTGGCAAACGCAATGAAGCTGTACTCATGGCCGCCCTCGTTCGCGAGGAGAGCCTGGCCAGCCTGGAGCGCCGCTTTGGCTGGAAGGCGCGCTCGGGCCGGGCCGTCCTAGCGCAGGCGCTGGATGCGCTGGCGTGGCATTACCGTCTGATCTAAAACTGCCAGGCCACCTGAGCATAGCCGAACAACGTTTCATCCGGTGCTGGGCTGGCGGGGGCGTTGTCGGCAAATTCGCCGGGCAGGAAGACCGAGGTGCCTAGCTCCAGTTCCAGCGTATCCGGCACGAGATCATAGACCACGCGGCTATCAATCGTCTGTCCGATCACATCGCCGGACTGTCCGGACGGATCGCGCAGCTTGGCGATGACCCAGCTATCCGTCTCGCTTGCAAGGCTGGCGTGAGAGTAGTGTATCCGCGCCGACCAGCGTGGACCGGGATCAAGCTCAAGGCGCACGCCAGGCGCGGACAGGTTGGCCGGAGTCAGCGGGCCGTGCAGGCTGGTATTGTTGAGATCGGTGCGGCGCGAGCCGAACAGGCGCTCATACTGGTCGAAACTCTCATCATTGGGATCGTCATCGCCGCTGGCCCAATAGTATTCCAGCGCCAGGCGCGGCTTCCAGGGCGCATTGAACGTGTAACCGGCAGCGGCGAACAACATGGTGGCGCTGACATCGAGGTCGTCCGTATCGCTGTCGGCGCTGGTCGCGCGCCGGCTGCCAAAGCGCCAGACGCCTTCAATATCCACATCCCACTGGCTGGTCTGGGGACGGCGATAGAGCCTGAAGCCCGGCGCCGTGTAGTGCCGGTTGGGGGTGGCGAAATCGGCACTGTCGCGCTCGTTTAGGCCATAGACGAAAGCCTCGGCCATAATGCCCTCGGCCAAGCCGAGAAAGGCGTTGGCATCGCGATAATGCACGCCCCAAATCTGCCGGTTCCACTGTTCGTCATCACCCGAGAGCGTGTTGTCGCCGATCAGGCCCCGGTCGCCGGGCTGGCGCGAGAGGGGCACAATGGCGAGGAGATGGAATTCATCGCCCGCATCGGTACGGCTGGTGTAGTGGGCGCCGGTATAGCTCTTGATCACATTGGCATAGCTGACCCTCTCGATCTGCCGTTTCGAGCCGATGGAAACAGTCTGCCGGCCCAGCCGCAGATGGCCGGACCAGTCCTGGCCAAGCAGGCCGGGCGCCGGGGTCTCGACGTAAAGCTGGAGGATATCGAGCGGATTGACATAGCTGGCCGAGAGCGGCGTGCCCTCATCGTCGAAATAGGCGCGGCTGTCCTGCAGCTCGATCCCGAAGGCGAAATCGTCCGCTTCATAGCGGCCGTGGACAAGCGTTCGCAGGAAAAGCGCCTGGTCGCTGCCGGACCGTCCGGCTCTGAACTGGCCGTCCAGGCTCTCATAGCGCGCCCGCACTTCCCCGCTTACGGTAATGCCGTCCTGGGCCAGGACAGGTGTGGTCACAGCTGTACCGAGCAGCGCCCAGACAACGGCGCGGCTAAATGCGCTGATCGAAAACATGACTACCCCCCGTCAATCGAAGCGGTTATAAAATGAATAGAATTTCAATTCAACGAGTGTTGAAGTGATTTTGGGGGATTTTTGATGGATGACCGCATCGCGGCCGGGCGCTTTGCTGCGCTGGCCCATCCGACGCGGCTGAGCGTTTTCCGCCGCCTGATGCAAGCCGGCCCGGACGGGCTGGCCGCCGGCGTGCTGGCCGAAGCGCTGGACGTGGCACCGAATAACCTCTCCGCCCATCTCAATACGATGAGCCAGGCCGGCCTGATCGAGGCCCGCCGCGAGGGCCGCTCGCGCATTTATGTCGTGCGTATGGAGACCACCGCTGCCACAGTCGGCTTCCTCATCGAAGACTGCTGCCAGGGCCATCCCGACATCTGTGATGTGGTCACGCGCCAGCCGGAACCGGTCGGGATCTAACCCGCCGCCGCTTGAATACGGCCGATCATCGAGGCCAGGCCGTTCGAGCGTTGCGGCGACAAATGTTCGGCCAGGACGATGCGCTTGAGGACGTCGCGCGCGTCGATGGATCCGATTTCCTCGCCGGTGCGGCCGGAATACAGGCGCAGCAACAGGGCGGCGAGGCCGCGGACGATGTGGGCATCGCTGTCGGCGCGGAAGATGTGTTTGTCACCGTCGCGCTCCTCGATCAGCCAGACCTGGCTGACACAGCCTTTCACGCGCGTTTCTTCGGTGCGCTCGGCCTCCGGCAAGTCGGGCAGGGCCTTGCCCATATCGATGAGATAGCGATAGCGCTGTTCCCAATCGTCGAGGAGATCAAACTCGTCGACGAGGTCTTCAACAGTGTCCTGGATGGAAAGCTCGGTCATGCCGCGGACCTAGTGCGCTCGCGCGGCCGGCGCAAGCTTTTGCTGCGCCTTTATACTGCGGCGTAGCGCCGCTTTGGGGGGAGGGATCAGCCCTCCTGGTCGTTGTGCGCCTCGATAGCGGCGTCGATCCGGTCCACGGCGATGTCGGCCAGGAAGCCGCCGAACTGGAGGGCTTCCTCGCCCGCGCGGCAAATCTCGGCATTCTCGGCGCACCAGCCATCGGCGTTCAGATCGATCGTGGTCGCTTCATTGATCTCGAACGGCATGTCGATCTGCGCCCCGGCGAAATCCGCCGGTACGAAGACACTGACAATGGCGAGCCAGAAAGCGGCGCGAATAACGAACATCATCATCCAACCTCTCGACAGCTTGTTCCCGGCGGGGTTTTCCTGTGGGACAGCTGTTCTTCTTCTTTGCAGGATAGAGGCTAGGCAAAACACGCCGCAATTGCACGCGAATCCGGGGGGTAGCCCAAATAGCGTGCAAATCTGGATCAGGTTTTTTGTCTAAAATTTATACGCAATTTTATCTTGTCCCGGCGTGGGACACGATCAGGGCGCAAATACGACCCTATATCAGGCGTTTCGCCCTATTGGCCGCCTAGTTGGAGGCCTGGCTGGACGCGCCGAGGCAGCGGCTGACATCGAGCAGGGCGTGCTCGGCGATGCAGAAACTGTCCTCATACTTGTAGTGCCCGGCGGCGACGCATTGTTGCAGGTCGAGCCGGACCCAGGCGAGGCAGCGCTCGACCACCGGGTCAGAGAGCAGGGCGTCGATGACTTCCGAGGAGCGTTGCGGATCAGCCGACAGGTCTTCCAGTGCGGCGACGGAAAGGATGCGGCCGATACGGGTGCGGTCCGGATTGGAGCGCGTCTCGCCGACCGTCAGGCTGAGCTGCGGTGTCATGGCGGTAGCATCTGAGCTGGCAGCGGCCGGCTGGAACAGCTCCGAGGCGGCGACGCC
This sequence comes from Maricaulis sp., assembly GCF_030149425.1. Lineage (GTDB taxonomy): Bacteria > Pseudomonadota > Alphaproteobacteria > Caulobacterales > Maricaulaceae > Maricaulis. Next base: position 147,431 of record NZ_JASBRQ010000051.1, on the reverse strand, counting down.
GCTGGTAACGCGGCTGGCGATCTCGGCATCGACGGAAATCTCGCGCTCGCCGGCATTGGTAATGGCATCGAGACGGTCCTGGCGGTCGCGGGCGCGGACCCGGGCCCAGCGACCGTCATTGCCGGTCTGCAGATCATAGGCGGCCGCCCGGTAGCGCTCGGAGACTTCGCGGATCTGCGCGGTATCGCGATCCAGCGCGTCGACGACCGAGGCCTGGGCGTCGGAGGCGTGGGTAAAGCTGGTGGCGTAGGCCGGGTCATACATCAGGCCGGACATGGCCGCTTCGGGACCATAATAATCCGCGAGCTCGCGCACATCATCGAGATATTCGGGATGCCGGGCCGCGATCATGGCGGTGTAGGCGATCCAGGCCCGCACCAGGCGTTCATCGCTGTAAAAGGCGGTGAGCCGGTCCATGGCGTCGTCGAGATCATTGGCCGAACCGATCGGGGCGTCGCGCAGATCCGCGATGACGCTGTGATAGGCTGCGTAATCACCGGCGGTGTCGACCAGGGCGGAAACCGGTTCCTGCGGCGCCGCATCGAGCTGCAGCACCGGCGCCTCCTCATTCGCATCCTGAACGGCAGCAATCAAAGCAAGGCTGGACAGAAACGGAACGAGCATGAGGGTCTCCAAGAACGCGCTGAAGGCATACTGCCCCGGCCCGGGTTTCACTCCAAGCGGGGAATCATGAATTGTTCATGCAGTCTTTCTCATTCCCATTCGTAAACGCGAGAAGTTTACGATTCAGGCTTTGTTAACCCCTGGGGCCGAGGTTGGTCTTAACTCTTATGAATGAGTCGCTGCGACGGGAATATGCACAAGCCTAAGCGCGATATATCTCTTTGGATCGCCAAGCGCGGCGGACCTGTGGTCAACCTGATCTGGTTGGCAACGGTCGCCTGGGCGGCGGTCCAGCTCTGGCCGCAACTGACCTTGCCGGCCTGGTTGGCTGTGGCCGGCCTGACCGCGATCGCTTTTCCCGCCATTGCCGGATTGATCCTGCAGCCCCGCATGGGTCGCGCTTTCGAGCGTTTCATCATCGCCATGTTGTGGACCTCCCTGGCGGTCGGCGTCACCGCCTCGGGCGGCGGGGTGCTGGGCCTGGGCGTGCTGGCCTTCCTCCTGCCGCCGGCCGTGGCCGCGGCGAGCGGGGACCGAGATGCGATCATCAAGGCGGGCGCGGTGTCCGGTTCTGCGGCTCTGGTCACGCTGGCGCTGCATATGGCCGGCTTTATCCGCCCGGCGCCGGAACTGGTTCAGGTCCATCTGCCCTTTGTCTTCGGGCTCGCCCTCATGGTCGCCTACGGTTTTGCCTGCGCGGCCCTGCGCGCCATTCGCAAGACCGATCGCGCCGAGGCGGAAGCCGAGCGCGGCCGGGCGCGGACCGCGGCCTTTGATGCGGCGCCCTCGGCCCTGATCGCCTGTGATCATGAGGGGCATATCCTGGCCGCATCCAGCGGCATGCGCGACCTGTCGCCGGGCCTGCCGCCCTCGATTGATGATTTGCCGGTCTCCGATATCGGTTTTGACGAAGAGGACCGGGTCCATCTCGCCGCCGCCACGCGCCGGGCCGCTGCCGGTCCGCTCACCGACCTGCTGACGGTCCGCGGTGAGCGTGGCCGTCCGGAAACCGTTCGCCTCGATGCGGCGCCGATCCCCGGCGGGGCTGTGGCCGCCTTGACCCGCGATAACTCGGTGACGGTGGAAGACGCTTTGCGCGAAGCGGCCCTGGCCCGTCAGGAAGCGCTGGATGATGCCCGCGCCAAATCGCAATTCCTCGCCTCGGTGAGCCATGAACTGCGCACGCCGCTAAATGCCATTATCGGCTTTTCCGACGTCATGAAGACCCGGCTCTTCGGCCCGCTGCCGGCGCGCTATGCGGAATATGCCGATCTGATCCATGAAAGCGGTCAGCACCTGATGGAACTGATCGGCGATGTCCTCGACATGTCCAAGATCGAGGCCGATCGCTATGAGCTGGTCGAAGAGCGTTTCGATGTCGGCGAAGTCGTTGCCGTGGCCGCCAAGATGATGCGGCTGCAGGCGGAAGAGGGTGGTCTGACCCTGTCGATCGACCCGATCGACGACCCCATCGAGGTCAATGCCGACCGCAAGGCGGTGCGCCAGATCCTGCTCAATCTCTTGTCCAATGCAGTGAAATTCACCCCGCATGGCGGCGCGGTCGTGGTCATGGCCCGGGCTCTGGGATCCAATCTCGTCCTCGCCGTCGGCGATAGCGGGGTCGGCCTCGACCAGGAAGATGCTGATTTGCTCGGCCAGCCCTATCGCCAGGCCGGGAATGCCCGCGATATCGAAAACCGGGGGACCGGCCTTGGCCTGTCACTGGTGCGGGCGCTGGCCGAACTGCATGGCGGTACGATGAGCATTGCCAGCCGCAAGGGTGTCGGCACCACGGTAACGGTGACCCTGCCGGTGTTATCGGATGTGCGCGGGGAAGTGGTCAGCGAGGATGAGCGCCTGGATGTGCACAAGCAGATCGAGCGCGCCCAGAAAGCCTCGAACGGGCTGGTCTCGGCCGGCTGATCCCTAGCGGGTCGATCCACCGCTTGCAGTCACGGCGCCATCGCCGTTCCGATCACCGGCCCGCAGGAAGGCCAGCGCCGCGGCGAAGTCGGCAATCTCGAAATAATGTGACATCACCCGCTCGCCGCGCCGGTTGAGGAAATCAATGCGGGCGGCTTCGCGCGGATCGCGCTCGATCAGCGCCGCCAGCGCGCGCGCGCCGAACCTGTAGCCGACGCGTTCCGCGCCTTCATCGGACAGGGCGAGCACGGTTTGCGCACCGAGACGGCCCGAGGCAAAGACCCGTGTCATGGCATAGTCGGGGGCCGCCCAGCGCACCCATTCCGCGCCTTCGGGCATCGCAAACATGCCGCCGAGCGTGGGGTCGTAGAGCCCCGGTTCACGCGCCGGATCGCGCAGGATCATCACCGCCGAGGTGAACTCGCCAGACCCCGGTACGGTCACCGCCAGATGGTTCTCGCCATCAATCCGGGCAATGCCGGCATCAACCGTGCCGGTGTCCTGGTGGATCAGCCATTCCGGCGTTTCAAACCCGGTCGGGCGCCGCGCGCTCCAGCCGAATGTACCGCCGGGAAATTCCTGGCGCAGGCGGCGGCTATAGGCGTCATAGGCCGACAGCACCGTTTCGCGCAGGGCGATGATCTCCGGTGCATTACAGGGCTTTCGCGCCGCTTCGCGCTGGATGTCGGTCTGCACGGCGTCGAGCTGGCCGGGCTGGGTGCCGGCGCGCAGCAACGTGTTGCGCGCCTGCAGGAAGGAGGCTTCGAGCACGGCAGACTGGCTGTCCGTGAACATGCCGCACTGGGTGTTGAGCGCGAGCGCCATGGCCCGCTCGCCGAAGACATCGGCGGCATCCTGGGCGCTGGCGGCGGACAGGCTCGCTGCCGCAGCCATAATGGCTGTGATCACTCTACGCATACTCACTCCCCGCTGATGCGAGGCGTGGGTTATAGCAAGTTTGGTTTTACGACGCGTGAACGCGGCGGCGACGATGCCACATACCGCGCATCAGCATGAAGAACGCCAGCCCGAACAGGACGAAAGCCGCGTCCCGGGTATGGTCCAGCGCAAACTCGCGCAGGCGTTCCTGCCAGGTCGGCGCAGTGACGCGGAAATCAATCGGCGTGACCCCGCGCGTGCTCCACACAGCGGCCCGGCCTTCCAGCGCGCCCCACAGATCAGAGCGGGCCAGCGACCGGCCGGCGGCTTCGAAAGAGGCCGGTTCCGGGGCCGTCATGGTGGCGATCCAGCGTCCGGCATGATTGCGATCTTCAAACAGCGAGGCGACGCCGATATTGACGCTTTCGGTTTCGCTGCCGTCATCGGCATAGGCCGCAGCCGCCAGGCGCATCAGGCCACGCTGGCCCTGGCTGCGCTCTGCGGCGCGCAGGGCAGCGCGCAGCTCGGCCGGTGCATTGCGGTCGATCTCGTCAAACTGGGTGCTGTCCGGACCGATCACCAGGAGATTATGGTTCGCCGGCGCTTCCACCGAGCCATCGCCATACCAGGCATAGAGCCAGGCTTCGCCACCGGTCAGGGCGGCGCGGGCCAGAACCGAAAGCGCGCCATAGCGGGCCTCGGCATCGCTGGCGACGAGCTGAACCGCGGTGCGGGCACCCTGGTCAGCGCTGAAGGGCAGGGCCGAGCTGGCAAACATGCGCAGGTCGGCGTCCTGGCTGAGATGACGCGCATCGCGCGCCTGCGGAGCACCGAGATGACGCGCCGACAGGGCATCGGCAGCGACGAAGCTGGCGCCCTGGTCCGCGAAGGAGCGGGCCGCCAGAAGGCGCGCTGCAGCCGTGGTTTCCTCGACATTGCGACCGGTCACGATCAGGCGCGGCGTGGCACCGCCGGCAAAGGCGATCTCCGGACCGATGGCGCGGCCATCATGACGCAGAAGGGCGCGGTCGGCTTCGCTCAGCGCGTCGTATTCGGCAATGCGAACAATCAGGTCGGCCGTCTCGGCATCGCCGCCAAACAGCGGCACGCGACCGGCGCGCAGGGCGACAGCCTGGGCGGCCAGACCTTCAACGGTCGGGCGTTCCATATTGTCTTCCGTCACCAGGGCGACACGGCGCAGGGCGGCGAAATCGGCGCCCAGCGTCTCTTCCAGCTGGCCCAGCGAGCCGAGCTGTTCCAGGCGCTGCATGGACAGGCGCAATTGCGAGCGGCTGGCGTCGACGATCCAGCCCGCGGTGGCGCTGTCGGAAGTGAAGGCGATTTCGAGGGCGTTTTCGCCCGGGCGCACATCATCCGAATAAAGGGCGAATCGCGCCTCCATGGCCCGCGCCTGCGGGCGGATGACAATGGCTTCTCCACCGTTCAGTGACACATGGATGCGCCCGGTCGTGGTCTCGCTTGCCGGACGGGCGGCGAGGTTCAGCCAAGCTTCGGTCGCATCCGCGTTCGGCGGCAAAGTAAATGAAATCGTTTGGGTATTTTGCGAGGGCGACAGCACGAATGCGGTCATGCCGGACTGCAAATCCGACAGTGAACGTTCCTCTGTATAGACGGCTTGCTCGGCTGCGGTCCCCAAAACCTCAGCTTCGCCAGCTGCATCCCCCTCGACAGCCACGGCTGCACCAGCCATAACAGCCCACCACGACAGTGCGGCGCACACCACTCGTACTGACATGTAACACTCCCTCACCCATTTACAGATTATTAAGCAATTGAGCGGCCATCAACGAAAATGAGTCGATTGAAGGCAGTTTTTTGGGTGGAAGCCCTGATAAGGCGTGCTGAATCAGGTCTGGCGGCCGCTTATGTGATTCGCCGGGGAGACGAGGACGCGGGGGCGGTGCTCGTAAAGGTCGTGCAATCAAGGACAGATTGCGTGCTCTATGTCCCGGTCCGGGACGAATTGGGCGAACGTTTATGGATTCGATTCCGCAAGGGCGAGGCGGACGAGCCGACGGTCGACGCATACTGCCGCGAGCGCTGCGATGATGACCCCGATCTCTGGCTGGTTGAAATCGAAGACCGGCAGGGACGTCATTTTTTAACCGAGCCGGTTGAGGAGCTTTAACGAATCCCGGCTTAGTCTTCTCAGCAATAGCGCTCTTGAAGGCCTTTAGTGATGTTGTTCCTGTTCAACGATGTCGTCTTCGAGCTGGGAGATGTCAGCTCGCTCCTGCGGGACGGATCGATTCCCTTGCCTGTCTCGCAGTTTGAAACCCTGACACCGGCTCATCTGACCGAGTTGCTGCGTGAGGCGATCTATGTCGACCCGAATATGGCGCACACCAAGTTCGAGCGGACGCGCTATTTCTGCGCCCTGATCAGTTACCGGGCGCCGGGCGCCAACGCGATCCTCGCTGTGCGGCCGCAGGGAGCAGAGGGGCCTGATGATGTCGGCCTGCGCTTTGCCAATGTTCCGATCACGACGCTGGCCTATCTCTGGCGGCAGCAGAACCATGAGGTGCTCACGGTCGACGAGATCAATCACGAGGTCTGGTCGCGCGTCACTGAAAACTTGCACAGCGCCCACTGATCGGGCTAACCGGGCGGCCTGCAGTTTCACATCACCGACCCCGGACCAACCGATCCATGACCACTCCCGCACCGGGGGCCCCGGAATGGGCCCGCCGCCGTTCCTTCGCCATCATCTCTCACCCGGACGCCGGTAAGACGACGCTGACGGAGACCCTGCTCTTGTCGGCCGGCGCCATCCGCCTCGCCGGTCAGGTCCGTGCGCGCGGTGAGAACCGCCGTACCCAGTCGGACTGGATGAAGATCGAGCAGGAGCGCGGTATCTCGGTTTCCGCCTCGGTGATGACCTATGAACACCGCGGGCTGTTGTTCAACCTGCTCGACACGCCGGGCCACGAAGACTTCTCCGAGGACACCTACAGGACGCTGACCGCGGCCGACAGCGCCATCATGGTGCTCGATGCGGCCAAGGGTGTGGAGCCGCGGACCCTGAAACTGGTCGAGGTCTGCCGCCTGCGCGATATCCCGATCGTCACCTTCATCAACAAGATGGACCGCGAGGCACTCGATCCGATCGAGCTGTTGGAAGATATCCAGGAGAAACTGGCGCTGGATACCACGCCGATGCAGTGGCCGGTCGGTTCGGGCAATCGTTTCAAGGGCGTGCTGGATCTGGCGACGGAAGGCTTCCACGTCTATCAGCGCCCAGGCCAGGAGCGCGAGGCGGGCCAGCCCAGTGAAGTGGTCGATCTCAACTCCAACATGATTTCCGAAATCCTCTCCGAAGAGGAGATGGATGAGGTGCGTGAGGGGGCAGAAGTGGCCAAGGAGCTATGCCCGCCCTTCAAGATGCAGAGCTTTCTCGAGGGCCATCTGACACCGGTCTTCTTCGGCTCGGCCCTGCGCGGGTTCGGCGTGCACGAACTGCTCGATGGTCTCGCCGACAATATTCCCGGCCCGGCTCGCGTCGCAGCCGATATTTCCGGCAAGGCCGGTGAGGTCGAACCGGGCGGCAAGGAAGTCGCCGGCTTCGTCTTCAAGGTGCAGGCGAATATGGACCCCAATCACCGTGACCGCGTCGCCTTCGTGCGCCTGTGTTCGGGCAAGTTCAAACGCGGTATGAAGCTGAAGACGGAGATGGGCAAACAGCTCACCGTTTCCTCGCCGACACTATTCTTCGCCCAGGATCGCGAGATCGCCGACGAGGCCTTTGCCGGTGATGTCATGGGGGTGCCCAATCACGGCACGCTGCGCGTCGGTGACAGCCTGTCGGAAAGCGGCAAGATCCGCTTCTCCGGTATTCCCAATTTCGCACCGGAAATCCTGCGCCGGGCCCGCCTGGCGGACCCGCTGAAGGCCAAACACCTCAAGAAGGCACTGGAGAGCCTGGCCGAGGAGGGCGTGACCCAGCTCTTCCGCCCGGTGATGGGCGGCGATTTTGTCGTCGGCGCCGTCGGCGCGCTGCAGATCGACGTGATGCGTGAGCGCGTCGCGGCCGAATACGGTCTCGAGGTGGATTTCGAACCGGCGCCGTATGAGACAGCGCGCTGGCTCGGCGGCGAAGACGCCAAGATCGAGGCTTTCGCTGACCGGCACAAATCGGCCATGGCCGAGGATATCAATGGCGATCCCGTCTTCCTTGCCAAGAGCGCCTGGGAGGTTTCCTATTCGGAGGAGAAATTCCCCGATGTCAGCTTCCACCGGGCCAAGGAGCGTTCTGCATGACGACGCAGGCTGAAGGTTTCGTCGCCGATTTTGAAGAACTCTGGCGCATTACCCAGGATGTCTGGGCGAGCTCGTTTCTTGGTGTCAGTGTCGGGCACGGCATGTCGGCCGTTCTCATCATTATCCTTGGCCTGTCCCTGCGCGGGCTGATCGCCAGCTGGCTGGTGGCCTCGCTGCGTCGTATGGCGGCCAAGAGTGAAAACAAGCTCGATGATGCCGTGGTCGATGCGCTCGCCGGGCCGCTCAAGCTGGTGCCGGTGATTGTCGCGCTCTTCTTCGCCCTCAGCACGTTGCAGGCGGGCGCCGAGGAAGAGGGGGCCTTCCTGATCGCCGATGGCGAGAACATCATCCGCACCCTCATCACCATCGCCATTTTCTGGGCCCTGCATAATGCGGTCGATCCGGTGATGCACTTGTTCAAGGGTCTGCAGAACACGCTGACACCGCTGATGCTGGACTGGATGACCAAGGCGTTGCGGATTGTCTTCGTGATCGTCGGTGCCGCCGCCATTCTCGAGCTCTGGGGCATTTCCGTCGGCCCGATCGTGGCCGGTCTGGGCCTGTTCGGTGTCGCCGTTGGCCTGGGGGCCCAAGACCTGTTCAAAAACCTCATCGCCGGTTTGTTGATCCTGACCGAGAAACGCTTCCTGCCGGGCGACTGGATCAAGGTGGATGGTGTCGTCGAGGGGACGGTGGAGGAGGTCAATTTCCGCTCCACCCTGGTGCGCCGTTTCGACAAGGGCCCGGTCTATGTGCCCAATGCCAAGCTGGCCGATAATGCGGTGACCAATTTCTCCCGCATGACGCATCGCCGGACCTACTGGATCATCGGTGTGCGCTATGACACCTCGATCGAGCAGCTCAAACAGATCCGCGACCAGGTGCTGGACTATGTCCTGACCCACCCCGAATACGCGCATCCGCCGGAGGTCTCGACCTTCATGCGGGTCGACCGTTTCTCCGACAGCTCGATCGATTTCATGCTGTATTGCTTCACCAAGACGACCAATTGGGGCGAATGGCTGAGGCTGAAGGAAGACCTGGCCTTCAAGATCAAGGAAATCGTCGAAGAAGCGGGCACCGACTTCGCCTTCCCCTCAACGAGTGTCTATCTGGAAAGCGGCGCGGAGATCTTCAATCCGCCAAATGAGAAGACCGAGGCCTAGGCCGCCACATCCCGGCGCAGGCGCCAGAAGCGCATGGCGCGTTCGGCGTCTTCCAGCGTGATCCGTTCATACAGGCGGCCGAGCTCCTTGGCGTCGGAGAAGGCTTCCGCATTGGCAGCACCGCGCAGCACTGCGAGGGTGACGAAGAGCGCCTTGTCGAAGCCGGCGGCCTTGCAGATCAGGGCCAGCGGGTCGACGCAATCCTGTTCGATGGCGCGGCGGGCCGCGACAATGTCGACGCCGGTCATCTCTGAAAACCCGACATAGAAGGTCATCAGCTGGCGTTCGCGCAAGAGGCGGGCGAGCTGGGCGCCGTCGAGCTGTTTGCGCAGTTTGAGGCCCTGGATCTGTTTGCGCGCCTCTTCCAGCTCTCGGTCTTCCTCCAGCCGGGACGCCAGCCGGGCGCGCGAGGCGGCCATGGCATGTTCGATGACTTTGGGGTCGACCTGGTCGAAGCGCTCTACGATGCGCTCGCGCAGATTATTCTCCACCGTCAACATGAGATCGGCGAGCAAGTCATTGGGCGTATCGGCGCGCTCGACCATGGGCTCCTGCAGCACCGGGGAGGTTTCCGCCCGCTCGGAGACAACCTCGAAAGTCTGGCGCGAGATCTGGGCGCCTTCATTGCGGATCAGGCTGGCGACGGTGTGATCATCGCCGCGGCGGACAATCGTGTCGGAGACGCGCTCGGAGACGCTGTCGCGCTGGGAAATGGCTTTCAGGTGGGTCTGCTGACCGGTCTCGGCGATCTCGATCAGGTCCTGTTCTTCCAGCACCGAGGACTTGGCCAGGATCGGCGCGGCGACCTCGATCGCATCCTGGGCCAGTTTCAGCACCAGGCCCTTGGGCGCCATATCGGTCTCGGCAAAACGTTCCGACAATTCCACCCGGGCTTCCTCGGCGGTCTGTTCGGCCAGGCTGGTGAGCACATCCTCAAAGCGCTGCGACACGCTGGTGTCACGGGCCGGGGGCTCGTCGAAGAAAAGATCGGTGACTTCACGCAAGAGGGCGCGTCGGCGTTCGGAGGACTTTTCCTTCGCCAGCTCGACCAGATTATTCAGCTTGCTGACGACCGCCATGCCCAATTCCGTTCCATGCTTGGTATTGACCCTCCCACAGCCAGGTAAAAAAAGCGTACGCGGGGTCGTGCAAATTGTTCGCTTCAGTGCGGATAGCGCGAATAGGTGGCGCGCAGGGCGACCAGCTCACGTTCGCTGAGCGGACGCTGGGCGGCACTGGCGACCCGGTCTGCCAGCGCTGTGGAGAGACCGGTGGTATGGCCGGGCTGGGCGATCGGGGTGGTTGGCGCGCTGAGCAGGGCACATTGCGGATAGGGGCCCATCAGGCCGGCGCGGGCATAGCTCCAGGCCGCACAGCGATCATCGCGGTCGCACAGGGCTGAACAGGCCTGCACCGTTCCCGCATCCATATCGACACGGTCATAGATCGCGCCGCGGCGGGCATGTCCTTCGCCGCCCTGGGCGATGGCGGGGGTCGAGCAGGCGGCAATTGCCGCAATCAGGCTGAGCACGTGTCGCATGCGGCCAGTCTGGCGAAGGCCGAGCTAAGAAAGGGTTCAAATGCCCGTTGAACTTGTCTTGATCCGGCGATAATTCATGGCTCTCGCATGGGGAAATCAATGACTGCCAAGACTGACGGCTGGAATGATCGGCTGATCGCTTTCGTGGAAAGCGCCGGTTTCCGTAACTTTATTCTCGCCCTGATCACCTTCAATGCCATCACTTTGGGCCTGGAGACCTATCCCTATGAGGGGGACTGGTTCACCAAGGGGCTACCCATTGTCGACCGCGTTGTCGTCTCGGTTTTCATCTTCGAGATCGTCCTCAAGCTGATCGCCTACCGCCATCGCTTCTTCTTTTCCGGATGGAACTGGTTCGATCTGGTCGTGATTTCGGTGTCCATCCTGCCCGATGCCGGTGGTTTCTCGGTGCTGCGGGCGCTGCGCATCCTGCGGGCTTTCCGTCTGTTCTCGGTGATGCCGGAAATGCGCAAGGTGGTCGAAGCCCTGTTGCGGGCCATTCCGGGCATGGGCGCGATCATCGCCGTGCTGGCGCTGATGTTCTACGTCTCCTCGGTGATGGCGGCGAAACTCTTCGGTCAGAGCAATCCGGAACTCTTCGGTTCGCTGGGTGAAAGTGCCATTACCCTGTTCCAGGTGATGACGCTGGAGGGCTGGGCCACGGAAGTGCAGAACCCGGTGCGTGAACATCACCCCTGGGCCTGGGCCTTCTTCCTGGTGTTTATCGTTCTGACCAGTTTCGCGGTCCTCAACCTGTTCATCGCCATCATTGTCGACAGCCTGCAGGCCAAGCATTTCGATGAAGAGGACATGCGCAGCGAGGAAGCCCATTCCGAACGCGAGGAATTGCGCCGCGAGCTCGCCGATCTGCGGGCGGAAGTGCGGGCGCTGGGCGTTATGCTTCAATCCTCGTCGTCAGGACCGGACGGATCGAGCAGGTCGGAAAACGCATCGGACAATTCCGAATAGAACGCCGCCAGGCGCTCTTCACGTTCTGAACGGGTACGCGGCGCGGCGGCGCTGAGCGGGCGGACGGGCAGGCCTTCATGCGCATCGAGCATGAAACGCTGCCAGATCTGCGCCGGTAATCCGCCGCCAGTGACATCGCGCATCGGGCTGTCATCATCATTACCGACCCAGACCCCGGCGGTGTAGTCGGCGGTGAAGCCGATGAACCAGGCATCGCGGAAGGACTGGCTGGTCCCGGTCTTGCCGCCGGAGGCGCGGCCGGGCAGGGCGGCGCGGCGCCCGGTGCCGGTCAGAATGACATCCTGCATCATTGTCGACATCGACTGGGCCACCTCGGAGCGCAGCACTTGGTCCGGCTCGCTTGCCTCGTGCTCATACAGCACCTCACCGCGCGAATTGCTCAGTGAGACAACGAAATAGGGCTCATGACGCTGGCCGTCGCGGGCAAACACGGCATAGGCCGAGGTTAGTTCCAGCAGGTTGGCTTCCGCTGCGCCGAGCGCAATCGAGGGCAGGGCCGGCAAGGGCGAGCGGATCCCCATGCGCTGGCCGGTCTCGACGATTTGTTCAATGCCGAGCTGGTCGCCGATCTGCGCCGCGACCGTGTTGATCGAGCGCTTGAGCGCTTCCTGCAGCGTCACCAGGCCCCGATAGTTTCCGGAGAAGTTCTGCGGCGTCCAGCCTTCCAGATCGACCGGCTCGTCCCAGACGGCGGAGGAGGGGTCATAGCCGGCCTCGAGGGCAGCGGTGAACACGATGGGCTTGAAGGCCGAGCCGGGCTGGCGCTGGGCCTGGATCGCCCGGTTGAACTGGCTGTCGAGATAATCGCGGCCGCCATGAAAGGCGCGGATCGCCCCGTCCGGGGCCAGCAGCATGACCGCTGCCTCGCTGGCACCGAGCGCATCACCCTGTTCGTCAAGCACGCCCAGCGCAGCGGCGCGGGCCTCGCGGGTCAGTTCCGGATTGATCGTGGTGCGGATGACGAGATCGGGAATGTCCTCATTCATCAACAACCGGTCGGCCTCGGCGACGGCATAGTCGAAGACATGGCCCCAGGTCACACCGGCATTGGGATCAAGCGGCGGGGCGCTGGGTACGGCCGGATTGGCCAGGGCCTGGTCGTGGGCAGCCTGGTCGATAAAGCCCGCCTCCAGCATGGCGGCCAGCACAATGGCGGCGCGCGCCTGGGCCGCTTCCAGATTGACCGTCGGATCCAGCCGGCTCGGGGCTTTGGGCAGGGCGGCCAGCAGGGCGGCTTCGGCCAGGTCGAGCTGGGTCGAGGACTTGCCGAAATAGCGCTGGGCGGCCGCCTCGACGCCATAGGCGCGGGCCCCGAGATAGATACGGTTGAGATAAAGCTCGAGGATCTCGGTCTTGCTGAGCTGGTCTTCCAGCGCCCAGGCGATGCGGATTTCCTGCAGCTTGCGGCGCAGGCGGCGTTCCGGGCTCAAGATCAGGTTCTTGACCAATTGCATGGTGATGGTCGAGCCGCCCTGGAGCGAGCGCCCGGCACCGATATTGGTCCAGACCGCGCGCATCAGTCCGCGATAATCCACACCCGCATGATCGAAAAAGCGCTGGTCCTCAATCGCCAGGAAAGCGTTGGGCACATGGTCCGGCAGAGTGTCCAGCCCGACGGCACGGGCATACAGCGGACCGCGCACGGCGAGCACGTCGCCATTCATGTCCTGCAGGGTCACGGAGGGTTCGCGCCGGGTCGACCACAGCTCGGCAGCGCTTTGCGGCGTGTCGGGCAGGTCATGGAAGGCCCAGTGCCAGAGCGAGCCGGACACGATAATGCCGAAGAACAGCACCGTACCGGCAATGGCGCCGGCAATCAGACGATTGCGGCGTTCGCGGCGTTGCCGCTCCATCATATGATCGGCCCGGTAGGGCTCCATATTCATTCCTGTTGTCCCCGCGCGCGGGCCGGCATCCCTTGCCGCGCTCCGCTACACCGTCTAAGGCTCCGCGAAAGCGGCGAAAATCAGGCGATCCTTTATGTCACGGCCTTTCTGGAAGATGAAAACCCTTACAGAGATGACCCCGCAAGAGTGGGAATCGCTCTGTGACGGGTGCGGAAAGTGCTGTCTGGTCAAGCTGGAAGACGAGGATACGGGCCTGCGGCTGGAAACCGACATCGCCTGCAAGCTGTTTGATGGCGAGACCTGCCGCTGCAAGGATTACACGAACCGCAAGGTCAAAGTGCCCGACTGTGTGGTGCTGACGCCTCAGAGCGTGCACGAGCTGCCCTGGATCCCGAAAACCTGCGCCTATCGCCTCATTGCCGAGGGCAAGGACCTCTATGACTGGCATCCTCTTGTCACCGGCGATCCCATGTCGACGCACAAGGCCGGCATGTCGGTGATCGGCCAGACCGTGTCCGTGCCCGACGACCAGCTCGACGAGATCGACTGGGAAGACCACATCGTCGAGTGGCCTGGAGAGGGGGATGATGATGGGGATGAGCGGGGCGCGAATGAGGGCGCTACCTAGATGTCGTTTTTCATCAAATAGGTCAGCTGAGCGAGCCTTTTCGCTGGCGGCTCTGAAAAAACGGGGACACTAAAAACGGGGACACGTACCAATTCCTCACTCGTAAAAACGAGGACACGTACCAATTCCGGCAAAAAACGGGACACGTACCAATTTTTCGAAAAACAGGGACGCGTACCAATTTCTCCGTACTGATTTCTCACTCGAATAAACAGGGACACGTACCCATTTCCCCTTACCGCTCCGGCTTGCGTGGCCGTCCGCGCAGGCCCGGTCGCAGTCTCAGCTTCGATTTGGTCTCCAGCGCGTCAATCCAGTCATCTTGCCCAAGCGGATAGCCGGTCTGGGTGAAGTCGCCGAGACGGGCGTCTTCCTTGGCACTTGCCCCGTCCTCGAGATAGCGCGTCCAATTGGGGATGCGGTCGAGCCAAGGGGCGGACTGGGTCAGCCCGTCGGGGCGGGCGCCAACATGAAAGCCGGCGCTCGACCAGGGCCAGTCCCAGGCCTTCGCGCAGAGCTTGGCCGCGACCGGATTGTTTTCGACATAGCGCACCGCTGCCAGGGCGTGGCTTTCATCCATGGCGCAGGAGGCAAAACGGCCCTGCCATAAAAACCCGGTCCAGCCCTCGCGCGCATTGATATGCCGGGTATAGCGCCGGTGAGCCTCTCCGACGGCCAGGGCGAGGGCATCCTCGCGGGCCGGTTCGAGCACGAGGTGCACATGGTTGGGCATGAGGCACCAGGCCCAGCAGCGCACACCATGGGTGGCGCAGGCAGCAGCCATGAGGTCGCGATAGAGGGCGTAATCCGCGTCCTCAAAGAAGGTCTGCTGACGCCGATTGCCCCGCTGGGTCACATGATGCGGGAAGCCAGGCAGGACAATCCGGGCGCGGCGGGGCATGCTGAAAGGGTATCAGTGTGTCGCGGAAATGCAACTCATGCGAGTATTTTGCTTTGAGGTGTGGTTCGGGGCTGGAAAATTGGTACGTGTCCCCGTTTTTTGGCCGTACCAATTTTTCCGTACTGATTTCACACTCGTTCTGGTGTTGTTCTTGGCTTTTATTACTGTCACGTTCATCGGGCAGTGCAGCGAAGATTAAGGTAGGTAGCAGGAATGGAAGTGTTCAATTTTCTCGGAGCGTGGTCCGTGCCTTTGATCCTAATTGCTGTTCTCGTGTCAGTGGTTAACTACTTTTGGTTTCGAGCAACATTCATGAACAGAGATGAAGGTAAGGGGGACGGGTAAAAATCAGGGACACGTACCAATTTCTCCGAACTGATTTCTCACTCATTTTGCCGGGGTAGCGCGCCATGCAAAAAACGGGGACACGTACCAATTTTTCCGTCCTGATTTCTCACTCGTTTTGCAGGGTAGCGCGCCATGAAAGGGTACGTGTCCCCGTTTTTTGGAGCGCGCCATTAAGGGGTACGTGTCCCCGTTTTTCTGGGACAGACACTCAAGGGCGCGAATTGTCGAGCACCTGTCTGGAGGCAGAGAAATGCGGAAACTGATCAAAGCGGTTTTGATCTTGGTGGTCCTAACGTCGCCGATCTTGTCCTTCTACTCCCTGATCCAATATTGGGAGGCCGCCAATGACATTTTCCTCGTACTTTTGGGCTTTGGGGCTGCATCATTTCTGATTGGTGGAAACTGGTTGTTTTTCGAACTCAGAAAGCTGGGCGATGGTTCTTGAGGGGACGATCTTTGAAGGCGGTGCGACTACGACCGCTTCGGCTACGGTAAAAATCAGGGACACGTACCAATTTTTCCGTACTGATTTCACACTCGTTCTTGTGGGAGTGCAGCGCCGTTAAATGGTGCGTGGCCCCGTTTTTTCCGCTTCTCGCGGCTTGTGTTTATCCACATACGCTTGTCATCCCTGACGGATGCCCCGCGAACGCGGGGCGCAGATCAGGGACCTCGATGCGCTAGGCTTGGTCCCGGATCTCCGCCCGGATCAAGTCCGGGCCTGCGTCCGGGATGACAAGGTTTTTAGCGCCCCTCCTCGCCCTCGATGGGCGAGGTCCCGCGTAAGCGGGGGAGTGGGTGACGCGGCGAAGCCGCCACCAAAAACCAACTCCACTCCCGCAAGTTCCATCTGCGCCGTCAAATGGTGCGTGGCCCCTGTTTCGAATGGCCCGTAGAGGGTGTTGACGCGGGCGAAGGCTAGGCCGATGCCGCGGACCCGGCGGGTATAGAGCGCCGCCTGTCCCGGCAAACCTCTTCGAGTTCCAGGCACTTGCCCTAAACAATCCAGCGCATACGCCGCCCGGCTATATTTGGGTATGGCCGGAAATGGGGCAGGGCGATGGTGAGCACGGCGCAGTGGGACGACTACTTGCTGGACTTTCTTGCAGGCAAGATCACCGCGCAAGCCATCGCCAGCGCACAAGGGCGCGAGCTTGGTTATGTGCAGCGCAGGCTGAGCGCCGGGCTGCGCGCGGCGGAGCGCACGCTCGGCGATGCCATGTCCCGGACCCTGGTGCGCCAGCTTATCCTGGCCCGCGCGGCCATGGATAAGGGTGATGACGAAAACGCGGAAAAGCGCTTGCGGCGCATAACCATGGCCGCACGGGCAGCCCGCGATCTGGAGGGATTTGTGGCACGCAATGGCAGGAAAAATAACGCGGTCGAGGCAAGCGGGGCGGGGGATATCGGCGACATTGACGATCCCGGCGCGGAACTCATCGATCACCTCGATCGTCTCGCAGCGGCGCGAGATCAGAAATCGCTGGGTCCGGACGCTCTCGCGGCAGGAGCAGATCGACAAGCTGCATGCCTGGATCGAATGGGCGAGTGACGCACAGAAACCTCCCGCCGGCGACTGGCTGATCTGGCTCTTCATGGGCGGGCGCGGGGCGGGCAAGACCCGCGCCGGCGCGGAATGGGTCCGCGCCCAGATCATTGCCGGCCGCCGCCGGGTGGCCCTTGTCGGCCCGGCCCTGGCCGATACACGCGAGGTCATGATTGATGGGGAATCCGGCCTGTTGCGGCTCGGCCCGCCGGATCAGCGGCCGCGCTATGAGGCCAGCCGGCGGCGCCTGGTCTGGCCCTGCGGGGCGATTGCCCAGGCTTTTTCCGCCGAAGACCCGGACAGTTTGCGCGGGCCGCAATTCGAGATCGCCTGGTGCGATGAGTTTGCCGCCTGGCCCGACCCGCAGAAGGCACTCGATACCCTGCGCATGGCGGTGCGGCTGGGCCGGCAGCCTCGGATCATGATCACGACTACGCCGCGGCCGGTCCCGGCCTTGAAAAACCTGCGGGCTGCGCCCGGCGTGGTCGAGACACAACAGCCGACCGTGAAGAATGCCGACAATCTGGCACCGGGCTTTGTCGCCGCCATGCAGGCGGCCTATGGCGATAGTGCGCTGGGGCGGCAGGAATTGGACGGTGAGCTGATCGATGATCCCGAGGGGGCGTTGTGGCAGCGCCCGGCCCTGGAAGCGTGTGTGATGACCGCGCCGGACGTGGCCGAGCGGATCATCATCGCGCTCGATCCGCCGGCCAGCGGCGGTGCGCAGAGCGCGGAGTGCGGCATTGTGGTGGCGTCCGCCTGCGGCGAGGGCATCGGGCGCACCGCCTGTGTCCTCGCCGATCTCTCCTTCGGTCCGGCCGCTCCGGCGGATTGGGCCCGGCGCGCGGCCGAGGCGTTCGAGACCTTCAAGGCCGATGCCGTGGTCGCCGAGGCCAATCAGGGCGGTGAGATGGTGCGCAGCGTGTTGCAGGCCGAACATGCCGGCCTGCCGGTCAAGCTGGTGCACGCCTCGCGCGGCAAGCGCGCGCGGGCAGAACCGGTCGCCGCGCTTTATGCCGCCGGACGGGTTCGCCATGCCGGGCATTTCCCCGCGCTTGTCGATCAGATGTGTGCGTTCGGGGCGCCTGAGACCGTGTCCCGAAGCTCTGCCAAAAGCCCCGACCGTGTCGATGCCCTGGTCTGGGCCATTACCGAGCTCTTGCTGCAACGGCGCCGCTCACCGCGCCTGCGTCCGCTCTGACAGCGCCAACTTTTTAAAGGATGATGATCATGCCCAACTGGTTCGCCCGGCTCACCGGCGCGGAGGGAAAGAGCGTGCCTGCACGGGCCTTGTCCGGGATCAGCCTGGCCGGCAGCCATGCCTCCCTGGCCCGCGACATCCCCTCGCTGACCCGTGCCGGATATGAGCGCAATGCCATCGCCCACCGCTGTGTCCGGCTGATTGCCGAAGCTGCGGCTTCCATTCCCCTGACCAGCGAAGACCGGGCTGTCCAGGCCTTGCTGGACAGCCCCAATCCGGACCAGGCGGGGGCTGAGCTGTGGGAGAGTTTTTACGGTTATCTACAGGTGGCGGGAAATGCCTATCTCGAACTGGTCAGCCTGGAGGAAGAGCCGCGTGGCCTGTTTGCCCTCAGGCCGGACCGTGTCCGCGTCCTGCCGGGCGATAAGGGCTGGCCGGCGGGCTGGGAGTATGCGACGGGCTCGCGCAGACGGCGCTTTGTGCGCGACGCGCTGAGCGGGCGCAGCGCGGTTTTCCACATGCGTCTGTTTCATCCCGGCGATGATTATTACGGCCTGTCACCGCTCTCGGCGGCGGCTGAGGCCATCCATTTTCACAATGGCGGATCGGAGTGGGCCCGGGCCTTGCTCAATAATGCGGCGCGGCCGTCCGGCGCGCTGGTGGTTAGCGGCGAGGATGGCCGGCTGAGCGAAACCCAGTTCGAACGCCTCAAGGCGCAATTGCTAGACGCCCATAGCGGTGCCCGCAATGCCGGGCGGCCACTCCTGCTCGAAGGCGGGCTGGACTGGAAGCCGATGGCGCTGTCTCCGGCGGATATGGATTTCATTGATGCGCGCCGCGAAAGCGCCCGCGAGATCGCCCTGGCGCTGGGCGTACCGCCGCTTCTGCTGGGGCTGCCCGGAGATAATACGTATGCGAATTACAAGGAGGCGCAGCTCGCCTTCTGGCGCCAGACCGTGCTGCCCCTGGTGCGCAAATGTGCCGGGGCGATGACGGTGTGGCTGCGTCCGTGGATGGGCGAAACCGTATCAGTGCAAGCGGATATCTCGGCCGCGCCGCTGCAGGCGGAGGACGGGAAATGAGCGGTCTCATCATTGAAGGCTATGCCAGCCTGTTCGGTCTGGCCGATCTGTCCGGCGATGTCGTGCTGACCGGCGCCTTCGCGCAATCGCTGAGGCAGGGGCGCAGCGTGCCGATGCTGTTCCAGCACGACCCGGGCGAGCCCATCGGCGTCTGGCGCGCGCTTGTCGAAGACGCAAAAGGCCTGCGCGTGCGCGGCGAAATCCTTGGCGAAACCGCCCGGGGGCGCAGCGCCCAGGCCCTCGTCAAACGCGGGGCCGTAGACGGTTTGTCGATCGGGTTTCGCACCCGGCGTTCGCGCCCGCGCCGTCCGCGCGGACGCTATCTCGCGGCGATCGATCTGTTCGAGATCTCCGTCGTGACCTTCCCCCTGCTGCCGCAGGCGCGGCTCCAGCTTACCCCTCAACCGGCCCTTGCGGCCTAGATCCAAGGAGGATCCATGACCCAGGAAACCAAAATGCCCGCGGTCTCGGCGGAAACCCGTATCGCTCTGGGTGAAGTGCTGGCGACGTTCGAGGCCTTCAAACAGGCCAATGATGATCGCCTCGGCGAGATCGAGGCGCGTCACAGCGCCGATGTCCTGCTGGAGGAAAAGGTCGCGCGTATCGATGCCGCCCTCGACCAGCAAAAATCCGCGCTCGACCGGCTGCACCTGAATGATCAGCGGGCGCCGCTGGGCGCCCAGGCCATGACGGCGCAACCGGGCTGGCAGAGTTATCTGCGCACCGGTGACGCATCCGTGCTGGCTGAAGCCAAGTCGATGAGCGCCGGCAGTGCCGTCGATGGCGGTTATGTCGTGCCCCAGGAAACGGAAAACCGCATTGAGCGCCTGCTCGGCGAGGCTTCGCCGATGCGCTCCATCGCCAGTGTGCGCCAGACCTCGGCTTCATTGTTCCGCAAACCGATTTCGCGCGGGGGTGCGGCGGCCGGCTGGGTCAGCGAAACCGCGGCCCGGCCGGAAACGGCATCGCCCAGCCTCGACCTGCTCGATTTTCCCGCGGCCGAGCTTTACGCCATGCCGGCGGCGACCCAGCAATTGCTCGACGATGCCATGGTTGATCTGGACCAATGGCTGGCGGAAGAAGTGCGCGATGTCTTCGCGGCCCAGGAAAGCGCGGCCTTCATCTCCGGTGATGGCGTCAACAAGCCACGCGGTCTGATGAGCTATACCATGGCGGCTGACGGGGTGCAGAGCTGGGGCGAGCTGGGCTATGTCGCCACCGGTGTGGCCGGCGGGTTTGCCGCCAGTGATCCCGGCGATGCCCTGATCGATCTCGTCTATGCCCCGGCGAGCGGGTATCGCGCCAATGGTCGTTTCCTGATGAACCGCCGCACCGTTTCCGCCGTGCGCCGGTTCAAAGATGCGGACGGGCATTATCTCTGGCAGCCCTCGCTGAGCGAGGCGGGCAGTTCGACCCTGCTGGGCTATCCCGTCGTCGAGGCCGAAGACATGCCCGATATCGGCACGGACAGTTTCGCGCTCGCTTTTGGTGATTTCGCCAAGGGCTATCTGATCATCGACCGCCAGGGCGTTGAGGTGCTGCGGGATCCCTACAGCGCCAAGCCTTACGTGCTGTTCTACACCACCAAGCGGGTCGGCGGCGGCGTGCAGGATTTCAACGCCATCAAACTGCTGAAATTCGGCCTGAGCTAGCGCCGCTTGAGCTCGTCTTCCATGCGCGCCTGCAGGGCGGCTGCGGCGGCGTCGGCGATGTCGTCGGCGCCGTCCAGCTGGTGCTCGGTCTCGACCGAGTTGAGCTCATACCCATGCCGCCGGACCAGGTTCTCCAGTGGCCGCACAATGAAAGCGGTGGCGGCCAGGACCGGCAGCGCCCAGGCAAAAACGAGGCGGCCATCGGCGACCGGGTTGGGCATGTCCATGCCCGTTACCGCGCTGATCGCCCATAGCACGCCATAACCCGCCGCTCCGGTCAGCAAGAGCGACAAGCCGAAGGCCAGGATCCAGGCGAGGGCGGCATTGATGCGCACAGGTGTCATGCGTCGCCACCGGGCGGGTTCTTGGTGTCATAGCCGCGCCAGAACACGGCGGCGCCGCCGGCCAGCAGCATAAGCGCCAGCGGGCCGAGGGCGAGTTCCTGGCTGGAATAGCTGTCGAACGCGGCCCAGAGCGCAAACAGGATCGCCGCATAACCCAGATATCGCGGGCCGCGTGAGCGTGGCGGCCGGCTCGTGTCTTGAGAGGTTTCCCCCATGTCCCTGTCACTCCTTGTGCCCCCGGCTTCAGAGCCGGTCGATCTGGCACGCCTTAAACTGCGCCTGAGGATCAGCGACAATGGTCACGATCAGCGCCTGTCGCACTTGATATCGGCTGCCCGCGAGCGGGTCGAGCGGGAAACCGGGCGCGTGTTTCTCACCCAGACCTGGCTGGAAACGCGCGATAGCTGGGATGGCGATGGCCGCCTGTGTGCATTCGCGACCCAGTTCAAACTGCTCAAACCACCTCTGATCGCGGTCGAGAGCGTGACCATCACGGCGGCAGATGGCTCCAGCGCGCTCTGGCCGGCCAGCGCGTATTTCATCGACAGCGCCATGGAGCCGGGGCGGATCGTGTTGCGCCCGGACAGCGTGTTTCCGCAAGCGGGCCGCCCTGCCGCCGGGATCGCAATCCGCTTTAGGGCCGGTTATGGCGATACCGCGGACAGTGTGCCCGGCCCCTTGCGGGAAGCGGTAGAAGTGCTCGCGGCGAGCCTGTTTACCGATGGCAATAGCAACGGGGGCAGCATCCAGGACGGGCTGCCTGGCCCGGTGCGCAGCCTGATCGCACCCTGGCGGCGGGTGTCGCTATGAGCGCGCTGAAAGATATCCGGGCCGCTGTAGAGACCGCGCTGGCCGCCAATGCCGGCGCCCGGGCCCTGCTCGGCGATCCGCTTCGCCTGGCCGCCAGCCGCTCGCGCCATCTCGCCTTTCCCCATGCCAGCTGGGGGCGGATGACCCTGCTCTCGCGCGGGGCAGAGGGGGTGGATCTCACCGAGTGCCGTTTGACGCTGGATGTCTGGTGCCGTGATGGCGATGCGGCGGCGGTGACCGGGCAATTGCGCTCCATCCTGCGCGATCTGTCGCCGGTCATGCCGGCCGGAACCGTGCTGATGACCCTCGAGCCCGTCTACACCGACGTTTTCCAGACCGCCAATCCCCGCATCCAGCGCGGCCTGGTGCGGCTGCGCGTGCTCACGCAACAGATCACAGAAGAGGTGGCCCCATGACCGTCCAGGCGGGAAAAGACATGCTGATCAAGATCGGCGATGGCGGCGTACCGGAGGGGTTCCTCTCCGTCGCCGGTCTGCGCACGCGGACGCTCTCCTTCAATGCCCGTCCGGTTGATATCACCCATGACCAGAGCCTGGGCAGCTGGCGCGAACTGCTCGCCGGCAGTGGCATCAAGGCCTGTACCGTCTCCGGGGCGGGCGTGTTCACCGATGCGGCGGCAGATGCCCGGCTGCGGCAGGCCTTTTTCGATCAGGCGGCGCCGAACTGGC
The DNA here is from genome assembly GCF_030149425.1 of Maricaulis sp. GTDB lineage: Bacteria > Pseudomonadota > Alphaproteobacteria > Caulobacterales > Maricaulaceae > Maricaulis. The sequence goes on along the minus strand of NZ_JASBRQ010000051.1, from coordinate 124,983 downwards.
AATTGATCATCCCCGATTTCGTCCGCCTGACCGGACCCTTCCTGATCGCGGCGCTGGATTATAGCGGCCGGCATGATGGTGAGGCGGTGTGGTCGATGACCCTGTCCTCCGCCGGTGCCCTGAGCGCCGAGGTCATCTGATGGCCAATGCGCAGCGTGGCGAGGTCGAGCTGGTCGTTGCGGACCGGCGCTACCGGCTGTGCCTGACACTGGGCGCACTGGCCGAGCTGGAAGCCCGTCCGGTCAGCCGGCTGAGCACCGGGGAGCTGGTGCGCCTTCTTACCCTGCTCGCGCGCGGGGGCGGTCATGTCCTTGATGAGGCTGATGTCGCCGCCTGGCCGCTGGCCCCGGAGGCGGCGGCCGATGCCGTCGCGCGCTGTCTGCAGGCGGGGGGCGAGTGAGCCCGGCCTGGCAAATGGCCCTGCGCTGGGCCCTGAGCCGCGGTCTCACGCCGGCGGTGTTCTGGCAGCTCAGCCTGCCGGAATGGCGGGCCCTGACGGCCTCCGAAGCGGCGCGGCCGCTGGCCCGCGCCGGGCTGAATGATTTGTGTGCGAAATACCCTGACGAGGTCCCATGACAAACGACAGATTTGATCCGCCCGGCGCAGCGCTGGGCGATTGGGCGGACGAGGCGGGGCCGCAATCGGCCGAAGCGCTGGAGGATGCCTTTACCCGGGCCGGGCGGCAGATCGAGGATGCGCTGGAACGCGCTGCGCGGTCCGGTGGCGACAGTTTCGAGCGCATGACCGAGCGCATCCTCGCCGATCTTGCCCGGCTCAGTGCCGAGCGCCTGGTTCTCGCTCCGATCGAGGGCTGGTTGCAGCGCGCGATTACCCCGCCGCTTGATGGCGCCCGCGCCGAGGGCGGTCCGGTGACCGCGGGCGGACGCTATCTCGTCGGCGAGCACGGCCCGGAAGTCTTCACCCCCGCGCATAGCGGCGAGATCTCCCAGTCCGCCGGTCGCGCCATCACCGTCAATATCCATCTCGCCGCGGGCAGCGATGCGGCCGGGGTGGAGCGGGAAGAGGGGCGTATCTCCCGCGCCCTGGCCCGCGCCGTGGCCCGGGGGAGCCGGTATCTATGAGCGGGTTTCACGAGGTCAGCTTTCCCTTTCGCATCGCGCTGGGCGCGGTGGGCGGGCCGGAGCGGCGCACCGAAATCGTGCCACTGGTATCGGGCCGCGAGGAGCGCAACACGCCCTGGCAGCACAGCCGCAGACGCTGGGATGTAGCGCCGGGCGTGCAAAGCCTGGCCGATGCCGATGCGCTGATTGCCTTTTTCGAGGCCCGCCGCGGCCCGCTGCACGGTTTCCGTTTCCGCGATCCCTTCGATCACAAGTCCTGTGCCCCGAACCGCGATCCCGCTCCGCTCGACCAGGTGATTGGCACCGGTGACGGTGTGCAAACCCAGTTCGCGCTGACCAAGACCTATGCCCATGGCGGCCATGACTGGACTCGCCCGGTCACCAAGCCGGTCGAGGCGAGCGTGCGGGCGGCTGTGGACGGGGTTGAGAGTGCGATCAGCTGTGATGCGGCAACCGGCGTGATCAGTTTCGCCGTACCGCCCGCGGCGGGCATGCCGGTAACTGCCGGTTTCATCTTTGAGTGTCCGGCGCGCTTTGACACCGACCGGCTCGATTTCCAGCGCGATCATGTCGAGGCGGCGACGCTCTCCCGCCTGCCCATTCTCGAACTTATCGGGTGAGCTCATGCTGACACTGTCACCACATTTCCAGGCCGCGCTTGATAGCGGCGTGACCACGCTGTGCTGGGGCTGGCGGGTCGAGCGCCGTGACGGCCAGGTCTTCGGTTTCACCGATCACGACCGCGATTTGCTGATCGACGGGCTGATCTATCGCGCCGGCAGCGGTTTTGGCGGTGCCGATCTGGAAACGGCTGAGGGGCTGGCGCCCGGCCAGGCCGATCTCGCCGGAGCGCTGGATGCCGATGTCCTCAGCGAGGCGGATCTCAAGGACGGGCTGTGGAGCGGCGCCCGCGTGGAGCTGTGGCGGCTCGACTGGTCCAGCCCGGATGAGCGGGTCCATATCGCCAGCGGCGAGCTGGGCGAGGTGCGCCGCCGGGACGGGCGTTTCGAGGCGCAATGGCTCGGTCCCGCGCACCGGCTGGAGCGCACCACCGGGCGGGTGTTTTCCCGCCGATGTGACGCCGTTCTCGGTGATGCGCGCTGCGGTGTTACAGCCTCTCATCCCGGTTTTTCCAGCGGCTGTGATGGCGCGTTTTCAACCTGCCGTGACCGCTTTGGCAACAGCCTCCAATTTCGCGGATTTCCCTACATGATCGGCAATGATGTCTTGATCGCCGCGCCGCAAAGCGAGACGCGCCGCGATGGCAGCTCCCGGGGGCTGGGCGGATGAGTGCCGCCGGCCAGGGCAAGCTGATCGCGGCTGAGGCACGGCGCTGGATCGGAACGCCCTACCAGCACCAGGCCTCGCTGCGCGGCCGGGGCAGTGACTGTCTCGGTCTGGTCCGGGGTGTATGGCGCGCCTTCTATGGCGAAGAGGCCGAACCGGTCCCGCCCTATGCGCCGGGCTGGGCCGAGGAGGGGGAAGGCGAGAGCCTGCTTCTCGCGGCACGCCGGCATCTGATCGAGATTGATCCCTTTACCCCTCTGCCGGGCGACGTCCTTTTGTTTCGCCCGCGCCTGGATGGACCGGCGCGGCATTGCGCGGTGCTCTCACGGCCCGGCTGGATTATCCATGCCTATTGGGGACGGGCCGTGACGGAAACCGCTTTGACCCGCTGGTGGATGCGCCGCCAGGCCGCCTGTTTCCGTTTTCCGGAGATCAAGATCTGATGGGACAATTGCTTCTGACCGCCGGGGTCAATCTTGGCCGCATCCTGGTAAACTGGGGCGCGCGCTATGCTGTGCAATGGGGCTTGAATACATTATTCGCTCCCGAAGTAACTGGCCCGCGCATGCCGGAGCTGCCGGTGCAGACGTCCAGCGATGGTGCACCCATGCCGCGATTGTGGGGGCGCGGGCGGATCGCCGGGCAGGTGATCTGGGCCTCGCGCTATCGCGAAGCGCGTGAGGAAACCGGCGGCAAGGGTGGACCGCGCCAGACCCGTTACAGCTATTCCATCAGCTTCGCCGTCGGCCTCTGTGAGGGAGAAATATCCGGCCTTGGCCGCATCTGGGCCAATGGCGCCTTGCTGGATCTCAGCCGCTACACGGCGCGCCTGTATCGCGGCACGCAAACGCAATTGCCCGACGCTGTCATTGCCGCCACGGAAGGCGCAGATGCGCCCGCATTTCGCGGAACGGCCTATGTCGTTTTTGAAGACTTGCCGCTGGACGAATTCGGTCATCGCATTCCCAACCTGTCCTTCGAGGTGTTCCGGGCGGCACGCGATCCGGCGGGGCTGGAGCGCCGGCTTCAGGGCATCAATCTCATCCCCGGATCTGGCGAGTTCGCGCTGTCACCGGAGCCGGTTTTTGCGCGCCTTGGTCCGGGTGAAGAGCAGGCAGAAAATATCAATAACGGGAGGGGTTTGACTGATGTTCTTGCGGCGCTTGATGATCTCGAGCGAGATCTGCCCGCCTGCCGCTCCATCCAGCTGATCATCGCCTGGTTCGGCACTGATCTGCGCTGTGGTGCATGCGAGGTGCACCCCGGAGTGGAGCGGCGCGACAAGCTGACCCGGCCGGTCAGCTGGATGGTCGCGGGGGCCGACAGACAAAGCGCGCACCTGATCAGCCAGATCGGTGACCGGCCGGTTTATGGCGGTACTCCGGATGATGCCGGCGTGATGGCTCTGATCGGCGAACTCAAGGCGCGCGGTTTTCGCGTCATCCTTTATCCTTTCGTGCTGATGGATATCGCTCCGGGCAATGCCCGTCCGGATCCCTATGGCGGTGCCGAGCAGGCGGCCTTTCCCTGGCGCGGCCGGATCACGGCGGCCGGGTCGCCAGCCGTGGGCGCAGATGTGGCGCAGTTCTTCGGTACGGCGCGGGCGTCCGATTTTGCCGTCTCCGAACAGGAGGTGGCCTATGACGGGCCGGCCGAGTGGCGCTTCAATCGCTTCATCCTGCACTGCGCGGCTCTGGCCAAGGCCGCCGGCGGGGTCGAGGGGTTCCTGATCGGTTCTGAAATGATCGGATTGACCACCTCCCGGGACGGCGATGACTTTCCCGCCGTTGATCATCTCAGAACCCTGGCGGCAGAGGCCCGCCAGCTATTGGGGCCGAATACCCGTCTGTCCTATGCGGCGGACTGGACCGAGTATGGCGGGACCGGTTCGAACGGAGAAAAATACTTCCATCTTGATCCGCTCTGGTCCGATCCCGCGATCGATGCCGTGGCCATCGACTGGTATGCACCGCTGTCGGACTGGCGCGATGGGCAGAGCCATGCCGATGCGGCGGCCGGCTCGCCGCATGACCGGGACTATCTCGCAGCCAACATCGCCGGGGGTGAGGGTTTTGACTGGTATTACGCATCCGAAGAAGATCGGGCCAATCAGGATCGAACGGCGATCACAGATGGTCAGGGGGAGGCCTGGATCTGGCGCGTGAAGGACCTGGTGAGCTGGTGGTCATCGCCCCATCATGACCGGCCCGGCGGGGTCCGGACTACGGCGCCGACCGGCTGGGTGCCCATGAGCAAGCCGGTCTGGCTGACCGAGATCGGTTTGCCGGCAACCGACAAGGGCGCCAACCAGCCCAATGTGTTTTTTGACCCCAAGAGCGCGGAAAGTGCACTCCCGCATTTTTCCAGTGGCGAGCGGGATGACCTGATCCAGCGCCGGGGGCTGGAGGCGCTGCTGGCGCACTGGTCGGCCAGCGGCCCGCACAATCCGGTATCGCCGCTCTATGGCGCGGCGATGATTGAAGCGGACTGGATCCATGTCTGGGCTTTTGATGCCCGGCCCTGGCCGGACTTTCCCGCCCGCAGCGAGATCTGGGCTGACGGGGCGAATTGGCGCCTGGGACATTGGCTCAACGGCCGGGCCGGTCTGGTGCCGGTGGCGGAGATCGTCGCTGATATCGCGGCGGACTGCGCCATTGCGGGCGTTGATGTGACCGCCGTGGACGATCTGGTCTCCGGCTATGTGCTGGGGCAGGCCGGCTCGGGCCGCTCAGCGCTTGCCCCCCTTGTGGAGTTGTTCGATCTCAGCGTCATCGAGACCGCCAGCGGTCTCGATATCCGGTCCGCAGGCCGCCCGGCGGATGCCTATGTCTTGAGCGATGGCCGGGTCATGGATGGCGGTGATGTTCAGGTGCGCCAAGGGGCGATGGATGATCACAGCCGCGATACGCGCCTCTATTATATAGATGACAGCGCCGACTATATGCCGGCTGTCGCCAGCGCCCGCCAGGCGGCTGGACGGGCGGGGGTCGAGACCGTTTCGGCACCTGTCCTGGCCGACCCGTCCCTGGCGCAAGACTGGGCAGAGCGTCACTTTGCGCGCACGTCGATGGCCCGGTCCGGCCTGGTGATCGGTCTGCCGCCCTCGGCACTGGGGGTGCAGCCGGGCGACAGGATCGGTTTTCAGGGGCAGGACTACCGGATCACAGCGGTGCAGGGAGACAGCGCCCGCACCGCGCAGCTGCAGCTTGCGACGCATGCCGGTCCCACGCTCGCCGGCAGCCAGGCCGGGGTCGCTGCAGACCCGCCGCTGCCGCCGGCCCGGCCCGAGATCGCGCTGATTGATCGCCATCCTGAGGGATTGCTGGCGGCGTGTTTCGGAGCGCCCTGGTCGGCCCCGGTCGCGCTGGCCATCTCCACCGATGCGGTCCATTTCGATCCCCGCGGCGAGGCGCTGCAACCGGGCATTATGGGGGAGCTGCTTGCCGATCTGGCTCCGGGCCCCGCCGGGTATTGGGACCGTGCCGGGGTCATCGAGGTGGCGCTTTATGGCGGGCAATTGGACAGCCGTGACGGGCGCGATGTGCTCGCCGGCCGCAATCGCATCGCGGTCGAACAGGCCGAGGGCGAGTGGGAAGTGCTTGATTTTGCCCGCGCCGAACTGATCGGCGAGCGGTGCTACCGTTTAACGGGTCTGTTGCGCGGGCAGGCGGGGAGTTCGCCCCAGGGCGCTTTGATGGGCGCGCGACTGGTCGTGCTCGATCATGCGCTGGTGCCCGTCGCGCTCGCGGCGCACGAGACCGGCCTGGATGTCACGCTGCGGGCCTGGCCCGCTGGCAGTGCGCAGTCGAGCGCGGGGATGGAGGTGGTCACGGCACAGCGGCGTGGTTTGCGCTGTTATGCGCCAGTGCACCTGCGCTGGCGGCGGAGCGGAGACATGCTGCTCGCCAGCTGGGTGCGCCGGACGCGTGTCGATGGCGATAACTGGGTGGCAGCGGATGTCCCGCTCGGCGAGGCCGAAGAGGCCTATCAGCTGACCTTGTCCGGGCCGTCGGGCGTTATCTTGCAGGAGCGGGTCGAACAGCCCTTCTGGCAGGGCGCATTGGCGGCTCTGGATCTGCCGGCCAGCGGGCTGAACCTGTCGGTGGCGCAGATTTCCCGCGAGTATGGTCCCGAACTTTCAGCCCGCGCTGACATCACGCTGTGAGGGCGGCCTTTGCGATTGGCGCGAAGACGCTTACATGCAGGGGGTAGACAGGCCCGACGGACCCCGCGCATGGAAGATCCCTACAAGACGCTCGGCGTGAGCAAATCCGCCTCCCAGGATGAGATTCGCAAGGCGTATCGCAAGCTGGCCAAGGCGCTGCACCCGGATGCCAATCCGGGCGACAAGGCGGCGGAAGAAAAGTTCAAACAGGTCTCGGCCGCCTTCAACCTGCTCTCCGATGCCGACAAGCGGGCTGATTATGATGCTGCGGCCCGGGCCGGTTTCGGTTCGCAATACCAGCCCGGAATGGGGGCGGGGATGGGCGGTGCCGGCATGGGCGGCCAGCGCGGACCATTCAATTTCCGCCAGACCCGGACTGGCGGCAGCCGCGGTTTTGAGGACCTGGGCGATATTTTCTCCGACCTGTTCACGGGTGCCAGCGGCGGCGCCGGGGCAGCGCAGCAACCGCCGCGCAGCAAGGGCGAGGATGTGCGCCAGACCCTGAGGCTGGATTTCATGCAAGCGGCCCAGGGCGGCAAGCATCGCGTCGTTGTGCCCGGCGGACGGTCGGTCGATATCGCCGTGCCGGCCGGTGCTTCGCAGGGTCAGGTCCTGCGGTTGCGCGGCCAGGGTCATCCCTCACGCATGGGCGGTCAGCCCGGCGATGTGCTGGTCGAGATCGATGTCGCCGAGCACAAATTCTTTTCCCGTGATGGCCAGGATGTGCGCCTTGATTTGCCGATCTCGCTCAAGGAGGCGGCGCTGGGGGCCAAGGTGCGCGTGCCGACGATTGACGGCATGGTTGAGGTGCGGGTTCCAGCCGGCGCCTCGAGCGGCGGGCTTCTGCGCCTGCGTGGCAAGGGATTTGCGGGAAGTGGCGGCAAGCGCGGCGATCAGATCATCCGACTGATGGTGGCGCTGCCCGAGCGCGACGAAGCGCTGCAGGAGTTTCTGCAGACCTGGTCGCCGCCGAGCGGTTATAATCCGCGCAAAGGGCTGCAGTCCTGAGCGCAAGGATCTGTTAGGGTGTCGTTCAGGCCGGGTTCAGCGGCTATCAGCAAATGTGTGTGTCATGTTGAGAAAACTGGTCATTATCACAGCTCTTGTCGCAGGAATGTACACCCCGGCCGCCCATGCCATCGGGCCGGTCGATGCGCTCATGGTGACCCTGGCGGGTCAAAGCGAGCGCTTTACGGCGGGAGAGGCAAGGCGGAGCCGCGAAAGCGGTGAAACCATCCCGGCCCGCCGGGCCCGTGCCATTGCGCGCGAATTGTATCCCAATGGCGATATCCTCGATGTCGAACTGGTACGCGATCGCGAGCCGCGCTTCGTCGTCAAGGTTATGGTCGATAATGGCCGGCGCATCGATGTGGTATTGGATGCGCGGACCGGCCGCGTAATATCGAGAGGCTAGGGAGCGAATATGCGCGCACTTATTGTCGAAGACGATCCGGATCTGAGCCGTCAGCTGGGCCGCGCCCTGGAAGATTCCGGTTATGCCGTTGATGTGGCCCTGGACGGTGAGGACGGCCATTTTCTCGGCGATACCGAGCCCTATGATGTCGTTGTACTCGATCTCGGCCTGCCCAAGCTCGACGGTGTGACCGTACTCGAGCGCTGGCGCTCGGACGGGCGCGACTTCCCGGTGCTGATCCTGACCGCGCGTGATCGCTGGTCGGAAAAGGTCGCCGGTTTCGACGCCGGGGCCGATGATTATCTCACCAAGCCCTTTCATACCGAGGAATTGCTCGCCCGCCTGCGCGCCCTCACGCGCCGCGCTGCGGGGCATTCCTCCTCGACGATTGAATGCGGTGCCCTGAGCATTGATACGCGCGGCGCACGGGTCTTTATCGAGGGCGCACCGGTCAAGGTGACCTCGCACGAGTTTCGCATGCTCAGCTATCTCGCCCACCACCAGGACCGGGTAATCTCCCGGACCGAGCTGGTCGAGCATATCTACGACCAGGACTTCGACCGCGACAGCAATACGATCGAGGTTTTTGTCGGGCGTTTGCGCAAGAAGATCGGTTCTGACCGGATCGAGACCGTGCGCGGTCTTGGCTACCGGCTGGTCGATCCGGTGGCTCGACCGGTTTCGTGAGGCGGACGGGCTCGCTCGCCTTCCGTCTGTTCGCCGGGGCAGCCGCCTGGGCGCTGGTCCTGTTGCTGCTCGGCGCCATCGCCCTGAGCGTGCTCTATCAACGCAATGTCCTGCGCACCATGGATGACCGTCTGACCAGCGTCGTCGGGGCGCTGGTGGCCGCGGCGGAGACCGATCCGGGCGGCGATGTCGCTCTTGCACGGCGTCCGTCAGACCCGGCCTATGCCCGGGTTTTTTCAGGCCGGTACTGGGAAATCGTTGATGTCGCCGAGGGCCAGCCGGCCCGGGTTCTGGTCGTCTCACGCTCGCTCTGGGATGAGCAATTGGCCGTGCCGCCTCCGCTTCTGGAACAGGCTCGCGCGGCGCCCGGCGAGATTATCTCCAGTGATACCAAGGGGCCGGACCGAGAGCCGCTGCGCGTCGTGCTGCAGGCCGTGCAACTGCCCAACCGTCCCGATTTCGTCGTCATGCTGGCTGCCGAGGACCGCCGCCCCGCCGACCGTGAGGTGCGCAATTTCGCGATCACCTCGGCCTTGATGTTCCTTGGCTTTGCCGCCGCGATCGCCGCCGGTGTCTTCTTCCAGGTCCGCATCGGCCTGGAGCCGGTGATTCGCATGCGCAATTCCGTGTCCGAAGTGCGTGAAGGGCATGCCGAACGGGTCGATGGTCAATTCCCGGACGAGCTGCAGCCGCTGGCCGATGAGCTCAATGCCATGCTTGATCACTCCCGTGAACTGGTCGAGCGCTCGCGCACCCATGTCGGCAATCTCGCCCATGCGCTGAAAACCCCGATCGCCGTTTTGACCAATGAAAGCCGCGCCTCCGACGGCGAGCTGGCCGAGATTGTCGAGCGCCAGACCGGTGTGATGGCCAAACAGGTCGATCACCATTTGCGCCGGGCCCGAGCGGCGGCACACGCCAAGGCGATCGGTGCCCGCACCGAGGTCGCCGGTGTGATCGGCGATCTGGCGCGTACGCTGGAGAAAATCTACGCCCGCCGCGGTGTCTCCATCGCGACCGAGCTGTCCGATGGGCTCGGCTTTCGCGGCGAGCGCCAGGACCTGGAAGAAATGATCGGCAACCTGCTCGATAATGCCTGCAAATGGGCCACCGGCGCGGTGCGCATCACGGCCCGGCGCAGTGCCGAACGCGAGCTGGAAATCCTGATCGAGGATGATGGTCCCGGACTGACCGATGAGGAGGGCGAGAGTGCTCTGCAGCGCGGTGTTCGTCTGGATGAACAGGCCCCGGGCTCCGGGCTCGGCCTGTCCATCGTCACCGATCTGGCCAAAGCCTATGACGGCCATGTCGAGCTGTCCCGGTCCGAACTGGGCGGGTTGTGCGCGCGTGTGATACTACCGGCCACTGCACGATAAAGCCTCGTTAACCGTATCTGGCGGAAAATGGCGTGAAATCCGGAGTTTCACCGCCATCATGGCTAAATTATCGCCGTCTCAGAGAGCAAAGCTAGAAGCGCTTTGGCGCAGCATGCCTGCGCATATGCGCGATGCGCTCGCGGCGTCGGCGCGTGCAGCGGCAGCCACTGATCCCAACTCCAAACGGCTGGTTGAAGTGTTCCAGGAATTGCAGACCGCGATCCAGGAGCCGGCGGGTGATTCAGCCAAGGCTTATCTCCTCGCACCCTTGAAGCCGCTGGTCGGTGATCCGGCCACGACCCCGCCATCGCGGGCCCGCTTCAGCCCGGAGCAGACTTCGAAAATGTGGGGGTGGCTTGGGCGCCAGCTGGCCAAGGATGTGGTCGAGATGGCGAAGAAGTGCAAACAGCCGCCTTCTGAACCGATCTGGTATGAATTCCGCGGTAAGCTCGCCGATGCGCTGGAAGATGGCGTCAACAAGGCCGAGCGGGTTCCCAAGGACATGACGGCTCTGGCCAAGCGCTTTGGTGGTGATGGCGGCGCCATGCTGCGGGATGCCGTGATCCTGTTGCGCAACAGCCAGGCCATCGACGAAGCCATGTCGCGCATTCCGCCGAAGATTTTCGATCTCGATGAGGATTTGTGTACCCGGCTGCACAAGATCCATGACGGGATGATGGAAACTGCGCCGGATGCGGCGGTCTGGGTGCTCATCATCACGATGGGCCGCCTCGACCGGCCGTGGGAGATTTTCCGGGTCATCGAACGGATCGGCAAGCGCGGCGATGACCTCGTTGTCTCCAAGACGGAGCTGGCGGCGGTTGGCGATGCGGTCCTGGCCGATACCGGATACTTCGCGTCCCGCCTGCAATCACCGCCGGCAACCCTGGAAGAAGCCAAGGCGACCTACGAGCTGTTCGACCAGTTCGTCAATTTCTCGGTCGGGATGACCCAGGAGTTCGGCATTCGCAAGGCCGGCCGCTGGGGGCAGTCACTGTTCTCGCTACGGGCTGAAGCCTCCATGCATGTCGAGAAAATCCTGGCCAAGGTCCCGCTGGCCCTCGACTCCGGCCTGCCTGAGCCGCGGCGCGGCAAGTCCGGGCGCATTATTCCCGCTCAACTGCCGCCCGACAGCGCTATCGATCGTGCTGAGGGCTTGTTGTATTTCACCGCCAAGGCGCGCGAGCATGCGACGGCGGCTGCCATTGCCAGCTCGCAGAAGCGGATCTCCACCGAGGCGGTCAACCGGATGCAGGATGCGGGTGAATTGCTCGTTGACCTTGTCGCCGAGAGCGAAGGCCAGAACCGCAATGTTGCACGCGAGGGCCTGGAGATCACGGCCCGCTTGTTGGCTATCTCTGATGCCGATGAGGTCGCAGCCACGCTCCGGCGCCGGGGCAATGCAGCCGCGGCATAGCGTCCGCTTGCGCATAGCCCGGTGAGCGCCTAGTTCAGGCGTATGAGCGCATCATCCGATACCCCGCCCGCACTGGAAGCCCGCCGCACTGAGGCGGAGCGCCTGTTTTCGCCCAGCGCCGGGCGCAACCGGCATGCCATCGCCGAGGTCCTCGCTGAGGCCCTACCGGCTGATGCGCGGGTGCTGGAGATCGGTTCGGGTACCGGCGAACACGCCGCAACGCTGCTCGGCCTGCGTGCTGACGTCGTCTGGCAGCCCAGCGATCCGGACCCGGCATCGCGCCTGAGCCAGGATGCCTGGGGGTCAGACTTCGACGGGCGGATGAAGCCGGCCCTGGCGCTGGACCTGGCCCGGCCGGGCTGGATGGACGGGCTTGGCCCGTTTGACGCCATTGTGTCCATGAATGTCATCCATATCGCCCCCTGGGAGGTCGCCTTGTCGATCGCCGAGGGCGCGCAACACATGCTGGCGCCGCACGGTCTGGTCTATTTCTACGGCCCGTTCCAGGAGGGTGAGCTGACCGCGCCGTCCAATCTCGATTTTGACCGCAGCCTCAAGGCCCGCAATCCAGACTGGGGCGTGCGCAAGCTTGAGGAAGTTCGGTCGCTGATGGGCGAAATCGCTTTTCATCAGCTGCAGCGCATCGAAATGCCTGCCAATAACCTGTCCCTGATTTTCCGCACCGGAGTTCTCGCTGATGCGTCATCGTAATCGCCGTCTTGCCACTATTGCTGCCGCCGGGACGGTTCTGATTGCCGCCGTGGCTCTTGGCCTGTTCGCCTTGCGCGATGCGGTGGTGTTTTTCTACAGCCCGTCCGAGCTGGCCTCCGAACCGCCGGCTGTCGGGGAGCGGATCCGGGTCGGTGGACTGGTCGCCGAGGGCTCGGTCGGGGATGCGGAGAATGACGGTTTCGTCTTCGTCATCACCGATGGCGCGCAAAGCGTGGATGTCACCTATTTCGGCATCCTTCCCGACCTGTTCCGTGAGGGGCAGGGGGTGGTTGCCGAGGGGCGGATGACCGAGGAAGGCCGCTTTGCTGCAGAAACGGTTCTGGCCAAGCATGACGAGACCTACATGCCGCCGGAAGTGGCTGAGGCCTTGCGTGAAGCGGGTACCTGGCAGGGTGAAGAGGGTGAGCCCGGCACGCGATGACGTGATCGTCATTGGATGATGAGTTGCGTTTTGCGTTCACATCACTAGCTGTTCTCCAGAACAATGGAGACAGATATGGCTCGATCGCAACGCGTGGATTTTAACGGATCGCTGGGCGAAAAACTCGCCGCCCGCCTGGAGTGGCCGGCCGGCAAGGCCGAGGCCTTTGCCATTTTTGCGCACTGTTTTTCCTGCTCCAAGGACATCTTTGCGGCCAACCGGATCGCGCGGCGCCTGGCACAGGCCGGGATTGCGGTCCTGCGCTTTGATTTCACCGGGCTGGGCCAGTCCGACGGTGATTTCGCCAATACCAATTTCTCCTCCAACATTGAGGACCTGGTCAAAGCCGGGGAGTATCTCGCCGCCGAGCACGAGGCGCCGGCGCTACTGGTCGGTCATTCCCTCGGCGGTGCGGCCGTGATCGCAGCGGCGCATCAGCTACCCTCGGTCAAGGCCGTGGCGACGCTGGGGGCGCCGGCGGACGCGGAACATGTCGGGCACCAGTTTCACGCACATATTGAGGATATCGAGCGCGACGGGATAGCCGAGGTCTCGCTTGCGGGCCGGCCTTTCACCATCAAGAAGCAGTTTCTCGATGACATTAAAGGCCGGTCGCTGGAGGAGGCGGCTGCCACGCTGAAGCGCCCGCTGCTGATCGCGCATGCGCCCACCGATGCGACGGTCAGTATCGACAATGCGACCAAGCTCTTCGTTGCGGCCAAACACCCCAAGAGTTTTGTCAGCCTGGATGGCGCCGATCATCTCCTGACCCAGCTGGAACATGCCGAACATGCCGCCGATATCATTGCCGCCTGGGCCAAGCGCTATGTCGTCTCCGAGCCGCTGCCGGCGATCCCGCGCGCACGTCAGGGCGAAGTGCTGATCGAGGAGACCGGGCGCGGCAAGTTCGAGAATTTCGTCATCGCCGATGACCACGTCATGCTCGCCGACGAGCCGGAGAGTGTGGGCGGGAGTGACAATGGTCCCACGCCCTATGGCTATCTCATGGCTGCGCTGGGAACATGTTCGGTGATGACGGTGCGCATGTATGCCGATCACAAGGGATGGCCGCTGGACAAGATTTCCCTGCGCCTGACCCACAATAAGGGACATGCGGAGGACTGCGAGGCCTGCCTGGAGGGGCAGGAGCTGAAGGTCGATATCTTCGAGCGTCGTTTCACCTTCGAGGGCGATCTGGATGCCGAGCAGCGCGCCAGGCTGCTGGAACTCGCCGATAAATGCCCGGTTCACCGCACGCTGAATGCGCCCGTCGTGATCCGCACCGAAGAGGCTTGAGCCCGATTTGCCTAGATGAACGGTAAATTACCGTTTGTAATGTTATTGTAATGTAGAAGTCAGGCAGCGGATAAGTACCGCCTGCGACATCTACCGTCAGTTTGGAAGTGAAAGGTCGTTTCTACAGATGAAGCCGATTCAGCGTCTTGGCCGCCTTGGCGGTGCCTCTCTCATGGTTCTCGCCATCGCCTCTGCTGCTTTTGTTGTCGACAACGCCACCAGCCCGGCCTTCGCCGTGCAGGATCAGCCGCGCTTTGCTGCCGCGGTGCCCGGCGGCGCGCCGATGTCCTTTGCCGATCTGATCGAGAGTGTGAGCCCGTCCGTTGTGACGATCCAGGCCAGCACGCTGCCGGATGAGGGTGCTGAGGATCAGCAGTTCGAGAGCCCGCGTCAGTTCCGGGAATGGCTCGAGCGTCAGTTCCGCGGTGATGGCCAGATGCCGCAGGTGCGGCCGCGCCAGAGCCTGGGTTCGGGCTTCTTCATTTCCTCCGAAGGCCATATCGTCACCAATGAGCACGTCGTGCGCGGGGCCCAGGAAATCACCATCGGGACCAGCGATGGCGAAAGCTATTCCGCGACGCTGCTGGGGACCGACCCGCAGACCGATCTGGCACTGCTCAAGGTCAATGAAGACATTGCCTTCCCGTTTGTGACCCTCGAGCGTGACCCGGCCTACCGGGTCGGCGACTGGGTCGTGGCCGTGGGCAATCCCTTCGGCCTGGGCGGGACGGCGACGGCCGGTATCATCTCCGCCACCGGGCGTGAGATCGGCAACTCCACCTATAATGATTTCATCCAGATCGATGCTCCGATCAACCAGGGCAATTCCGGTGGCCCGACCTTCGACCTTGAAGGCAATGTGGTCGGCGTCAATTCGCAGATCTTTTCGCCCACCGGCGGTAATGTCGGCATCGGCTTTGCCATACCGTCCGATGTCGCAGCGCGTATCGTCGATGAGCTGATCGAGAATGGCCGGGTCGCCCGCGGCTGGCTCGGCGTGTCGATCCAGAATGTCACCGAAGACATTGCCGAGGCGGAAGGCCTGGCTGAGCCGGTCGGAGCGATCGTCAGCTCGATTGTGGCGGAAGGTCCGGCGGATGAGGCCGGCTTCCAGCGCCGCGATGTGATCCTGGAAATCAATGGCGAGGCGATCGAGACCTCGCGCGAACTGACCCGCCGTATCGGCCAGTTCAATGCCGGCGAGCGTATCCGCTTCAAGGTTCTGCGTGAGGGCCGCGAACTCACTATTCGCGCCGAGCTGGCTGACCGGCCGGACGAGACCGCGCTGAACCAGATGCAGAGCCGCCAGCAGGCGGAAACCGAAGTGGCCATGTTCGGCATGCGCATGATGACATTGACCGACGAAATCCGTGAGGCGCGCGGCCTGGCCGATGATCAGGCCGGTCTGGTGGTCGAAGAGGTCGAACCGGGCAGTGAAGCGGCCCGCAAGGGCCTGGTGCGCGGTGATGTGGTGCTGGAAGCGGGCGGCGATGCCGTCGCCTCCATCGACGCCTTTCAGGCGGCAATTGATGAAGCTGCGAGCGATGGCCGTTCCGCCATCCTGCTTCTGGTCGAGGGCCGTGGCGGCCAACGTTATGTCGCCATGCAGCTCGACGAGAACGAGTAAATAGGAGATTTGAGGGTGCGCATTCTCATTGTTGAAGACGATCGCGAGGCGGCCAGCTATATCCGCAAGGGCCTGCGCGAAAGCGGTCATGTGGCCGATCATGCCGGTGACGGCGAAGAAGGCCTGGAGATGGCCCGGGCTGCGGAATACGACATTCTCGTCGTTGACCGCATGATGCCGCGCATGGACGGTCTGACCATGATCGAAACCCTGCGCAATGATGATGACCGCACCCCGGTGCTCATCCTCTCTGCCCTTGGCGAAGTGGATGACCGTGTTGAAGGCCTCAAGGCTGGTGGCGATGACTATCTGGTCAAGCCCTATGCCTTTGCCGAGCTGCTGGCCCGGGTCGAAGCCCTGGCCCGGCGCCGCGATCCGGAAACCGTACGTACCAAGCTGGTGGTCGGCGATCTGGAAATGGATCTTCTGGCCCGCACCGTGATCCGCGGTGACGAGGAGATCCTGCTGCAGCCGCGCGAGTTCCGTCTGCTGGAGTTTCTCATGAAGCATTCCGGCCAGGTCGTGACCCGCACCATGCTGCTGGAGAAGGTCTGGGATTATCACTTCGACCCCCAGACCAATGTCATCGACGTGCACATTTCGCGTCTGCGTTCGAAGATCGACAAACCTTTCCCGCGGGCGCTGTTGCACACCGTGCGCGGAGCCGGTTACCGCCTGCAGGCCTAGATCAGCGTGCAGACCCGTCTCCCCGCCATCCTGCGGACGACGGCCTTCCGGCAGACGCTTTTGTCGGCGGCCCTGTTCGCGCTATCCAGCTTTGTCATCCTCGCCTTTGTCTATGCGGCTTCGGCGGGGATGATGCTGCGTCGTGCCGATGCGGTGGTGAATGACGAGGTCGCCACCCTGTCGGAACGGTTCGATGCCGGCGGGATCCGGGCCATCAACCGCTATATCCTGCAGCGCACGGTCGGCGGCGGGGCGGACTATCTCTACATGCTGGTGCATCCCACCGGGCGCAGCCTGTCAGGCAATCTGTCCGGCCTGCCCGATACCCAGCCGGATGATGAGGGCCGGGTCCAGTTCACCTATCGCCGCCCGCGCGTCGTCGGCACCGAAGACACCGAGAAAGACGATCGCACAGCGCGTGGCCGCATCGTCGAGCTGCCCTCGGGCTATCGCCTGTTTGTCGGCATTGATGTCGATGAG
The DNA here is from genome assembly GCF_030149425.1 of Maricaulis sp. Lineage (GTDB taxonomy): Bacteria > Pseudomonadota > Alphaproteobacteria > Caulobacterales > Maricaulaceae > Maricaulis. Next base: position 108,312 of record NZ_JASBRQ010000051.1, on the reverse strand, counting down.
GAACGCACCCTCGTCGACCGCATGTTCAATACCATCCTGGCCGCGTCGGCCCTGGCGCTGGCGCTCGGTGTGGCGGGCGGTATCTTCATTTCAAGACGTTTCGTCCGCCGCCTCGACCTGATCAATGATGTCGCCCGGTCGGTCCGCTCCGGCGATCTCAAACAGCGAGCCCCGCGCAATAATACCGGGGATGAGCTCGACGAGCTGTCGGAGAATTTCAACGACATGCTCGACCGCGTCGAAGCGCTGATGCATCGCATGCGCCAGACCGGGGACAGTATCGCGCATGACCTGCGCACGCCGCTGACGCGAATGCGCAACCGTCTCGATGAGGCGCTGCGCGAGGATGGTGATCTGGAAGCGCGGGAGCAGACGCTTGAGCGCGCGATATCCGATACCGATGAGCTGCTGGGCATTTTCAACGCCATCCTGTCGCTCTCCCGGCTCGAATCCGGGGAGAGCCGCAAATCCATTCAGCCGCTTGACCCGGCCGATATCGCCGAGGATCTGGCCGAGCTCTACGAGCCGGTATGCGAGGATGAAGGCCTGGGCTTTGACAGCGAGATCGAGCGCGGCATGACGATGAGGGGCGATCGCGGCCTGATCTCCCAGGCGCTCGCCAATATTCTCGATAATGCGGTCAAATACACGCCGGCGGGCGGAGCGGTGACGCTGCGTCTGCGCAAGAATGGCGAGGGCCGCGCCGAGTTCTCGGTCACCGATACCGGTCCGGGCATTCCGGACCAGGACCGTACCCGCGTCACCCAGCGCTTTGTGCGGCTGGACAATTCCCGCACCCTTCCGGGCTCGGGTCTGGGCCTGTCACTGGTGCAGGCCATTATCGATGTCCATCACGGCCGTTTCGAGCTGGGCGAAGGCCCCGGCGTCAGTGTCGACGGCCGGGGCCCCGGTTTGCGCGCCAGCATGTGCTTCCCGCTCAAGCCGGACAGCTAGAGCCTAGCGCTGCAGGCTCAGGCGCAGGCCGATGGAACGGCCTGTGCCGGGCAGACGCTCGCCCAGGCCCACGACTGAAGCGGCATTGCGGTTATAGCCGGCCAGATGCTGCTCATAGTCTTCGTCCAGCAGGTTTTCAGCACTCAGCGCCAGCGTCATGCCGTCGCCGAGCGACCAGCCGGCATAGGCATTGGCGATGGCATAGCCGTCTGTTGCCTGTTCCGAGTTGGACCGCGACACGCGATCCTGCTCGGCCACCACCAGCCCCTCGAGCGTGGCGTACCAGGCGCCTGATTCATAAGTCGCGCCCAGGCGCAGGGAGGGCGGGGCGATGCGATAGAGATTATCGTCGATATCGCGGCGTTCACCGCGGACCCAGCTGGCGACACCATCGACATGCCAGCGCTCACTCAGGCGATAGCCGAAATCAAGGTCAAAGCCGTACAGACGCGCTTCGACATTGGCGAAACGCAGGGGCGTCGGGTCGCCATTCATGTTCGAGATCATCTCGACCGGGCTGTTGATCACGCCGGGCGTGTCATCAAAGGGCACGCCCTGGATATAATCGTCGATCTCGCGCCAATACACGGTCGGCCGGGCATAGGCGCGGCCGCCCTGCCAGTCGAAACCGGCCTCGGCAATGATTGCGGTTTCCGGTTCCAGCTGACGGTCACCGACATAGGTATTGCCGTCCGCCAGGCCGCCGGAGGCCGGGGTCGGCAGCCAGGCGAAGCGCTCGACATAGCCCGGCACGCGCGATTTGTGGGCCAGGGCGAAGCGGGCGGTCAGAGTGTCGGAGACCTCACGCCAGAAGCGACCCGCGACGTCGATCGTGCTGTCGTCCCAGTCAAGCTCGCCGGCATTATAGCCAACGGCGAGCATGGACGGTCCCATGGGGACGGCAGGACCGGTGAAGGCTTCACCGCCGCGGGCTTGATGATGATCCGCCCGTAATCCGATCTCCGCGGACCAGCCCAAGGGGCCGGTACCCGTCCACTCGGCGAACACGCCGGTGCGGTCGACTTCAATCCCGGCAAAGCTGCCAAGATAGAAACCGGCATTATTGGGATTGGTGATGGTCACATCATGTTCCGAGCGGGACAGGTCCGTTCCGAAAGTGATCTGGCCGCCCATTGCCGGTAGCTCGTACTCGGCACTCAATGTCTTCGTCGTCGCATAGGCAAATGTCTCGCGCTGGCGCATGGCCGGCGGAGCCGGGCGCAGGCGGAAATTGCTCATGGCATGGGCGACATCGCTGTAGCCGGCACTCAGACGGATTTGCTGCTCGCCGAGATCAATCGTGTAGGCCAGGCGCGCCATGTCGGTGTCAAAATAGCGGATATCCATGGCGAAAGGCGGATTGCCGGTCTCGCCGGTTTCAGTGCGGCGCAGATCCAGCGAGATCTCGTGCCCGTCCGAGCGCCAGCCGGCGCCGAGGCCATAGACCAGCCGGTTATGCTCTGTGCCCGCCAGCATGCCGCGCGGGCTTTCGACATCGCTCCCGTTCTCGATGGAATACAGGGCGTGGAAGCGCCAGCGCTCATTGGCGATGCCGGTGAGGCCGCCGGCGGCATAGCTCTCATCGACCGAGCGCGCGCTGAAGCTCCAGTCGAACTGCGGGGTGAAGCCGGCGCTATCGCCGAATTGTGAGCGCTTGAGCACGGCGTTGAGACCACCGCCCAGGCCCGGCCCGGCGCTGACCGGGGAGAGGCCGCGGTCGAGCTCGAACCTTTCGACCAGAGGGAGCGGGGCATAATGCAGCGGCGGGTCCATCAGATTGGGGCCGCCGGAAGCGAAGGCGTGATCATCGATGCGGATATTGATCCGCGATCCGAACAGGCCGCGATACTGCATCTGTCCGGACAGGGCGCCATTGCCAATTGCTGCGGCGCCGGGAAGGCGCGCGATCAGCGCGGCCGGATCCGGCCCGGCATTGGGCGGCAGGGTTTCCGGCGACAGCACCTGCGTGGTGTCATGGGCCGGGGTCTGGGAATGAATGGTGATGATATCAACCAGCGGGTGGTCGGCCGCTGCCGGGGCAGCGAGCAGGGCGAAAACGCTCGTGGACGCGAAAAGCGTGCGGGTCATGGCAGAACTCCTATGCCGCCGTGCTCTCACGGCGGACTGATCAATCTGGACAGGCCCGGCTTTGAACCGGGCGCAATTTGAGGATCAGAGGAGTGCCGGCGGGGCGCGGCTCGGCGGCCGGATCAGCTGCGGCGAGCGCCGCAGGGCCTGGTGCAGTTCGCTCGTGTGGCGCTGCTCCGCAACCCGTTCGGGGGCGCGGGGAAGGGCATCGACCGGGAAGGCGGCATCGTCGAGGCCGGCAGATGCCAGGGCACACAGGTTGGAGCCGCCGGACGCCGGCAAGTCCGAGGCGCTGGCAAACTCACCGGTTTGCAGATTCATCATCCGCATCTCGGTGCCCATCCCGGCTGAGCAGAAGACGACCGCAATGGCTCCGGTCTCAGCACTGCGATCAAGCATATAGCCCTTTGGGATGATCGCATGCGTTCCCGCAGCCAAAAGCGCCAGAACCAGGAGGGTCTGGGCAAGGAAGGCCGGTCGCGGGGTCGAAGCCAATTGCATAACCGGCGCATATCATGGTGAATGGGCGGGAACCATGAATAATGTTTGCAGAGCTGTGCGGCCCAAGCGCGCAGCGCCTCTCAGTGATGTCCCACCAGGCCGTACATAGTCACCTGCTCGACGCAGCCGAACCCTTCGCGCCGGACTTGCACGCGGCGCTGAGTCGGCTTGGGCCGCTGAAATTTCCTCGCCGCGATGATGTCGCTTTCCCCGAATACCTGTGCCGTGCCATTTCCGGCCAGCAGATATCGGTCAAGGCCGCGCAAAGCATCTGGAACCGGGTTGTGGCCAGCGCCGGGGACGGCGATCTGATCTCGCATTTCGCCGCGTGCTCTCACGAGGCTTTGCGTGGTTGCGGACTGTCCAACTCCAAGACCAAGACCATTCAGGGCATTGCCCGGGCCCATCTTGATGCAGGTCTTGAACGCGATGTCCTGGCCGCCCTGGCTGCCGAGGAGCGGGCCGCGCGACTGACCCAGCTTTGGGGCGTAGGCCAATGGACCGCCGACATGATGAACATGTTCTATTTCGGCGAGCAGGATATCTGGCCCGATGGCGATCTAGCGGCCCGCAAAGCGTTGGAAAGACTGACGTCCAAGCGTCGAAAAACGGTCCGGACCGCGCAACGCTTCAAACCCTACCGGTCCTGGCTCGCGCTATACATGTGGGCGCACCAGGATGCACCGCCGGACGGTGAGGCTATCGCCTGAAACGTCAGCGGCGGCAGCGCTCGGCGCTGGACAGGCTGTCTCAGGCGGGTCCACAGTGCGGGCCAAGAATCGGGCGTTTGACCGCCGGAACATAATGTGAACAAAATGGCGGCATTGATGGCCGCAGGAAGTGGAGGCTGGGCGATGGCTGGCGTGAACAAGGTAATTCTGGTCGGTAACCTCGGGCGTGACCCGGAAGTGCGGCGCCTGAATTCGGGCGACCCGGTGGTCAATCTGCGGATCGCCACCTCGGACCAGTGGCGCGACAAGTCGACCGGCGAGCGCCGCGAGAAGACCGAGTGGCACAGCGTTGTGATCTTCAACGAGAACCTGGCCAAGGTTGCGGAGAACTATCTGCGCAAAGGCTCCAAGGTCTATATCGAGGGCTCATTGCAGACCCGCAAATGGACCGATCAGAACGGTCAGGAAAAATACACCACCGAGATCGTACTGCAGCGTTATCGCGGCGAACTGCAAATGCTCGACGGCCGCAATGAAGGTGGCAGCAGTTTTGAATCAGCTCCCTCCCGTGGCAGCGCTGCGGCTATGGATGCTCCGAAAGAGAACTTCCAGAGCGCCGATCTGGACGACGAAATCCCGTTCTAGGCCACGAAATCGCCGTCTTGCCCGGCAAAGTTCGGGCAAGTGTTTCGAAGCCGGACAGTTGTCCGGGTGTTGTATAGGGGGCCGGCATGCGGGTCGCAGGTGTAATGAGTTTGGCTTTGGCTTTAACGGCCGGGCCGGCCTTGGCGCAGAATGATGCGTCCGGGAGCGATGACCCCAATCTACGCAATCCGGAAATCTTCGCCTTCGAGGTTGATGGCGCTGAAGTTCAATATGTCGTCGGAGATGATGCCTGGGGCAATATTTTCGCGACGCTGATGAGCGTGCAGCAAGTGCCGGAGGCGAGTGATGAAACCATCATTCAGCGGCTCTGGGACGAGCGCAATAACAATGCGCCGATCTTCCTGATGGAGGTGGCGCGCCGTGCTGCTGACAGCAATCCCGAGCGCGCCATCGAAGCCTATCTGCTGGGCCGGGCCCGGACGATTTACGACATTTCGCGCTGCCTGGATTCCAGCTCGGCACGGATTCTCAATGTCACCACGGCCCAGGCCGGGCCGGAAGTCGACCAATTGCTCAATGACCGGCTCGACTATGTCTCCACCGTTCTGGAGGAGATGTTGGCGGATGGTTCGGCTTTTGAAGGTACGGCCTCGCCCTGGTGGGCCTGTTCCTTTGGCGATACTGCTCAAGCGGCCGCCGTCAATGGTGTGCCGATGAGTGGGCCGGAATGGCTCAAGGTAGAGGCGCGCTGGGCCAGTGAGCGCCGCAGTATCAATGATAACCTGCTCTACCAGATCAACCTGGTCCGTACGGCCAGTGCCCAGCGGGAAGCAGAATAGATTAGCGGGCCGCTGCGGCGGCCCGATTCTCGCCGGAACTATCCGTCTAAATCACTGAAATTGCGTTGTCCGGACAGGTTTTTGCGTGCGTCCGGGCGCAGGTTTTGTTCTCATCGGGCAAGGCTTGGAGAAATTTCATCTCCGGGCCAGCCGCCCGTAAACCAAACCGGTGAAACTGGATAGATGACACAGAAACGCGAAAAACAATCTGAAAGCCTCGAGATCCGTCTCGGCTTTACCGCCAAGCGCGAATTTATGGATGCGTGCCGCGAGCGGGGCCTGACGGCGAGCGAGGTGGTTCGCGAGTTTGTCGAAACCTATCCGGTCGAACCGGAGCAGCGCGGCTGGTCGTTTCCAACCCCGAAACTACCGGAGCCTGCAATGAAACTTTCCGCTGTAATGCTATTGTCTGCCGTGATGGGCACCAGCGCCGTCTTGCCCACCGCCGCGACCGCTGATCGTAATGATCCCGAGGCCAGCTTTGCCGAGCTTGATGCCGATAATGACGGCCAGTTCGTGATCGAAGACCTGTACCGTATCGCCGGCCTGACGCCGGACGGGCGCCTCGGTCAGGAGATTCGCGACGACGCCATGAATTCGATCAGCGAGGCCATGGCCGAGTTCGGACCGGCCGTGCAGGAAGACCTGTTGTCGCCCGACTATGTCGAGCGTGTCCTGCAAAATGCCGAAGACAGCGCCCGCTCCAGCGTGACGTCCACCTTTGCCATGCTCGACGATAATGACGATGGCACGGTCACGCGACGCGAGTTCATGGAATTCGCTGCGCGTGAGATGCACCAGTTTGCGCCGCGTCTCGAGGACTAGCTGCGGTCAGCGCCGTTTGCGCCGCACCGGCCTAATTGTTAAAGCTTGGTGACAGCGATACCGCCTGATTCACGGGCCGGATGACCGGTCTTGAAATCGGGCGGTGTTTGTCTTCTGCCGCAGGGCCTTCCGTCCTGTTCCAAGCGTACCAAGAGAGGCCGCCTTGAGCGATCACGACGACGACCTGAACTCCTCCGATTCCGGCTTGCCCGAAGGTGTGGGCAATATCGCCATCGAAGAGGAAATGCGCCGTTCCTATCTCGATTACGCCATGAGCGTGATCGTCAGCCGCGCCATCCCCGATGCGCGCGACGGCCTCAAGCCGGTGCACCGGCGTATTCTCTACACCATGCATGAGAACGGGCAGACGCACGAAAAACCGTATCGCAAATGTGCGACGGCAGTTGGTGACGTGATGGGCCGCTATCACCCGCATGGTGACCAGGCGGTCTATGATGCCCTGGTGCGCCTGGCCCAGGACTGGTCGATGCGGGTGCCGCTGATCGACGGTCAGGGCAATTTCGGCTCCATCGATGGCGATCCGCCGGCGGCTTATCGTTACACCGAAAGCCGCATGCAGAAGGTCGCCCAGTCGCTGCTGGCCGATATCGACAAGTCGACCGTTGATTTCGTCGAGAACTATTCCGCCGAACGCCAGGAGCCTGTGGTCCTGCCGGCGCGCTATCCCAACCTTCTGGTCAATGGCGCCAATGGTATCGCCGTCGGTATGGCGACCAATATCCCGCCGCACAATCTTGGCGAGGTGATCGATGCATCGCTGGCGCTGCTCGACAATCCGGCTCTGAGCGACGAGGAATTCCACGAATTGCTGCCCGGGCCGGACTTCCCGACCGGGGGCTTAATCCTCGGCCGTTCCGGTGCCCGCAATGCGGTGCAGACCGGTCGCGGGTCCATCGTGATGCGCTCCAGGACCGATATCGAGGAGGTCCGCAAGGATCGCCAGGCGATTATCGTCACCGAAATTCCCTACCAGGTGAACAAGTCGACGATGATCGAGAAGATCGCCGACCTGGTGCGCGAGAAGAAGATCGAGGGCATTGCCGATCTGCGCGATGAAAGTGACCGTTCGGGTATCCGCGTCGTCATCGAGCTCAAGCGCGACGCCAATGCCGACGTCATCCTCAACCAGCTCTATCGCTGGTCACCGATGCAGACGAGCTTCGGGGCCAACATGCTGTCGCTGGTCGATGGCCGGCCGCAATTGCTCGGTGCGCGCGAGATCATCCAGGTCTTCCTGCGCTTCCGTGAGCAGGTCGTGGCTCGCCGAGCCAAGCACGAGCTGAACAAGGCCCGCGACCGCGCCCATGTCATCATTGGTCTGGCCCTGGCTGTGGCCAATATTGATGAAGTCATCGCCCTCATTCGCAACGCGCCCAACCCGGCCGAGGCCCGCGCCCAGCTGATGGCGCGTGACTGGCCGGCGGCTGATGTGGCGCCGCTGGTCGAGCTGGTGGCCGATCCGCGCTCCATCCTGACGGAGAACGGCACGTTGCGCCTGACCGAGGAACAGGCCCGCGCCATCCTCGAACTGCGCCTTAACCGCCTGACCGGTCTGGGCCGTGAGGAGCTCGGCAATGAAGCGGCCAAGCTGGCCGAGGAAATCGCCGACTTGCTGGATATCCTGCGCTCGCGCGTTCGCGTCTTGCAGATCATCCGTGATGAAATGACCGAGGTGCGCGAGAACTACGCCACCCCGCGCCGCTCCGAGTTCACCGATGCCGGTCTCGATTTCGAGGATGAAGATCTCATCCCGCGCGAGGACATGGTGGTGACGGTGACCCATGGCGGCTACGCCAAGCGCACGGCACTGTCCGACTACCGGGCGCAGCGCCGCGGCGGCAAGGGCCGCTCCGGCATGGCGACCAAGGACGAGGACTTCATCTCCACGCTCTTCGTTGCGTCGACCCACTCGCCGCTCTTGTTCTTCTCCAACAAGGGCATGGTCTACAAGACCAAGACCTGGCGCCTGCCGCAGGGTGCGCCGAACACCAAGGGCAAGGCCCTGGTGAACCTTCTGCCGCTCGACCAGGGTGAGACCATCACCTCGATCATGGCGCTGCCGGAGGATGAAAGCACCTGGGCTGATCTCAATGTGATGTTCGCCACCAAGTCCGGCACCGTGCGCCGCAACAAGCTGTCCGACTTCGTCCAGGTCAATCGCAACGGCAAGATTGCGATGAAGCTGGAAGGCGAAGATGAGCGCATTGTCGATGTCCGCCTGTGTACCGAGGATGATGATGTCTTCCTGGTCTCCGATCGCGGCCGCGCCATCCGCTTCCCGGTCACCGATGTCCGCGTCTTCGCCGGCCGTAACTCGATCGGTGTGCGCGGTATCCGCCTGGGGGCTGACGACACGCTGATCTCGATGGCCATTCTGCGCCATGTCGACGTCACATCGCCGGAAGCGCGCGCCTATATGAAACACGCCACGGCCATGCGTCGCGCCCTTGGGGATGACGAGGCCGAAATGCCGGCTGTTGAACCGGGTGAGGACGGTGAAGAGGCGGCACTGTCGCCGGAACGCATCGCCGAGCTGGGTGCTGCCGAGCAATTCCTGCTCACTGTCGGTGCTGACGGTATGGGCAAGCGCTCTTCGGGCTATGACTACCGCGTCATGGGACGTGGCAATCAGGGTGTCGCCGCGCAGGACCTGTCCCGCGGAGCCATGCTGGCGGCCAGCTTCCCGGTCGAGGATGCGGACCAGATCATGGCCGTGACCGATGGCGGTCAGCTGATCCGCTTCCCGGTCGACGGTGTGCGTATCGCCGGACGTTCAACCCGGGGCGTCCGTCTCATTCGCCTGAATGAGGGCGAAAACGTCGTAGCGGTTGTCAGAATTGAAGATGCAGGCGATGAAGAGGGTGATGACGCCGAAACCGGCGATACGGCGACCCCTGAAGGCGGCGAAAGCGAGACCTGATCCATGTTCCGCACGGCTCTTTATCCCGGCACGTTTGATCCTCTGACCAACGGCCATCTCGATATCATCCGCCGTGCGGTCAAACTGGTCGACAAGCTCGTCATCGGCGTGGCCATCAACGAGGCCAAGAAACCGCTTTTCCCTCTGGAGGAGCGCGTCGCCATGGTCGAGGCCGAGGTCGAGGATTTGCGCGAGACGGCCGAGATCGAAGTGCGCCCCTTTGAAGGCCTGCTGATGCATTTTGCCGAGGCGGTCCGGGCGCAATCCATCGTGCGCGGGCTTCGCGCCGTGTCGGATTTCGAGTACGAGTTTCAGATGGTCGCCATGAACCAGAAGCTCAATGATGATATCGAGACCGTCTTCCTCATGGCCGACCCGCAGCACCAGGCGATTGCATCGCGTCTGGTGAAGGAAATTGCCGCACTAGGCGGCGACATTACGGCCTTTGTGCCGCCGGCCATTGAGCGCCGTCTCAAGGAGCGTTTTGCGTGATCATGCGTTTGTCTTTTGCCACCCTGGCCAGCCTCGCGCTGGCGACCACGGCCTGTGCCCGCGAAGCGGATACGGCCACGAATAATGCCGAGAGTGCCGTTGTTGCCGGTGCCGCTGCTGCGGTCAGCCAGGCCGCGGCTCCCGCCTATGATTTCCCGGAAGAGGCCTGGCGCGATCTTGATCCGGAGAACACGCTCTACATCGAGACCACGCATGGCCGTATCGTCGTAGAACTGGCGCCGGAGTTTGCTCCGGGCCATGTCGAGCGCATGAAGACGCTGGCGCGCGACCAATTCTACGATTTCCTGATCTGGCATCGCGTCATCGAAGACTTCATGGCCCAGGGCGGTGGCTCCCGGGCCAATCCCAATCACGGCACGGACCTGCCCAATCTGCAGGCTGAGTTTACCCTGGCACGCGGTCCGGAACTGACGATTTCCGAGCTGATGCAGCGCCCGGTCAGCCCGTCCATTCCGCAGGTTGGTCAGGCGGGGTTCTGGAACTCCTTTCACGCCGGTACGCAACCGATCGCCCAGGCGATGATCACCGCGACCGGCCAGGTGCAGAGCTGGCTTCTGCACTGTGAAGGCGCCGCTGCCATGGCGCGGACCAATGATCCCAACAGCGCCGGCAGCCAGTTCTACATCACCCGCGGCGATGCCGAACACCTCAATGCGACCTACACGGTCTGGGGCCGGGTGCGTCATGGCCAGGACGCCGTCAATGCGATCGAAGTCGGCACCCTGTTCCAGGATCCGGGCTTTACCCCGGACGTGATCCGCTCGATGCGTGTCGAGGCCGATATTCCCGAGGCCGAGCGCACCAATGTCCAGATCGTCGACAGTAACCATCCCTCTTTCAACGGATATCTCGACAGCCTGCGCGATGCCGATGGCGCGCTGCCGGATGTATGCGATATCGACATTCCCACGCGAATTCAGGATTAAGACCCATGGCTGAAGAACAACTCGTATTCACCGTCGATGGCGGCGATGTCGTCATCAAGCTGCGCCCGGACCTGGCACCGAAGCACGTTGCCCAGATCACCAAGCTGGCAAAGGACGGCTTTTATGACGGCCTGACCTTCCACCGCGTCATTGACGGCTTCGTCGCCCAGGGCGGCTGCCCGAACGGCAATGGCATGGGTGGTTCCGGCACCAATATCCCGGCCGAGTTCTCGCCTGAGCCGCACAAGCGGGGCACCATGTCGATGGCCCGTGCGGCCGATCCGGACAGCGCCTCGAGCCAGTTCTTCATCTGTCTGGATGATGTGCCTTATCTCGATAACCAGTACACCGTCTGGGGCGAAGTGATCTCCGGCATGGAACATGTCGACGCCCTGCCCAAGGGTGAGCCGCCGGCCAATCCGGGCAAGATCGTCAAGGCGAGCGTCGTCGAGGCGTAAGCCGCTACAGACCAGACTGGCGCGGGGCAGGGGAATGCCCTATCTCCCCGCGCCATGAAGGTCTCTGATTTCGATTTCCATCTTCCCGAAGCAAACATCGCGCTGCGCCCTGCGCGCCCGCGCGATAGCGCACGTCTGCTCCATGTCGCACCCGACGGGGCGCTCGACGACAAGGGCGTGCTCGATCTGCCCGCCTTGCTGCAGCCCGGCGATGTACTGGTTTTCAACGACACCAAGGTCATCCCGGCAGCGCTTGAAGGCATTCGCCCGGCCCGCGAGGTCGGCGGAGGCGGGGATGTCACCCTCGAGGTCAATCTGCACAAACGCGACGGAGCGGATGGCTGGCGCGCCTTTATCCGTCCGGCCAAGCGGGTGCGCGAGGGCGATGAGATCGCCTTCGGTGAAGCGCTGAAGGCTGTTGTCGAGGCCAAGTATGAGGGCGGCGACACGCTGTTACGCTTTGATCAGTCCGGCGCGCAGCTGGATGAGGCCATCGCCGCAACCGGTGCACCGCCGCTTCCGCCTTATATCGCCTCCAAGCGTGAGGTGGATGAGCAGGACGTCGAGGACTACCAGACCGTCTATGCCAATGAAGAGGGTTCGGTTGCGGCCCCGACAGCCGGGCTTCACTTCACCGATCGCCTGTTGAAGGCCCTGGACGAACGCGGTGTCGAGCCGGTCCACGTCACCCTGCATGTCGGGGCGGGGACCTTCCTGCCGGTCAAGGTCGAAGACACCGATGATCACGACATGCATTCGGAGTGGTGCACCATCTCCGGCCCGGCGGCCGAGCGGATCAATGCGGCCAAGGCGGCCGGTCGCCGCGTTGTCGCGGTCGGTACAACGGCATTGCGCACGCTGGAAAGCCTCGCGGACGGCAAGGGCCGGGTGCGGGCGGGCAGTCGCGATACCGATATTTTCATTACGCCGGGCTATGACTTCCAGGTCATCGATGCGCTGATGACCAATTTCCACCTGCCCAAATCGACCCTGTTCATGCTGGTCAGTTCGATTTGCGGCCTTGATGTCATGCAGCGTGCCTACGCCCATGCCATCGAGACCGGTTATCGTTTCTATTCCTATGGCGACAGCTCGCTGCTGGAGCTGGCGGAACACTAGTTCGGGCAAGCCGGCAGGGTTGTGAGCTCGATATTGGAAGAGCGTGTCCGGGTGCGCAAAATGTTGCGCGCGCCGCGGCCGGTTGTCGTCTCGGCCTCATCCTGGACCACGCCGCGTTCGCCGACGATGCCACGCTCGCCGACGATCCCGCGTTCACCAACGATCCCGCGTTCGCCCACAATACCGCGCTCGCCGACGATCCTACGTTCTCCAACGATGCTGCGGCGGTTCAGTCGTGTCTGCGCGGGCTGGCCCGTTGCGACACGCTGATAGCAGACACCCGAACCATCCGGGCATAAACGCTCTATCCTTGCCGTATTGCCATTGGAGAGGCGACACTGGCCGGCGGGCCGCCATTCCTCAGTCGGAAACCATTCCTCAGTCGGAAACCATTCTTCTGTCGGGAACCATTCTTCATCGGGGAACCATTCCTCCGTAGGAAACCATTCCTCGGTCGGAAAGGCCTGGGTCGTCGGAGTCCATTCCTCAGTCGGGAAAGAAATGCGGCCGACATGGCGAATTTCGGTCTTGCTCCAGTCGACACCCGGGAACTGGTTGGGTTGGCCAGACAGCAAGTCATTGGTCGGGTAGACCGCCGCATCCGCTGATCTCGCATTCAACTGTAACGCCGACGGATCGACCTGGTTTTGTACGGTCGGAAGATGGCGCCGGTGGCCGCTGGCCTGGCTGGACGATTGCAGTGCGGGTTCCGCCGTAAACAGGGCGGCGGCGACAAGTAGAAGGCTCATGATATCCCCCGATTAGCTTGGGCAGTGATTGCTGGACGCCACATCGGCGGCCGAGAGTTGATAGGGCCATTGCACTGAAGCAGCGGTCCGGCGCGGGCTCTGGACCTGGCCCATCTCATCGCGGAAGACTTCCGTTTCGGTATTGGCGGTCGCGCTGAGATCGCTGCCGATATTTTCCCGCTCGACGCCGCGCCGGCGTGTGGCGCCGGTCGCGCCGCTGCCGGGCTGGTGTACGCCCCGGCCATCACCGGACGGGGCCTGGGCAAAGAGGATTTTCTGGTAGTAGAAATTCACCTCTTCGGTCGGGCGTTCATTGTTATTGCCGCGGGCGCGGTAGACATAGCCGACCTCGCCATTATCGCCGCGGCAATGCCCGGCAGGCTGCCAGTCGACACCGGGAAAGGCATTGGCATTGACCTGGCGAATCTCGATGCCGCTCCAGTCCACGCCGGGAAACTGATTGGGTTGCCCGGCGAGCAGATCACTGGCCGGATAATTTCCGGCGGCCCGGACGGGCTCATACGTGCGCCGACCCGTGGCGAGTCCGGAGCCGCGCTCACGTTGCTGGAAATCAGCATCGGTGGCCAGAAGGCTGGCCGCTGCCATCAAAAGAATACTCATCTCTACCTCCCCTTTAGAGCGAATATGCTAGCACATATTCCCCTGCGGCTGAGCTGAAGATGAACGCCATGGCTTTCGCTTTGGCCCAAGGCGGACTAGAAGCGCGCCCCATGAGTGCATTTCCTTACACGATCAAAGCGACCGACGGCGCTGCCCGTTCCGGTGTCCTGACCACTTCGCGCGGCGAGATCCGCACCCCGGCCTTCATGCCGGTCGGTACTGCCGGCACGGTCAAGGCGCTGTATATGGACCAGGTCAAGGAGACCGGGGCGGATATCATCCTGGGCAATACCTATCACCTCATGCTGCGCCCTGGCGCGGAGCGGGTGAAGACGCTCGGCGGTCTGCACAATTTCTCGACCTGGAAAGGCCCGATCCTCACCGATAGCGGCGGCTTCCAGGTCTGGTCGCTGTCCAAACTGCGCAAGATGAGCGAGGAGGGGGTGACCTTCTCCTCCCATATTGACGGGTCGAAGCATTCGCTGACCCCGGAACGCTCGATCGAGATCCAGGCCGACCTGCTGGGCGCTGACATCTCCATGCAGCTGGATGAATGCACCGCCTTTGGCTGCACCAAGGATGAGGCCGCGTCGTCTATGGAGCTGTCCCTGCGCTGGGGCGCCCGCTCCAAGGCGGCTTTTGGTGAGCGTTCGGACCAGGCCCTGTTCGGGATCGTCCAGGGCTCGGTTTTTGATGATCTTCGCCGGGAAAGCGCCGAGCGCTCGATCGAGACCGGCTATGACGGTTATGCCATTGGCGGGCTGGCGGTTGGCGAGGGTTTCGAGCTGATGTGCCAGGTGCTCGACTTCACCACGCCGCACCTGCCGGTCGAGCGGCCACGCTATCTGATGGGCGTGGGCAAGCCGATTGACCTGGTGGAAGCCGTGGCGCGCGGGGTCGACATGTTCGACTGCGTGCTGCCGACGCGGTCAGGCCGGCACGGGCAGGCCTGGTCGGACTACGGCCCGATCAATATCAAGCGCGCCGAATTCATTGAGGACGAAACGCCGCTCAACCCGGAGCTCAATTGCCCGGCCAGCCGCGACTATTCCAAGGCCTATCTCAACCATCTCTTCCGGTCCGGTGAATATCTCTCGGCCATGCTGCTCAGCTGGCACAATATCGCTTACTTCGAAGACCTGACCGCGCGCATGCGGGCAGCCATCGAGGCCGGCGAGTTCGAGGCCTTCCGGGCGCAGTTCAATGCGCGCTGGGCCGAGGGGACGTCGAAGTCCTAGCGATTAGCGTTTATGGCTGCCGTCGGCTTGCTCGATCAGGCCATAGGCTTCAAAGGCGCGTTCCATATAGCTTTCCGGACACCCGAAGCCGTCATAAAGGCCGCGCAGATAGGCCCGCCGGCGCTGGGCGTGGTCGCGCTGTTCGCGCGCTTCGCCCTCAATGCGTCCGGCGCCGCCGATAAAGCGGACCACCGGGCGGATCGGGTTGAGGCCGACAATGGTGGAGCGATAAAGCCCCCGCGTTGCATCAGCGGCTGCACCGGGCGCGCGCCGGGCCGCATGGGCGCCGCGGCTGACCCAGCTGTCCTCATCCGGTTCGGCGGCTTCGGCGAGGCGTTGTTCTTCCTCGATATCCGGGCCGAGAATCACGGTCAGACGGGCAATATCACGCGACACGGTCGAACAGCGCCGGCGCGAGCCATCACCGCCATAAGGGGTCGGCACCGTGTCATCGCCTTCATCGACCATGATCTGGCCCGGGCGCTGGCGCGGCAGGCCAACGGCATCTTCCACGGCAACCCGGGTTTCATCGCGCGCAAAATCGCTCGCCTGGCCCGCACGCTGCCGCGTGGAACTACACGCACTCACAGCTAACGCCGCGAGAACACATACGAAAATCTGAACTCTCCCCGTCATGACAACCATCATACAAATGATTGTGACGAAATCGCATCAAAAATACTGAAATCGATCAGCAAATGCGCATTGACCACACAGATTCGCGCGTATAGGTTCCGCGCTCTTCCGAAACGGGAGCCGATAGCTCAGCTGGTAGAGCATCTGACTTTTAATCAGACGGTCCAGGGTTCGAATCCCTGTCGGCTCACCATTTCTTTCCCAAGCGATTGAAATGATTTGAAAACGCTCCGAGCCGGAAGGCCTGGGGCGGCAGGCGTCGTCTAGGCGAGCCCTTGTTCCACGCTCCCCGAACCCGCCGAAACCCGCACCCGTGCCAGCGCACCATTGATCAGCGTTTGGGTTGAGGGGTAGTCGCAAATCAGCCAATTGCCAGAGCGCCCGAAACGCCTAATCTCTTCGATCAAACGGGGAGGGCTTCATGCGTGTGTTCAAACTCTTTGCGGTGCCGGCAGTGCTGGCCAGTCTGGTGGCCTGTGGTGAACCGGTGGAACCGCCGGCGGTGATTGACGAGACCACGGCGCGGACCATCAGCCAGGGGGAGCTGGTCGGGTTTACCGATCAATTCGGCGCCCAGGTCTGGCGCGCTGTGCCCTATGCGGCGGCCCCGGTGGGCGATCTGCGCTGGCGGGCACCCCGCCCGGCGGAGGCGTTTGAGGCCCGGTTTGAAGCGCTCGAATTTGGCCCGCGCTGCCCGCAGATCACTAATGCGCTGGATGAAGCGGAGGGGCTTGAGGCGGGTCAGATCATCGGTTCGGAAGACTGCCTGACCCTGGATATCTATGCCCCGCCGGGCACGCAGCCGGGTGATGATTTGCCGGTGATGGTGTGGATCCATGGCGGTGCCAATACCTGGGGGCGGTCCTCCGCTTATGATGGCCGCCAGCTGGCCATGGACCGCGATGTGATCGTCATCGCGATGCAATACCGCCTGGGCCCGTTGGGCTGGCTGGCCCATCCCGCGCTCCGTTCCGACAGCGAAACAAATGCCGACCGGGCCGCAAATTTCGCCGTGCTCGACATGATCGCGGCGCTCGAGTGGGTGCAGGACAATGCGGATGCGTTCGGCGGAGATGCCGGCCGGGTGACGATTTTCGGCGAAAGCGCCGGCGGGCATAATGTCGCCGCGCTTCTGGCCAGCGAGATGGCGCGCGGACTTTTCCATGCCGCGATCATTCAAAGCGGCAGTACGCGCACCGTGACCCTCGAGGAAGCCGAGCAAACTGCGCCCAATTCGGGCATTGACCGGGCCGCGGTGTTTGCCGGACCCGATGCAGACGCCGCGACCATGCGGGCAACGCCGCTCAACGACGTCTATGAGGCCTATCGCGAAGCCCTCGCTGCGAGCAGCGACATGCCGCGCATGATCGAGGATGGTGTGGTGATCCCGCAAGGCGGAATCCTCGGCGCGGCGCAGACGCCGGGCGGGTTTGCGCCGGTGCCGGTGATCACGGGGGCCAATCTTGACGAGATGAAGCTTTACGGCCTGCTCAATCCGCAGCTGGTCAACCGTATCGGTCCTTTCATCTGGGCCAAGGATCGCGACGTCTATGATGCCGTCGCGGAATATCCCAGCCGCATCTGGCGCGCCCTGGCGGTGGATGAGCTCGCCGTTGCGCTGAACGGTGCCGGGCATGACCAAGTCTGGGCCTACCGTTTCGACTGGGACGAGGGCGGTCGCTTCCTGGTAACGGACCTCGCCCATCTCATGGGGGCGGCCCACTCCATGGAGATTCCGTTCGTCTTCAACCATTTTGAATTTTACGGCCAGCTCGACCCGATCCTGTTTAATAATGGCAACTTCCCGGGTCGTGCAGCCGTGGCCCGGGATATGGGCCGCCACTGGGGCAGCCTCGCCGCCAATGGGGTGCCAGAGGCAGACTGGCCGGCCTGGAGTGAGCAGGGCGTGTTGATGCGCTTTGATACGCCCGAGGACGGAGGCAGTGAGATCCTCAACGGGGTCGAAACCGCGGCCTTGATCGCGTCCGATCTGGCAAGCGATGAGCGCTTGTCTGCAGAGCTGAAATGCGCTGTTGCCGCCGCGATCCTGTCACGCGATCCGCAATTGCGGCCCGATTTCGACGCAGTGCTGACCTGCTAGGGCAGGTCAAGCCTCAACCGGGGCCGGGATTTCCTGCATCAGATAGCACAGGCAGTCTTCGCGCAAGATGTGCGGATCCCGGGTCAGCATGGACGGGGTGATGTCGCGCGTCAGGCGGATGGCGTTGCCGTCGCGCGCAAAGAAATCGGCCGTGATATCCTCGCGGCGGGCGTTGACCACGCGCAGCACCGGGGCCGGAACGCGGCTGGTGGCGAATTCGGTGCCGGCCTTGAGTCCAGTGAAATTCCAGCGCTCCAGATCAGCCGGGAAGACCAGGTCCGCGTCGGAGGTTTCGGTAAAACCGAAGGAGAGGTGGCGGGCCAGCTCGACCCGGCCGACGGTCTCGTAGATGGACACTTTCCGCTCCAGGCCGGACGTGCGGAAGGCGTGCAGGTGCAGCGTGTCGAGCACCAGATCAAACGCCCGCTCAATCCCGCGTGCATCGCCCGACTTGCCGGCCTCGACGGTGACCGCCGGGCAGATGTTCGCCATCGCCATGGAAATAACGCTGGAGGGGTTGTTGAAGGTCACCAGGGTCGGGCTGAACAGGGAGGCCAGGTGGAGAAATTCCGGCTCCAGCCGGTTGACGCAGGCATAGTGCGGATTGAGCCCGGTATTGTTGTGAATGTCGATTGCGGCGAAAGGCCGGGCGTCCCGGGCGACTGCCAGCACCTCCATGGCCAGGGCATGTTCCGGGCCGGGGCCGCCTTCCCAGATGCGGTTATAATCGGGCTGAGCGGCGAGATGGCGCACGCCGGCTTCGGTCGCATGGACATTACCCACGAAAATGATCAGCGGCCGCGGCAGTTTGTGTGACCGCATCCAGTGCGCCAGACGCTGCAACACGAAAAACCCGGTTGTCTCATTGCCGTGCAGCAACACCGACAGAAACACCGGTGCTCCGGCCAATCCCTCAAGATGGATCAGCGCCGGATCGGGAAAGACAGACCGAATCTCGCGCGGCCCGATCCGCAGTAGCGCGTCGGGCAGGGCGTCATACCGCGCCAGCGGCAGTGTTACAGGGTCCATTGATGAACCGGTGCTCCCTCCTGCTGGCGGGCAAGATAGTCGAGAACGAGGCTTTGGTGGTCATTGCCATTGCAGTTGGCGTGGGCGCGCTGCCAGGCGGCGCCGGTCTGACCATTGCGGCCGCGGCCGCGGATGATGTCGATATAGGTTTTCGCGTCGGAGCGATCGACGCCCGCCCCGACCAGGGCAGTCTCGGCCGCGTCGGTCAGCCGCTCGCGGATCAGCACCTGGGTATTGATCACCTCGCCATCGAGCCAGACGAGGTCGGCACTCAATCCCTGCTTGGCGGCGCTGTAGAAATTGCGCCGTGCCATCTCGAACGGCAGCCGCTCGGCGAGGTTCTCCTGGTCACGCAGATACAGAATCAGGCCGATGCAGAAGGCGGTATTGGCGACCATGTCGATGACGGTCGGACCGGCCGGCATGACCCTGTTTTCCAGCCGCAGATGGGGCGTCTTGCCCTTGCCGGGATAGAGGATGGGGCGGGTCCAGCGCCAGATCGTCCCATTGTGCAGATTGAAGTGAACGAGGTGATCTTCCGGCGTGTCCGATACCATGGGCAGGAAGGGCGGATAGCCGTCCAGATTCTCCAGGAAAAGCTCCATCATGGAGCTGCGCAAATGCCCATTGCCGAAGGAGACCCGGTTGGAGCGGCGCCCGCTGGCCTGACGGTATCCAGGCAGGTTCACCGCCGATTCAAACGCGGGGATACGCGTCTCTTCCCAAAGCCGGCGGCCATAAAGGAAGGGCGAGTTGGAGCTTATGGCAATCAGCGGCGCCGAAGCGATTTGCGACGCATTATAGCTGGCGGCCGCATTGTCCTGGGTCAGCATGAGATGCACCTGCAATGAGGTGCACGCGGCCTCGATCATGAGATGATCCTGGACCAGGTCGAGCCGCTCGCGCCCGTCAATGGCGATGGTCAAGGGCGTGCCGCCGCGCAGCTGGAACAGGCGGTCATTGAGCAGACGGTAGCGCGCCGACTCGGTGATGGTATCGAGTGACAGCATCGGTTCGCGCAATGTCGCCGGAATACCGGTCATCAGCGGCGTCAGCTCCAGCGTGCCCGCTGCCTCGGTCGCGCGCAGCCAGACGTCCGTCAGTTGGGCATCCATATCGCCGAACACCGACTGGCGCAGCTTGCTGGGCGGGGCATTGTACTCGAAGTTGAAAGCGGCCAGTTCCGGTACCATCAACGGGTCATCGAGGCGGTTGAGGAAACGGATATTGTCCGGGCTCGGCAGCCCGTCCTTATCGACCAGCCAGGCTTCGACTTCGAGACCGATACTGGGCGTTTCAGGCGCTTCAAACGCCCGGTCGCGAAACCAGGTCATGGCCAGCTTGCTCTCAGCCCGCAGCCTTTCCTGAAACGCGCTTTCATCCAGGCGCTCGTCAGACGTGATCTCGCGGCCCATATAAGTCCTCCCTTTATTTGAGGGTATTGAGCTGCCGCCGCCTTGACCATGCGACCAAAAAGCCGCGCTTTGGTATTCTTCCGCCCCTAAGGGTCCAAAACGGGTATTGGAATCGAATTTGCGTGGTTAAGATGGATTCCGGTTTTGGGAGAAGACTGGTGCGAGCCGTCCTGACGACATTGCTGTTTGCCGCGGCGACCGCGTTGCCCGTTCTGGCTCAGGACGGGGCGCAGGATCGTGCCCAGGATCCCGATGGTCCAGGTGTGCAGGTGCCGGTGGAAATCGAAGCTGCGCCGGTGCCGCAGGTGCCCTTGCGGGCCATGCCGGCGCGTTCGGCCTGGACAGAAGCGCATGTCGATGCGCTGGCGGTGCAGTTGTTCGAGGCGCCGAGCCATGGCCTGCCCTCACTGGACGACACCGCTTTCCAGCTCTCCAACCCCACGATTGACCTGGCCGAGCGGGTGGTGCTGGCCGAACGGGCCTTCATGCGCTTTGGCGGATGGTTACGCTTCGGGCTGGTTGACCAGGAAAGCCTTGATGCACGCCGTCTTGATAATGCCGAGCGCAATCTGCTGATTGCGGGCTTGTCTGACGCCTTGGTCAGCGGCGATTTCGCGGCCGTATTTGCCGATTTTGCTCCGCGCGTCCGCGATTATGAAATCCTGCGCCAGGAAATGATCCGGCTGACCGCGCTGCAGCCGATCTGGCCTGGAATTGAAGCGGGCGAGTCGCTCTCGACGGGCGATAGCGGTGTCCGGGTGGATCAATTGCGTGCCCGATTGGCGGCCGAAGGGCTCTATCCCGGTGCCTGGGAGGAGGGCGATGCGTTCGATATGCGTCTGGAAACTGCGGTGCGGCGGTTCCAGGGGCGTGTCAATCTGGCGCCGACCGGTCGTATGGATCAGAACACGCTGCGCCAGTTGAACATCCAGCCGCAGGCGCGGATCGCCCAATTGCGCTCCAATATGGAGCAGCGCCGTTGGCGCGAGCGCGATCTCGGACGGCGGCATATCTGGGTCAATATCGCCGACTTCCATCTCGAGGCCTGGGAAGATGGCGAGCTGGTGCGCGAACACCAGGTCATGGTCGGGCGCGCCGCGAGCTCAACGCCGGAATTCTCCGACATGATGGAGTATCTGGTGATCAATCCGTGGTGGGGTGTGCCGACCGGTTCGGCCCGCTCGCGTTTCCGCTCCATCCGCCGCAATCCGAATGTGGCCGCCTATCATGGTTTCCGGATTTTCGATGCCAGCGGCCAAGCGGTGCGGCCATATCAGGTCGACTGGTCCCGCTGGGGTACGGGCAGCTGGCCGTATCGCCTGTCACAGGCGCCCGGACCGACCAATCCGATGGGTGAGGTGAAGTTCATCTTCCCCAACCGCCACAATGTCTACATCCACGACACCACCGAGCGCGACCAGTTCGTGCGGACCCGGCGCGATTTCTCCGCCGGCTGTATCCGTGTGCAGGACCCGTTTGCGCTGGCGGAATGGATACTCGACGGTCAGGACGGATATGATCGCGCCCGGCTGGATGAGGTGGCCGCCGGCAATACGCCGGATGTCGTCTGGCTCGACGAGCAGCTTCCCGTGCATATCGCCTATTGGACCGTGGTCGGCGATAGCGATGGCGAAGTGCGCTATCTCAACGACCTTTACCGGCGCGATAACCGCCTGATCGAAGCCTACATGGCCGCCTATAATGCGGTGCAGCCGGATCAGGACGAGGTGGCGGCGGTTTACGAGTCGCTGGCGGCCTCGCTTAATTAACTGGACAGGTTACTGCGCCGCTTTGACGCGCGGCTTGGAGGGAGCGGTCTGATCGCCAATCGGCGAGGGGTGGGCGGGGCTGTGTCCAAACGTCTTCAGTAAGCATACGCGAAAACAAAGTGTTACCTATCCGTATTAGGCGAGTGTAGCAGTCTTGCAACTAAATCGATTTTTCGCATCAAATGCCTGAAATCCCGCAGCTTGCTATGGCGTCCAATTGTTAATTGTTGTAGGGAATTTAATAGGAATGTCCGCAGGGGGCACTCCAAGTTATTTCGATCTGGTCCAGTTTCGGCCGGATAGGAATTGGTCAGTCACACCAAGGAGGCAGATGCCTCCGGAGGGGGAATGATGAAAGCACGGCTTTTCACGGCGGCCGCCGTTGGTGCCATTCTCGCAGCGGCTCCTGCGTTCGCTGACGAAGGCTGGTACGTTCGCGGCGCGCTTGGCTATGGCGCACCGGGCGATACGGATGTTTCGGGCGCGCTTAACGGCGAAATCAATGGCGAAGGTGAACTTCGCGAGATGGTTGCTCTCGGTTACGAATGGGCTGATGGCCTTCGTCTCGAGGGTGAACTGGCTCATCGCTACAACCAAACGGGCGCTGTCGGTAAATTCCCGAACAGCGATAGCGACTTCCAGATGTGGTCCCTGATGGCGAACGCCATCTTCGACTTCAATCCGGACGGTTCCTACCACCCGTATCTCGGTCTTGGTGTTGGCCTGACCGACATGGACGGCTATCTGGCCGGCTACCCGAACGGCATCACCGTTCCGGGTTCCTATGTCATCGCTCAGGACAGCGACACGGCATTCACTTGGCAGCTGCTGGCCGGTATCGGCTGGGATCTGACCGAGCGTCTGACCCTGGACACCGAGTACCGCTATGTGTCCATGGCGGGCACCGACTATAACCCGGGCGTGAGCGTCGATGCTCTGGCCGGCCACGAGGCATGGATCGGCCTGCGTTATTCCTTCGCAGCTCCGCCGCCGCCGCCTCCGCCGCCGCCGCCGCCGCCGCCGCCGCCTCCCCCGCCGCCTCCGCCGCCGCCGCCTCCGCCGCCGGCATGTGAGGACGTGGACTTCATCGTCTACTTCGAGTGGGATCGTTCGGATCTGACGGATCAGGCTCGTGCCGTGATCGCCCAGGCAGCCAACCAGACTGGCTCCTGCGACGTGACCCGCGTGTCCGTGGCCGGCTTTACCGACCGTTCCGGCGCAGCTGCATACAATGTGCGCCTGTCCGAGCGCCGCGCCAACGTCGTTCGCGACGAGCTGGTTCGCCTCGGCATCGCTTCGAGCGCCATCTCCATGGAAGCCTTCGGTGAGACCAACACCGCTGTTTCCACGGCTGACGGTGTTCGCGAGCCGCTCAACCGTCGTACGGAAGTGGTTATCACGCTCGACTAAGCGTCGATCGTAACCGATTGGAACGGCCCGGCATTTCGCCGGGCCGTTCTTTTTTGGAAAAAAATTGCTCAAACTGGGTGCGATCGGGGGCGTTTCGGTCGCATTTTTTGTGCCGCTGAGTATGGGCTTGACCCGGCTCCTAGACCCCGTCAAATGCCCCCACGGAACAGATCGCGCGCTCTGCAGCGATCAACGGGAGGAAAAGATGAGCAAGCCCGACAAACCTTACCGCAAACGCGATGTCGCCGGTCACGTACTGAGCCCGGAAACCCAGATGATGAGCTACGGGTTTGATCCCAAGCTCTCGGAAATGTCGATCAAGCCGCCGGTCTTCCTGACCTCGACCTTCGCCTTTTCCAGTGCTGAAGAGGGCGCGGCCTTCTTCCGTGTTACTTTAGGGCAGGCCGAAAAGGGTGATCCGGAAGCGGCCGGCCTGATGTATTCGCGTTTCAATAACCCGAATATGGAAGTGCTCGAAGACCGCCTCGCGATTTATGACGGCGCCGAGGAGGCAGCGGTCTTCTCGTCCGGCATGGCAGCGATCTCAACCACTTTGATGGCACTGGCCCACGCCGGTTCGGTGATCCTGCAATCCACCCCGCTCTATGGCGGTACGGAAAGCCTGATCCGCAAATTCCTGCCCAATTACGGCATCAAGGCCGTCGATTTCGACGCCGGGGCGGAAGAGGCAGACCTTATGGCTGCAGCCGAACAGGCCATGGCACAGGGCGAAGTCTCGGTGATCTACACTGAAAGCCCGACCAACCCGACCAATGACCTGGTTGATCTCGCGGCCGTCGGCCGTGTCGCCGACCTGATCGCCGACAAGCAGGGCAAGCGTCCGACCATCGTCACCGACAACACCTTCCTGGGACCGGTGAATACTTCACCGCTCTCGCTCGGTGCGGACGTGCTGGTCTATTCGCTGACCAAATATATCGGCGGGCATAGTGATCTGATCGCCGGTTCCGCTGTCGGCTCCTCCGAGCTGATGGCCAAGATCCGCAGCCTGCGCGGCTATCTCGGGACCAATCTCGATGCCCACACCAGCTGGATGCTGCTGCGTTCGCTGGAAACGGTGAAAATCCGCATGGAGGCCGCTGCTGCCGGTGCCCGCAAGGTGGCCGAATATCTGCGCGACCACCCCAAGGTCCAGCGTGTGCGCTATCTCGGTTTCCAGGAAGAGGGCAGCCGTGACGCACGGGTCTTCGCCGCCCAGTGTACCACTGCCGGTTCCACCTTCGCCTTCGACCTTGAAGACGAAGCGGCGGCTTTCCGCATGCTCAACGCATTGCGGGTGATGAAGCTGGCCGTCAGCCTCGGCGGGACCGAGACACTGATCTGCCACCCGGGATCGACGACTCACCGCGGTGTCGACCCGGCCCTGCGTGAGCGCCAGGGCTTTACTGACGGTCTGGTGCGGATGTCGGTTGGGATCGAGAACCCCGATGACCTCATCGCTGACCTGAAACAGGCGCTGGAACACGTCTAACGGCCTTCACCCCCGCAATGATGTCATTGCGGGGGTGGACCCGCCGCGGGAAACGGCTATCACTTCCCCATGCTGGAACGGGTAGAGCTAAACGCCGACGAGCGCGCGGTCCTCGACTGGATCGACAGCCGCGCCGATCACATGATCGCCACCGTCAAGGACTGGTCAGCGATCAATTCAGGTAGCCATAATGCCGCCGGGCTGGAGCGCATGCGCGCCAAGCTGGAGGAGGCTTTCGCGGAGCTGGGCGGAGAGATTTCCGCTGTCGAGCTGCCACCCTCGACCGTGGTCGAGCGGGACGGGCGGGTGACGGAGAAGGCTTACACGCCATCCTTTCACTGCCGCATCCGGCCGCAGGCGCCGATTCGCATCGTCATGACCGGTCACCACGACACGGTCTTCCCGGAAAATAGTCATTTCCAGACCACCGAGTTATGGGATGAGGACACGCTCAACGGTCCCGGCGTAGCGGACATGAAGGGCGGCATCATCGTCATGCTGCATGGTCTTCTCGGCCTACAGCGGTCGCCCTGGAAGGATGAGATCGGTGTTGATGTGCTGATCAGCCCGGACGAGGAGATCGGCTCGCGCGGCTCGGCTCCGATCCTGGCCGAACTCGCCGCCGGTGCAGATGTCGGCATGACCTATGAGCCGGCCCTGGCCGATGGATCGCTGGCAGGGGCCCGCAAGGGCTCGGGCAATTGGGCCCTGAAAGTTTCCGGCAAGGCGGCGCATGCCGGCCGCGAGCACCATCTTGGCCGCAATGCCATCGCCGCCGCTTGCGCCTTCGGGCTGGGCCTGGATCAGCTCAATGGCAAACGGCCCGATGTCACCTTCAACCTGGCCCGCATCGACGGTGGCGGACCGGAGAATGTTGTGCCCGACACCGCTGTGGCGCGCTTCAATGTCCGCGTTGCCAGCGAGAATGACAAGATCTGGGTCGAGGCGGAGCTCGAGCGCCTGCTCGACGAAGTCCGGATCCGCGACGGGATCGAAGCGGAGTTGCATGGCGGCTTTACCCGCCCGCCCAAACCGATGACGCCGGCCAATGCGAAAATGTTCGAATGGACGCGTGCAGCCGGTGGCGCGATCGGGCTCAATATCCGCTGGCAGGACACGGGCGGTGTCTGTGAAGGCAATAATCTGTGGGCCGCGGGCTGTCCCAATGTCGATACGCTCGGGGTGCGCGGTGCGGACATCCACTCCGACCGTGAAATCGTGAAACTGTCCAGCTTCGCCGAACGCGCGAAACTGTCTGCCGTGATGCTGATGAAATTTGCACAGGGCGAATTTGACGCCCGTCAGGCCCGTGCCCTCGCACGCGGCGAGACGGCGTCCTAGGGGGGAATAGGAATGCTCATTGTCCGGGCGGCGCGCCGCACTGATATCGATGCCCTGATCAAGCTCGCTGAGGAGGCCGGGACCGGTTTTACCTCGCTGGCAGTACCGCCGGAGGCTCTCGAGGAGCGGCTGGTCAAGTCCGAGGCCGCTTTCGCCAAGCCGGGCATCGAACAGACCGAGGATACCTATCAGCTGATGCTGGAGGACAGTAGCAGCGGCGCCATTATCGGCTGCTCCGCCGTCAAGGCTATGGTCGGCGTGTCAAAGCCTTACTGGGACTTCAAGATTTTCACCATGGCCCGCCATTCCACCGAGGCCGGCCGCCGCTTCGATATGGACGCCATGCTGCTGGTCAACGACTTTGCCGGCGCGACAGAGGTGGGGACGCTGTTTGTGTCCGAGGCCGGACGTGGCACCGGTGCCGGGCGGCTGGTGGCGCAATCGCGCTATCTCCTGATCGCGGCCGGCCGCGAACGTTTCGGCGACAAGGTCCTCGCGGAACTGCGCGGCGTGGTTCACGATGATGGCTCTTCGCCCTTCTACGACGCGGTCTCGCGCCCCTTCTTCCGCATGGATTTCGACGAGGCCGACAAGCTCAGTGCCTCGACCGATAACCAGTTCATTCTCGATCTGGGACCGCAGCACCTGATCTATCTCGATCTCCTGCCCAAAGAGGTCCAGGAAGTGGTCGGCAAGACCCACAAGGACGGGGCAGGGGCCTTGCGCCTGCTGGAGTGGGAAGGCTTCCACTATAATCGCTATGTCGACATTTTCGATGGCGGGCCGCTGGTCTCGGCTTGGACCGAGCAGATCCGCACCTTAAATGAAAGCCGCGTCGTTACCGCCCGGGCCGCTTCGGTCGCAGGTGGCGTGTCCGGCATTGTGTCGACTGACCGGTTTGACAATTTCCGGACCTGTCAGACGCAGGCCGTGATCGACGGTGATGTGGTCGGGCTGCCCTATGAAACCATGCAGGCCCTTGATCTTCAGGATGGTGAGCGCGCCCGGTTCTGGCGCCGATAAGGATGATGGCATGAATTATATCGACGGACAGTGGGTTGAAGGCAGCGGCGAAGCCATGCGCTCGGAAAACCCGGCAGATGGCAGCCTGATCTGGGAAGGCCGCGCGGCCAGTGCCGATCAGGTGGATCAGGCTTTCAAGGCCGCCCGTGCTGCATTTCCGGCCTGGGGCCGGCGCCTGTTCCCGGAGCGCGTGGAGATCGTCCTCGCTTACAAGGCCTATCTGGAAGCGCACAAGGACGAGCTGGCGGACCTGATCGCCCGGGAGACCGGCAAACCGCTGTGGGAGACCGCCGGCGAAGCCGGAGCGATGATTGGCAAGGTCGATATCTCCCGCACGGCCTACGCCGAACGCACCGGCGAGCACTCAACCGATACCGCTTTTGGCTATGCCGCAATGGCGCACAAGCCGCTCGGGGTGATGTTCGTGCTCGGCCCGTATAACTTCCCGGGCCATCTGCCCAACGGGCATATCATTCCGGCGTTGCTGGCGGGCAATACGGTGGTGTTCAAGCCGTCCGAGATCACGCCCGCCGTTGCCGATTTCATGGTCAAGGCGTTCGAAGCCGCGGGCGTTCCCGCCGGTGTGGTCAATCTGGTCCATGGTGCCCGCGATACCGGCGCGGCGGCGCTGGATCATGCCGAGCTGGACGGGGTGCTCTTCACCGGTTCCTGGCCAACAGGCAAGTTCATCCACCAGAAATTCGCCGGCCGCACCGATGTTCAGCTGGCGCTGGAGATGGGCGGCAATAATCCGCTCGTGGTCTGGGATGCAGCCGATGTTGAGGCGTCGGCCCGCATTGCCGTGAACTCCTCCTTCATCACCGCGGGACAGCGTTGCTCCTGCGCGCGTCGCCTGATTGTGCCCGAAGGGGAGGCCGGCGATGCCGTGGTCCGGCGCATCGCCGAGATCGCCCGCGAGCTGACCATCGGGGCCTGGAACGCCGATCCGCAGCCCTTTATTGGCCCGCTGGTTTCCGAGCGGGCCGCCCAAGGTGTGCTGGCCGCGCAGGATGATCTTCTCAAGCGCGGTGCCAAGGCGGTGATTCCGGTTGAGGCGTGCGATCTGGGGCCGGCCTTCCTGCAGCCGGGTGTGATCGACGTCACCGGTGTCGATGTGCCGGACGAAGAGGTGTTCGGCCCGCTGATCCAGGTCGTGCGGGTGGCCAGCTTTGATGCGGCGATCGCTGCGGCCAATGATACCGCTTACGGGCTCTCCGCGGGGCTGATCAGTGATGATGAGCAGCTTTGGGAACGCTTCTGGGTGGAAAGCCGGGCCGGTATCGTCAATTGGAACCGCCCGACCTGCGGCGCCGCTTCCAACATGCCGTTCGGCGGACCGGGTCAATCCGGAAATCTTCGCCCGAGTGCCTATTATGCAGCCGATTATTGTGCCTACCCTGTAGCGACGCAGGCAGCACGGGAGCCGGAGCGGATGAGCGTCCGCGGTCTGGACTAGGCAATTGAACGCAACGATCGAGGCGAATTTCGACGGTCTGGTTGGACCGACGCATAATTATGGCGGCCTTTCTGCGGGTAATCTGGCGAGTACCCGCAATAAGGACCGGATATCCTCGCCGCGCGGCGCGGTGCTGGAAGGGCTGGCGAAAATGCGCAGCCTGGCCCGCGCCGGGCTGTGGCAGGGTGTTTTGCCGCCCCAGGAGCGGCCCTACCTGCCGGTGATGCGGGCGATCGGCTATTCCGGACGCGATAGCGAAGTTCTGGCCCGGGTGATCTGGGAACAGCCGCGCTATCTCAAACTCCTGTCCTCGGCCTCTTCAATGTGGGCGGCGAATGCTGCCATGGTCTCGCCCTCGGCCGACACTGTGGACGGCCGGGTGCACTTCACGCCCGCCAATCTGCACACTACACCGCACCGCGCCATTGAGGGGCCGCAGACCCAGCGGGCGCTACAACGCATCTTCGCTGATCCGGAACGGTTTGCCGTTCACCCGCCCTTGCCGAGCCATGCCCTGTTTGCCGATGAAGGGGCGGCCAACCATGTCCGCCTGTGCCGTGAGCATGGCCAGGCCGGGGTGGAGATACTGGTGTGGGGCCGTGATGGCCATGAAGGCGAGGCCGGGCGCTTCCCGGCGCGCCAGTCGCTGCAATCGTGCGAGGCCATCGCCCGGCGTCATGGCCTGGACAAGCGGCGGACTGTGCTGATCCGGCAAGCGCGCGCCGCGATCGATGCCGGCGCGTTTCATAATGATGTCGTTTGCGTCGGCAATCTCAACACGCTGTTCTTTCACGAACAGGCATTCGAGGACAAAGCCGCGGCGCTGGATGAGATATCACGGGCGGCGCGTGACCGTTTCCAACCGGATTTTGTCGAAGTGCCCGCCGATGCGGTGTCGCTCGATGATGCGGTGACGTCCTACCTGTTCAATTCCCAGCTCCTGTCCATTCCGGGCGAGGAGCGCATGGTCCTGCTGGCGCCGATCGAGACGCAGGAAAATGATCGGACCCGGGCCTTCTGCGAGCAGCTGGTCGCCGGCAATGGGCCGATCGGCCAGGTCCGCTATGCCGAAGTGCGCGAGTCGATGCGCAATGGCGGCGGTCCCGCCTGCCTGCGTCTGCGGGTCGTGTTGAACGAGGCCGAGCGTGACGCGGTCAATCCGGGCATCTGGATGAACGATGCCCTTTATGACCGGCTCTGCCTGTGGGCGAATGAGCATTATCGCGATCAGCTGGCGCCGGCCGATCTGGCAGATCCCAATCTGCTGGGCGAAAGCCAGGCGGCGCTTGATGAGCTGACCGGTATCCTGTCGCTCGGCAGTGATTTTTACGAATTCCAGCGCTCCGGTAGCTGATGGGAGACGGGAATTGCGCGAATCAGTCCGGCTTGGAATCCTCCGCCGACCGCGCTAACTCTTGTATGCTGCGGCAGAATATTTTTATGCCTGCAACCGTTTGAAAGAGTGCCGATAGTCCGCGGCCAAGTCTGCTGGAGCGGGAAGCCGGTTCTGGTCTGATTGAAGATATATGGTAGCTTTGCGCGCCTTTTTGTTGGGGAGCATGTGGTGAGCGAGGGTCAACGCGTACCGATCGTCCTCGTGGACGATGACCCAGATGAACATTTCCTGTTCCGGGCAGACCTTGAGGACGCCGGGGTGGATTTTGATTTCCACGCCTTCACCAAGGCGGACGAAGCGCTCGATCATTTACGCGAACGCGCCGGGCAGGCTGCGCTCGTGCTGACGGACCTCAGCCTCGCAGCCGACGGCGCCTTGAAGCTCATCCAGGAAGCGGCCGACCTGATCCCGTCCGGCGCCATCGGGGTTTATTCCGGCACCCGCAATCCGGAGGCGGAACAGCGCTGCCGCGATGCCGGCGCACGTTTCTACATCGTCAAACCGGTGACCCGGCAGAAGCTGGAAGAAGTCGTGATTGACGCACCGGGCGTGCATGCCGAGGCGCGTGCCGATGGCAGCCTGCACATCGTCATCAAACCGACCGAACTCTGATCGACTGACTAGACCGCTTCGGCGTGACCGGTGAGACCGCCGCTCATGGCGTATTCCTGCGTGCCGCGGGAATAGACCTTGTCGCCGTCGACAATATCGGACGGCTTGAGCTCGCCCAGCTGCGGCAGGCGATCATAGAGCGGTGCGAAATCGGCATACGTCGCTTCCATCAGCTCTTCGAAACTGTCGATGACGAAATAGGTCTGCTGGAAATCATCATAGCGATAGTCGGTGCGCATGATGCGCTCGAGATCGAAATGGATGCGGTTCGGCGAACGGGCTTCCAGAGCGAAGATGGATTCAGACTTGGAGGAGACGATTCCGGCGCCATAGATGCGGCGGCCTTCCGGCGTGTTGATGAGGCCGAACTCGACCGTATACCAGTATAGCCGCGCCATGTTCTGGATCGCGTCAAACTCCAGCGAGCGCAGCCCGCCCTTGCCATAGGCCTGCATGTAATCGGCAAACACCGGCTGGGTCAGCAGCGGCACATGGCCGAAGACATCGTGGAAAATATCCGGCTCGGGCAGGTAGTCGAGCTTGTGCGGGTCGCGGATGAAGCGGCCGGAGACGAAGCGCCGATTGGCGAGGTGCTCATAGAATTCTTTCTCGGGGATCAGGCCCGGGACGGTGACGACCGTCCAGCCGGTGAGCTTCTCCAGCTTTTCATTGACGCGGCGGAAATCGGGAATGCCGCCATCATTGAGGTCGAGCAGTTCCAGCCCCTTGAAGTGCTCCGGCGCCGCGCGCCCCTTGAGCACGCCCATCTGGCGCTCATAGAGCTTGGTCCAGATCCCATGCTCCTCGCCGGAATACAGGTCCCATTTCTGGTCAATGGTAAAATCGTCAGCCGGCGTCTGTTCGGTCACCACGGGATCATTGACGGGCATGGCCTGCTCCAGGAACTAGTTTCATATGTAACTAGTTATAGCGCGAGCAGGGCACCGGTCCAATGGTCAAATGCGCGCAGACGCCACGGAGGCTTGCGGCCCGCTAGTCCGGCCCGTCACCATTATCATCGTCGGAAGAGCGATTACCGAACAGGCCGCGCAACAATTGTTCGGCCGGGTCGACCTCGCGCTGTTCGCTCGGCTCTTCATCGCCGGCCGGCTCGTCATCGCGATTGCCCAGGCCGAGGGCATCGAGCAGGCCCTGGCGCAGGGCATCTTCCGGCGATTGGGCCTCGCCATCACCGCCCAGTGCATTGCTCAACGCGCTGCCGAGCAGGGCCCGGCCGACCGCGTCGGTATCCACCCCGACCGAGACATCATTGAAACTGCCGCGAATGCGAACCGGGATTTCCAGTCCGCGCAGATCCGCTGCCCCGCCCTGGCCCTCGATCGAGGCCACCAGGCGCGGCCGCATGCGCAGGTCCAGCGCCTGTTCGCCCATATTGAGCCAGCCATTGCCGGCGACGCGCAGGAGCGGGCTGAGCATGGCGAGGTCTTCTGTCGTGGCCCGTCCGCCCGTGATGGTGAAAGAGCCGTTCAGCGACGAGAAGTCGGTCTGGGCCTGGTCGCCGGTTTCCGCCTGGCTTTCATCTTCGCTGCTGGTCTCGGCTTCACCTGCCGGGGCGGCGTTGAAGAAGCTGTTCACATTGCGGATCGTCTCGGCCAGGTTGATGCCGGTGATGGCGCCGTCGCGGAAGCCGAACTGTCCGCTGCCGGCCAGCGAGCGCATGATCGCGGCCTGGCTGTCGCCGGAGGCGCGCAGGTCCAGATCCATGCCGCCGCGCCCGCTCAGCCGGTCAAAACCGGCGGCCGCATCCAGGAAGGGCAGGGCATCAAGCCCGTCCAGATTGGCGACGACGCGGAAAGACGGGCGCCGATTGCGGTTATTGGCCACAACACGCACTGCGCCTGTACCTTCATACAGCCCGAAGCGGCGCAGGCGTGCATCCAGCCGGCTGTTTTCGATGACCACATCGAGATCGACATCGGAGACATCGATCTCGCCGTATTCAAACAGTCCCACGGCCAGATCCAGATCGGCATCGATGACGCCCAGCCCGGTCAGGTCGATCGGGGTCTCGCTCCAGGGCGGGAGGCCGCCGCCATTGCCGCTTTCACCGCCGGAACCGCCGGTGGATTGTTCCGGCAGGTAGGGCGTGATGTTGAGGGCCGGAACGGTGAGGGCGCCGGTGATGCGCGGGCGCGGGCCGGTCAGGGCAATGTCGAGCGTGCCGCTGCCGGAGATATCGTCAAGGCGGACTTCGGCGCTGTCCAGATCAATGCGCTCGGCGCTGGCGACGAGATCACCGGAGGCCGCAAAGCGCTGCAATTGCTCACCCGGCGGCAGCGCGCTGCCGGCAAAGGCCGCCAGGTCCCGCAAGGAGGGGATAGCGCTGTCGATCGCCCCGGCCAGCACGATATCGCTGCCCTCGCGGATCACGCCGTCAAAACTGGCGCGCATCAGATTGCCGCCGACCTGCAGGCTCAGCGGGGTTTCAGCCCCCTCGAACAGTCCGCGGACCGAGCCGAGCTCGGCATTGAAGGTCAGCTGTTCGCCATCGGCCGAGAGTGCGCCGGTCAGGCCGGCCGCATCGTCCAGAGAGGGCAAGGTGAGGCGCGCATTGAGGCCGCTGATCTGCCGGTTCTGGCCATTGCCGGAATACAGGATGGTGGCGTTTTCCACCCGCACATCACCGAATGAGGCCTCAAAGGGCAGGGCGCCGGGGCGGCGCTCAAAGCCCGGGCCGGCAGCCGGTTGGGCCTCAGATCCGTCGCCGCTGCGGAAGGTCCAGTTATTGCCGCGCCGGTTACTGGCCAGCCGGATCACCGGATCGACGAGGACAAATTCCTCAACCTCGACCGAGCGCGAAAACAGCGGGATCAGCTTCACCCCGACCCGCAGCTGAGACATTTCCGCCATGGGCTGGTCGCCGAACCCGTCTGCATTGGCGATCGAGACATCGCCAGCGCTGATCTCCACCCGCGGCAGGATCGACAGGCGCATATCCCCGGCCAGCACGACCTCGCGGCCGAGCGCGCTGGAGGTTTCGCTGGCAATGCGATCGCGGAAGGTTTCTGCCGGGATCAGCATGGGCGCCGCGACGGCGAGACCGGCGAGGATCAGAATCAGGATCAGCAAAAAGCGTAACAGGCGAGTCATGGTGCGGCGTGCTCCTTGGGCGCGTAGCTCTTGGTCCTAAAGATGGCTCGTGACCATTTCTTGGCGAGACAGGCAGAAACTGCTGCGCTAATCTATACATAACCAGACCGGCAGTCGAAGGGGGATAAAGGCATGTCGTCGAAAGAATTGAAGAATCTCATGCAACGCCGCGAGGTCCTGATGGGCCTGGCTGCCGGCACGATCGTACCCATGGTCAGCGGCTGTGCCGACAATGCCGCGCTCGGCCGCTCCCAGCTCATGCTGGTCTCCGACGGTCAGCTGGCCCAGCTCTCCGACCAGGCCTGGCGCGAGAGCCTGCAGCGCGAACGTGTCCTGCGCGACCCGTCCTATCAGCGCCGCCTCAACCGCGTCGGCCAGCGCGTCGTCGAAGCCTCCGGCCAGACCGACAAGGATTGGGAATTCGTCGTCTTTGACAGCGATACGATCAATGCCTGGGTGCTGCCCAACGGCAAGGTCGGCTTCTACAAGGGCATTCTCGACATCATGGAAAGCGATGACCAGATCGCCACCGTGATGGGCCATGAGGTCGGCCATGTCGCCGGCCGTCACAGTGCCGAACGCGCCAGCCAGCAGGTTGCGGCGCAGGTCGGCGTGCAGCTGATCACTTCGGCGCTGGGCTCGAGCGAGCAGACGGTGGGCTATACCGATGATATCGGCGCCGCACTCGGCATGGGCGTGACGCTGGGCATTATCCTGCCCTATAGCCGCCAGCACGAATACGAGGCCGACCGTCTCGGCGTCGATTACATGGTCCGCGGCAATTATAATCCGCGCCAGGCCATCGATTTCTGGCAGAACATGTCCGAGCTGCACCAGGGCGGTCGCCTCGAATTCATGTCCACCCACCCCTCCGACGACAACCGCATCGCCGCAATGCGCGCACACATGACGGCGCGGGGGTATGTTTAAGGGGGATTTCGGGGGGCTGTAGCGGCACCTGAAAAAGCCCTGCGCATGTGCTTGCCTAATCAGGGCGCGGGCGCTAGTTTCCCGCGCCTTGACGCAGGTCGCTTCGCACCGCGTCACGCGTGCCGCCTTAGCTCAGTTGGTTAGAGCGCTAGATTGTGGATCTAGAGGTCCCCCGTTCGAACCGGGGAGGCGGTACCATTTTTCTCCTGTTCCACGCCAGGTTCGCCAGTTCTGATAGCGCATCGCCTATTCTGCTTGATCAAGCATGCGGGCAATCGTGCAGGACCGGTTCGAGCTTTGGCATTCATTCCAGTAGAAGCTGCGAAGGGCCATTCGGGTTTGTTCCACCTCGTGGGTCTCTGCCAAGATCTGGAAGGCGGCGGAGCAGGCACTTGCATCCTGGCGAATACAGGCATCTTCAAACAAGTGGCGGGCTTGGGTGAGATCACGTGCGACGCCCTCACCATTGTAATGCAGTGTGGCCAGCGTGGTGCACCCCTCATTATTGCCGAGGGTGCAGGCGAAGCCGAAAATCTCTGCCGCGCTAGCCATATTGACTTCCAGACCGAGCCAGCCGCGGGCATGGGTGTAGGCCAGCATCAAGCAGCCATCCGCATTGCCGTTGCCGCAACCTGTTACCAGGCGCTGGACCGCGAGCTCGGGATTGACGCTGCCGGCGTGGCCGTTGGCGTGGATTGCGCCGGCTTCGGTACAGGCGCGGGCGAGCATCCGCCTGCGGCCGGTATCTCCTTCAAGCCTGCGGCAGGCGAGATCGTAGTAATACAAGGCCTGGGGAATATTGGGCTCACCGAACGTGCCACGCTGGATAAAACGGGCGAGCTCATAGCAGGCCGGGCCAAAGCCGAGCTCGCACGACCGGGTCCAGTCCTCGCGCATCGCCTCAACATCATCATTCATGCGCGCCGTATTGCCGCGATCAAACAGGCTGGCGCCGTCCTCGTTGGTGTCCTGCCCATATGATGGCGCTGCCAGCGCAAGGGCCGCTCCCAGGACAAGAGCTGTGACCGGTCCGATAAGGCGGAGAAAATCCATGCCGCTTCCTGACGCTTTGCTGTGCACATTGAGTTGCTGAACGCGACCTTAGAGGGTTTTCGCCGGCTTCATCAAATCCTCAACGAGCCGAGGGGCTGTTCTCGCTGGTCGCGTTATGGATGCATCCCGGCCAGGCGAGCGTCAGCGGCGCGGGGCAAGTGGCGCGTAAACGCGCGTACCAGAAGGACGAGTGCGGTCATCTCCAGAGATTCTTCGAGCGTCGCCATAAGGTCCCGGGTCAGATCGGTCACGCCGAGATGATCCGGATCAAGCCGGGCCAGGTATTGCCCCGTCGCGAGTTCCACGCCCGCTGCACCGGTGACATAAATGGTTGCCGCGATAACCAGGGTGATGGCCATTGCCGGCGCCAGTCGCCAGAACCAGCGCCAGAGCGTGACGCCGAGAACCAGCACACCGGTGACATAGGGGATAGGCCAGGCCGCATAGGGCAAGCCCTCTACGGCGAGATAATAGCGCAGGGCCGCATCGACCCGTTCGTGAATCATGGCGAACTCGTCAATAGCCATGGCCGCGAGGACGAGTGCAACTACCTGCCAGCCGCGGCGGACAAATGCGGGGGCGTTCTCGGTGCAGGCGTGCCGCAGGGCCAGCGCGCTGGCGCCGAGCAGGAGCAGGACGGAAAACAGGGTGGGCAGGTTCTGTTCGCGGTCGAAATGGAGCAGGGTGACCACGCCCCAGCCATCTTCAATGCCGCCGATATGCACCAGGGTGAGCGCCAAAGCATTGCCCAGCCACAGGGCAAGCAGGCCACGCCACAGCCAGCGGCTGAGCTGTCGTGCCGGAAGAGAAATCTCGATGCGGGCCATGGGACCTCCTGCGATGACCTGCTGGTGGAGCTTCACATCCGGGGCCGCACCGGGCCCGTGAGCCTGCTGCGCTAAGTGTCTGAAAAACCGTGCTTCCAGTGCCGGTGCTTGGGGGGGGTGGCGACCGTCCTTGCAAATTGCAAAGCGCCAGGCCCGATTTGCAATCTGCAATCCGCAACTTGCGAGAGGCGTCTGGGCGCTATTCGTTAAGTGATTGAAACTTCGCATCTCTGCTGTGTGAGCGGGCTGGCCCCGGGCTTGCGCCTGAGAGGGGCAGGAGGTTCGTCATGCGTACAGATTTCAAAATCACATCGCCCAACCAGTTGCGCTCCTTTGACCGCGCCCTGTTCGACTATCTGAAAGAGGTCTATGAGCGCCCGGTCTCACCGAGTGTGCGGGTTGAGGGCCGTGTCGAGGGTGATGCCACCGTCAAAACCATTGACTGCAACTGCCCGAAAATAGCGCGCGAGCTCGCCGCCTCCATTGCCAAGGCGCTGGCGCGCCGCCACGCGCCGGGGTTTTAAGCCATGCGCACCGGTCTGATCCCCCTCGCTGCCCTGGCGCTCGCCTCCTGTGCGGCCGCTTTTGAAGAGCCGCGCAATACCGTCAATCTGAGCGCGGAGGGCTATACCGCCACACGCCGTCCGATGATGGGCATGCGCGAGGTCCCGCTCAGCGGGCAGGGGCGCTATGGTGATCTGGCCGGATGTGCAGATGCCGATCTGCCCATGTCCCCGCCTGAAAGCGTCGCCTTTGCCGCCAGCGCGGCCCAGTCCATGCCGCCGCTTTCACCCGGCGACATGCTGCGCCTGGCCCTGCCGGCGGGTGAGGCGTTTGAAGGCACGTATATTGTCGCCCCGGACGGCACGCTGACGGTGCCGCATCTGCGTCCGATCCGGGCAGCCGGTTTCACGGTTGAAGTGGTCGAGGCGCTGGTGGCGCGCATGTTCATCGAAGAGGGCATGTATCGCGCCGGTTTTCTGCAGCTCGATCTGGATGTGGCGCAATGGGCGCCGGTCCAGGTGCATGTCTCCGGTGCTGTATTCCAGCCCGGCGATCTCTTGCTCAATGACCGTAATCCGGAACTGGTGCAGGGCTCCCGCGTGGATGCCCAGGGCGATATCGCCACCGGCCGCACCCTGGTATCGGCGCTGTCGTCGGCCGCTGGTTTGCGTCCCGACGCCGATGTCCGACATGTCGTTCTGGTGCGCGACGGGCAGCGGCAGATTTTCGATATGTCCGGGGCCTTTACCGGCCAGCGCATGGCCGATCCGGTGCTGGCCAGCGGCGATCAGATCCATGTGCCCTCGCGCGGCTGTTTCCAGGAAGCCCTGGCCCGACCGAGCCGCATCACCCTGCCGGGTATCCGCGTCTTCATGTCCAATCTGACAACGCCGGCCTCCTCGAATTCCCAGTCGGCGATCAACAGCCAGAGCACCAGCCTGCCTTACGGCACCCGCTTCCTGCAGGGGCTGGTGGCTGCGAACTGTGTCGGCGGTACCCAGGCGACCAATGCCGATCGCTGGGCCGTGCTGATCTCGCGCAACCCGGTGACCGGGGAGAGCGAAGTCATCGCCCGCTCGATCGAAGGCCTGGTCCGCCGCTCTGACCGCGATGCCTTCAATCCGGTCCTGCTGCCGGGCGATGCCATCGCCTGCTATGACAGCCATGTCACCAATGTCCGCGATGTGATCAGCGCCTTCAGCGCAGTGCTCACGCCGGCCATCAACCTGACCATTCTCAGCGGAGCGTCGCGATGAAACGTCCGCTGACCCCCAATCCGCCGGAGCCGCCGCCTCACGCTGACCCTCGCAACTCGAAGCGCGAGGCGGACTTTGAGATCGCGCGCAAATCGCTCTTAGGGCGCCTGATCTTGGGCTCCGGCGGACCCCGGCGCTGGGTCCGCTATGCGCTGGTTCTGGTGCTTGGCGCGGTGTTCTTCGGGGGTGTTGCCGGTGCGTATTATGTGGGGTCCCCGCGCACTTTCGTCAGTGGTTTTACCCTGATCCTGCCCGGATCCGGTGCCGGAGCGAGCGTTAATCTGACCGATCTCGGTCAGGCGACCTCGGCAACCTCCTCGGCGTTTTCCAGCGCCTCGCTGAGCCCGACGGAAAATTATAAGCGGCTGTTGCAGTCGGACCGGGTGCGCGGTGCTGCGGCGGTCTCAGCCGGGGTGCGTCCGAGCGAGTTCGCCAGCGCCCGGGTACGCCTGGTTGACCAGACGCCGCTGATCTATGTCCGCATCACCGAGACCGATCCGGATATGGCCTATGCCTCGGCCAATGCGCTGCTGAGCGCCTTCCAGGCCAATCTGGATGCCTTGCGCCAGGAAGAACTCGAGGCGCGCGAGCTGGCCTACCGGGACAGCCTGGCCGGCTATGAGCAAAATGTCGTGGCCACCCGCCAGGCGGTGATCGCCTTCCAGGCGGAGACCGGGCTGATCTCGCTGGAGCAATACCAGTCGCTGGTGACCGAAACCGGTGAGCTGGAGCGCACGCTGGCGCTGGCGCTGGACCGGGCGCGGGCCCTGGGCGATCGCTCGGCGCGCCTGGGTGAGCTGATCGAACTGCCGGAAGATGTCGCTGCGCGCGTGCTGATCCTGCGCGGTGATGCGGTGTTTGAGGCCATTCTCGAACAGCTCGCTGCCAGTGCGGCCCAGATTGCCAGTTTCCAGACCATGTATGGTCGCAACCACCCCGAAATGCGGGCAGAAACCGAACGCCATGCCGGCCTGGTCGAGGCGCTGAACGCGCGCGGGGAGGCCCTGCTGGGCGTCGCCGGTTATGGCATGCTGCGCCTGGCGCAGATCAATCTTGATGATGAGCGGGCCCAGTTATTGCGCCAGGTAGTCGACCTCTCGGCCGAGGCCGAAGGGGCCCGCGCCGAGGCCCGTTCGCTGCAGGACCGCCTGCTGCGCAATGAGAGCCGGGTTGAGCAATTGGCTGCAGTGGCGGCGAGCCTGGACGCTTTGCTGCGCGAACACCAGGTCGCCGAAACCGTCTTCGCCTCGGCCCTGGCGCGACTGGATACGTCCCGCGCCGATGTCTTCGCCTCCTATCCGCTGGCGCAGTTGCTGGAAGCCCCGGCACTGCCCGAGCGTCCGTCCTCGCCGTCG
Organism: Maricaulis sp.; assembly: GCF_030149425.1. GTDB lineage: Bacteria > Pseudomonadota > Alphaproteobacteria > Caulobacterales > Maricaulaceae > Maricaulis. Next base: position 68,547 of record NZ_JASBRQ010000051.1, on the reverse strand, counting down.
AAGAAGATTGCGGCCCTGGCCGCGCTCGGCGGGTTTTTCCTCTACTGCATGGGAGTTTTGCTGCTGTGGTTGCGTCTGCCGCTCATCCGCGCGCTGTGGAAGATTATCTAGTCTCCCTGGCGCTTGTCGGGACCTGGCCGATCTACTTCATTGGCGGGCTCTACGTGCTCGGCCCGGTGCTGGGTGTGGCACTGACCGCGATCGTCCTGGTGCGCAAATATGTTCGCTCACCGGCAACACCGCGCCTCGAGCCGCCCGCCATCCCGATCGGGGTCTGGTTCTGGATTGCCGGCATGGGATTGATGCAGATCGCGCTTTTGGGCGGGCACTGGAGTTATGAGCTGTCCACCGGTCAGACCATCAAGTCGACCATCGGCTGGGCCAAGGGCTGGGCCCTGTTTGCCATGTTTACCCTCGCCGGCGCTTGTCTGGAGATCCGCTTCGAGACGGTGATCCGGGCCGCCAGTATCACAGCCTTGATCTCGCTGGCACTGACGCCCGTGCTTTATCTCGCCCCGATGGCCGGGCTGCCCGAGATCCTTTTTATCTCGCCGCTGAAGGCGATCGGCGGGCCCGGCCCGGAATTCTTCGCGGTACAGCTCTATTCCATGGATCCGGCCGACGGCTTGCCGCGCTGGCGCTATTTCACCCCCTGGTCGCCGGCCGCCGCGATGATCGGCAATCTGTATCTGATCCTGGCAATCGAAGACCGCCGCATGGCCTGGCGGGTGATTGGCATTGCTTCGGCGCTGGCGATTATCCTGCTGTCGAAATCGCGCCTGGGCCTGGTCACAGCCGTCCTCGTCTGGCCGACTGCTTTCGGCGTGTCGCAATTGCGGCGCAGCGTGCTCTGGCTGGCCGCCGCAGTGCCGGTGTTTTTCGCCGGACTGTTATCGCCGGTGATCCTGGCCCAGCTTGGCGCCGCTTATGAGGGCTTTCGCGGCATGCGCGCCAATTCCACGCGGGTGAGGGAAGCGCTGGGCCGTATCGCCGTTGACCGCTGGTGGAATGAGGCTCCGGTCTGGGGGCATGGCGTTGTCGAACGCGGCCCGCACTATGTCGAATACATGCCGATCGGCAGCCATCACACCTGGTATGGTCTTCTGTTTGTCAAAGGCCTGGTCGGTGTCGCGGCCCTGGTAATCCCGCTGGTCTGGAGCCTTTTGGAGTTTGCCCTCCTGGCCCTGTCCAGCCGCATCGGCCGGGCCGCCTTTGCTATTACCATCCTGCTGGTTCTGTTCACCGTGGGCGAGAACCTGGAAATCCTCACCTACCTCTTCTGGCCGGGTCTTGTGATCATGGGCATCGCCATGCGCGAGGCCGCGGAGAAACGGTCCTCAATTCTTGAACAAGCGAGAGCAGCATGAGTGCCCCATTGCGTCCTTTCCTTTTCGTCCCGCGATATTGGCCGGCTGTCGGCGGTGCCGAGCTGCATTCGCGCCGCCTGGCGCAGGAGCTGGCGCTGCACGTCCCCGTCGAGGTGGCCCGGTGTTGTTCGAGTGAACCGGCGTCCACCGACTATGCCTTCGCCCGGGCCCGTGCCGGGCAGGTCGAGGACGGCCCGGTTATGGTCAAAACGATTGCGCCGCCGAACAGCTATCGGCCGGCACTTGGTGTGCTGGGCGATGCGGCCAAAGGCTCGCGCCTGGCACGCGGCCTGTATGCAAAGCTGGCGCGCCCGGCGGCTGCGGCCAGCCTGCGCCAGGCCAGTGCGCAAGCGAGCGTATTGCACGGTGTCTATAACGGTTTCACCCCCGGGGCGGAAGCCTTGCAATCGCTCGGCAAGCCCTTTGTCTGGACTCCCTTGGCGCACACCACGAAGCCGGAGGGAACGGCCTGGTCATCGCCCGGTTTCCGGCGGCTCTACCGCAAGGCCGACGCCCTGATTGCGATGACGGAGTACGAGCGGGAATGGCTGATCGGCCAGGGGGCTGCGCCCTCGCGTGTCCATGTCGCTCCCATGGCGCCGCTGTTCGACAGCGACATTCCCGACCCGGCGGCTTTCCGGACCCGGCTCGGTATTGCTGATGCCCCATTCGTGCTCTTCCTTGGCCGCACGGCTGAATACAAGGGCTATCGTGCCTTGCTGGCCGCGGCGAAAACGGTGTGGCAGAGCCATCCCGATGTCCGGTTTGTCTTCTCCGGTCCGTTGACCGCCGAGGCAGAGGCCGTATTCGCCGAACACACCGACCTCAGGATTATCGTGACCGGGCCGCTGTCCGGCGCTGACAAGAAATCCGCGTTGTCGGCTTGCACCGTGCTGGCCGTGCCGTCGACGGAGGAGAGCCTCGGTGTCGTCTATCTTGAGGCCTGGTCGTTCGAAAAGCCGGTGATCGCCGCTGACATCCCGGCCATGCGATCCGTGATCGCGCATGATAAGGATGGTTTGCTGGTCAAGCCGGAGGGGAGTGCGGTCGCTGCGGCGATTGCAGATCTGCTGCAGCGACCGGAGCGCGCACAGCGCATGGGGTCAAGGGGGGCACGCAAGGTGGAGGCGACCTATAACTGGGCCGCCATCGCCGATGCGCACCTGAAGATCTACAACGCAATCCTCTAGGCGCGCACCGGCGCGGCGCCCGCTAGACAGGTCTAGCGGGCGACAGAGCAAGGCTTTCCAGCTTTTCGTAGACTTTTTGCGGCACCAGCCGCAGAGCCAGGGCTGCAGCGAGTGTCGTTGCGGTCTTCACTGGTTCGCTGAGTACGGCCAGCGGCGCCTTGCGCAGGGACTTGAATGCCAGTTCCAGCGCCAATTCCTGGTCGCGCATGCGGATCGCCCGCCGCGCCAGATAGCGCAGTTGAAAGGCCTCTGCGGCTGCTTCCCAGCGCTGTGCGAAAGCCGGGGCGAGCCGGCGGACCTTGTCGCGGACATAGGTCCAGCTATCGAACTGTTTGACGACATTGGCGGAGAGACCACCAGCATTGACGCGGTAGGCCGTGAGTGCCCCAGCGATACCCTCAAACTGCCAGTTCGACAGGAGGGCAATCCGTAACCAGCAATCAATGTCCTCGGACTGACGCAGATGTTCATCGAACCAGACCTGTTCGCCCGGATGGAGCGGCGAGGGGCGGGCGATGACATCCAGCGCAGCGCGCCGGATGACGGGGGTTGATCCATTGCTGACCGGATTGCGCAGATAGATATCCTTGGACTCGATGCCATTGAGCTTGGGCAGCTGATCAATGCCGACATCGTGTCCTGCATCATCGATGAGGCGGGCTCCGGAGTAGCTGACACCGACTTGCGGTTGCTCGCGCAAATGCTCGACATGGCGGGCGAGCTTGTCCGGGTGCCAGAGATCATCGGAGTCGAGGAAAGCGATGATCTCGGCCCGGGCATAGCGGATCCCGGTATTGCGGGCGCCGGCAAGGCCACGGTTTTTCTGGCTGATGATCCGCATGCGGTAATCGATGAATTCTCGGCAGATATCGATTGAACGGTCGGTGCCGCCATCATCGATGATGAGCAGCTCGAAATCCTCAAAACTCTGGGCCAGCACGCTCTCGACGGCGGCCTTTACATAGCGCTCGACATTGAACACCGGCATGACCACGGACACTTGTGGTTTGGTCATCGGACAAACTCCTTGATTTGCGGAATGGGGAGAAGCAGTGCCAGGGCAGCGGCGATGGTCAGGCCGACCCGCCGGGGCATGCGAAACAGGATTAGTGGGTCGCGCAGCAGGGCACGCGATATGAAGCCGAGCGCTGTGCCAGGCAGCGATCCGCGCAGCGCGCGACGAGCCTGGTTGCGGTGGAAGTCAGCGCTGAGCTGGCGCCAGCGCGGCCGGTAAAGCTCCGGTGTCATGGCTTTGACCCGCCCCATGAAGCGGTGCCAGCTGGTGGCTGTCCTGACGAGGTCGGCTGACCGCGAGGGGCCGCCGATACGGTAATCGAGCAGCGGGCGATCAATACCCTCAACCGTCCAGGGTGAGCCCGCCGCGGCACGGTAGAGCAGGTCCTGGTCTTCTATGTAGGCCATGCGGGCATCAAACCCGCCCAGGCGCTCGAGCAAGACGGCGCGGGCGACAATATTCGAGGTCGTGCACACCGGGTTTTCCGACAGCAGGTGTTCGGCTTCCAGAACATCAAAATGGGGCGAGGTGGCGGGTTTTGCCTTCGCTTGCGGCTCGATGAAATTGACCCGGGTGAAAACAATCCCGGTCTGCGGGTTGGTGCCGAAATGCTGCAGGCACACCGCCAGCCTGTGGCGGTGCCAGATATCATCGGCATCGAGAAAGGCGACGATCCGGGCCCGGGCCAGTCCGATACCGGTATTGCGGGCTGCAGCAGGGCCCGCATTGGCTTGCGAGATCACCCGGATGCGCGGGTCCTTCTGCGCCAATTCCCCGGCAATCTCGAGGGTCGCATCGGTCGATCCGTCATCAACCAGGATCAATTCCCAGGACCGGCAGGTCTGCGCCTGAATGGACAACACGGATGCGTATAGCGTCTTGGCAGCATTATAGACCGGCATGATCACAGAGACGGAGGGGTGAGCGCTCATAACGAGGCCTCCTTTAACGGGCTGTTGGGCGCAATTTCAGCGCTCAGGGATTGGCAGATCGGATAGAGGGTGAGCGCGCCCAGCGTGGCGGCAGCGGTCAGGGCCGACGCCGCGGCGACGAGGCCCAGCTGGGCGCCGATCAGCAGGGCGCCGAGGCAGATGCTCGTGGTCGCCCCGACGGCGATCAGCTCAGAGACCGGCCAGCCGCTGGCACGCAGCAGCAGGGCGCAGCCATCGGCCAGAATTCTCGCCGGGCCACTGAGGCACAGGATGGCAATCAAGGGGACTGCGAAGGCCCAGTCGGCACCAAAGACGATCGGCACATAAAGCGGGACGAGGGCGGCCTGGACCAGGAATACCAGGGCGAGGGGCGCACCGGCGGTCTTCAGCCCCTTGTTGAAGGCCTCAAGGGCAGACCCCGTCTGGCGCACGGCGGCGCACAGATTGGGGTAGAAGGCACCGTTAAAAGCGGTCGACAGCGCTGATGACAGGCCGAGGCCCGCATTGAAGGCGAAATAATACACGCCCAGGAGTTCCAGGCCGCAAACCGCGCCGATAATCAGCTTGTCGACATGCAGCCGGGCCGCGTTGAGCAGTTCGGAGCCCAGAACCGGCGCGGCAAACATCAAGAGCTTGTGCGGCGAGGCAAAGCCGGCGGAGCGGTCCGGACGCCAGGGCCGCCGCCACATCACGCCGAAGAGCCAGATCGGCGCGGTCAGCAGTTTGGGCAGGACAATGGCCCAGGCACCGAAACCGGTCAGGGCCAGGATGGCGGTCAGCAGATTGTCCGTGGAGACCTGGACCACATTGACCGTCGCCAGCCGCCGCATGTTCTGTTTGCGCTGCAGCATCCAGCCATGCGGCACGCCGGGCGGCATGATCAGGTAGACGCCGGCGAGGCAGGCGATCATCCAGCCGATCTCGGCCGACCCCGTTGATTGCGCGACGAAATAGCCGACCACGCACTGCACGCCGGCCAGGATGAGGCAGATGATCCAGCCGGCGAGGTGGGCGGTGCGGATCAGCGAGGGCAGTTCATCCGGATTGGCGGCGATGACAGCGGCGCCGGCGCCATTCTGGTTGAAGACGCGGACGAGCTCGAACACGGTGATGGCAATCGCCGCGGCGCCGAACTCGACCGGTGTCAGCGCGCGGGCGAGGGCGATGGCGGCCAGCAGGCGAGTGATCCGCGAGACCATCTCACCGGAGGCGAGCCAGCCGATATTCTTCAACAAGGTGTGGCGGGCCAGGAGGGTTCGGGCTCTGTGGATCATGATCGCGTCCTTTCGCTGAACCACAGGCTTCAAATCCGGCGCCAGTCGGATCGCTGGCGGGAATGTCGTTTTGATTTAGTGGTTTAGAGCGGTTCTTGAGGGTCTGGTCGCGGGCTGTTTTCGCGAGCTGCGAGAGCGGTGCCGCATTACGCGAGCGCCGCTAACGCAGTTTCGGAATTGGCGGCGGAGCGGTGAGCCGTGTTGGTCTGATTGAATCAAATAAAATCAGTGAGTTGTGCTCATGGAAACAGGACTGGAGCCGGCTGTGAAGCCTGTGGGGCAACCCGATATGGAGTTGTTCGATGGTTGATGTGTCTTTGAGTTCCAATGTCCAAACCCTGGCGTCTGTTGCACGCTTCCAGCCCGAAGCCGTGGTCGATAACAGCAGCGGGCGCGAGCCGGTCGGGGCGCGCGTTGATGTTTTGGGTCTGCCGTTGCTCGCCATGCGCCAGAGCGAGGCGGTCAATGCCCTGGTCGGGCGCGTCCGCTGGGGCATCAAAACCCGCATCGCTTTCGTCAATGCGCATTGCGCCAACGTGGCCGCCGGTGACTGGCAGTACCGCCAGGCTCTGCAATCGTGCGACGCGGTCCTGCCGGATGGAATTGGTATCGAGATCGCCAGCCGGCTGGGGGGTGAGCCGATCGGCGATGACCTCAATGGCACTGACCTGTTCCTGCCCCTGTGCGAGGCCCTGGCTGCAGCCGGCAAGTCGGTTTTCTTTCTCGGCGGCCGGCCCGGTATAGCCCAAGCCACGGCCGAGGCGGCCCAGCGCCAGGTTCCGGCCTTGCAAATCGCCGGCAGCCATCACGGCTATTTCGGTCCGCAGGACGAGGACGTGATGATTGAACGCATCAATGCCTGTCAGCCCGATGTGCTGTTCGTGGCCATGGGCGTGCCGGCACAGGATACCTGGCTGGCCCGTGTCGCCAGCCGGATTGATGCGCCGCTGCTGGCCGGTGTCGGCGGATTGTTTGACTTCATCTCCGGTGCCACCAGACGGGCGCCGGCCTGGATGCGCCGCTCGCGCCTGGAGTGGGCCTATCGCCTGATGCAGGAGCCGCAGCGCATGTGGCGCCGCTATCTTGTCGGCAATATCACCTTCCTCGCCCGGGCCTTCAGCTATGGCTGGAAGAAGCGCCGGGAGGCCCGCCGCCGCAGCGTCAGCGGGGGGCTCAAGCGGATGCTGGATGTCTCGGTCGCTGCGCTCGCCATTGCGGCCCTCTCACCGCTGCTGCTGGTTACCGCTCTGGCGATCCGGCTTGAAAGCCGCGGCCCGGTCCTGTTCCGCCAGCAACGCGTCGGTGAAGACGGCCAGATGTTCGAAATGCTCAAATTCCGCTCCATGTTCACCGATGCGGAAGACCGCCTCAGCGCGCTTGAAGGCGCCAATGACCGGGCGGACGGGGTGACGTTCAAGCTCAAGCATGATCCGCGGGTCACGCGGGTCGGGCGCATCATCCGGAAATACTCCATCGATGAATTGCCGCAGCTGTTCAATGTGATGTCGGCGGAGATGTCGCTTGTCGGACCGCGTCCGGCGCTGCCGCGCGAAGTCGCCAAATATGGCGAGCGCGATCTCAAGCGGCTGCAGGGCAAGCCGGGTATCACCGGGATCTGGCAGGTCAGCGGCCGGGCCGACATACCCTTCCAGCGCATGGTCGAGATGGATATCCACTATCTCAAGACCCGGAGCCTGGTCACCGATATCCTGATCCTGGCGCGTACTCCGCTGGCGGTACTGATGGCCAAAGGCGCCTATTGATCCCACAAATGGCTCGATAAAAGGTTGCAATATGCGACGAACAATCGTTGCATATTGCAATGCTATTGCGAATTGCAATTTCTCATGCTCAAAGGCCGGCCGCTAAGCGACTGAAAAATCAGCAGCCGTCTGCTGCATTGTTACGGATTGGCCCTTGCAGACCGTTTTCCCATGCGAGGGAGAACCGTCATGAGCCGTGCACAAAACCCGTCAGATCCGAAGACCAATCCGCGGAGCGGCGTCATGGGGACGCGTGAGCGCCGGGCCGAAGATGTCGAGGCTGCGCTACGCGCCGCCCTGGTCCAGGCCGCGCTCGACTGTATCGTCATCATCGATTCTGCCGGCCTGATTGTGGAGTTCAACGAGGCCGCCGAGCGCACTTTCGGGCACCAGCGCGATAATGTCCTGGGTGAGCCGATGGCCGATCTGATCATCCCGCCCGCGCTTCGCGGCGCCCATCATGCGGGTTTCGAGAAATACCTGGCAACGGGCGAACATGCCGTTCTCGGCAAGCGCATCGAGGTTCCCGCGCTGCATGCCGACGGTCATGAGTTGATGGTCGAACTCGCCATCACCCCGGTTCATGTCAAGGATCAGACCTATTTCACGGCCTATCTGCGCGATGTAACGGCGAAGAAGGCCGATGAGGAAGAGCTCAAACGCTCGCGACAGCGTTATCGCGATTTGTTCCAGCGTTCCGGTGATGCGATTTTCATCCATACTCTGGACGGCGAGATTGTTGACGTGAATGCCCGGGCTGAGGAGCTGGTCGGCTGGGACCGCCAGGCCCTGGTCGGCATGCGCCTGCCTGACCTGCACCCGCAAGCCGATCATGCCACGGCCAAGGGGGCAATCCAGTCCGTCCAGGCGGCGGGCGAAGCGCGCATGGAGATCCATTTCATCCATCGCTCCGGCGTTGAAATTCCGACCGAAGTCAACGCGCGCACCTTTGAAGCGGATGACCGTACACTGGTGCACGGTGTTGTCCGCGATGTCTCCGTGCGGGCGCGGACCGAGGCCGAGCTGCGCACAGCCAAAGCCGAGGCCGAGCGCGCCAGTGCGGCCAAGACCGAATTCCTCGCCAATATGAGCCATGAGATGCGCACGCCGCTCAATGGCGTCATCGGCCCGCTCGGCCTGATCAATCGCGCTGGCCTGTCGGAGGATGCGGCGCGCATGATCGACCTGGCGGAAAGCTCGGCCGAAAGCCTGCTGACCCTGATCGATGATGTGCTCGATATCAGTCATATCGAGTCCGGCCGGGTCGAGCTCGTGGAGGAGGTCTATTCGCCCAATACCTTGCTTGAGCAGGTGCGGGAGATCTTTTCAAACTCTGCAGCGGAGAAGGGCTGCGTCCTCAAGGTGGCGTCCTTGCCGGCGCAATTGCGCCTGGTCGGCGATCCGGGCCGCGTTCGTCAGGTGCTCTTCAACCTGGTTGGCAATGCCATCAAATTCACCGAGCAAGGCAGTGTCTCGGTTGCCGCCCGCCTGACCGGCGAGGGCGCCAGCCAGCGTCTGGAATTCGATGTCAGCGATACCGGTATCGGCATACCGGAAGATGTCCTGCCCAAGCTCTTCTCCCGATTCCAGCAGGGCGCCGGTACGATAAGCGCCATCAGCAAAGGGGTCGGCCTTGGGCTCGCGATCAGCCGCGAGCTGGTTGAGCTCATGGGCGGACAGATCCATGCAACCAGCCGGCTGGGCCAGGGCAGCCAGTTCAGTTTTGTCCTGCCGGCGGTTGTCAGCCAGCCGGCGGGAGCGGGCAAATCGCTCTCTCAGAGCGCATTGCCGCATCTGCATGGCCGCGTTCTGCTCGCCGAAGACAGCGAAACCAACGCAGCAGTCGTCTCCAGCATGCTGGACAAGCTGGGCCTTCATCCGGAGATCGTCAGTGACGGTGCGGCGGCGGTGCAGGCTGCCGAGAGCGAGGCCTATGATCTCATCATCATGGATGTCGGCATGCCGGTAATGGATGGTCTGGAGGCCTCGCGTCTGATCCGGGCGGCCGGGCAGGCCACGCCGATTGTCGCCCTGACCGCGCACGCCTTGCCGGAAAACCGCGAGCAGACACGCGCGGCGGGCATGAATGGCTTCCTGACCAAGCCGATCCGCCTGAAAGACCTTTCTCGCGAGCTCGAGAAATGGCTGCCGAGGGCGGAAGCCGCGCATCACGCAGTGCTGGAGGCCTCAGTCATAGACGAGGCCTGGGGCGGTGATGCTGCGGGCTATGCTTTCGTGCTGCGTATCTTCCTGGGCGAGGTCGGTACACGCCTGGAAAAAATCACAGCTCATCTGGCCGCCGATGACATCACCAAGCTCCAGCACGAAGCCCATGCGATCAAGGGCGGAGCGAGCAATGTCGGCGCCGAAACGCTGGCGCATGCGGCCGCACGCCTCGAACAGGCTTGCGGTCCGTCGGTGCGCAGCGCGGCCCTGTCGGGCCATATCGACGAGCTTCAGCGCGCAGCCGAGGCGTTTTTGAAGGCTGCGAGTATGCGCCTTGAAAAGATCGAAGGAGAAAGCGGATGAGTATCGGACGTGTTCTGATCATTGAAGACAGCCCGTCTCTGGCGCGTACTTATGAAGCCCAGCTCAAGCGCGATGCCGCCGCGATCGAGATTGCCGAAAGCGGGGCCGCCGGTGAGCGGGCCATGGGGGCGGGCCGGCCGGACTGCATTTTGCTGGACCTCGGCTTGCCGGATGCGGACGGTATGGATTTGCTGCGCTCCTGGCGTGCCTCTGAAATCACCACGCCGGTGGTCGTCATTACAGCCAATGGTTCGATCGGCACCGCGATTGAAGCCATGCGAGAAGGCGCGACCGACTTCCTGGTCAAACCGTTTGGCGCCGAACGACTGATCACTACGGTCAAGAACGCGGTCGAGAAGTCCAAGCTCGAAAAGGTCGTCAAAGCTCTCGAACAGAGCAAGCCGAAGGCGCAATTCGCCGAATTCATCGGATCATCCCTGCCCATGCAGGCGGTTTACCGCGTGCTTGAATCCGCGGCGCCATCCAACGCGGGCGTTTTCGTTACCGGAGAGACCGGGACGGGTAAGGAGCTTGCCGCCCGCGCCATCCACACCTCAAGCGCCCGGGCCGGGCGGGCTTTCGTCGCCGTCAATTGCGGCGCGATCCCCAAGGATCTGATCGAGAGCGAACTGTTCGGCCATGTCAAAGGCGCCTTTACCGGTGCTACGTCTGACCGGGCCGGCGCGGCCGAACTCGCCAATGGCGGGACGCTGTTTCTCGATGAGATTGGCGAGATGCCGATCGATCTACAGCCCAAGCTGCTGCGCTTTTTGCAGACCGGGACCTATGCCCGTGTCGGCGACAGCCGGATCCGCCAGACGGATATCCGCATTGTGGCCGCAACCAATCGCGACCCCTGGGGCGCGGTACGGGCGGGCCGTCTGCGCGAAGACCTGTATTTCCGCCTCAATGTCATCCCGGTCGAGCTCCCGCCCTTGCGGGACCGGGCCGGCGATATCCTGACCCTCGCGGACGCCTTCCTGGCGCGCTATGCCGATGAAGAAGGCCGGGGCGATCTGAAATTCGCCGATGATGCGCGCCAGGCCCTGTTGCAGCACCATTGGCCGGGCAATGTGCGTGAACTGGAAAACCTGGTTCGGCGTTGCGTTGTTCTGGCCGACGGACACGAGATAGCCGCTTGCGATCTTTCACTGCAGCAGACGCGCTCAAGCTATGCACCACCCGCCGCGCCGGACGCCGGGTTTGCACATTCGGCTCCTCCTCCGGTTACCAGCGCCTCTGCACCGGGTCCTGATGCGAGCGCCGTGCTGGCGCCGGCGCCCGCGTCTGGCGGTATCGAGCCGCTGTGGATGGTTGAAAAGCGCACCATCGAGCACGCGATCGCCCTGTGCAGTGACAATGTCACGGAAGCCGCCAAGCAGCTGGAAATCGCGCCTTCCACCATCTACCGCAAACGTGAGCAGTGGGCGGAGAAAGCCTGACCGGCTTTACTCCGCAGCGATGGCATAGCTCGCCATCCGTGCCCGCTCGCGGGCGCTGCCGAGACCGAGTTGTTCACGATGCTTGGCAATCGAGCGCCGGGCGATGTGAATGCCGGTCTGTTTCAGCGCTTTGGAAATGGCGCTGTCTGACATAGCGCCCGGCACGCTTTCTTTCTCGATCATGGTACCGATCCGGGCCCTTATCGCCGCGGAGGATGTCTCCGCGTGATCCAGGTCATCCTTGACGGCGGTTGAGAAGAAATCGCGCATCGAGATTACCCCGCGGGGCGTCAGGATATATTTATTGGCGACGGCGCGACTGATGGTCGATTCATGCAGGTCGAGCTTGCCGGCGATGTCACGCATGGTCAGAGGTGCCAGAAATTCGGCGCCATCGGTCAGGAAGCGGTCCTGATAGGCGATGGCCAGGCGGGCGACGCGGAGCAGGGTTTGTCCGCGCTGTTTCAGGGCGCGCTTCAGCCACTCGGCTTCGTCATGCTTGTCCTGCAGGAATGCGCGGGCCGGGGCATTGAGGCCCTTGTCCTGTTGCCAGTTTGTATAGGCGGGTTCACTGGCGATACTGGCGCCAGGGTCCCAGGTCAGCGCCACGACCCATTCGCCGCTCTCACTCTGGGCCGCCCGCAGGTCGGGCGTGATCTCAATCTTCTCGGCGCTTTCGAACCGGTGACCGGGATAGGGCGAAAGGGTCCGCAAATGGGCGATCATCCGGCTCAACTCAACCTCATTGACGCCACAGCGCTTTGCCATCGCACGCGCCGGTTCACTGGCCAGGGCGTCGAGATTGTCCAGCAGGGCGACCCAGGCCGGGCAGGCGCGGCATTGCTCATCCAGCTGCAAGGCAAAGCACTCGCTCAGGGATCGGGCGCCGATTCCGGCGGGCTCAAACCCTTGCACCAGCGCCAGCGCGTCGTCGATCCCGGGGTGTTGCGACAAGGCGTGCCAGTCCTCTGCTTCAATCCGACCGTTGGGGGCGATATGGGCGATGATCAGGGCGGCGCCTGCTTTCACGTGACTGGGCGCCTGCGCCAGAGCCAATTGCTGCTGTAGATGTTCCAGCAGTCCGACCGGTGCGGCTACCGAGGCGCTCCAGTCCGCCAGCCCCGACCCATGCCCGGTTTTGCGCGACCAGGCCGGCAGGTCTGCCAGTAGCGGGTTGGTTTCGCAGATCTCGGCAATCTCGCGCTCGAGATCATCCCGGCAGAGCGCAATGAGATGCATTGTGCGTTGCATTTGGGGTGACAGGGTTTGCCCGAAGGACTGTTTTTGCGATGCGCTCAGGCGCTGGGTGAAACTGCTCATGGGAACCTCCATGTTCAGTTTCAATGCACAGGCTGTGCTTTGTGAAGAGTAAGTAAAATCAAATAGATAACTCGTTGTCGGCGCAGGCTGCAACGAGGGGTCTTGCGAAGTGCGGTTATTATCGTGGCCGATTGCATGGCCTGTGCAGCCGGAGCAGCGCTGTGGTCTTTCCGCAAGGCGCTGAAGCCGTAGGCGCGGCAATGGATCCCAGACCCGCGCCGGGTTCCGGACCCATATTTGCGATCCGGTTATCACGACAAGAATGCCGCCACGGAAAGGACGTATCATGAAGGTTCTGGTTTTGGGGGGTGCCGGCTATATCGGCGCCCACACCGCCAAGGCGCTCGCGGCTCGCGGTGATCAGCCCATCGTCGTCGACAATCTGTCATCCGGGCGCCGGGATTTTGTGCGCTGGGGGCCATTGGTGCAGGCCGATATTCGCGATGGTGCAGCCCTTGATGCCGCGTTCGCGGCTTACAAGCCGGACGCGGTCATGCATTTCGCGGCATCAATCGAAGTCTCCATCGGCGAGCGCGAACCCTTGGCCTTCTGGGACAATAACCTGGCCGGTTCGATCAGCGTGCTGGGGGCAATGCAGCGTTCCGGCTGCCGCAGGATCGTCTTTTCCTCGACCTGCGCCGTCTATGGCGAGCCTGAACGTCTGCCCCTGTGCGAGCGACATGTCCGCAAGCCGATCAATACCTATGGCCGCACCAAGCTGGCCGTAGAAAACGTGTTGGAAGACGCGGCGCGGGCAGGAGATATCGAGCACGCGGCGCTACGCTACTTCAACGCCAGCGGTGCCAGCCCGGACGGCGATATCGGCGAGGAACACGAGCCGGAGACCCACCTCATCCCCAATGCCCTCAAGGCCGCGGCCGGTCTGGGCGGGCCGATGCAGGTCTTCGGTTCCGATTATGCGACGCGGGATGGCAGCTGCGTGCGCGATTTCATCCATGTTGATGACCTTGCTGCCGGCCATCTTCGGGCACTCGACCGCCTGGCCGGTCGCGGCGGGAGCTTTGCCTGTAATCTTGGCACGGGTCAGGGTGTCACCGTCATGGAGGTGCTCGATGCCGTGGAAACCGTTGTCGGCCGCCCGGTACCGCGTGTGATGTCCGGGCGGCGACCCGGCGATGCACCGGAATTATACGCCGATACACGGTTTGCCCGTGATGAGCTGGGTTTTGCCCCGGCCCGCTCGAATATCGAGCAGATCGTCGAAGATGCCTGGCGCTATCATGGCCCACGCTGGCGATCAGCTGCGGCAGCCTAGCGCTGCATCTTGGGCATTGGGCGCCGATTACTCGCCATAACCGGTCATTTCCAGATATCCCCGGCCGCCATGGCTGCCGCTGATCGAGACCGGGCCTTCCCAGTAGGAGAACAGGGTCGGCATCCAGCTTTGGCGATTGACCGCTGCAATCTCGACATCGACGCCCCGGGCCGGGAGTTCTACCCGCCAGCGCACCGGAACCTGCCGGCCTGCGACCTCGGTGGTTTCCAGCGCCGTCATGTTGAGCTGGCCATCCTCGAACGCAGTCAGCTGGCCCTCCGGCGTGATCCAGCTTGCAGAGGTATAGACGCTGCCATCACTCTGGCGCAGCTGGAAGCCCATCAGCTTCTCTCCGCTATCGAGATGAAAGGACACCCAGTCCCAGCCGAGCTGGGTTTCCGACAGGGGCTGAGAGGAATACTCCCGGTCGAGCCAGGCCTGGCCGGTGACGGCGACTTCGCCGCCGGGAAGGTCCAGCATGCCGGATACGCTGTAAAAGGGCTGGGAATAATAATAGCTCGCCTGGCCGCCAGCGGATTTGACCGAGAACCCGTCCGCGCCGTGGAAGACCAGGGGCCCGTTTGCGTCGAGGGCCAGCGTGTAGCTGAAACCGTCGCCGCGGGCGCTCAGATCCAGCGCGGCGAGGCTGTCCGCGGTCGCGGGCAAGCGTTCGCGTGCGCTGCGCATCGACCATTCATCGATATAGGCCTGGAAGGGTTCGGCATCGACGCCGGCCACGCCCAGCCCGCCGCGGGCCAGCCGTTCGGCGTGATAATGCGCGCTCGGCGTGGTGACGGCGGCATGGCCCATCCAGAGCTGGGGCGAGGACCAGCCTTGCTGATCTGATGGTTCCAGTGCGGACCGGAACAGCGTCCACTGCGCGCCGTAGGGCGTGCCATCCGCGTCCTCCAGCACGGCTGTGAGATACCACCACTCGATGCGGTAATCCGGATGCGCCCCATGGTCTGCCGGGAAGTCGAATTGCGGCGCCGGTTGCGGCGTGGCGAAGCCCGCCACCTCGGTGCCCAGACCGGCAAAGCCCTGGCCGGCGGCCGGTGCGGCATGAAGGGTCAGCGCGATGAGAAACAGGGTGGTGATCCGGATCATGCTTCAGCGCTCCTGCGCGAAAATCTGCAGGAATTCCCGCGGCGGACGTTTGATCAGCGCGCGCGCCGGCAGCAATGCCGCGATAAAGGCGGCGAGAATGGCCAGTACCGCAAGGATCAGCCAGTCGAGCGGGAAGAGGTGTATGGGCAGGCGCCAGCCGAAGGCTTCCACATTGACGACGGCGAGCAACACCCAGGCCAGGAGCAGGCCGGTCGGCAGGGCAATCAGCCAGGTCATCAAAGCGAGGACCCCGGCGCGGATGAGCTCCAGCCGAGCCAGGCTGGCCCGGCTGAGGCCGAGCGCCCACACCGGTGCCAATTGCGGCAGGCGCATGGAGGCCAGGGTGGCGAGGCTGGCGAACATGGCGAAGGCGGCGACGGACAGGGTGAGGACGTTGAGGGCTGCCGTAACGGCGAAGGTGCGTTCGAAGACGGACATAGAGAAGGCCTTCACCTGTGCCTGGTCGATCACGCCATTGGCCGGAAGATCAAACTCGGCCCGGAGCGCCTGCGCCAGTGCCGGGGTGTCGCCGGGGGGCAGGCGCAGGCCGTAGCGCAGCCGTGAGACCTCGCTGTCATAGCGCGTCAGCAGAGCGTCGAGGCCGATAATGGCCTGGGCATTGGGATTGCCGTAATCGGTGTAAACGCCGACCAGCGTCATAGAGGGCTGGGTGCCGAGCCGGACCGGGTCGCCAAGCGCGAGGCCAAGACTGCGCCAGGCCTGTTCATTGACCAATATGCCGTTCCCGGCCGCCACCTCGTCCCAGGCCGTGTCGGTCGCTATCAGCAAGGGCCAGTTATCCCGGTAGGTGGCATGATCGACGACGCCGAAAACTTCGCCAGACCGGCCGGCAATCTCGCTCTCGGCGCTCCAGATCGGCAAGACCGCCTCGGTCCGTGGCTCCAGCCATTCATGGACTTGCGCCGATTGGGTCTCATCCCGTGTGGTCACATAGAGTTCTGCCGCCAGGCGCTGGTCGAGCCAGCCTTCAAAAGTCAGGCGGAAGCTCGAGACCATGGTGCCAACGCCGATATTCGTTGCCAGGGCGAGCATCAGGGCCATCAGCGCCAGTGACAGTCCGGGCAATTGCTGGCGCGTATCGGCCAGGAACCATTCTGCGATGGGACCGCGGGCCAGGCGCTGGATCAGGCGCAAGGCCAGGGCGAGGGCGGGCGGCAGGATCAAGGCCGCGCCGAACAACAGAGCCGCGAGCATGGCAAAACCGGCGATGATGCCGGAGAAAAAGTGCGGGATCAGGGCCGCAACGGCAAGCAGAACCAGGGCGGCGATGGCCTGCTGCACGAAGCGGCGTGCCGACGCCATGGCCCAGGCGCGCGGCTGCGCGGCGGCCAGGAGCGGCAAGGTGGCGGCGCGGCGGATCGAGAGGGCCGTGGCAGCCAGGGCCCCGAGGACGGCAATGGCAAAACCGGACAGCCACCATTGCGGGCGGATGGCGAGCTCGCCTGCAACACTGGCGCCGTACAGGCCGCGCAGGGTGGCGGCGACGCCGGGCAGGAGCGCACTGGCGACGACATAGCCGAGGATCACACCGATTGCGCCGGCCAGGAGGGCGAGGGCAAGGGCCTCGATAATCAGGGCGGCGATGATGGAGGAGACGGGCGTACCCAGCGCGCGCAGTGTTCGCAGCGTTGCCCGGCGCTGCTCGAAGGCCAGGCCGATGGCGGCGTAGACGATGAACAGGCCGACGGCAAAGGACAGAAAGCCAAAAGCTGTCAGGTTGAGGTGAAAACTACCGGTCAGCTGGGCGACTTCGCCATTGGCCGAACCGGTATTGCGCTCCAGTGCCGGCACCAGCTCGGTCAGCGGGGTTCGGCCCGTCCGTTCACGCGTATCGACGAGGATGCGGTCGACCGTATCGCCACGTTCCAGCAGCCGGGCTGCAACGGCGATATCGGTGATGATTTCCCCGCGTGGAACCGCCGCACTGACGCGTACAGGGGGCAGGCTGGACCGGGCGCTTTCCGGCGCGGCGCGCAAGAGCTCTGCTGTCTCCGGCGCAGCCAGAAGCACGCCCGGTGCCGTGAGGAAAGCCAACCCGATCGCCTGGTCTTCCGGTATCGCCGTACCGTTGCCCAGACCGCTCAAGGGTTCGACCCCACGCAGCAGGAAGCGCGCTCCGTCGATCGCATATTCGCCTTCGATGATCGGGGAGGCGGCCCACCCGTCACGGCGCAGTAGCGCCCAACGCGAGAGCGGGATCCGGCCATCGCGCGCTGTCAGCACCAGTACTGAGCCACCGCCCAGTGTCGCACTGGCTTCGTCATAACTGGCACGGGCCTCGGCGTTGATGGCCTGAACGCTGGTCCACAACGCTGTTGCCAGACCCAGACCGATAATCAGGGTGGCCAGCTGACCGGGCTTGCGGCGCCAGTGCGACAAGAGCGCGATGAGCGCCGTTGTCGTCATGACAGACGACCACGTGTCAGATGCGCGCGCCGGGACAGCTGGTCCGCCGCGCTGGCCGAATGGGTCGCCATGACCAGCGCCGTGCCGGCGTCGCGACACAGTTCCAGCATGAGTTCGAGGACATCGGCGCTGGTGGCCTCATCCAGATTGCCGGTCGGCTCGTCGGCCAGCAGCAATGTGGGGCGGGCGGCCAGGGCCCGGCCGACCGCGACGCGTTGTTGCTGACCGCCGGATAACTGTTCGGGATAGCGCGTGAGAAAACCGGACAGGCCGAGCCGTGTGGCCAGGGTATCGATCCAGGCCGGGTCATGCTTGCCGGCCAGTCGCGCCTGAAGCGCCAGATTTCCCGCCACCGTCAATGAGGGCACCAGGTTGAATTGCTGGAAGACCAGCCCGACCGTATCGCGTCGCCGCGCGGCACGCCCGGCCTCGTCCAGCGCCGAGATGGCCTCGCCATTGAGCGCGATATCGCCGGCATCAGGGGTGTCGAGAAGCCCGATCAAATGCAGGAGTGTGCTCTTGCCCGAGCCGGACTCGCCGGTAATGGCCAGGCTCTCACCCGCAGCCAGGGTCAAGCTGACCCCGTCCAGCACGCGCTGGCGCTGGGCGCCATCGCCATATGATTTTTCCAGCCGATCGACCGTGAGCAACATAGGTCTTCCTCTTTTGCCCAAGACTTAGCATCGGCGGCCAGCACTGAAAGAGCCGATATGCCAATTGACCGGCGGCATGTTGAAGCAGGCAGACGGGGCAAGCACGGGGATAGGTTACGGGAAACGGCTACCGGCCTCGATCGCCGCCGCGCTTGCGGTGGTTTGTCAGGCGGCCGTATGCTCAATCAAAGCGCCGCACCCGGTCCGGGTGAGCAGGTCCGCTATCTCCCGGCGCGCGGTATCATCGAGAGCGGCATACTCCTGTCTCATCCAGGCCAGGCATTTTGCCTGATAGGCGAAGACCGGCTGCGTCCATTCGCGACCATCGATCCGGGTTGAGAAGCGGTCCTCGCCGCGAGTAATGGCGTCGGCATTGGCCAGCATGATAGGCACGTAGACCCGGCCGATTTCCTGCAGCAAGGGTTCCAGCGCCGGGCTGGCCTGGCTCAGTGGCAACCAGCCATTCGCGTCGACATCCAGTCCGGACAGATCATCAACCCGGTCGACCCAGGCACGCAGGCGCGGCGAGGCGCCGTTGAGCAGGGCCGCCGGAGTTGGGTCGACCAGGGCGAGCTGGGTGAGTTGTCCGTAAAGAGCAAAGCCGGCCGCGGACGGGCGGGCGCCGAGGACATAGCCCTGGGTTTCGATCAATTGCGACAGGATCGGGATGAAGCGCTTGAAGCTGGCTTCGATTGTGGCCGCGGTGGTCTCGTTCGAGCCGACGACATGGAGTCGTTCAATCTGGCGCTTGCTGATGAAATCGCTGAACCCGCGGGCATCGTCCTCGCCGAGCTGCGGGTTGTGCCAGAAGGTCAGAAGCGGGCCGGCATTGTCGATATCGGCCTGATGGCTCCAGCGGTAGTGGAACATGGCCTTGGTCAGCCATTCATCGGCGAAATCCTCGATCAGATAGTCCAGGAAAGCGAGTCCGGCTTCGCCGGGGATGGCGCTCCGGCCCGGATAGTCCTGTTCCAGGCGGCGCAGGATAAAGGTGGAATCGACGACCGCTTCGCGGCCCCCATTGCTATCCGGGAAGTAGAAAGTCGGCAGGAGCTGGACCTTGGGCATGGGATAGCCCGTCAGGTCCGCATGCCGGCCACCCCAGAGGACGCGATAGGGGATGTGCCGGTATCGCATCAGGGCGAGCATTTTCCGGGTATAGGGCGAGCCCGGTGCACCGAGCAGTTCCAGGACCTTGTCAGCGGCCATGCGCTATCCTCCCGCGTTGTTTGTTCAGCGCGTGACCCTAACGGTCCGCCTTGTGCGATGAAATCCCCGGCCCATCGCCCGGGATGGCCCGGCGCTGGTTTTCAGGCGTTTTCCTTGGCCTGCATAAAGCCCAGACAGCCGGTATCCCGGAGCAGGCCGGTGAGCGGTGCATGCTCGGCGACAGTGGAGAATTTGCGGCGCAATTCGTCCAGCGTGCGGGCTTGATACTTGAAGGTCTTCTGCTTGAAGAGCTCACCATTCATGGTCAGGCGGGTCTCTGCCTCACCGGCATGGAAGGCCTGATGATTGGCCTCCATCCAGGGCAGGAAACGCGTCGCCATCTCTTGCTGCAGGATGGGCCGCAAGGTCGGTGTGAGCGTGTCCAGGGTTTCGAATTCGCCGTCTGCGGACGGCGAGAGCATACGCTTGATATAGGCTGTCAGAGCGGGGGAATTGGCTTCGATATAGGCTTTGGCGGTCGGATCGGTCCAAGCTTCGTAGAGATTGCACCAGAGGCCGAAATCGCCAAAGCAGGGGCGCCCGCCCAAGAGGTAGGGGCGCGCCAGAAAATGTTGATCCAGCATGGCGCAAAGGTCGATGAAGGACTGTTTGAGCTGCGGGATATTGGTCTCATTGCCGCCGGAATAGACTAGGCGCGGCACCATGCGTCGCACGACGAGATGGGCCACCAGCGGACGGGCGAGGGCGCCCCACCATTGACCCTGTAAGCGGTCGCGCGCGAGACGTTTGCCGGTGGCTTTCGCGTCGGTCTCGTAGAACCAGCGCTGGAAGAACATCAGCTTGTTGCACCACTCATCGCCGAACTCCTCGAACAAGCAGGAGAGGAACCAGAGGGCCTTGTCATCGGGATGGATGGAGGGGCCGTCCTCCTCCCGCTCCAGACGTTCAATGATCAAGGTGGAGTCCTGCATGGTCTCGCCGGAGGGAAAGAAGAGCAGGGGAATGAGCTGAACCTTGGCGTGGGTCTGGAAGAGTTTCTCATTCTTCAGATTGCGTATGACCCACTCATAGGGCAGGCCCTTATACTTCAAATAGGCGTCGACCTTCATCGTGTAGGGCGAGGCTTCCAGGCCCATCAGACGATAGTTCGATGTCGTCTCGGACTGGGTTGGGCGTGCGGTCATCTTGACGTCCCCGTTTGCTGGCGATGTGGCTAGGCTGGTACGGTTGCACGCTTGGGCACGCCCGCCTTCTCCAGGCGCCAGCGCAGGGTTTCGATCCGGTCCTGGCCGAAGAAGGGTTCGCCATTGAACACCAGGGTCGGCACGCCCCAATGGCCTGCCTCATCGAGCGCCTTCTGGTTGGCCTCGATATCGTCCATGGGATCATAACCGGCGATCGCCGCTTCCATATCGGCCAGGTCCAGACCGGCCCTGGCGACAGCTTCGGCCAGTTTGTCGCCCTTGTCCCAGTCTGCCTCGCCGCTCCAGATCAGGTGGGAGACCTGGTAGGCGAGTTCTATACCCTTGCCGCGGCGTTGTGCCTCAATGCCCAGACCGGACAGGCGGTAGATGTAAGGCTGCTCCTCGGCAACTTCGAACGTTTCCATGTTCTGCACGATCGGATCAGGCTGCGGGAAGCCCAGCTTCATGCCGAGGAATTCCGCGCGCCGGAAGACATCGGTGATGATGTACCCCACACGGTTCCGGTCGCCGGCAAACAGGGTGTCCTTGCTGCGCACGGCAATCGGCAGAACCGTACGCAAATTGACCTCAAGCTCGAAGTCATCGCGCAGGCGCAGCATGTCGGGCGTGGCAAGATAGGAATAGGGACTTCTGAATGACCAATAAACGTCAACAATTGCTGTCATGTTTTCCTCCCAGCGGCGATCGGTGCCGCCATTATTGAGTATGTGCGGGGCCGCTATTCCAGCCGGTTGGCCGGCAAGGCAATCAGCGTATCGGGGTTTAGGTCTTCATTCGGGTCGGTCAGAGCGCCGGCCGGGAAGAAGACGCTTATGGGGTCGCCTCGAGCATCGAGGCAAAGATCGTGATTATTGTCATTATCACCTAGATCGCCGACCGCGAACGGTGTGGCGGTCTCCACTGATCCATCGGGCTGGTGTAGCGTCACGCGATACAGACCCATTTCTCGAGCGTCGATTTCATCGCCCCCCGGTTTGGTAACCCCACCGGCCCAGACCGCACGCACCACACTTACCAGGCCTTCGCTGGGGCATTCACCATCAGCGTCCAGCGTCCATTGCTCCGGCGGCAGATTTTCTGCCAGCACTAGGGAGGGGCCGTTCTCCAATGGAGTGACTGCGACCTGCGCGTTGAGGAAATTGACCGATCCATCAAGGGAGCGGATCTCGCCGACAATCTCGACCCGGGCCGGTTGATCCTCCTGTGACCCAAATTCCCCGACAAGCAGCGCGGTGCGAAGCTCGCCGGCATCATCGGCGGGGCGTAGGGTGACGCAATCGGCTGAATGGGCTTCACCCGAGCGCGTCGTGACCTGGAAGTCGGCCGCGTCCAGAGTGGCCGCATCAACCTCGTGCGAGAAAATCACCGGCATGCCGTCATCGCCCGGGATTCCGCGGCTCTGCCCGCGGCAGATGGGCAGCGTCCTGATCCGGATTTGCCGCGAGTCGTTGAGGCCGAAAAAGGCCGACAGGAGTTCACCGCGCGGCTCGTTGTCCTGAGCCATGGAGGCCACAGGAAGGGCGGTGATCAGGACAAGGCCGGATACAAAGCGTCTCATCGCGTCACGCCTGATTGTCCGAGCTTCCGATCGGACCGATCAACAGGTCCGCCAGCTTCTTGCGATGATAGACGCCATCGCCCCAAAGTCCCTGATTGTGCAGATTGCGCTTGAAGAAGATGTGCAGCGCATACTCCCAGGTGAAGCCGATCCCGCCATGCAGCTGGATCGCCCGGTCGGAGATATAGGCCGCAGCGTCCGAAGCGGCACTTTTGGCCATATGGGCGGCGGCCTCGGCCTGGCTGCTACCCGCATCAATCTCCGCGCAGGCGTGATAGAGCAGTGAGCGGGCGCGGTCGATATCCACCATGGCATCGACCAGCGGGTGTTTGACCGCCTGGAAGAAGCCGATGGGACGGTCGAACTGGACCCGCTGATTGGCGTAGTCCACCGTGGTCTGAAGCATGTGTTCGCTGGCACCGCACAGATCGGCCGCGACCAGCACCAGCAGGCCGGGCCAGGCCTGGCGCAAGACCGGTTCGGCGTCACGGCTTATCACGGCGCTGCTGGCGATCTGCACATGATCGAAATGCGCGCTGGCCTGATCGCGGGTCAGGTCGTGAATATGATCGGCGGCGAGGCTGAGGCCTTCAGCGCCCTTGTCCACCACGCAGAGGACGAGCGCGTCATCCAGCCGTGCGCTGGTGATCAGCATGTCAGCCTTGAACGCGTCCTGGACGAAGCGGGCCGTGCCCTGGAGGGTGAGTCCGTCTCCATCCGCGCTGGCCATCAATGGCGCATCCTCTGGGGCCCAGCTGCCGCGTTCATTGGTCACCGCAAGACTGGCCGTCGAACCAGAGGCAATCCGGGTCATCGGTGCCAAGGCGGCTTCACCACCGGCAGCACGCAGGACCAGGCTGGCCGAGAGCGTGGGAATAAGCGGCGAGGGCAGGGCGTGACGGCCGGCTTCCTCGACCATGCCGGCGATCCCGGCGAGCGAGATATCGGCGCCGCCGGCATCCTCGCTGATCGCCAGCCCGGTCCAGCCGAGCGCTACGATCTCGGCCCAGAGCGTCTCATCCCAGGGCGAACGCTCGCCTTGGTCATAAACCGGACCCGGATCGGCCGCGACGAGCTCGCGCAAACGGTCCATGGGCAGGCGTTCGTCGAGCATTTTGCGCGCCATGTCGCGCAGCATGGTTTCGTCCTCGCCAAAGCCGAAATCGCGGGGGGTGGTGTGCATTGCGGTCATCGTCCTCTCCCTATTTCGACTTCGGCAGGCCGAGCACGCGCTCGCCGAGAATATTGCGCTGGATCTCATTCGTGCCGGCGGCAATGGTATTGCCATAGGAGTTGAGATAGGCGAGCGGCCAATGACCGGCATCGGGCGCGCGCGGATCGAGCTTGTAGAGCGAGGCATGGGCGCCGGCGATCTCGACGCCGAGGCGGGCATTGTCCTGCTGGAACTCGCTATGGGTCAGCTTCTGCTGCAAGGGCAGGCGCATGGGATGGTCGCACAGCGCCGGCACCCGGGCACGACGCGCATTCTGCCGTAACCCTTCGGCGATAATGGCGCGTTGCATGATGGCGTCGCGGGTGACCGGATCATCGGCCGCCAGCTCCCCGTCGCGCCAGGCATTGCGGGCCAGGTCGATCAGGTTCTCAACGGCTTTTTCGCCTTCACCACCGCCGGCGCCGGCACCTTCTGCCGCGCCGCGTTCCGACAGCAGGGTGGTCATGGCCACGCTCCAGCCCATGCCGACGTCATCGAGGCGGTAGCTGTCGGGAATGCGGACATCCTCGAAGAAGACTTCATTGAAACCGGTCTCGCCGGTGATCTTCAGCAAGGGCCGGACGGTGACGCCCGGATGACCTGCAATGGGGCACAGGAAATAGGTCAGGCCCTGGTATTTCTCGTCCTTGCTGGTGCGGGTGATCAGGATCATCCATTTGGCGAAATGGCCCAGGCTGGTCCAGACCTTGTGACCATTGATGATCCAGTCATCGCCATCGCGCACTGCAGAGGTGCGCTGATTGGCCAGGTCGGACCCGGCGCCGGGCTCGGAAAAACCCTGGCACCAGATCTCTTCTCCGGAGAGGCAGCCGGGGATGAATTGGCGCTTTTGCTCTTCCGTGCCGTGTTTGAGAATGGTCGGTGCGGCCATGCTCAGGCCTATGATATTGATCAGGAAGGGTACGCCGGCGCGGTTGAGTTCCTGATTGGCGATACGCTGCAGCCCGTTATGGCCGTGGCCGCCATAGGCGACGGGCACGTCTGTGCCGACCAGACCGGCGTCATAGCATTGGCGTTGCCAGGCCTGGAGATAGTCGCGCTGCCCCGTGGTCATGACCTCAATCGGTGTGATCGGGAGGCGTTCCGGGGGCGGTGGCGGTCGGTTTTCTGCCAGCCAGCGGCGTGCATATTGACGGAAATCCGCGTGTTCCCGGTCGGTTTCTGGTGCGCTCACGGCGGTCTCCCCTTGGCAGTCTGCGGCCGGTGATCCGGTCCTGTGTCTTGCCGGTATCTTGGCAGCAGGTCGGGTGATCGAAAACAAAGAAGTTTGGATTTGCCGTCACAGGTAGAACGCCGGTTGCGAGACCGGGACCAGGACGAGGACCGGGGCCGGCGCTCAGGCGGCGCTGGTCTTGCGCAGCCAGGCTTTCAACCGCGCCTTGTCGGGAACCGTCACGCAGCGATATCCCGGTTCGACCAGCCGGGCCGCCTGCAATTCCTTCAGCGCATTGCCGATCGAGACCTGGGACACGCCCAGGAGCGCTGCGAGATCGCGCTGCAGGCAGGCGACCCCATCGGCCAACGCGCCGCGGCCGCAATGCAGATAGATGACCTTGGCGAGACGGGCCGTGACGCTGAGTGTGCGGGCATCGTCATAGAGTTCCAGCAAGGCGTTGAGCCGGGCCGTATTGGCCTGCCACAGGCCAGCTGCGAAACCGGGCTCGTGGTCAAGCAGGACCTTGAGGCTGGCCGCGTCGACAATGTCGATCTGGGTTGGACCAACGGCGTAAGCATCATGGGTTTGCGTCGATCTTTGTACCGCCACATCGCCGAAATGCGCGCCGGGTCCGATCATGCGGACCAGATTCAAGGTTCCACCGGGCTGGAAACGGCCGAAACGGACCGCGCCTTGGGCGACGATACACAGCCGCGCGGCGTCATCGCCGCGTGCGTGCACGATCTGGCCGTCGGAATAGCTCGCCCTGCGGGCGCGCCGGCGGGCTTCTTCATAGGCGAGCGGCGGCAGCAAATCGCGCAGGGGCGTTATGGCGAAATCGAGCAGATCCATACTCGTTTGGGTAAATCCAAAAATCTTTGCATTCAATCCGCATGCGAGGGCTTCACCGATGTGGCGGGGCAGGGATCCACGCGTCAGGCGGTGACGGCCGGGCGTCCTGCTATCGCCAGATCGGAAAAAAAATCCGCTTTTAGCGCCAATCGCGTTGGCGCTCAGATGTTTAAGCGCAAGAACGCTATGGTTTTGCTCAGATCTGCCCGCCTCACGCTAACGCGTTGAAACTCTATAGGTATCAATTTGAAACCAAGTGTCCGGCCAAGCATTAAGTGGCCGTATATAAACGAGAAAATAACGTCCCGGCTAATATCGTATAACCGCATGGTTAGCCGAAATTAAGCAAGTCCAGGGTCTATTACCTCCGCAAATTGGCGCAGAGACGCCGAAGTGGAGACATTGGGATGTACGGTCTTTTCGGGACACTCACGGCAAATGTCGCGAGCGCTGCGTTGATATCCAGCGCCATAACGGCCGGCCAAGCGGGCGGCGGGCCAGACGTGTTCAAGTCGCGGGCGGGCGGCTTCTCAACTCACAGTGAAAACAATGGCTTAGATGAAGCAAAGAGCAGTGCTGCTCCAGCCATCCCTTCATTATTCCGGTCCGCCTAGGGCCATACCAGATCAGTAATGGGACAAGCGTAATGAAAACTCTCAATTTAACGGTCGCAGCGGCCTGCCTGTTTGCCGGTATCGCACCTTTTGCCTACGCCGATAATCATGGCGATGTGCTGGTCGATATCCGCGCTCGCGCTGAATTCGTCGAACAGGAAGGCAAGGAAGACGCCGAAATGACTTCGGTGCGCTCGCTGCTGGGCTGGCGCAGCCCGCAATCGGGCGGTTTCACCTTCCTGGCTGAGATCGAGAATGCCTTCATCATCTCCGATGATGGATATAATAACGGCCTCAATGGTCAGACCCAGTATGGCAAGATCTCCAATACCGAGTTCACCGAGCTGCAGCGGCTGCAGCTGACCTATGCCTTCAATGACCAGTTCAATGTCACCGCCGGTCGCCAGTATCTGAATTTCGACGATAAGCGCTTTGTCGGCTCGCCGGGCGCGTCGCAGGACAAGGTCTCCCACGATGCGGTGGCGTTCAACTACTCCGACGGGGCCTTCCAGGCCGATTATGTCTACCATTTCCGCTCCAATCGCGGGCCGGGCGATCGCAATGAGTGGGAGGGTGACAGCCATCTCTTCCGCGCCCAGTACGGCGTCAATGAGTGGGTCAATCTGACCGGCTTTGCTTACTTCATCGATCTGGATGGCAGTGCAGCGAGCCGCTCGAACTTCACCTATGGCGGCTGGCTGCGCGGCGGGCATGATTTCGGCGATGCCGAGCTGTCCTATGCGGCTATGGTCGCCCAGCAGAGCGATTACGGCGACAATACCGCCGACTTCGACCTCACCTACATCGTAACCGATGTCAGCCTGGAGTACGGCGCTTTCACCTTTGCGGCCGGCTGGGATGTGCTGGAAGGTGACGGGACCAACCGCATCGTCAACCCGCTCGGCGCCAATCACGGGGTGCTCGGCTATGCCGATGTCTTCACCGGCGGCGGCCGCCAGGGCACGGTCGACGGGCTGGAAGACATCAATTTCGGTGTCGAATACGCGATCGAGCCGCAAGGCTCGTTCTTCGGCGAGATCGAGTTCGGTGTGCGCCGGCATGAATTCTCGGCCGAAAGCGATGGCGATGATCTGGGCAGCGAGTGGGATAGCTGGGTGACGTTCGCCCTGCCGCACAACCTGTCCCTGACCTTCGACTATCAGGACTTCGAGGGCACCGATGACCCGGTGTCTCCGGGTGATCGTCAGCGTCTCTGGACCGTGCTGACCTATAAGCGCTAGGGCGGTTCCCGGATCACAACAAATAAAGCCACCGGAGCAATCCGGTGGCTTTTTTGTGCCTGATGGGTCGCAAGCGGACGGCTAGCGTGAGCCGGTATCGTCCTCTGCTTCGGCCTCGGCGGCGCGTTGTTCAATCAGCGCCAGGGCCGCGTCCTCGTTTTCGACCTGCTCAATATCGCGGATATAGCAACGCGGATCATCGCGCGTGACGATGTATTCGAAACGCGGATTGTAGATCGTGGCTGTGCGGCCGAAACTGGTGCCGATCTGGATACCCCGGCGCAAACCCCAGCAGCGCCGCTGCAACGTCACCAGATAGCGGCGCGAGGCGCTGCCGGAGAGAATGACGTGCTGGTTATCGACAACGGTATAGCCGTTTACATTGACGACGCGGACGCGTTCGCGGTCCTCTGCGACAGCCGGTAGGGTCAGTACGCAGGCCGCGAGTATGGCCGCTGCGAAACGTGCTGCAGTCTTCATGGCGTGTCTCCACAAATTCGTCCCTCGGTTGAATCCTAGCACGGGCAGGGGCCGGCGACAAAGGTCGTTAACGCGTGGTTAGGTGCGGCGCAGCGACGCTAGCGCTCGATTCGATTCTAACCTTGCAGGAGCTGCGCTGTGGTCAGCCGCGTCGAGATGAATATCCCTGAAGCTACGGCGGGTCTGTTACGCCGGGCCGCGAGCGAGACCGGGGTTGATTTCGGCTATCTTGCCCGCACCGCAGCGCGCGAGAGCAATTTTGACGCGCGTGCCGAGGCCCGCACGTCCAGCGCCGCCGGCATGTTCCAATTCATCGAACAGACCTGGCTTGGAACATTGCAGCGCCATGGCGCCAAGCATGGTTATGCCGCTGCTGCTGCCATGATTGATCGCGGTGCCGATGGTCGCTTCACCGTATCGGACCCGGCCCGTCAGCAAGAAGTCCTCGATTTGCGTTTTGACCCGGCTGCTTCGGCCGTCATGGCAGCCGAGCTCGCGGGCGAGAACGCCCAGGTGATTGAAAGCCGTCTGGGCCGGCCAGCCAGTGGCGGTGAACTCTATGCGGCGCATTTCCTCGGGGCCAACGGGGCGGCCGGGCTGATTGCAGCCGCAGAACGGTCCCCGCAACGCCGTGCCGACGAGCTTTTTCCGCAGGCCGCTGCGGCCAATCGGCCGATTTTTTATGATGGGGCCCGCCCGCGCGGTGTCGCTGAAGTGCTGGCCTCGCTGACCGGCGAGGGCGCCGGGCGCACGCCGGCGC
This sequence comes from Maricaulis sp., assembly GCF_030149425.1. Lineage (GTDB taxonomy): Bacteria > Pseudomonadota > Alphaproteobacteria > Caulobacterales > Maricaulaceae > Maricaulis. The sequence continues at coordinate 39,982 of NZ_JASBRQ010000051.1, read as the reverse complement.
CGATGATGGCGCCGATGATGACGCCAGTGCCCGTGCCGGTCACGCCGCCGGCCATGGCTGGAGCCGGGGCTTCAGCTGGGCGGTCCAGCGCGCCGGTCGCAACCGGGATGACCCGCTTCAGCGGCGGAGAGCTGTCTCCGGCGCTGGTGGAAATCCTGGCCGAACTCGATGCGCCGCGGCGCGCCGGGTCGGAAGAGGCTTAACGCGGCACTGTCCCGGCAAGACTTCATTAAGCATACCCGGCCATCCTGTCCGCTGAGATAAATTTATCCGGCGAGCTAGCGATGAGCGTTGTCACCCTACGAAATCGACTGACCGATACCGATATCCGGCGCTTGGTTCGCGGCCGCGATGAGGAAGATCGTGCCCTTGCGGCGCGTAAGGTCTGTCAGCTGATCGATACGGCCAAGCTGACCGATGTCGAGCGTCAGGCGGTTGGCGGCATTCTCGACCTGATCGTCCAGGACGCGGCGGAAATGGTGCGCCGGTCAATGGCCGTGACCCTGCGCCAGTCGAAGAATCTTCCGCGCGAGATTGCTGTCAAGCTGGCGGCTGATGTCGACTCCGTTGCGACACCGGTGCTGTTGTCGTCACCGGTTTTCGAGGCGGGCGATCTTGAGGAATTGGTCCGGGCATCGGACAGCTCCAAGCGCTGCGCTATTGCGGCGCGCGAAACGCTGCCGAGCAGTGTCGTTCACGAGATCATCGATAGTGGTGACGACAAGGCCACAGGCATCGCCGCCTCCAATAACGGCGCGGATTTCGACCAGACGGCCTATGAGAAGGCTTTCGCGGCCTTCTGCGAAAACCCGCAAGTGATGGATTCCTTCGTCGCGCGGACGCATTTGCCGGTCGAGATTACCGAGAAGCTGGTCGCCCATGTCAGCCAGGAAGCGGCTGAGCGGCTGATCAAGAACCACGCCCTGCCGCCGCAGCTGGCCATCGAGCTGGCCGAGGGTGCGCGCGAGCTGGCTACGATTGATCTGGTGGATCAGGCCGGTGTGGCCCAGGACCCCGAGGCCTTCGTGCAGCATTTGCGCATGAGCGGCCGCCTGACGCCGTCCCTCATCCTGCGCGCTGCCCTGCGTGGACATATCGTTTTCCTGGAGCATGCCTTTGCCGAGCTGGCCGGGGTCACCCATGGCCGGGCCTGGCTGCTGGTGCATGATGCCGGGCCGTTGGGTTTGCGGGCGGTGTATGACCGCACGGGCATGCCGCCGCGGCTCTACCCGGCGATCCGGGCGGTTCTGGATGTCTATCATTCCATGGAGATGCCGCAGGACGAGGCCGGCCGGGCGCACTTCCAGCGCATCCTGGCCGAACGCGCAATCACGCGTTTCCAGGGCATTCCAGAAGATGATCTGGACTATGTCATGGCGCGCTTTGACAGCGATGCGCCCATGAAAATGGCCGGGTAAAAACCCGGCCGCTTTCACGCTTCCAACTTGGTGTCAGTGCTAGTCGTCTTTCCACGGCTCGGCGAAGGCGGCCGATTGCGTCTCGAGCTCTTCTGCCAGGGCTGCGGCGACCGCGTCATTGGTATCGCGGATATTCTGGCTCAGGGCTGCGCGGATCGCATTGACGTGGGCCAGGGCGAGGGCGCGCGGAGCCTGCTCCCGCTTTTCCTCCATATCGATCAGCTTGGTCAGGGATTTGGCCAGGCGCGTAATGATCGGGAATTCATAGGTCGAGCCAACACCGCGCAGATCGTGGGCGCGGATGAAGAGGGTTTCGCCGGCCTTGCCCTTGAGACCTTGGGCTTTCACCTCGGCTGCGGCTTCCTCAAGCTTTTGCACTTCTTCTTCCAGCCAGGTGCCGAAATCGGACCGCAAATCCTTGATCGCATCCTCGGCTTTTTCGATCAGATGCAGATCGCCCGCGCTGATCGGTCCACCGATCTTTACCTGCAGCAGGTTCGGCGGATTCACAATCTCGACATCTTCTTGCGGCTTGGCCATGGGGCGTTCCTTTACCTGGCAGCAGTCATCGGGCGATCCGCAGACCGCGCTCTTGATCGACGATCTGGCCCTAAAAACGTTTCGGTTTGGATAAAATTCCGCTCATCTGTAATGACTTCGCGCAAAGTCTGCGACAGGGAGGCGGCGGTGAAGGGTTTGACCAGGAAGCCATTGGCGCCGGCTGCGCGGGCCATGCCGATGCGTTCGCCATCATCATAGGCGGTCAGCATCACGACTTTGACGCCCGGCGCCGGGGTGCAGCGCGGATCGCGCAGCTCGCGTAACAGATCGAACCCGCTGCGCGGCCGCATCTTCCAGTCGGTCAGAACAAGATCATAGGGGTCCTGGCGCAATTGCGAGAGGGCGCGCTCGACACCATCGACATCGGTGACCTTGGCGACGCCGAACGCATTGAGCGTGACGCGCAACAGGCCGCGCAGGGCAGCGTTGTCGTCCACGACGAGCACGCGCAGGCGGCTGAAGTCAGCACTGTCAGGGGTCTGATCGGCCATTGCCTCAAGCCCGTCATCCAAAACCAGACAGTAGCTTAAGGCCGCTTGCTTAACGGTGCGCTAAGCCGGTCAGCTCTCGAACTGTTCCGCCAGGATGCGTTCGGAGAGATTGCGGTCGCTGTCGAACAGCATGGTCAGGGTGATATCGCTGGCCTCTTCCACATCAACGCGGACAATCTCGCGGAATTCCTTGTTGTCGGCCACCGCCGAGACCGGCCGGTAAGACGGTTCGCAGACCTCGAAACTGACCTTCACCGTGTGCGGTAACAGCGCGCCGCGCCAGCGCCGCGGCCGGAAGGCGCTGATCGGCGTCAGGGCCAGGACCTTGCTGTCGAGCGGCAGGATGGGGCCATGGGCAGACAGGTTATAAGCGGTGGAGCCGGCCGGTGTGGCCACGAGAACGCCGTCGGCCTGCAGCTCGGCGAGGCGGTCCTTGTCGTCGATACGGATCTTGATCTTGGCGGTCTGGCGCGTCTCGCGCAGCAGCGAGACCTCATTGATCGCCAGCGCCTCAAAGGCATTGTGGTGGATGTCCTCGCCGCTGGCCCGCAGCGGCCGGATCCGGGCCGGCTCGGCCGCCGCGATGCGCTCGATCAGATTGTCTTCGTGAAAATCATTCATCAGGAAGCCGACCGAACCGAAATTCATGCCGTAGACCTGGGCGCCGGTGGAAATCGAGGTGTGCAGCGCATCAAGCATCAGGCCATCACCGCCCAGGGCGATGATGATGTCCGCGTCATAGACCGAGACCGAACCATAGCGTTGCTCCAGCCGCTCCTTGGCGGCCAGCGCTCCTGGCTTGGGACTGGCAAGGAAGGCGAGGGAAGGCTTGGATGTGGAAGTCAAAATGAACGCCCGGCTGAGTGGGCGTCATTCAAACTCCCCGGCCCATTTGACGCAAGACTTTCGACGCTTTTTCCGGACCATACATGCGGAAAACATTGGCGGCGGCGGTCATGGCATCGCCCTCGAGCGCCTGGTGCATGCGGCCGTGGTGACGCAGTCCCTTGTGCATGATCGGGTAGGCGGTGCGGTCCAGGCCGGCGGCCTGACAAGCCATGGCCGCAGCGCGCACGCCACCCATGGCCAGGGCGACGCGCCATTGCGCCGGCGTCACCGAGCACAGCTTGGCTATGGCGTGGTCGAAGAGGGGAAGATTGCCGGTCTTCAGGGCAGACAGCGCGAACTGACCGTTCAGCGTGCCAGCCTCCTCGGCGGCGACGACCGCAGCTGCGGCCTCTTCCTCGACATTTTCATTGGGAACCCGGAGCGCGGCTTCCACCGTCAGCTCTTCCACCCGGTCCTTGTCGAGACCGAAGCGGCGGCACAGTTCCTCGCGCCAGCTTTCCGGCAACATGATGCAGAGCTGGGTCGCATAGTCCGTCGACAGGTCGTGACGGCGCGCCAGGGCCTCGCGGAGCTTGGGATGGTTCTTGGCCACGGTCAGGCAAATCTCAAGCGTGCCCTCGGAAATCTCAGCCGTGTCATTATCGGCGAGCGCGCGCAGCACCGGCGCTTCGCCGGGCTTGGCGACGGCATCGGTGACGCGGACCCGCAAATTCTGCCGCTTGGCCAGAATCAGGCGGTGGTCCGGGGACGCCGTCTGGGCGATATGAATCATGTCCTCGTCTGACAGATTCTGGCTCTTCTTGATGATGATGCTGGCGATTTCCAGCTCTTGCGTGGCCAGGTGACGAAGAATAGCGTTGGGCGCGAACTGGCTGGCAGAGAGCTTCTCTGCCATGGCAATTTTCGTTTCCGTCTGGGCTGTACCCGACAGTGTGATCAGCAATTCGCCCGCAACGGGCTCGGCACTCGGAGAGAGTTTTTGAGCGATGCACATGTCCGTTACGCCAAGGGCGAGCTGATGCCGCTTGGACGGGTCGCGCATCTTCGCCAGCGCGGTCAAAGCATCTTTCGGATTGGCAGCCATGCAGTCCTGATACGTACTAAGTCCTGTTTGGCGATATTTATGCCATTCAGTTTGAGAACTTGTTAATTTCATTGTCTGGAAAGGGAAGCGGGCGGTGACCCAGGTATTGGATCAGACTATTTTGACGCTTTATTCGAGTGTCCGGGCCCGGTCGCAGGCATTGGTTGTGCCGCTGAGCGCCGAGGACATGACGGTGCAGACCATGCCGGATGTCTCGCCGACGAAGTGGCATCTGGCCCATACAACCTGGTTCTGGGAGCGCTTCCTGCTCCTGCCCCAGCTCGATGGGTATAAGGAATTCAATAAAGAATTCAATTACCTGTTTAATTCATACTATGAGCAAGTCGGAGCCCGGCACCCCCGGCCCGAACGAGGCTTCCTGACCCGGCCCTCATTCGACGAAGTGATGGCCTACCGGGCCCATGTCGATGCGGGCATGCAGTCTTTACTTTCCAGTGACTATATTGAGAAAAATCCGGACGCAGAGGCCTTGGTCCGGCTCGGCATTGCCCACGAGGAACAGCACCAGGAGCTGCTCCTCACCGATATCAAGCATGTCCTGTCCAGGCACCCGTTCGGGCCGGCGGCCTACCCTGCAGAGCAGACAGAGGCCCGGGCCCCGGCTTTGCGATGGGTGGAGTTTGCTGGTGGGCAGTACAGTTTCGGCTATGGCGGTGAAGACTTCGCCTTCGATAATGAAGGGCCGGTCCATGAGGCCCTGATCACACCCTTTGCACTGGCAACGCGGGCGGTGACCAATGCGGAGTATCAGGCCTTCATTGATGATGGCGGCTATCGAACCGCAACGCTGTGGCTGTCCGATGGGTGGGGCACGGTCCTGAGCGAGGGCTGGGACGCGCCGCTCTATTGGCGGCGGCAGGATGACGGGTCCTGGAATGAGTTCACCCTGGCCGGCGAGGGGCCGCTCAACCCGCATGCGCCGGTCACCCATGTCAGCTTCTACGAGGCCGCGGCATTCGCCGAATGGGCCGGGGCGCGCCTGCCGGAGGAGCGTGAATGGGAAATCGCGGCCCGGAGCATGGCGGGACCACAGGGCCGTTTCATGGATCCGGCTGTCGCCGCGCATCCGGCTGCCGCCGCGGCCGGGGACGGGCTGGCGCAAATCTTCGGCGATGTCTGGGAGTGGACCCGTTCGGCCTATAGTCCTTATCCGCGGTACCGCCCGGCGGCGGGAGCGGTCGGCGAGTACAATGGCAAGTTCATGTCGGGCCAGCTGGTTCTGCGCGGCGGCTCGTGCGCGACGGCGCCGGGGCATGTGCGCGCGAGCTATCGTAATTTCTTTCCACCGGATGCGCGCTGGCAATTCTCGGGCATTCGACTGGCGAAGGATATTTGACCTTCGCGCTGCAAGCGCAGATGTTGTGCACCAGTTGGCGATAAATCAAAGACCGGAAACAAATACCGGGGAGGTTTCAAGATGGACGGACAATCCGCACCGAATGTGAAAGATCTGGTTTCGGCCGAAGAGTGGAAGGCGCGTTGCGATCTCGCCGCGCTCTACCGCCTCGTTTACATGCATGGCTGGGATGATCTCTTCTTCACCCACATCTCCATGCGCGTGCCAGGCCCGGAAGAGCACTTCCTGCTCAATCCGTTCGGCCTGCTGTATGAAGATGTGACGGCGTCGAACCTGGTGAAGGTCGATCTGGAGGGCAATGTGCTGCCGCCGTCGACCTATGGCATCAACCCGGCGGGCTTCACCATTCACTCGGCCATCCATGCCGCGCGTCCGGATGTGAAAGTTGCCCTGCACCTGCATTCCGATGCCGGTGTCGCGGTCGCGGCGCAAAAGCGCGGCTTGCTGCCGGTCAGCCAGCTGGCGATGAATGTCTATAACGATGTCAGCTATCACGATTATGAGGGCATCGCCCTTGAGGCGGATGAGAAAGTCCGCCTGGTGGCCGATCTTGGCGACAAGAATCTGATGATCCTCAACAACCACGGCACGTTGTCGGTTGGCGATCACCCGTTTAGCGCGTATGTTCGCATTTATCTACTGGAACGTGCCTGCAAGATCCAGGTGATGGCGCAGGCTGGCGGCGAGCTGATTGAATGCGATCAGGCAATGCAGGACCGGGTGTTTGGCCAATCCGCGGAGATTTCGACCAACGATCTCTTCAAGGAAATCGGCTGGGCGGCGATCCTCGATCGCGTCCGCCGTCAAAGCCCGGGCTTCGACGTCTAGCCACAGCTTTCTGTCTTCTCCCGGCGGTCGCGGCGCCGGCACAGGCCGGCGCCTGGCCGCAGGCCAAGGGCGAGGGGCTGTTGATCACCACCGCGCTCTATGACCGGGCCGACGGGTTCTGGGACGCGGAGCGTGAGCGCCAGGATGACGGCTATTTCTACAAGGATGAGTTCGCCCTCTATGCCGAGTTCGGGCTGACGGACCAGCTGACCCTGATCGGGCGAGCAGCCTGGCAAACGGTCGAGCAGGTCAGCGAGGACGGCTATGACAGCGCGCAGGGGCTGGCGGCTTCGGAGCTGGGAGTGCGCCGCCTGTTCTGGAGTGGCGAACGGGATGTTGTCTCGCTTCAGGCCGGCATGCTCATTCCGGGGCCGGGTGAAAACGTTTCCAACCAGCCCCTGGGCGAAGGCGAGCGCGCCTATGAATTGCGAGCCTTGTGGGGGCGCAGTCTGGCGCAGAACCGGTTTTGGGACATCCAGCTGGCGCATCGTTGGCGCGGCGGAAGAGATCTCGATGAGGCGCGTCTGGACCTCACCTTCGGTTTCCAGGCGCGGCCGCGATGGCAGGTTCTGGCGCAGACATTTTCGGTCTGGAGTGTCGAGCCGGCCCGCGCTGGCGCGCCGGAATTCGACCAGCACAAGCTACAGCTCTCTCTCCGCCGCCCTTGGGGAGAGGTAGATGTCCAGGTCGGCGGCTTCTTGACCCCGGCTGGCCGCAACTCACTCGATGAGCGCGCGGTTTTCCTGTCGGTCTGGCGCCGCTTCTAGCGCGCCGACTCGACCGCCATGTAAGCGATGACATTGCGGCGGGCCTCCGGATCGCGCAGGCCGACAAAGCTCATGCGATTGCCCGGGACCATGGTGCGCGGGTTCTCCAGCCAAGCGTCCAGCGTTGCAACATCCCAGACCAAGCCGGCCTCGGTGAGCTGGCGCGAATAGGTGAACCCTTCGCGCATCGCTGCGGCTTCACCGATAATGCCGTGCAGATTGGGGCCGACGAGATGGCGGCCGCCTTCATCCAGCGTATGGCAGGACTGGCAGCGACGGTATTGCCGGCCGCCATTGACGAAGTCGGCATCCACAAACTCCGGTCCGAGGGCTGCCAGGACCGCCTGGGTATCCACAGCCGGCGCGTCTGCCTCGACCGCCGCCGGGCTTGCAGTCTGGGCCGGAGCCGTGGTCTCAGCGGGCGCTTGCGCCGTTTCCTGCGGCTGCGGTGCCGGTGCGTCTTCGCCTCCACCACCACAGGCAGTCAGGGCAAGGGTCGAGGCGGCGATCAAAAGCAGGCGGGACATGAGCACAACTCCGGTTTCTGTCTACACGCCGTTATAGAGCGTTGATGCATCAGGGCTATGCGGCACGATGCCGCCAACTGCACTACATGCACATCTCGACAGGGCTGCAGGGTCAAACTAACGTCGCGAACAGTGTTCACACCAGCGTCCGGACTGCCACGAGAGACGCAAGTGGACCGGTCGATAAAGCCACAAGAGGGGACATCATGGCCGAACCGGATATTCTCAAGGGTAAACTGCGCCTTCCGATCATCGGTGCGCCGCTCTTCATCATCTCCAATCCCGATCTGGTGATCGCCCAGTGCAAGGCCGGCATTGTCGGATCCTTCCCGTCGCTCAATGCGCGGCCGGTCAGCCAGCTCGATGAATGGCTCGACCAGATCACCTCCGAGCTGGAAAGCCATAACCGCGCCAATCCGGACAATCCGGCCGCGCCGTTTGCGGTCAATCAGATCGTTCACCGCTCCAATAACCGCCTCGAAGAGGACATGGCCCTGTGTGAGAAGTACAACGTGCCGGTCGTGATCTGTTCGCTGGGTGCGCGCGAGGATGTCTACAAGGCCGTTGACGGCTGGGGCGGCATCACCTTGCACGATGTGATCAATCAGCGCTTTGCCCACAAGGCCATCGACAAGGGGGCAACGGGCCTGATCTGTGTCTCCGCCGGTGCCGGTGGCCATGCCGGGGCGCTCTCGCCCTTCGGTTTCATCGCCGAGACCCGCGAATGGTTTGACGGCCCGATCCTGTGCTCCGGCTCGATCTCGACCGGCGGCGGTGTCCTGGCCGCCCAGGCCATGGGCGCGGACTACGCCTATATCGGCTCGGCCTTCATCGCCACGGCCGAGGCGCGCGCCGACGAGCGCTATAAGCAAGGCATCGTCGAGGGTTCGGCCGAGGACATTGTCTACACCAACCTCTTCACCGGCGTGCACGGCAACTATCTGCGTAAGTCGATCGAGGATGCCGGTCTGGACCCGGACAATCTGCCGGTCAGTGACCCGTCGGCGATGAATTTCGGCTCCGGCGGCAATACCGACGCCAAGGCCTGGAAAGACATCTGGGGGTCCGGCCAGGGCATTGGCTCGGTCAAATCGGTCCAGAGTGCGGGCGATTACATCGATCAGCTGGAGCGCGAATACAAGGCCGCTCAGGCACGCGTTTGCGGCTAAACAAAGCTTAACGCGGGCGGCGCGTTAAACCTGTTATGCTCGATGCACTGGGGGGCGCATTGAGGATGACAGGAAAATGCGCCGCCGTTTCGATCCCACCATTGCGATATTTGTGACCGCCGTCCTGGCCACGGCCTATGCCGCCTGGCTGCTCGGCGGCAATGAGCCGCTCGGGCTGTCAGCAGCCGTCCATGCCGGGGAGCTGATCGCGCGCTAGGCGCGTTGTGCCAGCGCTGCGTTCGCCTGGGCCAGCGCAGCGATGCGCGGCGTAGCGTCGAGCAGTACATCTGCACCTTCACGCTCCAGGGCATCGCGCGTGGCAAAGCCCCAGGACACTGCGGCGCAGGCGCAGCCGGCTTCGCGGGCGGCTTCGATATCGCGGGTCTCATCGCCGACTGACAGGGTGCGCTCCGGGGCGACCCGTGCCTTGCGCATGACCTTGCGGAACACAGAGGCCTTGCCGAACAATGCCGCGCCGCAGGAGAACTGGCTGAACAAACCGCTGAGTTCCGGGCCGAGCACTTCGCGTACAGCGGTTTCGCCATTCGAGCTGACCAGGGCCAGCTGTGTGCCTTTGGCATGCAGTTCCTGTAGGGCGTCGGCAATGCCGTCGAACAAGTGGATCTTGTCGACATTCTCCGCCGCGCGGGCGCGTACGTCGGCAGCGATGAAGGGCAGTTTCCACGCTGGAATGCCCAGCTCGGTCATGATTTCTTTCGGGCGCATACCGCGCAGCGCCTCGGCCCGTTCCTCGCAAAGCGGGGTCAGGCCATGGCGGTCGATGACGTCCGCCAGCGCTGTGCGAAACCAGGTCAGGCTGTCCGCAAGCGTGCCGTCGAAATCGAAAATCACCAGATCATAGCGTCGCATGCGTGGCGTCCCCTGAGGCCCGTAGCGTGCCGGGGTATACCGGCGTTGTTACGGTTTTATGATTCTCCTGCCGGTTGCACCAGTTATTGGATTAAAGTGAATGTGGTTTTCCACGGCAGATCATCCATTTGCCGGGGAGCGGCGTATTACGGTGCGAGCCGGTCACGGGGAAATCCAGGGGGAGCGTTATGAAGCAAGCCAATATGTCAGACTGGGTGCGCGGGTTTTACACGCTTGGCGGCGCCATTGCCCAGATTGCCTTCGGGGCGCTGCCCTTTGTGCTCGGCTGGGAGCACACAGTCGGCTCGCGCTCGGCGGAAACCTTCACCCTGATCACTCCGGCTGGCTATGCCTTTTCCATCTGGAGCGTGTTGTTCGCTGGATCGCTGATATTTTCCATCTACCAGCTTGCCCGCCCGTCGCATGAACCCTTGCGGCGAATCGGCTGGCTCGCCGGTCATGCCTTCTGGCTCAATGCGATCTGGGAGACCTATGTGCCTTTCCAGGGGCTGGACGGTGTCTCTTTGGGCGTGATCGGACTGACCTGGGTGCTGCTTGTGGTGTTGTTGCTGCGCGCCGCCGGTGATGGCGAGGCGGGTTTTATTGATCGCCTGTTCCGCGCGCCCCTGTTCGCCCTGGTCGGCTGGCTCAATGCCGCCGCCTTCGTCAACATCCTGGCGACATCGAATTTCTACGGCTTGCCGTGGATTGGCTCCGGCGCGCTGGAGCCGGCCATTCTGGTGCTGGTCGCCGCCTCGCTTGCGGCTTCGCTGGTTTTGTCACGGCTACCTTCGCTGTCCTATTTCGCCGCTGTCGCCTGGGCGCTCTACGCGGTTCATATCGCGACCCAGGCCCGCGCAGAGGAGGTGCTTCCGATGCTGGCGCTGGGACTAATGGGCGCGGTCGCCGCGACGCTGCTGGCCAGCGGGTTACGCGTCATAAGAAAACCCCGCGCCTGAGACGCGGGGTTCTTAGCCATTTGCAGCTAATCGCGGCTAAATCACCTAGATGCTGGTCAGCCAGTCCGGCTTCACATAGGGCAGGCCGAGATCGTCAGCGACGGACTTGTAGCTGATCTCGCCGGCCTCGACATTGAGGCCGCGGGCCAGATTGGCGTCGTCATTGAGGGCCTGTTTCACGCCCTTGTTCGCAATGGCGATGGCGTGCGGCAGGGTGGCATTGTTCAGGGCAAAGGCCGAGGTGCGGGCATAGGCGCCCGGCATATTGGCCACGCAGTAATGCACGACGCCGTCAACGACATAGGTCGGGTCGTCATGCGTGGTGGCCTTGGAGGTCTCGAAACAGCCGCCCTGATCGATAGCGATATCGACGAGGACCGCGCCGTCCTTCATCTCCGACAGCATGGCCTTGGAGACCAGTTTCGGGGCCGCAGCGCCCGGGATCAGGACCGCGCCGATGACGACATCGGCTTCGCGCACGGCAGCGTCGAGAGCGGCCTGGGTGGAATAGGCGGTCTTCACCGCGCCGGCGAACTGTACATCGAGCTCGGCCAGGCGGGCGTTGGAACGGTCGAACACGGTCACGTCAGCGCGGGCGCCGATGGCCATTTCCGCCGCGTGGGTGCCTGCGACACCGCCACCGATGATGACGACCTTGGCCGGCAGCACGCCCGGTACGCCGCCGAGCATCAGGCCGAGACCACCCTGGGCCTTTTGCAGGCAGTGTGCGGCGACGGAGACCGACATGCGGCCGGCGACCTGGGACATCGGTGTCAGCAGCGGCAGGCGGCCGGCGCTGTCGGTAACGGTCTCATAGGCAATCGCCGTACAGCCGGACTTGCGCAGACCTTCGGCCTGGACCGGATCGGGGGCAAGGTGGAGATAGGTGTAGAGAATGTGGTGCGGCTTGAGCATCGCCGTCTCGACCGGCTGGGGCTCCTTCACCTTGACGATCATCTCCGCGGCATCGAACACGGCGGCCGCGTCCGGCAGGATTGTCGCCCCGGCGGCGATATAGGTGTCGTCCGGGCAGCCAATGCCGACACCGGCATTAGTTTCCACGACCACCTCATGGCCGTCCGAGACCAGTTCAGCGACGCTGTTCGGGGTCAGACCGACGCGATATTCGCGAACTTTGATTTCCTTGGGTACACCGATGCGCATGATTTCTCCCGCTTCCTGTCCATCCTGCGCGCGATTTTTCGAATATCAGTTATACTCGAGCCCGCAGGTGAAATATTTTGACTTTTTTCCCTAATCCGTCGAAGAATGAGGCGTTCATCTAGGAATGCGCGGTCGTATATACGCATCGAGTGGGTAGTTCCAGAATAATCTTCTTTGCGTGTGAATGGAGTTCCCATGCGCCTCGACGACATTGATATTGCCATCCTCAACGAGTTGCAGAGCAATGGCCGCCTGACCAATGCCGAACTGGCCGAGCGGGCTGGGCTGTCGCCTTCGGCCTGCCATCGCCGCGTCAAGGCGCTCGAGGGCGCCGGCATTATCGACCGCTATGTCGCCATTCTAAGCGAGGAGGCGCTGGGCCGGGGCATCACGGTCTATGTGCAGGTCACGCTCGACAATCAAAAGCGCGATACGCTGCTCGGCTTCGAGGCCGCGGTCGAGGCCGTGCCGGAAGTCATGGAGTGCTATCTGATGAGCGGCGAGGCGGATTATCTTGTTCGCGTACTGGTGCGCGATGCCAATGATTATGAGCGGGTGCACCGTGAGGTCCTCTCGGCCCTGCCGGGCGTCGCCCGACTGCACTCCAGCTTCACCATCCGCCGCGTCTTCTCGCGCACCGAGATGCCGGTCGTCGACGCCTAGCCATGGCCAAGTCGCGCGCCTCGCACCGGGTCGACGTCATTGATGACGTCATTGCCCTGTATCGGCGCAGCTGGTTCGGGCGCTGGCGCTGTACGCAGCGGCTGGCGCAAGCCGATGTCCGGCGCATCGAGCTGCAAATCATCCCGCGCCTGGTCTGGGATGAGGTCTTCATCGTCTTCTGCGGGTGTGATGCCCATTTGTCGATGGAGGAGGGCGATGAGGGTTTCAACGTCGTCGCCGAGTGGATGGATGAGCGGTTCGCGCTTGTTGAACCGGATTGGCGCCAGCGCGCGCATGATTTCATCACGGAAAATCCGCTGATCGGCTGTGATATCCTGCTCTGGTCCGGCATTCCCGATGGCGATCAGACTTGATGCACAAGGCCACCAGCGCTAACTCCGCCGTCATGACTGATAATCGCTACGAAAAACTCGAACAGCTGGGCTCCGACACGCCGCTGCCGGACAATCCGGAAACCGCGGATCTCGAACGCGTCGCCAATCCGTGTGATGCGCCCTACATGGTGCGCTTTGCCTGCCCGGAATTCACCTCGATCTGCCCGGTTACCGGCGCGCCGGACTTTGCCCATCTGGTCATCGATTACGTGCCGCGCGACTGGATCGTCGAATCCAAGTCGCTCAAGCTCTATCTTGGCGCTTACCGCAATCACGGCGCTTTCCATGAGGCTTGCACGACGATGATCGGTCAGCGCCTGGTCAAGGAGCTCGACCCGGTCTGGCTGCGAATTGGTGGCTACTGGTACCCGCGTGGCGGCATCCCGATCGACGTCTTCTTCGCCACCGGCGAACCGCCGGCCGGGGTCTGGATCCCCGAGCAAGGGGTCGCCTCCTATCGCGGGCGCGGCTAGGCCATCATCGCCGACAGCGTTTTGCGCAAGGACGCTGCGCGCAGCGGCTTGGTAATAATCCCCTGCATGCGTAACTCGCGTGCCCGGCCGGCATTGCGCATGGCCTTGAGGTCGGCGCTGTCGAGGCTGCTGAGCAGGTAGATGCGCGCCTGGCTCTGGCGGTTTGCCAGCTCGTGAATGACCTCGAGTCCGCCGCGCCCCGGCATCAGAATGTCGAGCAGGATGATGTCAGCCTCGTCGCCATCGCCGTCCAGGAAAGCGTCGCCGCTGGCATAAAGACGGGTTTCAAAGCCCAGCTCATTGCTGACCTCGGCAATGAATTCGCGCATGCTGGGATTATTGTCGACGACGGCGAGGCGGACCGTCATGTCGGCGCGGGGGCCTGGGCTGCGCGATCGAGTGCCTCGCTCAATGCGCTGGCCAATTGCTTGCGTGTGTAGGGCTTGGCGACAAACGGGATATCTTCGGGCAGAGCCTGCGGCGCTTCGCTGGGGCGGTTCGGATAGCCGGATGTGAGGACGGTCGGAACGCCGCGGTCGAGGGCGATGACGGCGAGGTCGAAGCCTGATTGTTCATCGCCCAGCATCACATCGCTCAGCATAATGTCGGGGCGGTCATCATCAGACTGCAGGACCGCAAGCGCGGTCGCAGCATCCATCGCCGGGGTGACCTGATAGCCCAGGTCGCGCAATTGCGCCGATGCGCTCTCGATCAGGGACGGGTTATCCTCGACAAGCAAGACACGGAAATTCCGGGTCGCGATCGGCAGGGTGTTGAGCCCTGTGGCCTGATCATCCTCGCCAGCCGCCTCGGCCTCTGGCAGAAAGAGGGTGATGGTCGTGCCTGCGCCCACTTCACTGGCGATATCCATCCAGCCCCGGGCCTGTTTGGCGTAGCCGAACGCAGAGCTGAGGCCCAGCCCGGTGCCTTGGCCGACGGGCTTGGTGGTGAAGAAGGGATCGGTGGCAGCCGCAAGCGTGTCCGCGTCCATCCCGGTTCCGGTATCTCGCAGGGTAATGGCAACGTAATCGTGAGGTTGGGCGGGATTGTCTTCGCTGGCCGCATCCGGACCGGCGATGCGCCGGGACTTTATCAGCAAGGTCCCGCCCTTGGGCATGGCGTCACGCGCATTATTGGCCAGGTTGATCAGGGCCGTTTCCAGTTGTGTCTTATCAGTGTGAATACAGGCGTCGTCACATCCCAGCTCGACCTGGACGTCGATCTGATCGCCAAGGCTGCGCTGGAGCATGTCCGCGATCCCCGACAGGGCGCTGTCTGCTTCAAAGCGAGTTTCCTCAAGCGTGCGCCGCCGGGCGAAGGAGAGCAGGTCCGAGGTCAGTTCGGCGCTGTGCTCTGCGGCCCGGATTGCCGTCTGCAACAGGCGGGCATGGGCGTCTTCCATCTCCACCCGTTCCGATAACAAATCCAGATTGCCCAGGATAATGCCGAGATAATTATTGAAGTCGTGCGCGATCCCGCCCGTGAGTTGCCCGAGTGCCTCCAACTTGGCGCTTTCGGCCAGTTGGAGCTCAAGCTGTTTGGTCTGGGTTACGTCGAGAATCAGGCTGTTCCAGAGCATGGCGCCATCATCGCGCGGCGGCTGTGGCCGGCCGCGTCCCTGCAGCCATTTGCGTTTTCCCGACGGTGTCGTGATGCGCCAGGAATGCACCCAGGGCGATAACTCAATGGCCGATTTCATCACCGAGGCCTGCATGGCCGGCAGGTCCTCGGGCACCACCATGCCCCAGAGGATCGAGGCGTCTTCGTGTACCTGGTCAGAGGACACCTCCCAGATGCCCTCACAACCGGTACTCATATAGAGCACCTGGTTCCGTCCATCGGGGTATTGCAGGTATTGGAAGATGGCGCCGGGGATATTGCTGGCGAGATCGGTGAATCTGCGTTCGCTCTCGGCGAGGTTCGCTTCGGTGCGCTTGCGCTCGGAGATATCGCGCAGCGTGCCGATCATCCGGGCCGGCTTGCCATCATCGCTATACTCAACCACGCGCCCCCGCGATTGCACCCAGATGGTGTGACCGTCGAGATGGATCACCCTGTGGTCGCTGGTGAACTGGGTGTCGCGTTCCAGCGCTTGGGCAATTCGGGACTGCACCAGGGCGAGATCATCCGGGTGAACGTTTTCCTCCAGCAGCGCCATCGGGACGCGCTCGGTCATGGGCGGGCGGCCGGATATCGCTTCGCATTGCGGGGAGCGGTAAATGCTGTCGGCGAGAATATCCCAGTCCCATAGACCATCCCCGATGGCGTCAAACACCAGATCGGACAGTGTCGACTGCTCAAGCGATGTGTCTGTGGTCATGGACGCGCCCCGTTGTGTTGCTTTTTAGGACTATCCCGATCTGCGGCAGGCAGCAAATGGGCGCCCGGCTGGCTAGCCTTTCCAGCGCCCGATCTGTGCCGGTGGTCGTTTGCGTTCGACCACCTCGTTCTCCGCTGTACCGATATAGATGAAACCGGCAACGCGTTCGCCGGACCGCAGGCCGAGTGCGTCCTTGGCGTCGGCGTCATAGGCATACCATTCGGTGAGCCACTGTGCGCCAAAGCCCATGGCCGAGGCCGCAATCAACAGGTTCTGGCACACCGCGCCGGCGGACAATTCCTGTTCCCAGAGCGGAATCGCATGCTTTTCGGTTACTTTGGAAATCACCGCGATCACCAGGGGGGCACGGGTGAAGCGATTGGCTTCAAAGGCGATCTGCTCCTCGCTGGCCTCCGGCGTTTTTGCGGCCCAGATTTTCCCGAGAATGCGGCCGAAACTCTCCCGGGCCTCGCCTTCAAAGACAACAAAGCGCCAGGGGGCCAGCTTGCCATGATCGGGCACGCGCGCGGCTATGCCGAGCAGGTGGTCGATTTGTTCGCTGTCGGGGCCCGGCTCACTTAACCCGATCGCCGGAGTGGAACGCCGCCGTGTCAAAAGCCCGAGCGTCTCCTGCGAAGGATGTGTCGGGGCGAGTCGCTCGCCCGGTGCGGGAAAGCTGGCAGTGCTGTTATGATTCATAATGTGGCTCGCAAGACGTTATATGCTTGTATCTTTGACCGAACAGGTCCCGGATCGTTATATCTGTCAGTGCGCAAACTAATGCGAATTGGCTCCGGGGGGAGTAGTATTGGGTATGAATGCAGAAGTCGCCATAGAAGATGGATCACCAGCTGATCGCCGCCGCCGCAAGGTGCGCGAAGCGATTATCGACGCGGCCGAGTCCATTTTCTCGGCTGAAGGGGAGGAGGGCATTTCCATGCGCCGCCTCGCTGAAGCGATCGATTACAGCCCGGCGGCGATCTACAAATACTTTTCCTCAAAGCACGAATTGTTCAGCGCCATCCGCGAGATGTTCTTCGAACGCCTGCTGGCCCGTATTCATACGGCGTTGCAGGAGGGCGGCGAGGTGCGCGGTCTGACCGAGCGCTGTGTGCGGGCTTATATCGAGGTCGGTATTGAAGAGCCCAATCACTATATGATGGCTTTCTCTCCTGGTGCCGTCAGTGAGGCGCATGAGCCGTTTGAAGGCGA
The DNA here is from genome assembly GCF_030149425.1 of Maricaulis sp. Lineage (GTDB taxonomy): Bacteria > Pseudomonadota > Alphaproteobacteria > Caulobacterales > Maricaulaceae > Maricaulis. Next base: position 22,854 of record NZ_JASBRQ010000051.1, on the reverse strand, counting down.
TGTCTCCTTTGAAGCCGAGAGTAAGCTGGTGGAGATGATCGAGGAGGGCATGAAAGAGGGCGTTTTCCGCAAGGTTGACCCTCGCGTGGCCTCCAAGAGTGTCTGGGCCAGCCTGCACGGTCTGACCATGCTGATGGTGAGCCTCCAGGATTTCCCCAATGGCATGCCGGGATCGGAACATGTGACCCGGGAAGAGGTCATTGATTTCCACGCCAATATGATGATCCGCGGGCTTATGCCTTAACGCATATCCTCTATGCGAAAAAAAGTGAACGCCGTTTACTTCTCAAACGGCGTTTCTCGCCCTATCTCTTGTTCGACGATCGAATAAGGGATGTCTAATGTCTTCGAAAACCAAAGCGCCCCGGAAATCCAAAAGCCCTCGGGCCGGCGGGATTGTGCTTTTCACTGCGGCGGTCCTGGCCGCGGGGGTGTTCGGCCTGTCCGCTTTGCGGGCAGAGGCGAATGGTGTCCAATCCGCACCGCCACCGCTGCCGGTAAGCGCCATCGAAGTCTCATACGATGAAAACGCGACAATAGATGAACAGTTTCCCGGTCTGGTTACAGCCCGTCGCGAAAGTGCGCTGGGGTTCGAGCGCGGTGGACGCATAGACGCTCTGCTGGTTGATGTCGGCGACCGGGTCGAAAGCGGCCAGGAACTGGCGCGCTTGGATACGCGGGCTTTGCGGGCCCAGGTCGCTGCAGCTGATGCCCAGACCGCCGAAGCCGCGGCCCAGACCGCTTTGGCGCGCGATACCGAAAACCGTCAGGAAACACTTCTGGCGCGCGGCCACATTTCGCCGCAGCGGTTTGATGAAGTCGTCACCTCCACACGCGCCGCTGAAGCGCGCCAGCGCGCGGCCGCCGCCGCTGCCGATGCGCTGCGGGTCCAGCTGGACCTGGCGGTAATGGAGGCGCCCTTCGACGGCGTGGTGACCGCGCGTTATGCCGATGAGGGCGCGATTGCCGCTCCGGGGCAGCCTATTTTGGACCTGGTGGAAGCCGGTGCGCTGGAGGTGCGTATCGGTCTGCCGGTTGAAGTGGGGCCCGTCTCGAGCCCATGACAGCTTACACTTTTCGCTCTGATATGGGGGCCTTTGAAGCCAGTCTGCGCGCCAGCACCGGTATCGTCGATCGTCAGACGCGGACCGTCACGGCAGTGTTTGATCTGGCGGAAAACAGCGGCGCGGTTGCGGGCCAGGTCGTGCGCCTGAGCGTACCGCTCAATGTCGATGCCCGGGGCTTCTGGGTTCCGGTCTCGGCGCTGGTCGAGAGCCGGCGCGGGCTTTGGTCGGTTTACGTCCTGCAGCCCGAAGGCGGTGATTACCGGCTCGAGGCGCGCGTGGTTGAGACCGTACGGGTGGAGACCGAGCGCGTTTTCGTTCGCGGTGCCGTGTCTGAGGGCGAGCTGATCCTCTCCGGCGGAATTGGGCGCGTGACGCCCGGCCAGCTTGTCGCATTCCGCGGCGGTCGCGGTCAGACCCAGGCCTCGGAGTAATCGCCATGCGCACGCTCTTCTATCGCTATCACCGCCTGACGGTCCTGGCTGTTATTCTACTGATTGCTGCCGGGCTGGGGGCGTTCTTCTCCCTTGGGCGTCAGGAAGATCCGACCCTGACGGAGCGATTTGGCACCATCGTCACCCCCTTCCCGGGGGCCTCGGCCGAGCGTGTGGAAGCGCTGATTACCGAACCCCTGGAGGACGCGATCAACGAACTGGCGGAGATTGACGAAACCTTCTCCACCTCGCGTTCGGGCATTTCCGTGGTCAGCCTGGCGATCCGCGAGGACCTCAATCCGACCGAGGTGGACCAGGCCTGGACCAAGATCCGTGAACAGGTCGACACCGTGCGGCCGGTGCTGCCGCAGGGTAGCGGGGCGCCGGATGTGCAGCGTCAGTATATCGGCGCAGCGACCCTGATTGTGGCGCTGACCTGGAGCGATAGCGGCGCGGAAAACGCGGCCATCCTGTCCCGTCTGGGCCGTGATCTGGAGCGCGATCTGCGCAATCTCAGTGGTACTGAAGAGACCGATATTTTCGGCGCCATCGAGGAAGAGATCCGCATCGAGGTGGAACCGGAAACGCTCGCGGCCCTGGGTCTGACGGTCAATGATATCGCGCGCCTGACCCGCGCCGCCGACGCCAAGACGCCGGCGGGCGAACTGCGCGGTGATCGCGTTGATCTGGGTGTTGAAATCAATGGCGAGTTTGATGGTGTCGACCGGATACGCGCTATTGCCCTGACCGAGGGGCGCAATGGCGAGTTTGTCCGTCTCGGCGATGTCGCCACGGTCGAAAAGGGCGAGCGCCTTCCAGCGGCGACGCTGGCGACGACGGCGGGTGAGCGCACGGTGCTTGTGGCTGCCTATCTGCAGCCGGACTTGCGGGCTGATCTGTGGGCGCAGGCCGCCGATGACGTTGTTGCCGAGTTTGCCGCCAGCGTGCCTGGCATCGATGTCGAAACGATTTTCCGCCAGGGCGATTATGTCGAGAGCCGGCTCAACGGGCTGGCCCGCAATCTGGGCTATTCCGCCCTGATCGTCTTTGGCGTGCTGTTCTTGATGATGGGCTGGCGCGCCGCCTTCATCGTCGGCTCGGCCCTGCCGCTGACCGTGCTCTCGGTCATGCTGATGATGCGCATTTATGACGAACCGCTGCACCAGATGTCGGTGACCGGCCTGGTCGTCGCCCTGGGGCTCCTGATCGACAATGCGATCGTCGTGGTCGAGGAATACCGGCTGCTGCGCTCCAAGGGCCAATCGCCGCTGGAGGCGCTCGACGGTGCTGTCCGCTTGCTGTTTGCACCGCTTCTGGCCTCGACCCTGACGACGGTATTCGCCTTCGCGCCGATCGCGCTGATGCCCGGAGCGGCGGGCGAGTTCATCTCCATGATCGGGATTTCGGTGATCTTCGCCATCACCGCGTCCTTCATCATTGCCATGACCGTTGTCGGCGCCTTTGCCGCCTGGTTCGACGATCCCAAGATCGATGGCGGGCCCCGCCGTTTCTGGCGCACCGGGCTCAATATCGCGCCCCTGGCCTGGATCTATCGCGGGATTCTCAAGGTGATCGTTGCGCGGCCCTGGATCGGCATCTTTGCGTCCGTGCTGTTGCCGATTGCCGGTTTCGTCGCTGTTTCCACCCTGCCGATGCAATTCTTCCCGCCGACCGACCGGGACATGTTCCAGGTCACGCTGGAATTGCCGACGACCGCCTCGATTGAAGAAACCCGGCGCCAGACCGAACGCGTCCGCGCGGTGATCGAGAGCTATGACGGTGTTGAACGCGTCACCTGGGTGGTCGGGGAGAGTGCGCCGCGGACCTATTACAATGTCGTCGGCAACCGCTCGGGCATCTCCAATTTCGCCTCCGGCTTCGTCCGCACCGCCTCCGCCCAGGATACGGCAAGGATCCTGCCGGATCTGCAACAGCGGGTGATGCAGGAATTTCCCGAGGCCCGTATCCTGACCCTGCCGTTCGAGCAGGGGCCGCCGATCCCGGCGCCGATCGAGCTGGTGGTTGTCGGCCCGGAGCTGGCGGAACTCGACCGGCTCGGCAATGAGCTGCGCGCCCTGCTCGCCCGCACGCCGACCGTGACCCACACCCTGGCCCAGCTGGAAATGGGTGAGCCGGTCGCGCGCGTCATGGCCGATGAAGCGGCAACCGAGCTGGCGGGCCTGCGCCTGACTGATCTGGCCGGGCAATTGCGCGGTGATCTCGATGGTGTCGTCGGCGGCAGCGTGCTGGAAGGCGTTGAGGAACTGCCCGTGCGCATCGTCTCCAGCGAGGCGCGCCGGACCAGTCTGACTGACGTCAGCGGGACCCCGCTGACAACGCGCGGCGGCGAGCTCCTGGCCAGTCCCGTAGCGGCCCTGGGGGAGATCGAACTGGCACCGCAAGTGGCCCAGATCCCGCACGAGAACGGACGCCGGATCAACCGCATCTACGCCTATCTCGACCCCTTCACCCTGCCGGCGACGGCTCTGGCGGCCTTCTTTGAAAGCCTCGACCAAGCCGGGCTGGAATTGCCGCCGGGCTATGAACTGCAGGTCGGTGGTGAGGCGGCCGAGCGCGGCGATGCGGTGGGCAATCTGCTCGGCACCGCGGTTCCGCTGGTCGTGCTGATGATCGGTTCGGTGGTGCTGGCGTTCAACAGTTTCCGCTATGCCGGGGTGATCCTGTTTGTTGCCTTCCTGTCGATCGGCCTGGCCATGTTCGGTGTCTGGCTGTTCGGCACCCCGCTTGGCTTTAATGCCATTGTCGGCGCCATGGGCCTGATGGGGCTGGCGATCAATGGCGCCATTGTCGTCCTGTCCGGACTGAAAGCCGACCCTGCAGCAGTGGCGCTGCAGGAGGGGGCGGTGGAACAGGGGGTGATGGATTCCACCCGCCACATCATCTCCACCACGCTGACGACGATTGGCGGTTTCGTCCCGCTTATCCTGGATGGCGACAGTTTCTGGCTGCCTTTTGCGGCGGCCATGGTGGGCGGTGTGTCCGGGTCGGCGGTGCTCGCCCTGATCCTCGCGCCTTCGGCCTTCGTGCTGCTGGCCCGGGGTGAGGAAAAGCGGCGACGCTTGGTCGAAGCGCTCAAGCGTCACGCCAAACCGAAGGACGACTTGATGCAGCCGGCCGAATAGGCTTAGGCGCGGTAGCAGAAAGCGAGGCCGCGCATGACGCAGAAGAGAGGGCCCTGGGCCCTGCACAGCCGGATCACCCGGTTCGAAAACCCCTGGCTGCGGCTTGATGATTTTGCCGTGACGCGGCCGGACGGCAAGCCGGGTGAATACGGCGTTGTGCATTTCAAGAACACGGCAATCGCTATCCTGCCGGTTTTTGACGACGGCACGACCGTGCTGGTTGGTCAGCATCGTTTTCCACATGACCGCTATAGCTGGGAAGTGCCGGAGGGTGGCGGCCGCCTTGAGGAAGACCCGCTGGAGGAAGCCAGGCGCGAGCTGGCCGAGGAGACCGGTCTGAGGGCCCGCCACTGGCAGGACATGTTGCGGATCGACCTGTCCAACTCGGTCAGCGATGAGAGCGCGATCGGGTTTATCGCCACCGGATTGAGCCAGGGCGAGCCGGACCCGGAGGGCACAGAGGAGCTGCGTATACGCCGCTTACATTTTTGTGATGCCGTTGATGATGCCGTTTCAGGCAAGATTAGCGATGCGCTGAGTGTGGCAATCCTGCTCAAGGCGCACTACATGGCGAGTAACGGTTTGCTGGACCAGGCCTTGTGTGCTGCCATGCTGAACCGCGGAAAATCAGGGGATTAGGGCCCCGGGGAAGGAAAACATCATGTCCGTGACCGAACCGCGCAAACCGATTGAAGTGCGTACCGGTGTGGATTCTGTCTGGGCCCGGCTGCGCGTTGAAGCCGCAGCGGCTTCGGCGGAAGAGCCGATCCTGGCCAGCTTTCTCAATGCCGCCATTCTCCGCCACGATAACTTTGCTGACGCGCTCGCCTATCGTCTGGCTGCCAAGCTGGCCGATGCGCAGCTTGATACCATGCTGGCCCATGATGTGGCGCTGGAGGCGATCGAGGGCGATCCGGAAATCGTCGAACAGGCCGCAGCCGACATGTTGGCTGTGGACGAACGCGATCCGGCGAGTGTCAGCCTGTTGCAGCCTTTCCTCTATTTCAAAGGGTTTCATTCGCTTCAGGCCTATCGCGTCGCCCACTGGCTTTGGAAAGAGGGCCGGCAAAATCTCGCTTTCCACCTGCAAAGCCGCATCAGCGAGCGCTTCGGCCTCGACATCCACCCGGCCGCGCGGATCGGCAAGGGCGTGATGATCGATCACGCGACCTCGGTCGTGATCGGTGAAACGGCGGTTGTCGGCGATGATTGTTCCTTGCTGCACGAGGTCACGCTGGGCGGAACCGGAGCCTCGCACGAAGACCGCCATCCCAAGGTTGGCCGCGGTGTACTGATCGGCGCCGGGGCAAAAGTGCTCGGCAATATCGAGATCGGCGACAATGCCCGCATCGCTGCGGGGTCGGTCGTGCTCAAGCCGGTCCCGGCTGGCTGTACCGTGGCTGGAGTTCCGGCGAAGATTGTCGGCGATTGCTGCCCTCAGCCGGCCCGTTCCATGGACCAGAATCTTCCCGATGGCGCCGGCTAGTGCTGGCGGCATTCGCGATATCAGGCCTGCGGGTGGACGGCGGGGTCTGAATTGGGGTTAGTTAGCGCCAACTCGAATCCCCTTCAGGAGACGCATTTTGGATAAGAATATGAACCCGGTTGAAGCCGCCAAGCTGCAGCAATTCCTGCGCGGCAAGCTCAACCCCGACCTTCAGGTCCAGCGCCGCAACCGCCCGGACGAATGCGCCGAAATCCATCTTGGCGATGAGTGCCTGGGCGTCGTGTCCAAGATCATCGATGAGGGCGAAACGTCCTATTCCTTCGAGATCACCATTCTGGACATCGACCTGGAAGAACTTGGCTGATCCAGCCACGCCGATCCTTGAGCTGCAAGCCGTAGCCAAGACCTATGCGGGAGGCGTTGAAGCCGTTCGCGGGGTCGATCTGTCGCTGGCTCCGGGCGAATTGCTCGCGCTGACCGGCGAGTCCGGTTGCGGCAAGACGACCGTACTGAAAATGATCAACCGCCTGGAGCAAGCTTCGGGCGGTTCGATTGTATTCAGGGGCAGGGATATTGCCGGTGTCGACCCGGTGCAGCTGCGCCGGCAGATCGGCTGGGTAATGCAAGGCGATGGTTTGTTTCCGCATTTCACCGTGCGCGAGAACATCGCCATCCTGCCCAAGCTGCTGGGTTGGGACCCGGCGCGCTGCGAATTGCGTGTGCGCGAAATGATGAAGCTGGTTCAGCTCGATGTGGAGGAATTCGGCGAGCGCTATCCGCATGCCCTGTCCGGCGGGCAGCGTCAGCGTGTCGGCTTCGCCCGGGCACTGGCTGGAAATCCGGGCCTGGTTCTGATGGACGAGGCCTTCAGCGCCCTTGATCCGATAACGCGGGATGCTTTGCAGCAGGATTTCAAACGCCTCCAGGCCGAGCTCGGCTTTTCTGCGGTTATGGTCACGCATGACATGGCCGAGGCCCTGATCATGGCGGACCGGATCGCCGTGATGCGCAATGGGGAGATCGTCCAGCAGGGCACGCCGGCTGAATTGCTGCGGGCACCTGCGCAAGACTATGTGGCGCAATTGCTGGAGACGCCGCGGCGCCAGATGCGCGCCATTGCGGAGCTGGACGCATGAACGCCAATCTCGCCGAGCGCTTTGCCGAACTGCCCGACCTGTTGTCCGGTCATGTGCTTCTTTCCGTGGCCGCACTGGTTGTGGGCATGGCGATCAGCCTGCCACTGGGCATTTTCGCCGCGCCGCGGCGTCACCTGGCCAATTCGGTGCTCAATATTGCCAGCGTCATCCAGACCATTCCCGGCCTGGCCCTGCTGGCGCTGATGGTACCGCTATTGGGCGGTACGATCGGCTATGCCCCGGCCTTCATGGCCTTGATGCTGTATTCCATCCTGCCGATCCTGCGGAATACAATCGTTGGGCTGCAGGGCGTGGATCGCGGGGTCATCGAGGCCGCGCGCGGCCTGGGGCTGACGGACCGGGAACGGCTCTGGCAGGTCGAGTTGCCGCTAGCCTTGCCGGTTATCGTCGCGGGTTTGCGAACGGCCACGGTCTGGGTGGTCGGCGCGGCCACCCTGGCGACCCCGGTGGGGGCGCCGAGCCTGGGAAACTACATCTTCGCCGGTCTGCAGACCCGGAACTGGCTGTCGGTGATCTTTGGCTGCCTGTTTGCGGCCGGTCTCGCCATCCTGCTCGACCAGCTGATCCGGCTGATGGAGATGGCAGCGCGGGAGCGCCAGAAAGGACTGGCGATCCGCGTCGGTAGCGCGCTGATGATCGTCTTGATGGCCGCGACCCTGCCACGCTTCATCGAGCTGCCGAGCCCTGCGCCTGCACAGGTTCTGGCTGAGGGCGAGGCGCCGGCCCGGCTGCGCGCGCAAGAGGGCGCGTTGCAGGGAGCACGTGTCCGAATCGGAGCCAAGGCCTTTTCCGAACAGTATATTCTGGCCGATCTGATCGAAACCGTTCTGGAAGGCGAGGGCGCCGATGTGGAGCGCCGCGATAATCTCGGTTCCACCATTGTGTTTGATGCCCTGCGCACAAACGAGATTGATATCTCGATCGATTACACCGGTACGATCTGGGCCACGATCATGAACCGGCCCGAACCGATTGATCGCTATGCCATGTTCGCGGAAATGTCGGGTTGGCTCTATGAGCAGCATGGCATTGTTACCCTGGGCCGGCTGGGTTTCGAGAATGCCTATGGCTTTGCCATGCGGGCCGATCTGGCCGGGGAGTTGGGAGCCCGGACATTGGGCGATCTGGCGGCGCATGCGCACGATCTTGAAGTCGGTGGCGATGCTGAGGTTTTCACCCGGTCAGAATGGATCTCGACCCGCGATGCCTATGGCCTTGGCGCCGTATCCACGCGGGCCATGGATGCGACCTTCATGTATGACGCCGTGCGCGATGGCCAGGTCGATCTGATCAGCGCCTATACGACGGATGGCCGTATCCCGGCTTACGATCTTGTCGTCCTTGATGATCCGCTTGGGGTGCTGCCGCCTTATGATGCGGTGATCCTGCTGTCACCGGAAGCTGCGGCGCGGGCCGGGCTTGCTGACGCACTCGCCCCTCTTGTCGGCGCCATCGACAGTACCGATATGCGCGAAGCGAACCGGCTTGTTGATCTGGAACGGCAAACACCGTCCCAGGCCGTGCGCTGGCTGTTGAGTGAAATCGGATTGGACGAGGAATGAGCGGCTATTTCGCCCGCGGGCGCTTGCAGGATGAAGAGTGGCTGATGCGCGCCTGTGAAGTGCTCAATCGCGATTGGCCTTCCTATATGGCGCCGATCACGGCCGATACGGTCCTCAACGCGGTCTATACCCAGCAACAGGCCGAGTTTGAGGAATTGCTCAAACAGGTCGATCCGGAAGAGGATATTGATCCCACCGTGTTTCCGGCCATTGCCTATTTCAACGCCGGCGATGGCTGGCCCATGGATCTGATCTTCTCCGGTCTGGCAGCGGTTCTGGTCTGGCTGTTCGTGCCGGATTATCTCGGCATTACGCGATTGGCTCTGACCAGCATACTGGCCCTGTATGTGGTCATGCAGGTGGTGAAGTCCCGCCGTACGGCGGAGGAAGCCCGTTTCCGCATGCGCAATCTCGGTCTGGAAACCACGACCAAGCATCCGCTGACCCTGCGCCATCTGGTGCGCTTCCGGCGCAAGCCGGTGACGGTGCACTAGCTCTCGAGCCAATCCATAGCCGCCTTGCGTGTCCGGAAGACCCGGAACAGGTCGAGTTCTCCCGCTTCCGGCATCAGCTCCCAGAGTTGGCCGATCGGCGCTGTGAGCTCTGATTCGAAAACCCAGGCATTTTTGTTGGGCGGACCGGCAATCTCGGCCGTCTCCTCCAGCAGCTGGACGAATCTATTCTGGAACAGATCGAGGGTCAGCTCGCTGACATCGCTGCCCGCTTCCACGACAATCAGGCGGACCACATCCGGGCCCCATTCCGGCGAATGGATCATTTCCATATAGTTCTGGACGATCTCGTCGGCCGTGACCTTGCCGTTGAAATGCGCTTCAAAACGGCGCGCCCGGGCGTCGAATGTACGGGTGTACGGCATTCGTCCCTCCCATCTGAAGGCAATATCCCGCTGGCGGCTTGCGGGGTCAATGTTTCAAAGTGAAACAAAACGGTGCGCGCCGGGGCACGCACCGTTGAGAAGGCTATGAAATCGCTAGTCTCAAAGCACGGTCAGCATGGTCGCGACCAGCGGGTGGCGGACGATATCCTTGGCTTCGAGGCGGCAGACGGAGATGTTCTCCAGGTCTTCCATCTTGTTGGCGATCTCGGCCAGGCCGGACATTTCCGGCAGGAGGTCGGACTGGGCCGGATCGCCGGTGATGACCATGGTTGAATTCCAGCCGAGGCGGGTCAGCAGCATTTTCAGCTGCACATAGGTGCAGTTCTGCGCCTCGTCGACGACCACGAAGGCATTGTTCAGCGTGCGGCCGCGCATATAGCCGATCGGCGCGATCTCGATGACGCCTTCCGCCATCATCGCCTTGAGTTTTTTCGGTGACAGACGGTCGGCGAGGGCGTCGTAGAGCGGGCGCAGATAGGGCGCCAGCTTTTCCTCCATCGCACCGGGTAGGAAGCCGATCGATTCGCCGGCCTCGACAGCAGGCCGGGAGAGCACGATGCGGCTGACTTCACCTTTCTCCAGCGCCTCCACCCCTTTGGCGACGGCGAGATAGGTCTTGCCCGTGCCGGCCGGACCGAGCGCCAGGATCAGATTCTGGAGATCGATCGCCTTCATCAGCTTTTCCTGGCCGGGCGAGCGGGGTTTGACCTTCTTGATGAAGCGCTGATCGCGCATGGGTTCCTTATCGTCGGGCGACCAATGTGTGCCCGGGAAAAGAGCCTGCACCTTGTCCTCTTCGGACTTGTAGTGACCGGAATTGAATTCACCGGCTTTCAGACGACGTTTGACGGACCGTTTACCCATGACTGGAACCTCCACACATGAAAAACCCCTCGGCGACAGGCAGAGGGGCGACAACGCGTTGCGATAAGGGTGAGTCGGAGAACTCCGGCAGCTGCTCAGGCTGATGGCCGGAACCGGGTGGCGGACTTGGATGCAGACAACTCATGTGACTGCAAAGCCTCCTGCTGGAGTTTCCGAAGCGACCCGGAAGCGAACTTCCGAATCGTGTGTACAGTGTCAGTGTAGCGTGATGAAGAAGATCTAAACGCGCGCGTCTTGGATATTTCACAAAATTTTGGGGGCGGACATCGATGGCGATTTATGCACTGGGCGATTCGGAGCCGAAACTGCCGGAGGACGGCGCCTATTGGGTGGCGCCGGATGCGCGCGTCATCGGCATGGTCGAGCTCAAGCGCAATGCCAGTATCTGGTATGGCTGTGTTGTCCGCGGTGATACCGACTGGATCGAGATCGGCGAGGACAGCAATGTGCAGGATCTCTCGGTCCTGCACACCGATCACGGCATCCGGCTGAAAATCGGCAAGGGTGTCACGGTGGGTCATCAGGCCATGCTGCATGGCTGTGAGGTCGGCGATTATTCCCTGATCGGCATTGGTGCGCGCATTCTCAACAATGCCAAGATTGGTAAGAACTGCATCATCGGTGCCCACGCGCTGATTCCCGAAGGCAAGGAAATCCCCGACAACTCGCTCGTTGTCGGCGCGCCGGGCAAGGTCATCCGCACGCTGGACGAAGGCACAGCCGAGCTGCTCAAGGCCTCGGCCGATCACTATGTCGAGAATTCAAAACGGCACAAAACCGATTTGCGCCTGATCGAGGCCTAGCCGGCACGGCCCCAGAGATCGCGGATATTCTGATCCGCATCGCTGCCCAGGTTGAACCAGGCGGCGCGATCATGGGAGGCGTCGATGATCAGGAGCTTGTCCTGGCGGTCGAGCACATGGCTGAGCTCATTGCGCAGCACGGCCGCCGTGGTCGGGCCGCGCAGCAACCAGACGCCGCCGGTGACCGATTCGACATCGCCATAGGCGGAAAGCGCGTTGCGGAACTCACCCGCCTTGTCCGAGGTGATCTCGCCGACAATGACGAAGTTGGCAGGCCGCGCACCCGGGGTGACGCGTTTTTCCACCTGGGTGCCGCCATCATCTTCGCTGAACCAGTCGCTGAAGGCGTCCAGGCTTGAAGCGGCAGCGAATTCGCCCTCACGCTCTTCGCTCACAAGCGAATGCGCAGCAATCCGACCCTCACCAACGAAGGCACGCATCTGGGCGGGCGTATAGGGGCCATAGACTTGGCCTTCGACCTTTACAAACCAGGACATAGCGATTCCGTCATCGCGGGGCATGACACTCTCTCTCGCACTTGCACTCGTACTCTCTAGGGCATGGATGCGGCAAGAATCGGGCCGCACCCCAACCATACTCATCATGAGCGACTAAAACGTGATGTAGGGCGATCTAGGCCGCTTCGCTGTCATTCGTCTGCGCTTCAGGCGGATCGAACACGACTGCAAAGCCATTGTCCAGAATGCGCGCCACACGTCCTGACATCTCTCCGACACGAACCGGCTCGTCCACACGCGGGCGCTCCAGGCACTCAAAGGCCGCACCGGTGACCGAGACATCGATGACATTGGCAGCGATCACGACACCGTCGCTCAGTCGGATACGTGCCCGGCCACGGCCCGGCTTGCGCGGGGCATGCCGGTCTTCGTCCAGGCCGAGCCGTTCCTTGTTGAAGCGCCAGGTGATGGCGTCGGCCAGCTTGTCCCGTTTCCGGTCAGTGGCGCGGAAAGCCATGGAGAAATCGTCTTCGCCGGCGCGCACGACATCGCCTTCGAGGCGGCCGATGCCATTGACCAGAAGGACGATACGATCGCCCTGTGCGGGCTTCAGGCGGGACAGGATGCGGGCTCCGCCCGGCGAAATATCGACCAGGCGGCAGGCATGCTCGCCATGTTCTTCTGACCAGAAACGCCCGTGCAGGCGCAGGGAAACACGCGCATGTCGGCGCCGCTCCTGCGAGCCGCGGGCGGCAATCTTGATTTTCCGGCGGTCAAGACGTCCCGGTTCGTCGGTCATGGCCATTTCTCCGTTCCAGCCCGGGACGCTAGAGCAGAGGGGTTAAGAACCCTTTGCAGCTAGTGATCATTCGCGATGTGTAGTTGCACATCGCCCGTGTGCCGCCGCGAGACAGGCAGGAGATGACCGGGCACAGCCGGCGGTCGGATCTCGCGCAAGGTGGTCCGCACGACGGGGCGGCCGCGGAAAGGCTCGGTATCATCGAGCGGCTGGAACAGGCCGAGAATCCGGTCGACCACACCCTCCGGTCCGCGCAGCGGGAAGACGGAGATCTCGACCGGGAGCTGATGCATGTCCATCGAGCTGGCCCGGGCCACCATGGAGGCCGGCGAGGCGCCGGACAGCGATGATTCCAGGATAGCCTGGACATGCACCGCATCATGGCCGCGCCAGAGGCTGAGGAAATTCTGGTCGCGGAATTCGCGTTGATAGAGATCGCAAAGCTGCGTTCCGGCCAGTCGGAAGACATGATGCGCCGGATCAATACGGCGCAATATGAAGACATGGCCGAGCAGATCGGAGATGTCCTGCGGCGCGATATCCTCGCGCTGCGGCGCCGCGCTGCCCAGACGCAAAGTCTGCCAATAGGTGTGAAGGGCTCGTGATTGCGCGTGGCGCATGCCGCTCTCCGGTCGTCTGAGGGCCGCACAATGCCGCCCCTGTCCGACGCGCCGTGCTTCAAGAACGGGGCCATACGCCTCAAAAGCGACCTGTGACAGCAGGGCTCTCCGGCCAAGCGAGCAGGCTTCTCACAAACCGGCCCACGGTTTGCTATGAGGGTGGGGAGAGCAAAGGAGCACGGCCATGCGCGTATCAGCCCGGCACGCTTTATTGATGATCGCCACCTCTGTGATGGCGCTATCTGCAGCCCCGGCCAGTGCCGGAGGCCCGCCGCATGATGGCGGTGGTCATGGCGGCGGTCACGGCTGCTGCACCCATGGTGGCGGCCATACGGTCAACGTCCCGCACGTCAATATCCATGGCGGCAATATCAATGTCGGCGTGAATATCCAGTCGCGGGTCAATGTAACGGCCAATGTGAACGCCAATGTCAGCGCAGTCGCCAATGCCAATGCGTCCGCCAATGCGGGCGCCGGGTCGGCGGCTGGTGCCGGTTCGATCACCTTCATCAATGGCGGCAGCTATTATGCGCCGTCGACCGCTCCGGCGCCGACGGCCATTACCGGCCTGCGCGTGGTCGAGCGCGAATATGAAGAGGAATACGAGCGCGTCGAGATTATCGAGGAATGGCGCATGATGCGCGCCGTCTGCCTGGATGATCGTGGCAATCCGCACCCGGCTTCGCAGGTCGATCCGGATGAAGAGATCTCCGCGGTCTATGATGGCGAGGTCTATCGCTGCATGGCCGGCACGACGTTGCAGGTCACGGTGGGCTGGCGTCATGACGGCCAGGCCTGGTGGGATGAGGCCGACACGATCATGTGCCGCCGCGGCGAAGCGCTCTGGCACAGCCCGGGCGGCGAGCTGCGCTGTGCGACCCAGACACCGCAGCGCAATTGCAATGAACGCTCGCTCCTGCGCCGCTACGGCCCCGGCGAGAAACTCTTCTATACGCGCCGTACCGAAGTCGTCACCGAATACGAGCGTGTCGCCGAGCGCGAGAGCCTCAACATGACCCTGATGCTCGACGGCGGCGTCGGCGGCTATCGCTGATTTACCCAATCCATCCATGCCATCGGCATGACTTTGCCCCGGCTGAGTTTCAGCCGGGGCTTTTTTTGTGTTTGCGAGCCTAACCCGCCATCCCGAGATAGATCAGGGTCAGCCCGATCGTATTGCTCAGCCCGTGCGACAGGATGAGCGGCCAGAGATTGCGGTTGAAGGCGAGGTATAAAAGGCCGGAGACGGCGGCGATGGCCCCTGTGGCGACCCAGCCTGAGACGCCCTGGTAGTAAAGGTGCTGATGGCCGAACAGGACGGCCTGGCACATCACGGCGAGAATGGCGGCTACGGGCAGGCCGGAAAACACGGTTTCGAAGCGTTCGAACAGGGCGCCGCGAAACAACATTTCCTCGACAAACCCGCCGATCACCCAGGCAATGGCGAGCCAGAACAGGAAGGCGGGCAGATTGCCGGGTACGGCATCAAAGCGTCCGGTAAAGCGCGCATCGATCGCCTGCACGCTCTCGCTCGGCGGACCGATCAGGCTGGTCGCGAGCCCGTCGGCGAGAATGCCGACGCCCATGGTGACGACAAGAGCGATGAGGGTCCAAACGGCGGTCCAAAAAATACTCTTCGGCCGGCCCATGCCGAGATCGGCCCAGCCTTTGCTGCGGCGGCGCAGGCTCCAGCTGGCCAGGGTGAGGGCCGCGACAAGCGATATCGGTCCCGCCAGGCTCCACAGCGCCTCATGATCGAGCAGCGCCGCTTTCAACAGCAGCAAGGCGCCGATGATCACAGTGAGATCGAAGAGCGCCGAGGCGCGGCGAAAGATGTCGGAAGCGATGGCCGTCATGGGAGATCCGGTCTGGTGACTATGGTTTCCATGTCTAGACCGGACGGCGGGTGGATTATTGAATGATTGTGCGGAGGGCAGAGTGTGCCATTTAGTGGCGCGCTACCCCCCTAAGAATACGTGAGAAATGGGTACGTATCGCGTTTATCTGGAGCCTATTTTTGCGGCCCCAAAACCAGGTGAGGAGCCGGCTAATCATCATCACCGCCCCCATGAACAAGGAAAACCCGAGGGCGCCACGAACAAAATTATCTGCCACCCGCTCGATATCTCTCGTCAACAGCAACCAAATGAGATGAAAGGCTACAAACGCACACATCCACAACACGTAGATTTTCAGCACCCCCTTTAATTTTGTCCGCCTGATCATAGGGCACAGCTCGCATACATCGCGTCGCACAATCCCTAAAAACTCGGGTACAGGTCCCCTTTGGTGCCCCTCTATTCCGCCAAAACACGTGAGAAATGGGAACGGAAAAATCGGGCCGTGGACCCACCTACTCGTCAGAGCTCAACGCGCGAAACTCTCCAGCAAACCATCACACGAGGAGTGTCTGCCGCGCGGGATTTCTTCACTCACAGCCTCGTAAACGATTGTGACAGCTGCCTGGATATCGGCCGCCTCGATACCGGCGGCTAGGGGAATTTCGTCAGATCCGTGCAAAATACGGCAGAAGTCCCGGTAGGCAAAAGGGGCTACAACGTATTCGTCCTCGTCCAAGTGAGCCATCTCTAGGACTTTTAAGTTCAAGTGCAATATGAGTGGGGCTAGCTGGTCGTGATCCAATTCATGGCTGATTGAATTGTAGTGGTCACTCAAAAAGCGGATATCGGTGATCAAGGAAGTTAATCGCATTGAAGCGCGATTTTCCCGTTCAGCTTCGGATGCTGAAAGAACAACTAAAAATGCGGATACAAGTGCTTTCAGCATCATCACGTCACCAAATTTGAAGCTGCGCGGTCATATAGAGCACAAGGTAGCTGGTGGTCGGAGTTCATCAGCGACCCGTACCAATTTCCCAGTCCTATTTCCATACCTCGATGCATTATACGCGCACTGATTGTGCCGCATGCGGAGTTTGATACACGCTCAACCGGGGACACATATTGTCTCATGGGGCGGCATTCCGGTGAAGCCTGTGCCAGCCCCATCCAACACAACTAACCCCGGCTGTTGCCAGCCGGGGTCTGTTTGCGCGTCGAGACTGTTGTGGGCCAGCGCCGCGCGCGAACCTCTGTCCCGTCGTCGCCCTAGTTCGGGCCGTACGGGTTGGTGGTCTGGAAGGTGGCCGAATTGCCGATAGCCGTTGCCGTGCCGGAGATATTCTGGCCGGTGGTCATCTGGCCGGTGACGACGGAGGATACATTGGCACCATTGACCTGGTTCATATCGCCATAAGAGGTCACCGGGCATTCCGAACAGATATAGCTGGTGGCCGCATTGCCGAAGGCGGTGGCCGACATCATCACACTGCCGCCCGCATCGCCGGCGAAGTTGGCGCGTGCATTGACGGCGCCGGTATTGTTCTGATCAAGGCCCATGAAGGCATCGGCGCCCAGATTGGAGATGACCGCCGAATTGCCGACGCCTTCGGCCGACACCGTCAGCAGGTCCGCATCGAAGTTTCCGACCAGGATCTCCGAATCGGCCGTGACCGTGCCGGAATTGGTCTGGCCGCCCTGCAGGTGGGCATAGCCATCCTCATTCTGGATACGCACGGCATTGCCATTGGCCGAAGCCATGGCCTGACTGGAGATCGCCGTACCGCCCGCATCCATGCGCACGCGGCCGGTGACATTGCCGCGATTGGTCTGGTCGACATCGACGATTTGCGAGGCGCCCGTATAGCCCTCGACCAGGACGCTATTGCCATTGGCCGCGCCAACCGCTGCGGCGGCATAGCCCAGGCCCGCATCCGGCGCGAGCACGTAGCTGTCGGCGCTCACCTCTGCGCCGCTGTCCTGGCGCAGGTTGAGATTGGTGGCGCCGCCATAGGCGACAGACTCATAGGCATTGGCGCTGGCCGTCGCCGTGGTCACAGTAGAAATCGAATAGCTGCCGACATTGAGCTGGGCGTTTGACGTCACGCTGGCACCATCCGCCGCGCTCTGGTCCGATACCAGATCCATATCCGCATCGGTCAGCACCGATGCGGTGTTGCCGAAGGCGGTTGAGGTCGTCAGGGCGACGCCGTCAGTGATCCGTGCCGTCGTAGTCGCCGAGGTGTCGACCGAGCCCGAGAAAACCTGGCTCGACTGCACGTCGTGCGGCGTGACCACGTCAACAGTCAGCGCATTGGCAATGCCGATCGCGGTCGCCGTGGCGCTGTCGGCCTGGTCGGTTTCGGTGGTGACGATCGCATTGATCGCCGCATCAAGATTGACCTGGCCGTTCAGGATCTCAGTTGTATCGTCCGCGAAGGTAGCTGCGGACATTGTCATCACGACGCTCGTGGCCGTTGCTAACAGTCTGGCGCGCTTGAACATTCGAGGTCTCCCCGGAGCCATAGGCTGCATGATGGGTGGCGATTCCGCCGGTAGAATTGGTCGATCCGCCGATCGGATCGGAATAGTGACAGGCCGCAGCCGGATCGACGCCATAGAGCTGCGAGGAAATCTCCAGCACGGCGCGTTCGATCACCGAGCGCACAGCCAGCTGGACCGGCTCGAGCGAGCGGCCGCCGGCGGAAATGTCGATCACGGCCTCATCCCAGAAAGCGAAGATGCCGGCGCTGATCTCACGGCCGATGATCTGCTTCTGGTAGGAGATCACATCGACCGTCTCCATCGAGCGCGTGTCATTGAGGCGCAGGTCGAGGCCGATATTCATCACCCAGGCGCGGCGGTTGAACAGGCCCGTCGGATCGCTGTCGATGCGATCGCCGGCCAAAACGTCCACGCCATTGGAGCGGATGTTGTAGTTCAGCTCGGTGATGCCGCCGACCAGGTGATAGTCCGAGCCTGGCAAGGAGGCGGCATAGATCTGGCGCTGATTGCCGTCCTCATCGCCGATCAGCGAGTTGTTGGCATAGCGCAGTTCCAGCTCGGACACCGAGGTGTCGAAACGCTCGACCAGGCGCACACCGGCCTTGGCAAACGCCGAGATCGCCATCAGCGAGGCGCCCTGAGTCAGCGCCGCGCCGCCTTCCAGCGAGGCCCGGCCGGTATAGTCGGACAGGCGGCCCACAGCGATGCGCGGCGATTGCAGATTATTGGCCCGGGCGTAATTGGCCAGGCAGACCAGCGCCTCGGAATAGGGCGTCGGGTTGGCGACAACCGGCGCACCGCCGATCGGCTGGGCGTAAAGCCCGTCGCTGCCGCCGGTCGAGTTGGTAGTGGCGCAGCCGGTCAGGGCCAGCGCACTCGCTAGGGCGGAGATGAGAAGCTTAGTCGGGGTCATTGGCACTACTCACATATCCATTCGCATCGGCATTGGCGTTGATATCGCCATTATTGATCTGGTTGGAATTCACGATGACCGTGTTGTACTGGCCGGAGACATTGACGTTCAGCTGGTTGCCGATCGCCGCTGCGGACGAGCCGACACCACCGCCAAACAGGCCGGTCTGGCTGGACACGCCAACACCGGTCTGGATGATGCCGTCAATGATGACCCGGTTTCCCGCCTGCGAGCGCGCTGCGGCACCGGCGGCTGCGCCGGCACTGGAGCGAGCGCCCGACCAGGGCTGGGTCGTCTGGCCCGGAGCCACGCCATAGGGCTGTTCCCAGGCGCCCGACGTCTGTACGTTTTGCGCGTCAGCGCCGACATCAATGGCAACAGCGAGGGTTGCAGCAGCGGCGATGTAAAGAACGGCTTTGGGCATGGCCTTGTGTCCATCTTGGTCAAATCGTATGGGGAAAGGTGCAACGCGCGTGCCAGACGGGAGTGCCCGAAATCACGTTCTCTCGTTAGGGGAATCGCGTTGCTGCGGAGATTTCGGTCCGGGTTGGACCAATTTGGGAGCGTTTTCAGCCGATGAGTGTGCCGGAGCGGGACGATGAGCGCCATGAGCCGCCGGGCGGCGGTTCGCGCCAGCCGATATTCAACAACATCCCGCTGGGCGTGCTGATTGTCGCCGTCCCGATTATCGTGGTCGCCCTGCTTCCCTTTATCGCTCCAGAGCTGGAACGCTTGATCTTCGCGGCCTCCGTGGTCGTGGTTCCCGGGCCCGGTCAGATAGCGCCGCAACAGCCGCTGGGGCCGTGGGCCCCTTATCTGCTGCACGTGCTGATACATTTCGGCGTTCTGCACATCGCCATGAACCTGACCATCCTAGTCAGCGCCGGACGGGCCGTCGCCGCCGGTTTCGGTACCGACAGCCGGGGCACGCTGGGCTTTTTGGTCTTCTTCGCCCTGTGTTCGATTGCCGGGGCGGCCACCCAGGTCGCGCTCAGCGGCAATGAGGCGGCAACCATGGGCGGAGCTTCAACCGGCGTGTCCGGCGTTCTCGCCGCGGCCGGCTGGGTGATGGGCGGATATCGCGGCATGCTGCGCCTGGCCGTGCCCTGGATCGGGCTCAACCTGGTCTTCGGCATTATCGGTATCGGTTTTCCGATCCCGATCGGCTGGGTCGCCCATATCGGCGGCACACTGGCCGGCGCGGTGCTGTTCCCGTTACTACAGCCGGTGTTTTCCAGCCGCTAGCGCCTACCAGAGCCGCTCGAAACTGCGCTCGCCATTGATCTCGAGCCCTTTGATCAGGGCATCGCCATTGTCCTGAACGGACAGGATCAGTCGAGGGGATTGGCTGGCATCGCGCAAAATCCCGTCCAGTTCCTGCGCCGTTGTCCGCGAGGCGTAGTAACGCGAGAGATTATAATTGACGTAGATCCAGACATGATCGCGTTCGACACGGACGCGTTCCGTCCGGCCGGTCTCCGGGTCGACCTGATTGGTCCATTCGAAAGGCTCTCCGGTCGTGCCGGTGACATAGCCGCGGATCACAACGCCTTCAGGCGGGCGGTTCCGGTGCAGCGCGTTGGCCGTCCACACACCGTCCGCATCTGCTGCGATGCTGACATAGATCACGTCGCCCGATACGAACTCGTCCTCGCCATCCATTTGCAGCGCATCGAGCCGGGCCAGGCTGATCTCGATGCGGCTGTAATAGCCCAGGAGCGGATCGCGCGGATCGTATCCCTCAACGGCGATCGTGACTTCTGTGCCTGAGGCGCGCTTGGCGGCGTGGGTGGTCAGCATGAGGGTGAGAAAGCCGGTCATCACGGCGGCGATCAGGCCGAGGCGCAGGGTGAAGCTCATGACGCGTCCTCCTTGCTGGAGGGAAGCAGCGTGCTGCGCCATCGCATCAGGGCAAAGCTCAGCCCGAACAATAAGAGTCCAGCGCCCAGGAAGAAGACCGAGGCCGTCAGCAGGCCTTCAAACGTCTCCCAGTAGACATAGAAGGTCTGCATGGCGAAGCCGATAATCCCCATTGTCCCGGTGGCGCGGAAACCGTCGCGTGAGCCGATCAGAATCAAGGCCACGCAAAGCGCATAGAAGGCAGCGCCGATCAGCAGCCGCGCGGCAAAAATGGTCTCCGGCGAGGTGATGTGACCGATCAGCGGTAGGATAAGCGCGGCCAGGGCGGCTGCCGTCAGGCTGGCGCTCATTGCCATGCGGCGCTGCGGCGTGCCCGGTTGCAGGAAGGACAGCACGGCAACGGCCAGCACTGCCGGGCCGCCGGCCAGCCAATAGGCAGGGGAGATCGCCAGCTCGTCCTCATCCATGCCGTAAAGGCGGACTTCGTTCTCGATATTCCCCAGAGGCCATTGCACGATGGCTCCTCCGATCACGGCAGCCAGGCCAAGCCAGGCCGAGATCACGCCGAAACCCGGCACGCCGCGATTGCGCCATTGCGCCGCGAGAAGGGCGAGGGCGCCATAGAGCAGCGGGTGCAGGGCTATGATCTCGACATCGAAGGCGGTGAATGCGCCAAGCTCGCGCCAGATCGCATTCGATATCCAAAACAGCAGAGCCAGGCCGAGCAGGTTGGCGGAGACACGCGATTGCAGCCGCGCGGCCGCAGCCATCATCAGCGTCCAGACCACGAGATAGCTCCACATGATATTGGGCGCTGCCGGGTTGAGGATCTCCAGCCAGACCCAGAGGGCGCCCAGGACGGTCGCGACTATCAAAACCGGCCGCGACGGAATGATCACGGCCGTCGCCAAGGCTCCGAAAGACCAGATCAGGACGGCGGTATTGCGGAAGGAGGACATATTAAAGGTCTGCGCCGTCAGGGCGATGGCGGCGCCGAATAGGAGCGCGCCGAGCAAGGCCAAGGCGTGGCCCAGCGTGGGGGCATCCCGGTCAAAGGCCCGGCCTGCCCCCAGAAGGGCGGCCCAGATCGCCGCGACCAGAAAGATAAAGGCCAGGAGTTTGGGCATGGCGTCCCAATTGGCGGCGACAAAACTGATGGCCGACATCGCCAGCAGGACGGCGCCGAGGATCGACAGGGCGCCAGCGGCGTTCCAGGCGTGGCCGGATGTGGCGATATCGCCGAGGATATCGTCTTTGTAGCGTGCCTCGACCCAACCGGCTTTTATCCAGCGGTCGAGATCCTTGCGAATCCGAGATTGATAACTCACGGGGCTCCCCTTCGCGCCATGGTCCCAGTATCCCGGCCGAAGGTTGGCGCAGCGCGCGGCAGGTGTCCACGTAAGAGTGATTCACATCCAGGCCTCTGGCCGGCCCGGTGCCCGCTTCGTCAATGCGCATACTCGTGGTATGGTGCAACCGGACTTGCCGGAAGGAGTGGCTCATGCGTGTAGAAGCCATCTTGCAACAGAAGGGCAGTGCCGTCGTCACCATCGAGGACACCGCCACACTGGTGGAGGCTGCCGAAGCGCTCGACAGTCATAATATCGGCGCGCTTGTCGTTATCGACGCCCAGGCGCGTCCGGTGGCGGTCATGACGGAACGCGATATTGTCCGCGAACTGGCCGTCAATGGAGCGGCTTCCCTGCAGCGCAGTGTCGCCAATGCGATGACACCGGTCTTCATCACCGCGACTCGTGATGAAACCGTCGAAAGCGTGATGATGCGGATGACGGGACGGCGCGTCAGGCATCTGCCTGTATTGGAGGACGGTCAGCTCGTTGGAATCGTTTCCATCGGTGATGTGGTCAAGGCCAAGATCGCCGATGCCGAGGCGCAGACCGCGGCCATGCGAGATTATATCCTGTCCTGATATTGAGCTGCAGGACGTAATCATAAGGCAGGGCAGGGGACTTGCCGCCATTGGTGACAAAAACCTGAGAGAAATGCTGCAGCGGGGGTTGCGCCGATCCGGCCATCCTGTAGAAGAGCGCTCCCGACGGCGCGGTGCGCAGCTTTTTGCTTGCGGAGCGAAGCCGTTTCCTTATTATGCGAGGTCTTGCGTTTTTTCGTACCTAGGGCCGGTGAGTCGAGATTGAAGCACCGGGTTCAGGAAGTTTTGTTGCCGTTTCGGCGGTCTCATAACGAACTGCACATTCTCTGAAAAAACGCGATTGACTTCAAAAACGGCGCGGCCTAAACACCGCGCTCCTTGCCGCGGCGACCCAGGCGGGTTCAAGCGGTTCGGGCCCTGGCGCTTCGGTGCTGACGGTCCGGCTCTTTGACATTGTTGGTTATGGAAAGAGAAACGCAGGCGGCGGCGTTCTGCGGTGGGTCAGACCACCACTTGAACACCGATCGCTGAAGCGTTCTCTTATACGACGATTGATTTCGGTCTGATTTATCAGGCC
>NZ_JASBRQ010000079.1 GCF_030149425.1 Maricaulis sp. | reverse complement strand
CTGACGATCAGGGCCGCCAGGGCGCTGAACATCAGGATGATGCCGGCGGAACTCTCAAGTCGCAGAAATTCCTGAATTCGAACCAACGCGCGAGGCATGTGATCGTCCTTTGTTCTAAACCGCGTAAACAACAAAACCGGCCCGGCCAATTAGCGCGGGGACAACGTGCGAATGGCCGAGCCGGGGTTGGCGATGATGGTTTTGACGTCCGCGGGGATTAGGGGGGCACCGCTTGGGTCAGTCGCGTCATCGGCCAAGAGCCGCTGATGAGTTAGGTCACTGGCCGTAACCGGCGAGATAACCTTGGCGCATAAGAAAAAACCGTTTCCATGGAGGTGCTTGGATGGGAAGGAAGGGCAGTCCGGGGAAACGATTGGCCTGTGCGCCAGTGGAAGCAATCAGCTCTTTCGTGTGTTATTGTTGATGCGCGGAACATAGAGATGCGATACAGTTAGGTAAAATATAAAGAACAAAAGTCTCACTTAGGAAAAAACTATGAAACCGACCCTGCGGCAATTGGAGTATCTGGTCGCCATTGCGGACAGTGGCCGCTTCTCCGATGCGGCCAAGGCGATGAATGTCAGCCAGCCCAGCCTGTCGGCCCAAGTGGCCGACGCAGAGGCTCATCTCGGCGTGTCGGTATTCGAGCGCGGACGGGCTGGCGCCATGGTCACGCCGATGGGCGATCAGATCATCCGCCGGGCGCGATATATCCTGCGCCAGGTTGCGGATATGAAAGCCATGGCCGAACACGGGGCCGACGCACTCTATGGCCGGATCCGCATGGGGGTGATCCCGACTATCGGACCCTATCTTCTGCCCAGCGTGACGCGGCAATTGCATGCGCGCTTCCCGGATTTGCGCCTGGGTATTCGTGACGAACCCACGGACCGTTTGGCGGAGCAGCTCGATGATGGTCGCCTCGATACCGTGATCTCAACGCGCGAGGACCATCCCGGCATGCAGGGGTCTGTATTGTTCGAGGAGCGCTTGTGGGTCGCCATGGCTCCGGACGATCCGCTGGCCGCCAGCAATGCGCCGGTGACGCTTAGCGAGCTCAAGGGCTCGCCCTTCCTCACCCTGGGTCTGGGGCACCGCCTGACCTGGCAAGTCCGGCAGCTCGCTGTACGGGCAGATGCCTATATTTCGTCGGACTATGAAGGCACTTCGCTCGATGCCATTCGAAACATGGCGGCACTGGGCGCCGGCGTGGCGATCCTGCCCGAGCTCTACATCAAGACCGAGGCGCGCCGCGACCGGTCAGTAGCCCTGCGCCCCATCGGTGATGCCAGCGCACGCCGGGAAATCTCCCTGATCTGGCGTGAAACCTCGCCGCTGGCAGAGAATCTGCCGGCCTTGGCCCAGATGCTCGGCACGGCGGCCGGCGCGATCCTGGCCAAGGCCTAGGCGTCGCCCTTTTCCTTCGGCTTGACCTTGTGAATGCCGAGCATGTCGAACACCGCGCGCTCATAGAAGGGCTCGCCGACACCGCTGCGGATCTTGCCGAGGAAGTACTTTTCGAAGGCGATCTTGCCGAGATGGACCCAGCCGCCATCGGCAGACCAGTTCACATTGCGCGGTGGGATTTGCGGCATGGCCACAAAAGCAACGCCCCCATCCCCGAAATCGGCGAGGCAGACGGCATTCCAGGTGGCGACATGACGCGCCTCTTTGCCGGCAAGCTCGTCGCGGATATTGCGCGCCGTTGCCATCACCATGCTCTCGATCATGAAACCAGTCTTAGGGACGCCGACCGGCACGGCATAATTCTCCATCGGTGGAATGGCCACGCAGACCCCGACCGAGAAGATGTTGGAGAAATTCGGATTGCGCTGATGCTCATCGATGAGGATGAAGCCGCGCGGATTAACCAGGCCCTCGACATCGCGCACCGCGGGTATGCCGCGGAACGCGGGGAGCATCATGGAATAGCCGAAGGGCAGTTCATGGGTTTTCTTGACCGTGCCGTCCTCATTCACCTCCTCGACATGCATCAGGCCCTCTTCGACCTTGGTGACCCGGGCCGAGGTGATCCATTTGATGTGCCGGTTGCGCATCTCGCTTTCCAGCAGACCCTTGGTGTCGCCGACACCGTCGAGGCCGAGATGGCCGACATAGGGTTCGGAGGTGACAAAGGTCATCGGAACCTTGTCGCGGATCTTGCGCTTGCGCAGGTCGGTTTCCAAGATCATGGCGAATTCATAGGCGGGGCCAAAACAGGATGCGCCCTGGACCGCGCCGACCACGATCGGGGCCGGATTGTCACAGAATTTCTGCCAAACCTCGTTCGACGCGGCTGCATGGTCGACATGGCACACGCTCTCGGTATGGCCGCCATGGGGGCCCAGCCCCTCGATCTCGTCGAAGGCCAGCTCGGGACCGGTGGCGATGATGAGGTAGTCATAGGTGACAAGCTTGCCGCTCTCGAGCGCGACGGCGTTTTCCTCAGGCTTCACCTTGATGGCCTTGGCGTGAATGAAGTCGATGCCCTTTTTCTTGAACATTGGTGCCAGCTCAACCTTGATCTGGTCCGGCTTACGCCAATCCACCGCCACCCAGGGATTGGATGGGGTGAAGTGAAAGGTCGCGCTGTCAGAGATCACGGTGATCTTGTGATCCTTGGGTAATTCCTTGCGCGCTTCCAGCGCCATCGGGACCCCCCCGAGACCAGCGCCGAGTACAACAATATGAGCCATGTGTTCCTCCCTGTGGGCCGGAACGCGCGCGTTTTGCGTCTTGTCGTTCCGCCTATTCCGCTGTGCCGAGACCGTCCGCGGCGGTGCAGAATTGCGATTTGAGATGCGTCAGAATGCCGACGCAGCGATCGTCGGCGATGGAATAGAAAACCTGCAGCCCGTGCTTGCGGCCGCTGACCAGCCCGTCTGCGCGCATTTTGGCCAGATGCTGCGACATCGCCGATTGCGACAGGCCGGCCACTTCGCACAGCTCGCCGACGCCGGCCTCGCCCGAGGCGAGGCGGCACAGGATCAATAAGCGTTTCTCATTGGCCAGCTGCTTCAGGAAAGCGGCCGCATCACCTGCCTGATGCTGAAGTTCTTCGATCTGGATGTCGTGTTCGGCGTTCATTGGACTCAACTCATTAGTTGACACTAATATAGAATATGCTAATTTAGCAGTCAATGATGTATATCGCAGATTTCTTGGAGAGATGAAATGAGCCTGCAGGAACTTGACCCGAAAGACGTGTTCGACCGGGCCCAGAAGGGCGAACTGGTCATTATCGATGTGCGTGAACCGCGCGAATTTGCGACCGAGCGCCTGCACGGCGCCAGCCTGCATCCGCTGTCGACTTTCGATGCCCAGGCACTGCCCATCGACAAGAGCCGTGAGGTCATCCTGCATTGCGGGTCCGGCAAACGGTCGATGGACGCGCTCAATCGCTGTGCCGCGGCCGGTGTCCCGGTCACCGCGCACCTCAAGGGCGGGATGATGGCCTGGAAAGCTGCGGGCCTGCCGGTCATTACGCTTGATCCGGCCACCGGTGCCGTTGTCGATCCGCAAGCCGTTTAAGGATTGACCCCATGATCCGCGCCGCCCTCATCGCCTGCCTGCTCGCCACTGCGCCCGCCTGGGCTCAGCAAGGCGAAATCCACACCGTCGAGACCGTCCGCGTCAGCGACCGCAAGGCCGTATTCGCCACAGTCGAGAGCGTTGATACGGTCACTGCCCGGGCCCGCCTGGGCGGCACGATCGGAGAGCTGCGCGTGGATGAAGGCGATGCAGTGGAGGCGGGGAGCGTGCTCGCGGTTGTCGTCAATGAACGCCTGGCGCCGCAGATCGGCTCGATCAATGCCCAGGCCGCTGCGCTCAACGCCCAGCTGGCCCAGGCACGGATTGATCTCGAACGGGCCCAGGACCTGTTCTCGCGTGGGATCTTCCCCCAGGCCCGTCTGGATCAGGCCTCAACCCAGGTCGAAGTGCTGGAGGGGCAGCTAGCCTCGGTCCGGCGCGAGCGGGATGTGCTGGTGCAGCAGACCCGGGAGGGTGATGTGCTTGCTCCTGCGGCCGGTCGCGTCTTACAGGTGCCGGTGACCGCCGGCACGGTGGTGATGCCGGGCGAGGCGATCGCCATGATCGCCTCTGACCTCTACCTCCTGCGTCTGCGCCTGCCCGAGCGTCATGCCCGCTCGATCCAGGAGGGCGACGCCATCGAGGTGGATGCCGCTGCCCTGAGCGGCGATGTCGCGGCCCAAGGTCAGATCCGCCAGGTCTATCCGCGCATTGAAGACGGTCGCGTCGTCGCCGATGCGCTGGTCGATGGTCTCGGCGGCTTCTTCGTCGGTGAGCGGGTACGGGTCTATGTAAGCGTCGACGAGCGCGAGGCCATTATCATTCCGTCCGGCTATGTCACCACGCGTTTTGGCGTTGATTATGTTCTTCTTCTGACCCCGGCGGGCGAGACGGTTGAAGTCTCCGTTCTGCGCGGTCCGGAGACAGCCGACGGCGTTGAAATCCTCAGCGGGATCGCCAATGGCGACCAGGTGGTGCGGCCATGAAGCTAGGTATCTCCGGTCAGCTCACCAAGGCGTTCATCCGCTCACCGCTGACCCCGCTCATCCTGCTGGCCTCTCTGGCCGTCGGACTATTGGCCCTGATGGTCATCCCGCGCGAGGAAGAGCCGCAGATTTCCGTCCCCATGGTCGACATCATGGTGCGCGCCGACGGGCTCAAGGCGACGGATGCCGTCGAGCTCATCACCGAGCCCCTGGAAGCGATCATCCGCTCCGTTGATGCGGTCGAGCATGTCTACTCCCTGTCCGAGGATGACCAGGTCCTCGTCACCGCCCGCTTCGAGGTCGGCACCAATCCTGACGCCGCCATACTGCGCATTCACGAGCGCATCCGCGCCAATATGGACCGCATGCCGCTGGGCATCCCCGAGCCACTGATCGTCGGCCGTGGGATCAATGATGTGGCCATTGTCGCCCTGACCCTGTCGCCGCGCGCTGATGTCGCCGCGCACTGGGATGATCACGCCCTGCATGCCATTGCCGAGGAGCTGCGCGCCGCGATCATGTCGGTCGAGGATGTCGGGCTGAGCTATATCGTCGGTGGTCGCGCGGACCAGATCCGCATTGAGCCGGACCCGGAGCGTCTGTCGCAATACGGCGTTACCCTGCAACAGCTCGCCGGCCGCATCGCTGAAGCCAACCGCTCCTTCCCGGCCGGCCAGGTCTCGGCCATGGACCGCACCTTGTCGGTCGCCGCCGGTCAGACGCTTCAGGGCAGCCAGGATATCGGTCTGCTCTTGCTGACCACGCGTGATGGCCGCCCGGTCTATGTCCGCGATGTGGCTGACGTCATTGTCGGAGCCGAGCCCTCCGAAGCGCGCGCCTGGATGCTGACGCGCGAGGACCATCATGACAGCTGGGACAGCCGCCCGGCGGTCACGCTCGCCATCGCCAAGCGCGAAGGCGCCAATGCGGTGGTCGTCTCCGAGCATATTCTCGAGCGCCTCGAGCTGCTGCGCGGCAGCCTGATCCCCGAGGGCGTCGAGGTCACCGTGACGCGAAACTATGGCGAGACCGCCAACGAAAAGGCCGACGAGCTGCTCTTCCACCTCGCCCTGGCTACGGTCTCGATTGTGCTGCTGGTGACCTTTGTTATCGGCTGGCGTGAAGGCGTGGTCGTCTTCGTCGTCATCCCGACCACCATCCTTTTGACCCTCTTCGCCTCCAACCTTATGGGCTACACTATCAACCGGGTCTCGCTGTTCGCGCTGATCTTCTCCATCGGCATCCTCGTCGACGACGCCATTGTGGTGATCGAGAATATTGCCCGGCACTGGGCGATGAAGGATGGCCGAGACAAGATCACGGCCGCCATCGAAGCCGTCGCCGAAGTCGGCAATCCGACCATTGTCGCCACGCTCACCGTGGTGGCCGCCCTGCTGCCGATGCTCTTCGTGTCCGGCTTGATGGGGCCCTATATGGCGCCGATCCCGGTCAATGCCTCTGCGGCGATGATTTTCTCCTTCTTCGTCGCCGTCGTACTGACGCCCTGGCTGATGAAAATCATCGCTGCACGGGGTGGTGCGGGCGATCACGGCCATGGCGAAGAGACCGAGGGCAAGCTGGGCGCGCTTTATCGCCGCGTGGCCGGCCCGGTCATCGCCAGTCGCCGCTCGGCCTGGACACTGCTGATCATTGTCGGTGTCCTGACCCTGGGCTCGATGTCGCTGTTTGCGACCCGCACCGTGACGGTCAAACTCCTGCCCTTCGACAACAAGTCGGAATTCCAGGTCATTGTCGACATGCCGGAAGGCACGACGCTGGAGCGTACGGAACGTGTTCTGATGGAGGCGGCGGACCGCCTGTCCGCCCTGCCTGAGGCGACCTCGATCCAGGCCTATACCGGCACGGCCGCGCCGTTCAATTTCAACGGCCTGGTGCGTCACTATTTCCTGCGCAATCGTCCGGAGCAGGGCGATCTCCAGGTCAATCTGGAAGCCAAGCACCATCGCGACCGGGCCAGCCATGACATTGCCCTGGAAGCGCGCGAGCTCCTTGCTGACATGGACCTGCCCGAAGGTGCCAGTGTCCGTATCGCGGAAATCCCGCCCGGCCCGCCGGTCATCGCCACTCTTTTGGCCGAGATCTACGGTCCCGACGCGGAAACCCGCCGCGCCGTCGCCTCGGAGGTCCGCGAAGCGTTCGACAGCGTGCCCTATGTGGTCGATATCGACGACAGTTTCGGTACGCCGCGACCGCGCCTGCGCATCGCCATCGACCAGGACAGCCTGGAATATTTCCGGGTCCAGCAAAGCGATGTCTATGACACGGTCCGCGCCCTGATCGGCGGCATGCCCGTGGGCTATTCCCATCGTGGCGAGGGCCGCGACCCGGTCGAGATTTCGGTGGAATTGCCGCGCGAGGACAGGCTCTGGTCCGAACGCCTGTCCTCAACCCCGGTCCCGACCAATCTGATCCCGGGTGATCGCGGCATTGTCGAACTGGGTGATGTGGTCTCGGTCTCGGAAGAGCCCGGCTCCTACCCGATTTTCCGCCGGGACGGCCGCTATCTGGAAATGGTCATGGCCGAGCTGGCCGGCGAATACGAAGCCCCGATCTACGGCATGTTTGCTGTCGAGGAGGCACTCGCCCAACGTCCTTGGACAGAGGCGGTGCCGCAGCCGCAAATCCGCATGTATGGCCAGCCGGACAGTGATGATGTGCCGGTCTTGTTATGGGATGGTGAGTGGGAGATCACCTATGTGACCTTCCGCGATATGGGTGCTGCCTTCATGGTTGCCCTGCTGGGCATCTACGTCCTCGTCGTGGCCCAGTTCGGCTCCTTCCGTGTGCCGCTCATCATCCTGACGCCGATCCCGCTGACCTTTATCGGCATCATTCTCGGTCACTGGATGTTTGGCGCTGCCTTCACCGCGACCTCGATGATTGGTTTCATCGCCCTGGCCGGGATTATCGTGCGCAATTCCATCCTGCTGGTGGATTTCATCCGCCATGGGGCGGAGGCGGGCGAACCCTTGCGCGAGACCCTGCTGCGCGCTGGCGCAATCCGTTTCAAGCCGATCCTCCT
Source organism: Maricaulis sp. (assembly GCF_030149425.1). Classification (GTDB taxonomy): domain Bacteria; phylum Pseudomonadota; class Alphaproteobacteria; order Caulobacterales; family Maricaulaceae; genus Maricaulis. The sequence continues at coordinate 17,597 of NZ_JASBRQ010000079.1, read as the reverse complement.
GACCGCCATTGCGGCGATGATCGGTGCGTCTGTGATCCTCGGCGATCCGATCTTCCAGGGCCTGGCGATCTCGCTCCTGTTCGGTCTGGCATCCTCGACGCTCCTGACCGTGCTCGTCATTCCGGCCATCTATGTGATCTTCAAGGATGGCGACGAGCCCTACACCCCCAAACTCCCCGAACCGCTTGATCTTGATGAAAGGACACAAGCATGACCATCGGACGCGCCGTCATGGCTCTCGCCGGGACCATGGTCCTGATCTCTCTCATCCTCGCCGTACAGGTCAGCCAGTGGTGGCTCCTTTTGGCTGCCTTTGTCGGCTTCAACCTGCTGCAGACCAGCTTCACCGGTTTTTGCCCGGCAGCGATGATCTTCCGGGCGCTTGGGCTGAAGGACGGAATGCAGTTCCGCTAAGCGCCTGACCAGCCATAGAGATATGCATATTGTTATAAACCAGTACCCTAAACTGTCGTTTTTGTTAGGTTACCGGTAACCAACACATTGTTTCCTCATCGCACTCATTTGGGCTGAGGAAACAACTATGCGCCTCTCTTCTTTGCCGATCGCGGCACGCATCGCCATGGCCGTCATCGCACCGATGATCGGGTTTGCCGTCTTCGCATCCATGAGCGCGATCGACAGCCAGCGCGACGCTGCGCGGGTCAGTCTTGTTGCCGAGATTGTCGACTTCACACATTACACCTCGGATGTGATGTATGAGCTGCAGCGCGAGCGTGGCCGGACGGCTGGTTATTTCGGATCGGGTCGCGCAGCCCAGCCGCTTGAGGCACTGGAAACCCAGCGTGCCGCGACGGACGTCGCCGTGGCCGAATTGCTGGGAGCGCTCCAATCAGGCGCTACGGAAGACTTCGGTCAGGCCTATCGGGACAGCCTTGCCGTGATTGAAACCGATCTCGCAGGTCTTGTCGCCCATCGCCGGGCCGTTACCGATGGCAGTCTCACGGCGGGTGAGGCGACGTCTGCCTATACCCATATCATCGAAGACATCCTCAAAGCCTATGCCGAGGAGACCCACCTCGCTGAAGGCACTGGCCTGATTGAGGAAATGATCGGCCTCCTGAACCTCTATGAGGCGACCGAAATGGCTGGCCGCGAGCGCGCTGTGGGCGCCCGTGCTTTCAATCAGGCTGCAATTGAACGGGATGCTCATATCCGCCTGCTTTCGCTGCAGGAGGCCCAAAACACGTTCATGGCCGAATTTGACCTGATCATGGGCGAGACCTGGGCGGACCGCCTGGATCGGGGCATGGCCGCCGTGGATCAGGGTGTTGCGCCCCTCCGCCAGACCCTCATTGCGGCCGGTTATGGTGGCACGATCGCGGCGGGCCAGGGTCCGGCCTGGTTCCAGTCCTCGACCGCCCGAATTGATCGGCTTATCGAGATCGAGACCGATTTCGCTAATGAAATTACGCCGACCGCTCAGCGCTATGCCAGCGAAGCGGCAACCGACGCGCGCAATGCAACGCTGATCGCCGCGATCAGCCTGCTCACCATCCTCGTCTTCTCCGGTGTCGTCATGCAGTCCGTCGTCGGCCCGATCCGCAAGATCACCTCGACGCTGAAAGGCCTGACCGAGGGGCATACCGAGATCGAGGTCACCGGGACCGACCGCCGCGATGAAATCGGTACCCTGGCCCGCGCCGCGGCCCGCTTTATCGAGGTCGATGAAGAGCGCCGTCAGTCCAATGCCGAGCGCCTGGAAGAAGAGCGCGCGGTGATGGAAATGCGCACCCGCGAGCTGATGGACATGGCGACCGAGGTGGAGAAGGCGGCAGAAGAGGGCCTCGGCTCGCTGTCTGAAACCGCCGACGGCATCCACATCCACTCCACCGGTGTCCGCGCCATCCTGTCCGGCGCCAAGTCGGCGGCGGAAACGGCGCTGGAACAGTCCGAACTGTCCAAGCAGCGCTCTTCCTCTGCCGCGCAGCAGGCCGATGAGCTGATGACGGCGATCAATGAGGTCACCGAGCAAATCTCGCGCGGCGACCAGCTGGCCCAGGAGGCCGTCGAGCGCGCCGCCGTGTCGAGCCAGTCGGTTGAGGAACTCAAGACCGCTGCGGACCAGATCGGCAATTTCGTCTCGCTGATCAATGACCTCGCCGAGCAGACCAACCTCTTGGCCCTCAACGCCACGATTGAGGCAGCCCGGGCGGGTGAAGCCGGCAAGGGCTTTGCCGTCGTCGCCTCGGAAGTGAAGGCGCTCGCTGCCCAGACCAACAAGTCGACGCATGAGATCCATGACCGGGTCACCGGCATCCAGGAACGCACGCAGCACGCCGTCGATGCGATCGCTTCGATCACCTCCAATATCGGCTCGCTGTCGGAAGTGACCACCGCGGTCGCCGCGGCCATGGAAGAACAACGCGCCTCGACCGCCAGCTTCCTGAGCTATGTCGATGATGCCCAGGAGGCCTCCAATGCCGTGGCCAAGTCGATGACCGAGATCGCCGAAGCGGCCGATCAGGCCTCGCGCGATGCCGAGCACTTCGCCACCGGTGCCAAGGATATGGCCGACCGGTCCGAAAAAGCGCGTTCGGACATTCCCGAGATCGTCCGCAATGCCGCAGCGCGGGCCCGCCAGACCGGCTAAGGGCTGCAAAACATCACGATCTGGAGGGCGGGGCTTGGCAATCAGGCCCCGCTTTCCCATTTCTGGGCCACTGCCCACTACCCACCGTACATTGGCAGGATGATGATGAAGGGAGCCCGTCATGACCAAGACCTATACCAAAGACGCTGACGCCATTGCCCGCCTGACGCCGGAGCAATACCGGGTGACCCAGGAAAACGGCACCGAACGCCCCTTCACCGGCGCCCTGACCGACAACAAGGATGCCGGTCTCTATGTCGACATCGTCTCCGGCGAGCCGCTTTTCACCTCGATGGACAAGTATGACTCAGGATGCGGCTGGCCCAGCTTCACCAAGCCGGTCGAAGGCGAGAACATCACCGAGCTGCGCGATACAACCCACGGCATGATCCGTACCGAGGTCCGCTCCAGCCACGGCGACAGCCATCTCGGCCACGTCTTCCCCGACGGCCCGCAAGAGGCCGGCGGGCTGCGCTATTGCATCAACTCCGCTTCCCTGCGTTTCATCCCGGTGGATGAGCTCGAGGCGGAGGGGTATGGCGAATTCCGCAAGCTGTTCGGGGTTGAGGTTTAGGGGGAGGCATCTCTCACCAACACCGCTCTATTTCCCCCGGACTTGTTCCGGGGCCCGGTGGAAACGAATACGTTGATGACTCTTGGAGCTGTCAGCACCTAGAGTCATCAGCGCCGGGATAACGCCAGGCCCCGACATGAAGTCGGGGGAAGGGGTGATTTAATCACGCCTCACCTCCACACCCTCTCACAACTTTGTCATCCCTGACGGATGCCCCGCGCAAGCGGGGCGCAGATCAGGGACCTCGATGGGCTTGGCCGGGTCCCGGATCTTCGCCCGGCGCAAGGCCGGGCCTGCGTCCGGGATGACAAGATTTTTAGCGGCCTCCTCGCCCTCGATGGGCGAGGTCCCGCGCAGCGGGGGAGTGGGTGACGCGGCAAAGCCGCCACTAAAACCACTTCGCCATCGCTAGTCTTCCCCGCGCCTTCGGCGCGCACCCACTCCGTCTTGTGGCTGCGCCGCAATCCACCTCGCCCATCAAGGGCGAGGAGGGCAGGCCTCGCTCCCCATCCCCTGCGGCCCGATACCGCATCGCGCCTAATTCCCCTACGCATAATACTCCCGATTGAACGGAGGGATTATGCCCGCAGTGTCCAGCGATACCCCGCCCTGTTTTGATATCCGCGAGCTGACCAAGGTCTATGGCTCCGGTGAGGCCGCCGTGCATGCGCTGCGCGGTGTGGATCTGAGCATTCCGGACGGGGATATGGTGGTGCTGCTGGGGCCGTCGGGCTCAGGCAAGTCGACGCTGTTGAACATTATCGGCGGGCTCGACCGGGCCACCGACGGGGTGTTCAAATTCCGCGGTGAGGATCTGACCCGCGCCTCGGTGCGCCAGCTGACCCTCTATCGCCGGCGCCATGTCGGCTTTGTCTTCCAGTTCTACAATCTCATGCCCTCGCTGACGGCGCGGGAGAATGTCGAGCTGGTCACCGAGATCGCCGACAATCCGCTCTCAGCCGCCGAGGCCCTGGCCATGGTCGGGCTCGATCACCGCATGGATCATTTCCCGGCCGAGATGTCCGGCGGAGAGCAGCAGCGTGTCGCCATTGCCCGCGCCATCGCCAAACGGCCCGAGGTCATGCTCTGCGACGAGCCGACCGGGGCGCTCGACAGCGCCACCGGGGTGCGCGTGCTGCAGGCCCTGCGCGACGTCAATGAACAGCTCGGCGCGACAACCCTGATCATCACCCATAATGCCGGGGTCGCTGACATGGCGCACCGGGTGGTGACCTTCTCCGATGGCCGGGTCGGCAAGGTCGAGGTCAACGAAACCCGGATCGAGCCCGAGGCGCTGACATGGTAGATCCGCGCCATCCGCTGATCCCGGGCCTGTCCAAGCTGGATCGCAAACTGGTGCGCGACCTCTGGTCAATGCGGGTGCAGATCATCGCCATTGCCCTGGTGATCGCCGCCGGTGTCGCCGTGCATATCGTTGCGGCGGGAATGCTCGACAGTCTCAAACTGACCCGAGACACCTATTATGACCGGCATCAATTCGCCGATATCTGGGCCCCGGTGGTGCGGGCACCGGAGGCGCTGGCCGATGATGCCGGCGCCATACCCGGCGTGCGGGCGGTGGAGAGCCGGGTCCGCTCGGCGGCGCAGTTTTCGCTCGACACGATGGACGCTCCGGCGGCCGGTGAGGTGCTGTCCCTGCCACAGGCCAATGGCAGTGCCATCAACCGGGTTTTTCTGGTCGAGGGCCGCATGCCTCTGGCCGGCCAGCGCGATGAAATCCTGCTCCTGGAAACCTTCGCCATCGCGCATGGGCTCGAGCCGGGCGATACCATCGAGGCCACGATCTATGGCGCCCGCGACCGGCTCCGCATTACCGGTCTCGCCCTGTCGCCGGAATATGTCTACGCCATCGCCCCGGGCCAGATCGTGCCCGATCCGCGCATGTTCGGGGTCGCCTGGATGGAGCGCGAGGCCCTGGCCCAGGCCGTCGACCGCGATGGCGCCTTTACCGAGCTGATCGTGCAGCTCCAGCCCGGTGCCGAAACCGCCCCGGTGATCGCAGCGCTGGATCGCTTGCTGGAACCCTATGGCGCGCCCGGCGCCTATGCCCGCGAGGATCAGATATCGGACGCTTTCGTCTCCTCCGAGATCGACCAGTTGTCTACCATGGCCGGCTTTTTGCCGCCGATCTTCCTTGCCGTGGCGGCCGTGCTGGTCAATGTCGTCCTGGCCCGGCTGGTGGCGCTGGAGCGGACCGAAATCGGGCTGATGAAGGCGTTTGGCTATCGCGATCGGGATGTCGTCATCCACTATCTCAAATTCGCCTCGGTGATCGGCGCGATCGGCTTTATCGCCGGTCTGGCGCTGGGGGTCTGGCTGGGGCGGTCGCTGGCAGCGCTCTACACCGAATACTATCGCTTCCCCTATCTGATATTCTCGCTTCGGGCCGAGGTTTACGGGGTTGCCGCTCTGGTGACATTTATTGCCATTGGCGGTGCCGGCGTGCTGGCAGCCTGGCGCGCCGCCCGGCTAGATCCGGCCATCGCCATGCGACCGCCGCCACCGCCAGACTATTCCCAGGCCCTGGGGGCCGGGCTGACACGCTGGAGGCGGATAGATCACCAGACCCGCATGGTTTTGCGCCAGATCCTGCGCTGGCCACAGCGCTCGGCCATCACCATTGGCGGTATCGCGGTTTCGGCCGGATTGCTGATCTCGACGCTTTTCTTCCTCGATTCCATGGAGGTGATGATCGGTTCCTATTTCGACATCGCCAACCGGCAGGACATCACCGTCAGTTTCAACCAGCCGCGTTCGCGCGAAGCGCTTTACGCGCTTGAACGCATGCCCGGGGTCATGGCCGCCGAGCCTGTCCGCCATGTCGCTGTCCGCCTGCGCAATGGCCCGGTCGAGGAGCGCGCCGCCCTGACCGGTCTGCCACGCGAGGCCCAGCTCTCCCGCGCGGTCACGGCAGCGGGTGATGGGATTGAGCCGCCGCCGGGCGGGCTGGTCCTGTCCCAGGACCTGGCTGAAAAGCTGGGGGTGAAGGCGGGCGAGACGATCGAGGTCGAGGTCACCGAGGGGCGCCGCCCGGTACTGGAAATCCCGGTCTCGGGCGTCTCGACCAGCTATATCGGCTCCAGTCTCAATATGCAGATCGATGATCTCAACCGGATCATGGGCGAGGGGCGGGTCATCACCGGAGCGGCTTTGCGGGTCGACCGGGACCAGGAGGCCCGCCTGTATACGGCGCTCAAGGCCGCGCCCGGTGTTGCAGGCCTGTCGCTGCAGACCCAGGCCGAGGAGATGTTCGTCGACATCATGGACCAGAGCATGGGGACCTCGATACTCATCTACACCCTGTTTGCCGGCCTGATCGCCGTGGGTGTGGTCTATAATTCGGTGCGGATATCCTTCTCCGAGCGTGAGACCGAGCTCGCCGTTCTGCGTGTGCTCGGCTTCACCCGTGGCGAGGTGGCGTATGTGCTGCTCGGCGAAATCGCCGTTCTGACCCTGATATCACTGCCGATCGGCGCCCTGGCCGGCGCTGGACTGGCCTTTGTCTTCGCCGAGGCGATGAGTTCGGACTTGTTCCGTCTGCCCTATGTCATCGAGGCGCGGACCTTCGCCTATGCCGCCGGGCTGGTCATTTTCGTCGCCATTTCCTCTGCCCTCATGGTGCGCTCGCGCCTGGACAAGCTGGATATGGTGGCCGTGTTGAAAGCGGGAGAATAGGAAACCCTCATGCGATTGAGTTTTCGAACCGTCTTCTGGGGCGCCGCAGCGGTGCTCATCCTTCTTGCCCTGGTCTTCTCCCTGCGGCCCCAGCCGGTCATGGTCGATATCGGCCAGGTCTCCCGCGGCGCCATGATCCAGACCGTCAATGAGGAGGGTTATACCCGTATCCGGGATGTCTATGCGGTCGCCGCCCCGATCAGCGGCCAGCTCCTGCGCGTCGATCCCGAGGCCGGCGATGATGTGTCCTCAGGCGATGTCATCGCCCAGCTCTTGCCGGCGGAGCCGCAATTCCTCGATGCCCGTTCGCGCGGCGAGGCGGAGGCCGCGGTCCACATGGCCGAAGCGGCCTTGAGTGCGGCGGTCGCCGATCAGGACAGCGCCAGTGCCGGCCGTGCCCTGGCCCAGGCCGAATATGACCGTCAGCTGCAACTGTTTGAGGCCGATATCGCCTCGCAGGCCGCTCTTGACCGCGCCGCTGCGGAGCGCCGTTCGGCTCGTGCCGCCTTCGGTCATGCCCAGGCGGCGGTGCAATTGCGCCGGGCCGAGCTTGAGGCCGCCGAGGTGCGTCTGATCGAACCGGACAGTGCCGGCGGAGCGCTTAGCGTCCTCGATATCCGCTCCCCGGTGGACGGTGTCGTCCTGCGGGTCATGCAGGAAAGCGCCGGGCCGGTTGCTGCCGGGACCGTTCTGCTGGAAACCGGCGACCCGGCCGGGCTGGAAATCGTCGCCGAGCTTTTGTCCTCCGATGCGGTCGAAGTGCAGGCGGGCGCGGCGGTGGAAATTTCCGGCTGGTCGGTGACGGGTGAAACGCTGCGCGGCCGGGTACGCCGGGTTGAGCCCTTCGGCTTTCTCAAAGTCTCGGCGCTGGGGGTCGAGGAGCAGCGGGTTAATGTGGTCATCGACTTTCTCGACGAGGCGGAGCACTGGGCCCGGCTCGGTCACGGTTTCCGCATCGAGGCGGCCATTACCATCTGGTCGGCCGATAACACACTGCAAATCCCGGTTTCCGCCCTGTTCCGCCAGGACGGAGCCTGGGCAGTCTATCGTCGCGTCAATGGCCGCGCCGTTCTCACCCCGGTCGAGATTGGCCGGTCCAATGGCGAGATGGCGCAACTTGTCTCCGGCCTTGATGACGGCGCCGAGATCGTCCTCTACCCGGGCAATGACGTCGCTGACGGGGTCTCCCTCGCCGTCCGGAATGGGGGCGGCTAGGTCGAGATCGGGTTGTGGATTGTCATCGTCGAGCCGGAAATCGCTGCAGGTCTCCGTCTCCTCGGTCTCCAGGCACGCGCGATAGCGGCCGAAGGGCAGATCGGTAAAGAAGAAGCCATCAAATCCGCTACGCAGGGTTTTGTCGATCAACCCGTTGTCCGAGCGTAAGACGATGCTCGCCCCGGCGAGGGGAGAGCCATCCGCCCGTCGGGCATAGCCCGTCACATCACCGATCCGCGCCAGGGGCAAGTCGATCCGCTGGGTTCGGCCAGGGCGAATGGTGGCGCGCCGGCCCGGCGGTATCGGTGTCAGGAAGGGGTCAGAAATAGAGCCAACAGAAACAGCAAGTTCCGTCTCTCGCCAAGGTTGGATCGGCAAGAGCATGACGCCGTCCGCATCGGTTTCGCGCAGGCGCCCTTCAATGCGGACATCCTCGACAGGCGGTTCGCCCGGATTGCATTCCAGATCACTGTTTTCATCGACGCAGGCAACAATGGCGGCAAGCGCGCGGCGCTGCAGTCTTTCGCTATAGGGCCGATAACCCCCGCGAACCGGATCCGGTGCAAAACTGGTGCTCAGGGTGAGGCCGAGCTCAATACCGTCCGCGTCGAACCGGCTGTCAGCGCGGATCACGCCATAGCGGTGGCGCCAGCTGAGCGCTGCGCGGCCGCGCCAGCGTTCTGACCGGATTTCATAATCCGTACCCAGGCCGACACGCCAATTCTCACGCCCGCGCCAGTCCCCTTCGAGGCTGAATTCCTCGACCTCGCTGGCGCCGCGCACGCCGGAGCGAAGGCGCCCGGTGCGAAATAGTGGCGCGCTGAGATTGGCGTTCCAGCGCAGCGCCTCCTCAGCATCAAAGGCATATTCGGCCCGGGCGCCGGCAATGATACGGCCCCAGCTGGTCAGTGCCGACACCCGTGCGAGATTGGCCACGTCGCCGGCCTGGTTGCGGTGGTCCATTTCGGCGGCAAGCGAGACCCGGCCGATCCGGCGCGAACCGCGAACGCGGGCGGAGATTTGTTCCAGCTCGCCGCGGAAACCCTGCTGGCGGGCTTCAACCGCGAAATCCCAGTTCACCCTCTCCTGGTTAATCGAGCCGTCGAAAGCGGCGGCGAAAGCATCGCCGTCATAGGCCAGATCGGCCCGGGTCCGCAGTCTCGTATTCCCGAAGGCGAGACCCGCGAGCGCCAGCGTATCGAGCGAGCCGGGGTCATCGTCCAGATCCTCGGAGGGCAGATAAGCCCCGGCCAGTCGCAGGCCGAAGCCGGGCGCCAGACCATATTCCAGCGAGGCAGCATAGCTGTTGCGTGCCGCCCCGGTATCGCTTTGTCCGAATACGCGGTCACCGCTCTGCAGCCCGGCCAGGCGCCAGCGCAACCGGCCCAGCGCCGGTGCGCCCGGTGCCGAGGCGACCCGGCGGGCCTGGCGGATCGTCTCTCCAGAGGGGCTGATCAGCAAAATGTCGAAGACCGTGCCGCCAGGCGCAAGCGGTGCGTTCTCAACACGCCAGCGGCCATCCGCTCCGACCTCGGTGAAGGCGAAGAAGGGCGGCGTACCCCGGGTTCGCACTTCCACGTCCCAGCCGGCCGGCCCGGTGCCCTGGAGGGCGAAATCGAGTACGCCTTCATCCACCAGCCCGGACCGCGCAGCGACGCCGACCCCGCGCAAGGATCCCAGAAAGCGCAGATTGCCGAAATCGACATCGCCTGCGGTGACCTCAACCCCCGCAATATCAGTGACCAGAAGGGCCTGGCCGCCGCGTATCCCGGTTGTGCTGTCCGCGGTTGCCGAGACAAAGGCCGAGGCGAGGCGCAGATCCATCGACAGGTCGATCGCGGCATTGGTGGTCACATCACTCTCGCGGTCGATACGCGCGCCGGCGAGGACATCCAGGAGGGGTGGCCCGGGCCATTGCGCCGTCGGCCAGACCGGTAGCTCCATGCCGGCGAAATTATGGCTCCGGCCGCCTGCGCCAGTGCCGCGGCGGCGCTCGAAACTGCGCCGTTCCAGGGCCGGAATATTGCCACGCGCCCGGCCGTCGGCAGCCAGGTCTACAGCATCGAAACTCCAATTGGCCGGGGTCAGGAATTCAAGCACGGTGAGGGGCAGGTAGGGGCTGGGCTCGCCCGGCAGGAAGACAACATCACCGGCGCCCAGCACGACGCTCCCACGCTCGGTGAGGAGACGCCAGATCCCGTCCTCATCGGCATAGATCTGTCGATCGAATGGTCCGAAACGCGCTTCCAGGCGTTGCAGGTCTGCGTTCCAGCCGCCCGCCAGGGCGAGGGCGTCGAGCACCTCGGCGGCGGAGAGATAGAGCATGCCGGTCGGGCCGAACAATCCGCCGACCGTGTCCAGCGGCTGGCCTTCAACGCGCAGGAGAATAGGGGCGAAGCCGGTTTCATCGGGCCGCGCCGAGGCGGGCTGCGGGGTGATCGCGGTGAGCACCGGTTCACGCGGCGCATCAGGTGCGGGGGGCAGGCGGTCGATCAGGTCATCGCGCAGGCCGGCACAGCCCGAAAGGGCTGCGACGAGAAGAAGAACACATGCGCGCCAGAGCATCGGCCTATAGGTCGAAGCGCATGCGCGCGACCCGGTCTGGCAGGTAACGGTCTGAAAACACGATGCTGACAGGCCCTGACGCGTCGCCTGGAAGATCTATCTCAACCTCGATCCTGTCGCGTTCGGGATAAACCGCGAGGCCGCGGCGCTGAGCGATCACGCGATCGCCCTGCAGGACCTGCAGATCGCCATAGCTGCTCCATGCGCCCGAGCGGGTGAGGGCAATGCGCAGACGGCGCGCGCCTGTCGCATCCGTCACCAGGCGCGGATCCGCCAGTCCGACAGTGAGATCGGCCGGGCCGGACCGGATCAGGACCGGCGCCTGGATCAGCAGGCGCACTTCGACGCGGGCGACGGCCTGTTCCGGCATTTCGTCCTCTTCAATCGGCAGGCTCACCGGTTCGAAGCGGACATGATTGCGCAGCTCGCCGGCGGGGGCACCGGGGCGCCGCTGCATGCGCACACTGGCTTCACCATAGGGCGGCAAGGTGATCACCCGGGGGCCGTAACGCAGATAGTCGGCGGCCCCGGCGTCATGGTCACCCGCCACGACACGGCCATCCTCCTGCATCACCAGATCAACCAGTTCGACACGATAGCGCAGCGTCTCGCCGGTCGTGTTGCGGACGGTGAAATAGTCGGATGCCTGGCGCTCATCGAGTACCAGCCGGGTCGGGACCAGGGAGATCTGGGCACTGGCCGGCAGGGCCGCCATTGCGGTGGCCAGACCGGCGAAGGCGAGGCGGGTCAGGAAACGGATCATGGTGTCAGCTCCGCTTCCGCCAGGGTGCGGTCATCCTGGCGATAGCGCACCCGGACCCGGCCCTCCGGCGTGCGATCGAGCGGGATTGTCAGGCGGCGGGTCGGCGTGGTCTCGTAAACGGCGGGACCGATCAAACGGCCGATTTCGCCGGAGCGATCACGGATATCCAGATCGCCCCAGACGCTGTCTGCGCCCGTCCGACGCAATGTCAGGGAAATGGCAGGAGAGCCATCAATCTCGACAATTTCAATGGCTTCGATCTCGGCGCCCTGATCGATATCAGGGCCGCGGACGAAAACCGGAACGTCATAACCGAGCTGAACGCCGAACCGGGCGATGATCTCCTCGCTGTCATCGGCCGGCACTGCGGGCATGGCGGTGACGCGCAAATGGGCCCGGCGTTCACCGTTGATTGCGCGGCCCGGTCGGGTGTCGATCCGCACCGTCGTGGTGCCACCGGGCAGGGCGGAGACCGCCCGCGGGCCATAGCGCAGCATGCTGATCGCGCTGTCGGCCGGCGCTTCGGTTTCGATCAGCCGGCCATCGCCATCCATGCTGTAATAGACCCAGGTGAAGCGAAACTGCAGCGGTGCTGTCGAGCGATTGGCGATCAGCAGGGGCTGGGCCGGTTCATCCGGCGTCAGCACGATCCGCGTCGGCGCGACGGAGAACGCCTGGGCACCCGCCTCAGAAGACGACAAAGCGGCGGCCAGGAGGGCCGCCGCGAGGAACACGATACGCTGGTACATGGGTCTAGTCGTAGGCCACCGTGACTGAAATCTGGGCGAGATAGCTGGTATCGACGAGGTCGGTGCTCAGCGTTGCTTCGCCGAAGAAACACATGGCCAACTGCCCGTCATCATCAAAGCTTGTGGCGTGCGGTGAGTTTGTCAGCGGTGTCAAAATGGTGCTGGTACTGCCGACACCGGAGCCGCCATAGAGATGGAATCCGAAGGCACGCACCGGAACCCGGCGATTGGCGCCGCAATTCGTCCCGGTATTGGAGCACATCACGGGTTCGTCGGGATTGATGAGCGTGCCATTGGTCAAGCTCATGGCAATGAGGGCGGAGCGGTTGGCTGTGCCGGACGCGGTCAAGAAGCCCGTGGTCGGCGTCGTCGCATTGGGACGAATGGTGACGGCGAGCGCATCGGCGGCCGGGTTGGTACAGGTGAAGGTCGTGCCCGACTTGGTGAGGCTGACATCGGTCGAGGTCCAGCCATAATAGCCGTCCGTTCCCTGGGTGGTCAGGATATAGCCGAAGGTGCCGTAATCGAGATGACGCTCGACGACGAGGTCGATGGCGTCGAGGCTCTCGATTTCGATCAGGGCGTTGACGGTCGCGGTGTCGTCGAAGGTCTGGGCAGAGGCCGCGGCAGACAGTCCGGCAGCGACCAGGGCTGTGGCAAAAACAGTGCGCATAATCATCCCCTTAATTATAGGTCGCGGTGACTTCGAATGTGGTGGCGTAGAGGCCGGTCGCCAGACCGTTGGTCAGCTCGGCGGTACCATAGACGCATACGCCCATTATCCCGGCAGAGACTATGGAGAGGTCCTCGAATGACGACCGCAGCGTCTGGTTCACGATATTGCTGCCATTGTAAAAGGCGGTGTTGTAACGCAGCTGCCCGACTTCAAGTGTCTCTGCGCCGCCAGAGCGGGTCAGGGTCAGGCGAGGGTCGGTTGTTGGATCCAGCACACCCGTAAAGCTCAATGTGATTGAGGCCCCTTCATCGGTCAGGATCGTCAGACCAGCACCGCTCGTTGTGGACTGTTGCACAATCTGAACCCCGTTGGCGTTCGGTGTTGAGTTTGTGCACCCCAGATTGCCACCGCCCAGATGGATCACATCAAGACTGCTCCAGCCATAAGTGCCCGTCCCGCTGACATCGGTCACCAGGTAGAGCACATCGCCGAAATCGAGATCGGTTTGCTTGGTGACGGTGAGGTTCTCCAATTCCGTGATCACGGCCTGGATGTTCAGCGTCTCCTGATCGCTTTCAAACTGCGCCTGACCCGCAGCGGGCAGGGCGCAGGCGAGCGCGAGCGCAAAAAGGCTGGTACGCATGGCAAACTCCCCTGACATGCTTGAATGGTTAACCAAACTAATCGCCTGCAACGCGAACCGCAATCTAATGGTGTAAGAAAAATTTACGACACGCCCGGGTTCGGGTGGTGGTTTGGGGAAACCGGCGGGCTCAGTTGTAGGTCGCGGTGACGTCGAAGGTTGTCGAGTAAATACCATTGGTCAGGCCGTTGCTAAGCTCGGCCTCGCCGTAAATACACAGGCCCAAGACGCCCGTGTTATTGGTGGTGGTCGCCCAGTCCGCGAACGTGGTGCGCGTAGTTTGAGCAACCAGCGTGTTGATGGCGGTCAGGAAAGCCGCATTGTACTTCATCGAGCCGACCCGCAGCGTCTCAGCGCCGCCGGAACGGGTCAGGATGAGATGGGGATCGGTGGCCGGGTCCAACACGCCGGCAAAGCTCACTGTGATGGAACCACTTTCATCGGTACTGATCACGATGCCCGCCCCACTCGTTGTGGCGTTCTGGATGACTTCCATCCCTGTCGCGGTCGGACTGACCGGATCGCACACCAGATTGCTGCCTCCGGAGACGATGACGGGTAATCCGCTCCAGCCATAGGTTCCGGTGCCGCTGATGTCGGTCACCAGATAGTCGATATCTCCGAAATCCAGGTCGGACTGTTTTGTCACCGAGAGGTTTTCCAGCTCAGTGATCTGGGCCTCGATGTTCAAGGGCTCCTGTTCGGAAAATGTCTGGGCCTGGCCTGTCGCGGGCAAAGCGCAGGCAAATGCGATTACAATCAGCGTGTTCCGCATGACGAAATCCCCCCGGGTCAGTCTGCACGTCGGCGCAAGCCTACTCGCAGGGTTCCGGGTATTCAATCATATGGTGTAAAAACGGAAGGCGGCTGATGGGGTTGCGCATTTTGTTTGCGCCCTTAACCGCCCCGATTGACCGGCAGCAGGGCGCCGGTAATCGCCCGGCTGGCGTCAGACGTCAAAAACCCGATCGCTTCGGCTGCGGCCGCTGGCTGGACCCAGGTCGAGGTGTCCGCATCCGGCATGTCGGCGCGGTTGGTGGGGGTGTCGAGGATGGTGGGGAGGATGGCGTTGACGCGGATATTCTTGCTGGCCAGCTCATCCGCCAGGCTTTGGGTGAGGGCGTGCACGCCGGCCTTGGAGGCAGCGTAGGCGGCCATGCCCGTGCCCGGTGCGCTGACTGCATTGGCGCCGATATTGACGATGGCACCGCCGTCGCTCATCAGCCCGATCGCGGCGCGCGAGGCGAGGGTGGCGGTCTTCAGATTGATCGCGAACATCTTTTCAAAGCTGGCGATCGCGCCGCCTTCGACCGGCTCCCAGGTGAAACCGCCGGCGATATTGACCAGGCCGGTCAGCCCGCCCATGGCCTCGGCAGCGGATTTGAAAGCGGCTGCGACCGAGGCCTCATCGGTCAGATTGACCGATCCGATGGCATGCTGGGCGCTGGAGGCGGAGACGTCCTCGGCCAGATCAATCGCGGTAACGCTGGCGCCGGTGGCGACCAGGTGGTCGACAGTGGCCCGTCCGAGAATCCCCAGTGCGCCGGTTACGATGATCTTGCTCATGCCGCTCTCCCGTTTAGTGCCCGATTATGGCTTGAGAAGGCGGATAGCATGGCCCGCGCGGGATGCAAGCCACGCCTGTGTGAGGCGGCGTGCGCTAGCAGCCATAGCCGATATCGCGAACCCCCCAGGTCACGCCGCGCTGGTTCGACCCCCAGACGATCCGGTCGGGCAGGCGGCTATTGTGAAAGGCGGAATACATCTCGACGATCATCAGCCGGCCATTGGGGCGGAAAACAACGGAATATTGCCGGTAGGGGTTATAGCTATTGGTCTCCAGCGCGATATTAAGCGCGTCGCCCATGACAGCCTCGACATCGGCCGGACGGGTCACGCCGGTATCGTCATTACGGATGCAGGCATTGATATCCAGGCCGCTGACATTGCGCGGCAGCGCCCGGTTGCGCCAGGCGCGCGGGCGGTCCCAGGCATCCTGGGCCATGGCGATGCGTTCGATCTGGCGTTCGGTATAGATGCGGCGTTCTTCTTCAGCGATGCGGCGTTCTTCCTCGCGGCGGCGGCGCTCTTCTTCCTGGCGCAAGCGCTCGGCATCGAAGACGGCGGCGCAATCGGTGGTGCGCCGGCCCAGTTCGCTGCCGACCAGGTCGAGCTCGACCGTCTCGCGGCTGCCCGGATTGGCCTGGATGCGGCACAGGCTGAGTTCGGAGAAGCTGTAGACATTGTCAGGCGTCACCGTGGTGGTGGCACAGGCCGCCAAAGCGCTCGTCATGGCAATCGTGATCAGGCCCAGGCGTTTCATCTCATTCCCCTTGTTACGCTTGACCCGCACACTAAGCGTCAGACGGGCTGACACAATGATGAACAGCTTCCCCCGACAGGGGAGGCCGGCGCTCAAATGAAAGGCGGGCCTGCAGGAAGAGGCTGGCCAGAGCGTCCCGGCCACCCCAATATCCCGGCCAAGTCACAAGAATCATCACGGATTGGTCCCATGACACCTGCTGACACATCGGCCGATGAACGCCGCCCCACCCAGGAGGAGGCGCCCGGCGCCCTGGTCAAACTCCTGACCGTTGAAGAAATCGATACTGATCTCTATCGCGGTCTGCGCAATCCGGGCGGGCGCGGCCGGGTGTTTGGCGGTCAGGTCATCGCCCAGGCGCTGATGTCGGCCGTGGGATCGGTTGATGAAGAGCGCCAGGCGCATTCGCTGCACGCCTATTTCATGCGCCCCGGGGATGAACGCCTGCCGATCATCTATCGCGTCGAGCGCGATTATGATGGCGGCACTTTCTCCAACCGCCGGGTCATCGCCATCCAGCGCGGCAAGCCGATCCTCAACATGACCGCCTCCTTCCACAAGAAGGAGCAGGGGTTCGAACACCAGGCGGAGATGCCCGACGTGCCCGGTCCGGACGGATTGAAGAATGAGTCCGAGCTGGCGCATGAACACCGCGACCGCCTGCCCGCCCCGTTTGTCGAGCACATGCTGCGCCCGCGCGCCATCGAACTGCGCCCGCTGGAAAGCTGGTTCGCGCCAGAAAAAGAAAAGCGTGATGCCGTCCGCTGTACCTGGGTCAGAACCACCGGCCCGGTCGGCGATGATCCGGTCATGCACCGCGCCATCCTTGCCTATGCCTCCGACATGACGCTCCTGGGCACGTCGATGAAGCCGCATGGCGTTAACTGGCTCTCCCCCAACATGCAGGTCGCCAGCCTCGATCATGCGCTCTGGCTGCATGATGATGTGCGGGTCGATGACTGGCTGCTCTATGCCTGCGAAAGCTCCTGGTCGGGCGGCGGGCGCGGCTTCAACCGTGGCAGCCTGTTTACCCGCGAGGGCAAGCTGATTGCCTCGGCGACGCAAGAAGGCCTGATCCGCTATCGCGATAATTCCAAGGCGGGGTCGTAAGCTGATGCAGCCGAGTATTGCTGAAGACGGCGAGTTCAAGGGCTGGCAATACTGGCCGCAAGAACCCTTCGAGAGCCAGGCCGGGCCGTTCTACCGCAAGGTCGACGAACAGGGTGTGATCGGTGCCTTCAGGGCTGAGCGCAAGCATATGAATGCCGGCGGGTCGGTGCATGGCGGCTGTTTGATGAGCTTTGCCGATTTCATGCTCTTCTCCATCGCCTGGGACAGCTTTACCGACGGCTCGATGGGCGTGACCCTGACGATGAATTCCGAATTCCTCGCAGCAGCCCGGGAAGGCGAATTGCTCACCAGCCGCGGCGAGGTCTTGCGGGCCGGACGGTCGGTGTTGTTCGTGCGTGGGATGATCTATGCGGAAGAGCGGCCGTGCTTTTCGTTTTCGGGCACGATCAAGAAGTTCTCGCCGCGGTAGGGGCGGTATTCGCCGCTAGCTCCAAACCCTCATCCCGGACTTGATCCGGGACCCAGAGAGGGCGCGCTCGACGGCGTCGAGGTCCCGGATCAAGTCCGGGATGAGGGGGTAATTGCGTTCACTCAAACCACCCCATACACCTCATGCTGGAAATGGGGCCGTGGTTTTTGACGGCGGTCAAGGGTTTCAAACCCATGCCCGCGCGGCCCACCCAAGAAACCCCCCCGAAAAAACAGAGAACA
>NZ_JASBRQ010000024.1 GCF_030149425.1 Maricaulis sp. | reverse complement strand
GCGGTTATCACCGCATCGAATAGCTGGATTAGATCGCAGGAGATTCGCGATGGCTGGGGATGCTGTTAAGCACGACTATCATCTGGTAGATCCGAGCCCGTGGCCGTTTGTCGGCTCGGTTGGGGCCTTCCTGCTGGGCGTTGGCGCCGTCGGCAATATGGCGGGTTTGGTTACACCGGAACACCCGCTGGCCTTTATGTATGCCGAGAATAGCTGGGGCGGTCTGATCCTCGGTTTCGCCGTTGTGCTCTACACCATGTTCGGCTGGTGGGGCGATGTGATCAAGGAATCCCGCCAGGGCGATCACACTCCGGTTGTCGATATTCACCTGCGCTACGGCATGATCATGTTCATCGCTTCGGAAGTGATGTTCTTTGTCGCCTGGTTCTGGATGTTCTTCGAATACGCTATCTTCCACGAAGTGCGTGGGGGCTGGGATAGCGCGACGATGGGCGTCGACATGGCCGGTTTTGCCACCTGGCCGCCGGTCGGTGTTGAGACCTTCGACCCGTGGCACATCCCGCTGATGAACACGCTGATCCTGCTGCTGTCCGGCACCACGGTGACCTGGGCGCACCACGCGCTGCAGCATGGTGATCGCAAGAGCGCGACGCTTGGTCTGGTCGCAACCCTGATCCTCGGTGTCTGCTTCACGGCCCTGCAGGTTTACGAGTATTCGGTGGCACACTTCGCTTTCTCGATGGTCGATGGCGGTAACATCTATACCTCTGCCTTCTTCATGGCGACGGGCTTCCATGGCGCCCACGTCGTCATCGGGACAATCTTCCTGGCGATCTGCCTGCTGCGCCTGCTCGCCGGTCACTTCACTCCGGAGAAGCATTTCGGTTTCGAAGCGGCGGCCTGGTACTGGCACTTCGTTGACGTGGTCTGGCTCTTCCTGTTCGCCTTCGTCTACGTCGTCTACCAATAAAGGCGAGCCCATATGGCTAAGCCCTCTCCGTTCCAAGCGGGTCTGAACGGCCGCTGCCCGGAGTGCGGAGAGGGGGCCATGTTCGCCGGTTTGTTGAAATTAGCGCCGCGGTGTCATGCCTGCGGCGCTGATTTTGAGAAGGCCGATGTCGGCGATGGCGCTTCAGTCTTCGCCCTGTTCATCATCGGCTTCCTGGCCATGGTGGTCTTCCTCCTCGTAGCGGTGGGCTTCAACAATCCTCCGCTCTGGGTGCACGCCATTATCCAGATCCCGCTGATCTTCGGCGGCTCCATCGCCGTCTTGCGCCCGATCAAGGGCGTTCTGTTCGCCCTGCAATGGCATCATGACGCGCAAGAGGCGCGTTTGGACGACTAGCTAGCTGGACCTTTCCACCATGCCCGTTTTCCGCCCCATCCCCATCCTTACCCTGTTCGCCATTCCCTCACTGGTCCTGCTGGTCGTGCTCGGCAATTGGCAGATGAGCCGGATGAGCTGGAAGGCGGATCTCATCGAGCAGTATGAGGTGCGCGGGTCGGTCGGCAGTTTCGCTGAAACGCTGTGCGGCGATGTCGAGGGCGATTTCTCGCCGCGGGTGACCGCTCCGGTGCCGCTGGGTGGGCAGAGCCTGCGTTACTATGCTCTGCGCGGGGCGCCGGGCTGGATCTTGCTGACCCCGGTCGAGATGCCCGCCTGTGAGGCCGGCGCCGCACCGGTGACGCTTCTGGTCGAGACCGGTTTTGAAACCCTCGGCGGAATGATTATGAGCCGGCCGGAGGCCTGGCGTGTCCAGCCCATGAGCGAGCGCAATTTATTCTCCTCCAGCAACGATCCTGATACCAATTCGTGGTATCACTTTGACCGGATCGAGATGGCGCGTGCGCTTGGCCTTGAGACGGACCGCTTGTCCCCGATGTGGGCGCGGACCGATGATGGCCTGCCGGCCAGCCTGGAGCGGACACCGCCGGCCAAGCATCTGGGCTATGCCCTGACCTGGTACGGATTGGCCCTGGCGCTTATCGCGGTCTATGTGGCGCTGCACGTCGGACAGGGACGTCTGCGCTGGACCTAAGCCCCGCGTCAGCGGATAAAGAATAAGAGCGAGGTTGGACTCGCCGAGAGTGGAGGGATTGCGTGGCTCTTTGGCGCGATGATCCAGAAGATGATGTCCTCGTCGGACAAGGTGTGAAACTGCGAGCCCCGGTCCTGGAGGATTATGAGGGCTGGGCCAAGCTGCGCGGCGCGAGCCGCGCCCATACCGAGCCGTGGGAGCCCGCCTGGACCCCGGACGAATTGACCAAGAGCGCCTTCCGCCGCCGCATTGCCCGCTATCAGGCTGACCGCCAGTCCGGCACCGGCTTCCCGTTTTTCATTACCCGGGCCCGCGACAACCTGCTTCTGGGCGCGTGCAATCTCAACAATGTCCGCCGCGGTGTGCTGCAAAGCGCCGATATCGGTTACTGGATCGGCGCGCCCTATGTGCGCCAGGGCTATACCCGTGCCGCGGTGCGCCGTGTGCTGGCCTTTGCCTTCGACCAGCTTGGTCTGCACCGGGTTGAAGCCGCCTGCCGTCCGGAGAATCAGGCCTCGCGGCTATTGCTGGAAAGTGTCGGCTTTGAATATGAAGGGCGCGCGCGCGCCTTCCTCAATATTGCCGGTGACTGGCGCGACCACGACCGGTTCTCGCTGCTCGCCACCGATCCGCGCCGATGACGCTGGACGGGTTCGAGCGCGGGGCTCGTGCAGCCGGTGCGCTGGCATTCGCCATTGAGGCTGAAGGCGGGACGATCGCCTTTTCCGGCGCGCTTGAGGCCTTCGGGCTTGCCGGCGCGCAAATGCCCCTGAGCGATTTCATCGCCCGTCTCGGGCCGGCCGATGGCGAGGCGCTGCGCGCGGCTTTGGCCAGCGGAACAATTGATGTGCGTATCCGCCTGCTCGGCGAGGACGGAGGGCTGGTCTATGCCCGCCTGCGCGGCGGGGCCGCAGCGGATGGCCGTATCGACGGGCTGATGACGCCGGCCGGACGGTCGAGTGACGCTGCCGGAAGACTGAAGGAAGAGCATGCGCTGGCCGACGCGGTCGAGGCCGGTGACGTGCTGGCCTGGTATCAGCCGGTCATTGCCCTGGCCGATGAGAGCCTCGCCGGTTTTGAGGCACTGGCGCGCTGGGACCGGCCCGGATTCGGAGTGCTGTCACCGCCAGACTTCCTTGCCATGGCCAGCCAGCTTGACCTGCTCGGTCCGATCAGCGACCGGGTGCGCCGCTCGGCGATTTCCGATCTCGCGAGTTGGCGAACCGCCATGCCCGCCGCCAACGGGCTTTTCGTGGCCGCCAATGTCTCGCTCGATGAACTGATTTCAACCGCCTTCCAGGACGCGATCCTGGCCCATGTCGATGCGGCCGGCTTACCGGCCGGGCGGTTCAAGCTGGAGGTGTCGGAGACCGACATCATGCGCGACCCGGAGCGCGCAGCGGAGGCCATGCAACGCCTCTCCGATGGCGGCGTCGCCCTGGCCCTGGATGATTTTGGAACCGGTTATTCCTCGCTGGCCCGGCTCGACATGCTGCCCTTCGACGTGATCAAGATCGACCAGTATTTCGTCCGCGCCATGACCGCCAATGAGAGCGCCGCCACGGTCGTGCAATCGGTCCTGCAGCTGGCATCTCACTTCGGCATGAAGGTGGTGGCCGAGGGTGTGGAGAGCCCGCAGGTGGCGCGGCAGTTGCGCGATATGGGGTGTGATTATGCCCAGGGCTATTGTTATGCCGGTGCCCTGGCACCTGCTGATGCGGCCGGGCGAATTCCCGAGGGGCAGTTCACGGTTCAGGCGTGACCGCTGAGGCTGGAGAGGTGTTCGGGCGAAATCCCGATGATCGCCAGCGCTTTTTCCCACTTGTCTTCATTGCCGTCGCCGAAGATCAGCGCTTCATCAGGATCGGCGACGAGCCAGGCATTGGCGGTCAGCTCATCTTCCAGCTGCCCCGGCCCCCAGCCGGCATAACCCAGCGCCAGGACAGAGCGGCGCGGTGGATGACTGGATGCGATCGCTTCGAGAATGTCCTTGGTGGCGGTCAGGCCGATACCCTCGGACACGGGCAGGGTTGAGCCATCGGCGGCGAAATCGTTGGAATGCAGGACAAAGCCGCGATCCCGTTCCACCGGACCGCCCAGCATGACCGCGCGATCAGGCGCCTCGATATCGGTATCGATCCCGAGCTGGTCGAACAATTCCGGCAGGCGCAGCCCGGAGACCGGCTTATTGATCATAATGCCCATGGCATGTTCGTCGGAGTGATCGCACATCAGGATCACGGAGCGGTCAAAACGCGGGTCGCCGATCATCGGCGTTGCAATCAAAAGCTTGCCGCCGAGGAATCTGTCAGCCACATGTGTATCATCGCTGTGGATCATTTCTGCATGTTCGCTCCAAAGAGGGGATGCGTCCAGCTATGATCCCGCTATCTTGCCTTGCGCCTTCGCGCCTATCTTTATTCACAGGAGAATAGACCATGACGATTTCGGTTGGAGATCGCCTGCCTGACGCCACTCTCATGACGATGACGGCCGACGGCCCGAATCAGCTCTCCACGGCCGACATTTTCGCCGGCAAGACGGTGGCCCTGTTTGCGCTCCCGGGTGCTTTCACCCCGACCTGCTCGGCCAAGCACCTGCCGGGCTTCATCGAGAAGTCTGCCGAGATCAAGGGCAAGGGCGTCGACACCATCGCCTGCCTCTCCGTCAACGACGTGTTCGTCATGGATGCCTGGGGCAAGTCCCAGGGCGCCGGCGAGGATGTCCTGATGCTGGCGGACGGCAATGCCCAGTTCGCCAAAGCCATCGGTCTTGAGTTCGATGGCAGCGGTTTCGGCATGGGCGTGCGCGCGCAGCGCTTCTCCATGATCGTCAAGGACGGCGTTGTAGCCGAACTGAATGTGGAAGAGCCGGGCGCTTTTGAAGTGTCCTCCGCTGACCACATCCTGGGCCAGCTCGACGGCGTTTCGGCCTAAACAAACACGTAAAACCACAAGGGGGTTCGCATGGATTTCGGACTGATCGGCATAGCCGTACTTTTCTTTCTCGCACTGGTAATCATCGCTTCGGTGGTGAAAACCGTTCCACAGGGCAAGGAATTCACGGTCGAACGGTTCGGGCGCTTCACGCGGACCCTCAAGCCGGGCCTCCACTTCATCACGCCGTTTGTTGATGGCATCGGCTATAAGATGAATATGCGTGAGCGCGTCCTCGACGTGCCCAATCAGGATGTCATCACCAAGGATAACGCCACCGTCTCAGTCGACGCCGTGGTTTTCATCCAGGTGCTCGACGCGCCGCGCGCGGCCTATGAAGTCGACAATCTCGACTTTGCCATCATCAATCTGTCCCTCACCAATGTAAGAACCGTGATTGGTGCCATGGATCTCGACGAGACGCTGTCCAAGCGCGACGAGATCAATGCCCGTCTGCTTTCGGTGATCGATGCGGCGACCAATCCCTGGGGCGTCAAGGTGACCCGGATCGAGATCCGTGACTTGTCGCCGCCGATGGATATCACCGAAGCCATGGCCCGCCAGATGAAGGCGGAGCGCCTGAAGCGCGCCGAGATTCTCGAGGCGGAGGGCTCCAAACAGTCCGCTATCCTGATCGCCGAGGGTGAGAAGGAAGCCGCGATCCGCGAGGCCGAGGGCCGCCGTCAGGCCGCCTTCCTCGATGCTGAGGCGCGTGAGCGTGAAGCCGAAGCCGAGGCCAAGGCCACGGAAATGGTCTCCGAGGCCATCAGCAAGGGCGATGTCACCGCGATCAACTACTTCCTGGGCCAGAAATACGTCGAAGCCTTCGGCCAGCTGGCGACCAGCGAGCAGCAGCGCACGGTGATCATCCCGGCGGAGTTCTCCAACATCATCGGCACCATCACCGGTGTCGGCGAGCTGGGCAAAGCAGCCCATGAAGCGATCAGCGACGCGGCGCGTCGTCCAGTCCAGGATGAAAACAAGTAGGAGGAGACAGTATGGACCTTCTCACCTCGGTTCTCGACAAGCTGAATATCTGGGCCTGGTGGGCGATCGCCGGCGTCATCCTGATTGCCGAGCTGCTGACCGGTACGACCTTGCTTCTCTGGCCCGCTGCGGCGGCCTTTCTGACCGGCTTTGTCGCGCTGGACATGTTCAATGCGAGCTGGCCCGTCCAGCTCGCCGTCTTCGCCCTGGCCTCCATGCTGCTGATCTGGGGCGGTGACCGCTGGGTCCGGCCGAAGCTCAAGGCGGGTGCCGATAGCGGCTTGAACGATCGTTCCATGCGCATGGTCGGTCAGCGCGTGGTCGCCGTGTCGGACTTTCATGCCGGGCGCGGCCGTGTCCGCTTCGGCGACACGGAATGGGCCGCCGAGATGGACGATGGCAGTGACGTCAAAGCCGAGACCGAGCTCGAGGTTAGCGATGTCAAAGGCGTGATTCTTCGCGTCAAAGCCTGGGGAAAGTGATCAGGTCATAGCGTATGAGCGGTATCGATAAAATTTTAGAAAACTGAGTCAGGCATTGGATATAAATTGCGCTTAAACGCCCTCTCAAGAAAACAAAAGAGAGGGCTCCTCCCATGAAAGCAAAGTTTCTGTCCCTGATCGCCGCCGTCACCATGGTTTCGGCTCCGCTGGCTCTGGCTCCGGCTGCACACGCCACCACCACGACCCGCGACGCCATCAACCTCGTCGCCCCGGATTATCCGCGCTCTGCCGAGCGCCGCGGTATCGAAGGCAGCGTACAGGTCCGCTACGACATTGCTGCTGACGGCTCTGTCGAGAATATCGAAGTCGTCGAAACCACGCATCCGGGGATCTTCGATCGCGCGGCCCTGCGCGCCGTTGAAAGCTGGCGTTATGAAGCGGCTGCCGAGCGTACCGAAGGCCACACCTTCACCCTGGAATTCTCGCTCAGCTAAGCCTGGCGCGATATCCGCTTGATCAAGGGCCGTTCCATTGGAGCGGCCCTTTTTCATGTCACGGCGATCGCCCGGGGTAGGCTGCGCTTTTCATGTATTATCGCTCGATGAAAGGCGCTTAGCGACAATCAGGTTAGATGATGGACACGTTAGTTGCCCGTCGGGTGGTTGGGCGCACCAATCGGGTTGGTGCGACGGGGATTCTCGAAGCCGCTTCGCGGCCGGACCGGAGCGAGCCGAAGGGCATAACGGAACGCTCGATTTCAGCCTCGGTGGCTAGCTAATAAAAAATTCAGATGCTTGCAGGGCCGCTACTATTAGCGGCCCTAATAGTTTGTGCGTGACCGGATGTGAGCGTTCACGACTGGTAAAGGGTCGGTGCCGGAGATTGTTTGAGATGAGTCGCATTATGCGACCTCCAGTCTGAGCCTCTAGCAGGCACACGATCAGGGAATGGGATGAAGCTGGATCCAGAGCAAAGACGCCTCGCAGCGCTGCACGCGCTCGGCCTGCTCGACACCGAGCCCGAGTCCGAGTTCGACGCGCTGACGGATCTGGCTGTCGGCATCTCTGGCGCCCGCATGGCAGCCATCTCGCTGATCGATGCCAACCGGCAATGGTTCAAGTCCAATATCAACATTCCAGCGCCGGAAACGCCGCGCAATGTCGCCTTTTGTGATCACGCCATCCGACAGGATGAAGTGTTCTACATCCCGGATGCGACCGCGGATGAGCGTTTCTGTGACAACCCCCTGGTTACCGGAGAGCCCAATATCCGCGGTTATGCCGGCATGCCGATCAAGACGCCGGACGGCTTCAAGATCGGCACGCTCTGTGTCATCGATGACAAGCCGATGGATCTCGATGAAGGCGCTTTCGAACGGCTGCGCTCGCTGGCGGGTATTGTCGAAATCCGTCTGGCTGAACGTCTACAGCATCTGACCGAAATGCGATCGAACCGGATGCTCGGCGTGGTGCGTTCGATCCAGACCGACTTCATTTCCAACCAGCGCGACATCGAAGGGGCTTTTTCCCGCCTGCTCGACAGTGTGATCGATTTCACCCAGAGCCAAGACGGTTTCATCGGGGAGGTGAAAACCGATGGTGAAGGCCGGTTCCTCGAAATTCATTCCATCCAGATCAAGGAAGACGACAGTCCGGAGGCCAAGGCCTTCCGCGAGGCGCATGGCGAGGCGCTATTGCGGTTCCGCAATACCGACAGCCTGCTCGGTCTGACGCTGAAAAGCGAAGAGCCTGTCTTTGCCAATGATATAGACAACGATCCGCGTTCGACGGGCACGCCGGCCGGGCATTTCGATCTCGACAATTTCATGAGCATCCCGCTGATGGACGGCGACGAGATGATCGCTATCGTCGGCGTGGCCAATCGTACCGGAGGCTATCACCAGGGTGTGCTCGACAGTTGCACGCCTTTGCTGGTGACCATCACCAATCTGATCCGGGCGCGCCGGTTGGAAGATCGTGAACGCGGTTCGGTGGAGCGGCTGCGTACCGTTACTGAATCGGGCGGTATCGGCTCCTGGGAAGTTGATCTGCTGACCGGCCATCCGGTCTGGGACGATATCACCAAGACGATTCACGAAGTCCCGCTCGACTATGAGCCGGTGATGGAAACCGCGATCAATTTCTATGCGCCGGAAGCGCGCAAGACGATCACCGATCTGGTGCAGCGCGGAATCGAGACCGGTGAGGGCTGGGATGTCGAGTTGCCGCTGATCACCGCCAAGGGCAATCGTATCTGGGTGCGTGCTGTAGGCCGGCCGATCATGGAAGAGGGCAGTATCGTCAAGCTGGTCGGCTCCTTCCAGGACATCACCGAGCGCCGGCTGCGCGAAGAAGAACTGAAATCCCTGTCCAGCCGGCTGGCTCTGGCGCTGGATACCTCAGGTGTTGGCGTCTGGGAGCATGATCTGCAGACGCAACAACATTACTGGGACGAAGAGACGGCGCGTTTGTTCGGCCGCGAGTCTTTCGATGGCGCCATAACGATGGATGACTGGCTCGAAACCGTTCATCCGGACGACCTCGAAAACCTGATGGCGGCGGTCAATACCTCGCTCGAGGAACACAGCGATTATGAAGCCGAGTATCGAGCGGTGCTGCCGGACGGATCGATCCGGTATATCCGTTCGCGCGGTGTCTTCCGTCAGAAGATCGATGGCGGATGGGTCATTACCGGCATCAATATGGATGTCACCCGGGACGTTGAAACCGCGCTCGAACTGGACCGCCGGCGCAAGGATGCGGAAGCGGCCAGCGAGGCCAAGACCCAGTTCCTGGCCAATCTGAGCCATGAGATCCGCACTCCCCTGAATGGCGTTATGGGCATGGCCCAATTGCTGCGCCTGACCGAGCTCGACGTTAAGCAGACGAGTTTCGTCGACACGCTGCAGACGTCCGGTCGCGCTTTGCTCGATGTGATCGAAGATATTCTCGACATTTCCAAGATCGAAGCCGGAATGATCGATGTTGTGGCCGAGCCCTTCGATCTTCCCGCGACGCTTCGCTCCGTTCTCGACATGGTCTGGAGCACGGCGCGGGAGAAGGATCTCGATCTGACCCTCGATGTCGGCGCTTCGGTACCGCAACAGGTGATTGGCGATCAAAAGCGTCTGCGCCAGGTGCTGATCAATATCATCGGCAATGCGGTGAAGTTTACCTCCACCGGCTCCGTCAAAATCACAGCGCGCGAATTCAATGGCCGTGTCCGCTTTGAGGTTCGCGATACCGGTCCGGGCATTCCAGCCGATCAGGTTGAGCGGATTTTCGATCGCTTCGCCCAAGTGGATGACAGCTCGACCCGGCGCCATGGCGGAACCGGCCTGGGCTTGGCGATCTGCCGCGAGCTGGTCAGCCTTGCAGGCGGGGATATCGGTGTAACCAGCGAGTTTGGCGTTGGCACCGAGTTCTGGTTCGAATTGCCGCTACCGCAGGCCGGCCCGGATGAAAACGAAGATGCCTGCGAGCGACTGAGCGCGGATACGGGAACTGACGGCACCGGCGATGGCCGCCGTATTCTTGTCGTCGATGATGTTCAGACCAATCAAATGGTAGCCGCTTCCCTGCTGCGGAATGCCGGGCATGAGGTCGAGCTCGCCGGCAATGGGCGTGAAGCGATTGAGGCGCTGGAACACCAGGAGTTTGACGCCGTGCTGATGGATATCCAGATGCCGGTGATGTCCGGTGATGAGGCGATCCGGAAGATCCGCGGTTCCGGCAAGCCCTATGCGAGCGTGCCGATTTTTGCCGTCACGGCGGATGCGACCAAGGGCGCCGACAAGCGCTATCTGGCGGCGGGAGCGACCGGCTATCTGTCCAAGCCGCTCGACCTGAAAGCGGTCAGCGCAGCGCTGGTATTGGCCTTTTCCGACGCCGCCTAGCGTCGCAGATCTGCAATCCCCTCACGGGCCAGCTCGTCGGCGCGCTCATTGCCGGGGTCACCGGCATGGCCTTTCACCCAGCGCCATTCGATGTCATGCGCCTGGGCGAGTGTGTCGAGCTGCTGCCAGAGATCGACATTCTTCACCGGTTTCTTGTCCGCCGTCTTCCAGCCGCGCTTCTTCCAGCCATGGATCCACTTGGTGATTCCGTCGCGCAGATAGACACTGTCGGTGATGAGCACGACGGTGCGGCCGGGCTTTTTCAGCGCCTCCAGGGCCTGGATCGCCGCCATCATCTCCATGCGGTTATTGGTGGTCTCGCTCTCGCCGCCCTTGAGCTCCTTGCGGTGCCCATTCCATTCCAGAATCGCGCCCCAGCCGCCTGGCCCGGGATTGCCGGAACAGGCGCCGTCCGTGTGAATTGTGATTGTGCTCAAAGCGGGTACTTCTTCGCCATATCGTCCAGCCCGGCCTTGATCAGTTCTTCCAGAACCGCGAGGTCCACATCGGCCAGCTTGTTGATGTAAAGGCAGGATTTGCCCTTCTTATACTTGCCGATCCGGTCAAGGATCGGGCCGAAATCGGTATATCCCGGCAGGATGTAAACTACCTGGTTTGCCTTGCGTGGGGAAAAGCCGACACGCATGAAATCATGCCATTTTCCGTTCGCGGTCTGATAGCGATAGCTGCCATAGCCGATAATGGACGGCCCCCACATCCTGGCCTCCCAGCCGGTGATGCGGTCCATCATGCCCAGCAGGGTTTGCGCATCGGCGCGCCGGACCGGGTGCTCGACAGCAGCGATGAAATCGCGCGGATCAATCGTTGTCGGCTGGGTTTTCAACTCGGACACTGCGCGTCTCCTCAAGCAACCACCTTGGGCAGCTTAAAGATCACATCCTCATCCGTCACCCGCACTTCCTCGACCCGGGTTGCAAAGCGCGCATCAAATGCATCGATCAGGCCCTGGACGAGATCCTCCGGTGCCGAGGCTCCCGCGGTGATGCCGACCCTGCTGACATCGCCGAGCGCGTCCCAGTCGACCTGCTCGGCCGAGGAGACCAGCTGGGCCCGCTTCGCGCCGGCTTTAAGGGCGACC
The DNA here is from genome assembly GCF_030149425.1 of Maricaulis sp. GTDB lineage: Bacteria > Pseudomonadota > Alphaproteobacteria > Caulobacterales > Maricaulaceae > Maricaulis. Next base: position 6,706 of record NZ_JASBRQ010000024.1, on the reverse strand, counting down.
TCGACCAGTCGCACCGAGTTGGACGAGTTCGGCGCGCCGATGACGAAGACCATATCCGATTGCGGGGCCATTGCCTTGACCGCAGCCTGGCGATTGGTGGTGGCGTAGCAGATGTCTTCCTTGTGCGGCGCGGCGATCGCGGGAAAGCGGGCCTGCAGCGCGGCGACGATCTCCGACGTGTCATCGACCGACAGCGTGGTCTGGGTGGCGAAGGCGATGCGGGACGGGTCTTTCGGTTCGAAACGCTCTGCGTCCTCGACCGTCTCGATTAGGGTGATAGCGCCGTCCGGCAACTGGCCCATCGTGCCGACCACTTCGGGATGGCCGGCATGACCGATGAGCACAATCTCGTGGCCGTTCTTGTGATGGCGCTCTGCTTCGACATGGACTTTCGACACCAGCGGGCAGGTCGCGTCGACGAAAATCATCTCGCGACGCTGGGCTTCCGCCGGCACGGATTTGGGTACGCCATGGGCGGAAAACACGACCGGGCGGTCATCGGGGCACTGGTCCAGCTCCTCGACGAAAACCGCGCCGAGCGCTTCCAGCCGTTCAACCACATGCCGGTTATGCACGATCTCATGGCGCACATAGACCGGGGCACCAAACTTCTCCAGCGCCCGCTCAACAATCTGGATGGCACGGTCGACGCCGGCACAAAATCCCCGTGGTGCCGCAAGAATTAGCGTGATTTCCGGGCGTTCGTCGCTCATCTGTAGAAAAACTCCTTCAGCGAATGCGTTGCGGTCGGCCTCCGCACATCGTATGACCGTCCTAACAAACCGGCTGCGCGCCTTCTAGGGGCAGGCCCGTCGTAAAGTCAGGTATTGCACAATGCGTTCTCTTGCTCTTCTTGCGGCCTTCGCGGCAACGCTCTCGGGATGTTCCAGCACTGGAGCTATATTTGAAAACCCGGAAGCCAATATCGGCCCGTGCCCGTCGGCTTTCGCGCTGCACGACGCGCATCGCCTGGTCGAGTTCCATGGCGAAGACATCGTCTATGACAATGTCGGTTTCACCGGCGAGATCACCGGTGTGCGGACGCTGTGCAGCTATTATGGCGAACGCCCGATCCTGGCCAATCTCGAGATTGATTTCGGCTTCGGCCGTGGCCCGTCGGCCCAGGGGCGTGAGCATAACTACCAGTATTTCGTCGCTGTGACGCGACGCGATATCGGCGTCATCCACCGCGAGACCTTCCCGCTGAACGTCCGGTTCGGCAGCGAGGAGGATCGCCAGTATTTGACCGAGACGATCGACGCCATCTCCATTCCGCGCGCGGACCCGGACACGTCCGGTGCCAACTTTGAGATTCTGGTCGGTTTCGAACTGACCGGGGAACAACTCGCCTATAATCGGAGCGGCCGCCGTTTCCGCGTTGCGGCCGGTCAGGACTAAAACCAAATGCCTTCAATTGCCGATCAGCTCAGCGCCGTGCTGGGCGACGCGTTCGCTTCCCTTGAGCTTCCGCGGGAGCTGGGCCGTGTAAGCCCGTCAACGCGCCCAGAGCTCGGTCCTTTCCAGTGTAATGGCGCCATGCCGGCCGCCAAGCAGGCGAAGAAGAACCCGCGCGAACTGGCCCAGGCGGTGCTCGATGCCATCTCCGGCCATGCGCTGATCGAGACCGCTGATATTGCCGGTCCGGGTTTCATCAATCTGACCCCGGTACAGACCGCCTATGATGAGCGGGCGGCGGAAATCGCTGCCGATGACCGGGCCGGTGCGCCGGCAACTTCCGCACCGAAGAAAGTGCTGATCGATTTCGGTGGTCCCAACGTGGCCAAGCCGATGCATGTCGGCCATCTGCGCTCCTCCGTGCTCGGCGACAGCCTGCAACGCCTGATGCGTTTCCGCGGCGATGAGGTGGTGTCCGATATCCACCTTGGTGATTGGGGCCTGCAAATGGGCCATCTCATCACCGAGTTGGAAGAGGAACAGCCGGACCTGGTCTATTTCGACGCGGCGTTTGATGGCGAATACCCGTCCGAGCCGCCGGTCGATATCGAGGATTTGGCGCGGCTCTACCCGCAGGCCTCGCAGAAGGCCAAGTCCGATGACGACCGCCTGGCCAAGTCACGTCAGGCAACGGCTGAGCTGCAGGCTGGCCGCCGCGGCTATCGCGTGCTGCTGCACCACTTCATCAACGTGTCCGTGGCGGCCCTGAAAAAGGATTTCGGGGCGCTCGGCGTGCATTTCGACCTGTGGAAGGGCGAAAGCGATGTCGATCCGCTGATCGAGGACATGGTCGCTGATTTCAAGGATCGCGGCATTGCCGAGGAAAGCGACGGCGCCTGGGTCGTGCGCGTGGCGCGCGACGGCGACAAGAAAGAGCTGGCGCCGCTCATCCTGGTGACCTCGTCGGGCGCATCGCTCTACGGCACCACCGATCTCGCGACCATTCTCGATCGTAAGAATGAGGTCGGGCCGGACCTGACCCTTTATGTCGTCGATCTGGCCCAGTCGGACCATTTTGAACAAGTCTTCCGCGCCGCCGACAAGGCCGGTCTGGCACCGGAGGGCTCACTCGAACACGTCAAGTTTGGCACGGTGAACGGCAAGGATGGCAAGCGCCTGCGGACCCGCGATGGCGGCACTTTCCGTCTCGCTGATCTGATCTCCAGCGCCATTGAGCGCGCCGATGAGCGCCTCAAGGAGGCCGGGTTGGCGGCCGATGTCGGTGCGGAAGAACATGCCCGCGTGGCCCGCATGGTCGGACTGGCGGCGATCAAATTCGCCGATCTGCAGAATTACCGCACCACGAATTACGTCTTCGATCTCGACCGTTTCACGAGTTTTGAAGGCAAGACCGGTCCATATCTCCTTTATGCCGCCGTGCGGGTGAAATCGCTGATGCGCAAGGCGGAGCGCGAGGGTGTGGCGACAGGCGCGATCAAGGTCGAGGCGGCGGAAGAAACCGATCTCGTCCTGGCGCTCGATGCCTTCGGTGCAGCGCTCGAGCAGGCCTGCGAAAACCGGGCGCCCAACGCGATCTGCGATCACGCCTTCACCCTGGCGCAGGCCTTCTCGAAATTCTATGCCGCCTGCCCGATCCTCGGCGCTGATGATGCGGCCACCAAGGCGTCGCGCCTGGCTCTGGCCCAGGCGACGCTGAAACAGCTTGAGCTGTGCCTCTCGCTGCTTGGCCTGGAAGCCCCGGAGCGGATGTAGGTCCGGGCGCTATTGCGCGCCCGTTCCCATCTCCGCCATCCGGTCCTGAGCATTCTCGCACCAACCGCACGGCCGGTCTTCTGGTGCCAGTTCGAGTGAGCGCTGGAACGCCGCCCTGGCCGGGTCATACTGACCCGCCAGGAAGTAGGCCTCGCCCAAGCTGTCATAGAGATTGCCATCGCCCGGGAAGAGCTCGGTATTGAGCTGCAATAGCGCAATGCCCCAATCGGCCTCATCATGGCTGGTCAGGTAGAGCCCGACACGGTTGAGAATGACCCGGCTTTCGAGCGCTTCGCCGCGCACGGCCTCGTAGTGGCTGGTCACTGCGGCGGCGTCCTGGGGCGTGTGGGCCTGGACAAATTGCATCACCGTTTCGATCGCTGACGGCGGTACCGGTTCCGGAGTGTAGTCTTCTTCGGTCAGCATGCGGCGCACCCGCGAGCCCATGCTCTCGACCGCGTCATAGGAGTTATTGCTCATATGGACGATGAGGACATCGTCTTGCGGATAGCGTTGGATGGTGGCGATGAACACGCCATTGCCGCCGGAATGACTCATCAAGGGTGTGCCGGTGACGGGCCCGGGCCGGACGATCCAGCCAAAGCCATAATAGGCTGAATGCGCCTCGGAAAAGACGCTATAGCCGGTCTGATACGTCTCCAGCGCATCACCGGAAAACAGCACGCCGTCGGCCAGGGCCCGGTGCCAGCGTTCCATGTCATTAGCGGTGGAAGACAGGCCGCCATTGCCCAGCAGCCGCCAGGAGACGGGCTCGTCCTGCCAGCGTGTCAGGAAGGTGCCGACATTGGCGCGGTCGCGATCCGGCGTGCCCCAGTAATAGCCGGTTGCGACCTGTTCGCGGGTCCAGTCGTGCAGGCGATAGCCGGTATTTTCCATCCCGGCCGGGTCGAGCACGACCTCGCGCAAAAAGCTCTCATAGTCCTGTCCGGAAACGTCCTCGATCACTGCGGCCAGGACGGTGTAGCCGGCATTAGAGTATTCATAGGTCTCGCCCGGAGCATTGTTCAGCGGGCTGGCAAACAGGGTCGCGAGAAAGTCCTCGCGGCCGATATAGGGGTCACGATCAGACCCTTCGAAACCGCCGGTCTCGTCCGACAGTCCCGAGGAATGGGTGATCAGCTGGTGCAGCGTGATATCCGCCTTGTCCGCTGGGACGTTCTCGAAATAGGTCGAGAGCGGATCGGACAGGTCAAGCGCCCCGCGCTCAGCCAGGATCAACATGGCGGCGGCGGTGAACTGCTTGGTTAGTGAGCCGATGTCAAACAGGGTGTCGCCATCGATACCGATCTCCGCATCCTCGTCCGCCCAGCCATAGCCTTGCTCGAACACGGTCTCGCCGCGGACAGAGACATGAACAACGCCATAAACGCCGTTGGCCTCCGCCGCGGTGAAATAGCTGTCCACGCGTTCGGCGAAGCCGGGGGCAGGCTGGATGGGCGCTTCCTGGGCCTGAGCGGCTTGCGGTAGAATAAAAAGAGCTGAACTGGCCAGCACGGTTTTGATCAGCGACATCGGCGGACTCACATGATTTCCAAGTTGATAAAGGCTTATGGGCCAGCCTAAGTTTTGGAAACATAAGCACTTAGTTATCATTCTGTAAGCTTCCTCTGCTGGCCATCTACGAAGTCCCTTGCAGCGCTCATTGCGCCCGTTCGTCCGCCGTTTCGGCGTGCATCGCGCCGGACGCGTATTTCAATCCATTTCGACCGTCCCGATTGATTGACTCATGACCTTCCCGGACTAGTATCCGCCGCTTGAAACGCCGGTGAGAGTCGGCGGGTCATATCTCCCCGCGGGAGAGACCGGCGAATAAGCCGGCGCCGAAGGCGCAACCGCCCCGGAAACGCTCAGGCCAAGGGACCGCGCGGAGTATAAACGCTGGAAAGCGGATGCTGTGTGTTTGGCAAGGCATCCCACCGACGGAGCAAGCGCCGTCCTCGTGAACGCGAGGGTCTGACGCGGAATCTCTCAGGTTATCGGGACAGCGGGGGCAGGGACGGCGGACACACGACGTGTCAGCTGCGCACTGCTCGCGAGGACGACACCGATGGCCGACACCGAACTTCTAGAAAAGACACCCCTGCACGCGCTCCATGTCGAGCTTGGCGGCAAGATGGTGCCGTTTGCCGGCTATGACATGCCGGTGCAGTACCCGCTCGGTATTATGGGCGAGCACAAGCATTGCCGCGCCAAGGCCGGCCTGTTCGACGTCTCCCATATGGGCCAGGCCCGCTATGAGGGCGATGCGGCCGCGCTGGAAGCGCTGATCACCGCTGATCTGGATGCGCTGGGCGCCGGCGAGCAGAAATATACGCTTCTGCTGAACGAGCGCGGCGGTATCCGCGATGACCTCATGGTCTCCCGCCCGGGCGGAAGCATTGTCGGCGACGCAATCTTCCTCGTCGTCAATGCCGCGACCAAGGACGGCGATTTCGCCCACATCGAAGCGAATACCTCCGGCAAGGGCACGCTGACCCGGATGGAAGACCGCGCGCTCCTCGCGCTGCAGGGCCCGGCTGCCAAGGACGTGATGGCGCGTCTCTGCCCAGCCGCCTGCGAAATGATCTTCATGCAGTGCGGCGAGTTCGAACTTGCCGGTTCCACCGTGCTGGTCTCGCGCTCCGGTTATACGGGTGAGGACGGGTTCGAGATCTCGATCCCGGCTGCTGACGCCGACCGTATTGCCCGTCTCCTGCTCGAACAGGAAGAAGTCGAGGCCATCGGCCTGGGCGCGCGCGACTCGCTGCGTCTGGAAGCCGGTCTCTGCCTCTACGGCCACGACATGGACGAGAACCGCACACCGGTCGAAGCGTCGCTGATCTGGGCCATGGCCAAGACGCGCCGCGAGCGCGGCGACTTCCCGGGCGCGGACGTGATCGCTCAGCAGATCGAGGAAAAGTCCTGCCAGAAGCGCATCGGCCTGACGCTTTCCGGCGCGCCGGCGCGCGAGGGCGCCGAGATCGCGGACAAGGACGGAAACATCATCGGCATCGTGACCTCGGGCGGTTTCGGCCCGACCGTCGGCGGTCCGGTCGCCATGGGTTATGTCGATCGCGACTTCATGCAGCCGGGCACCGAGGTCGACCTCATCGTGCGCGGCAAGCCGCGCCCGGCGGCAGTGGCGAAAATGCCGTTCGTGCCGGCCAATTTCTATCGGGGCTGATCGCCCAATCTCTCAACAGGGGCAGGAGACAGACTATGACCACGCGTTACACCGAAGATCATGAATGGATCACCGTCGACGGCGACATCGCCACCGTCGGCATCACCGCCTACGCCGCCGGCCAGCTTGGCGACGTCGTTTTCGTCGAACTGCCGGAAGTCGGCAAGACGCTCTCCAAGGGCGACGAGTTCGCCGTCGTGGAATCCGTGAAAGCCGCTTCCGAGGTCTATGCCCCGGTCGATGGCGAGATCACCGCGATCAATGACGATCTCGAAGGCGAGCCGGCCAAGGTCAATGAAGACCCGTCCGGCGAAGGCTGGTTCGTCAAGATCAAGCTCTCCGACGCCTCCCAGC
>NZ_JASBRQ010000020.1 GCF_030149425.1 Maricaulis sp. | reverse complement strand
GCGAACGAACGCGTACTGGATTTTTCGGGCCTGACCATCTCTCTGTTTCCTTTCACTTGCATCTGACCAATTACCGTTGTCATTCGTAGTCTCAGGACGATGTCTCCCGTCCTTGTTGTTTATCGATAAACGAGGTCCGGGCGACTTGCAAGCAAAAAATATCGTTTTTCGATATGAATTTTTCGAAAGGCGATATGAAGGTTGGGGTAATCATGGCGTCATCGGATCGACAGACTTGGGTGTTGGCAAGCCACAACCAAGGCAAAATCAAAGAGTTGAGAGAAATTCTCTTATCGCGAGCGATCGATTTGAAGAGCGCGGGGGAGCTCGATCTGCCCGAGCCGGAGGAGACCGAAACCACATTCGAGGGCAATGCCGCGCTCAAGGCGCAGGCTGCCTGCCAGGCGACGGGACTGGTCTGCGTCGCTGATGATAGCGGGCTTTCGGTTGACGCTCTGGGCGGCGATCCCGGGATTTACTCGGCGCGCTGGGCGGGCCCGGACAAGGATTTCGCGGCGGCGATGACGCGCGTACATGAGGCGCTCGGTGACAAGGCCCGGACTGCCCGTTTTGTCTGCGTGATCGCCGTTGCCCGTCCCGGGGAGCCGGTGCGGACCTATCGCGGCGAGGTGGTCGGGGAAATCGCCTGGCCACCGCGCGGGACGGACGGTTTCGGCTATGACCCGGTGTTTCAGCCGGAAGGCGAGACGCGGACCTTCGCGCAGATGACGTCCGCGGAAAAGCGCTCGATGAGCCACCGGGCCCGGGCACTTGCAGCGATGACAGCTGCCGAGTTCGAGGCATGAGCGAGGACACAGCGCTCGGCCTTTATATCCACTGGCCCTATTGCGCGCGGATCTGTCCCTATTGCGATTTCAATGTCTACCGGCCCAAGGGTGCGGAGGATGTCCTGCGGGCGGCTATTCTTGACGACATGGCGCATTGGCGTGAACGCACGGGTGCGCGGGCGCTGACGAGCCTGCATTTCGGTGGCGGCACGCCGTCGCTGATGACGCCGGAAGCGATTGGCGAGGTGATTGAGGCGGCCGACCAGCTTTGGGGTTTTACCGCGGACGCCGAGCGCGGTCTTGAGGCCAATCCGAACGACCGGGCCGGTTTCAAGGCCTTCGCCGGGGCCGGAATCAACCGTCTTTCTGTTGGCGTTCAGAGCTTTCAGGGTGGGGTTCTTGAGCGCCTGGGGCGTGATCACGGTGCTGATACGGCGCGATCTGCGGTCGATATGGCACTGCATTCGGTCCCCGAGGTGTCGCTCGACCTGATTTACGCCTGGGACGGCCAGACGCTGGAAATGTGGCGGCAGGAACTGGACACGGCCCTGGCGACCGGTGTCGGCCATTTATCGCCCTACCAGCTGACCATCGAGCAGGGCACAGCGTTCGGAAAGCGCGCCGAGCGCGGTGAGAAGCTGGCGCTGGAAGCCGATGATGCCGCGGCTTTCTACGAGCTTGCCGATGAGATCGCCTCCCGCGCCGGGTTCGAGCGCTATGAGATTTCCAATCATGCGCGCTCACCGGCGGCACAGTCGCGTCATAACCGTCTCTACTGGGAAGGGGCGGACTGGATCGGGGTCGGACCGGGGGCGCATGGCCGTTTGGGGCGGCACAGCACGGGCGGCCGCATCGGTACCGAGGCGGCGCGCCGGCCGGGGGAGTATGTGCAGCAGGTCAAATCCGGCCGCTGGGGCGTCGCCGAGCTCGAGGCCTTGTCGGCTGAGGATGAGCGCGCCGAGCGGATCCTGATGGGCATACGGCTCGCCGAAGGGCTTGATCTGACGCGTCTGCAGAGGGCGACCGGACTGGGCATTGATGAAGGTGAGGCCGAGCGCATGATCGCGGCGGGCCTGCTGCAGCGACAGGGTGACCGTATCCAGCTGACCCGGGAGGGTCAGCTGCTCGGTGATGCGGTGTCGATGGCGCTGGTACCCTAGAGCCCGTCCGGACGGATTTGCCCGTCGAGCTCGGCCAGGCATTCCTCGGGAATTTCCTCGCCCTCTTCCAGTTCGCTGCAATCCACATCGCCGGGGCGCGGATAATCATCCGGCATTTCCCGCCGGAACAGGCTGTAATCGAAACCGATCACACCCAGGCCGGTGGCTTCAGGATCGATCAGTTCGCCTTCATCCGCCGGGCCGGTAACCGGCATGTCGGTCATGGCGACACCGGTTCCGATCTCGATCTGCGTGACCGGCTCTTCCGGCTGGCCCCAGCCGGGCGGCAGCGGCAGATAATCCGGCAGCGGGTTTTCCGCGTCATTGCCGAAACGCTGCACGCGCTCTTCAGCCGCGGCCATGGCCATGATGCGGACCTGTTCGGGGTCGAACAGAGGCGTCGTGAAATCGAGCGGCGCCGGCTCGATCTGGCGGAAGCCGCGCGAGCGCACTTCATAGATTGCCAGACCGCGTTCGATCAGACCGTCGCTATTGAAGCGGAACAGGCCGTCGGCACCCAGGAAGCCCTGCTCTTCTTCAATCGCCTCGCGGCTGAAGCCGAGCTCGCCGCCATCCATATGGGCCGCCAGTGCCATCGCGTCATAAGCGAGGCTGGCAATGCGCGAGGGCTCACTGCCGAAGGCCTCCTCATAGGAGGTGTCGAAGCGTTCGCGCATCTGCAGATCCGGTCCGGCGAACCAGCCGCCATGCAGCGCTGGTTCGCGCAGCAGATCTTCATCATTCCACAGACCGGTGCCCAGGAAGCGCACGACCAGCGGGTCAACCCGTTGCGAGATCAAAAGCGGGCCGAGGGCGCGCAGGCGGGTACCGCCTTCCGGCAGCAGAACGGCCTGGAAAGCGGCTTCCGGGTCGGGGATCCACTCGCGGCGCCGCAGTTCGCGCGCCTGATCCGGGGTCAGTTCCGGGAAGGCACCTTCAGCCAGACGGGCCGAGGCGCGCGACATGGCTTCCACATCGCCGGTATAGAAAGCTTCGGCCGTCACCTCGCCCGCGGTCACAGAGGCTGTGTCCTGCAGGGCGTTGTAGACCGCCATGCCATAGCGGTTTTGCGAGCCGAGATAGGCATATTTCCAAACGCCCTGACGGGCGGCGTATTCGACGATGCGCTGGACCTCGATCTCCGGCGGGAAGCTGAGCAGATAAACGCCATCACCGGCGGTCGCCGTGTCGGTCGAAAAGGCAATCACCGGGATATCGGCGCGGCGCGCCACGTCGCCGGCTGCAGCGACGGCCGGCGCAAACAGCGGGCCGATGATCAAATCGGCACCGTCCTCAACGGCTGCGAGCGCGGCCTGGCGGGCGCCATCGGCGGTGCCGCCCGTGTCTTTCGGGATCAGGACGAGATTACCGCCGGCGCGCTCGAACAGGGCCAGCTCGGCTGCCCGCAGAAGGCGCAGGGCTTCCGCGCGGGCACCGGAATTCTCAGCCGAGAAGGGCAATAGAACGGCGATGCGTGCAAGATCGCGATCTTGCATATGCGGCGGGATCAGGCCCGAGGCCTCTTCAATCACAGCAACCGGTTCCGGTTCGGGCTCGACTACCGGCGGGGTGATGACGGGCTCGGGCGCCGGGGCCGGAGCCGGGGCAGGCGTTGTCGTCGCGCAGGCGCTCACCAACAGGCCCGCAGAGGCGGCCAAAGCGAGCGGGCGAAGCATATGCAGAAGGCTTTGCGTGCGAGAACGCGAACGCGGTGCTACATCAGATTTCATGACCGGATCATCCCGAGAATTCCCGCCCGAAGCTAGCCGGACTGGGCCCAAGGTACAAGCGCTCAGCCCGGGCCTTTATCTGGTCGCCACACCGATCGGCAATCTGCGCGACATCACTTTGCGCGCCCTTGATGTGCTGGCGGCGGCGGACCGGGTGCTGGCAGAAGATACACGTGTCACCAAGCGCCTGCTGGACGCGCACGGTGTCTCCGCGGCCTTGCAGCCCTATCACGACCATAATGGTGAGCGGGTCCGGCCCGCCGTGCTGGAGGCGCTGGCGGCTGGCGAGGTGGTGGCACTGGTTTCCGATGCCGGCACGCCCCTGGTCTCCGATCCGGGTTACAAGCTGGTGCGCGAGGTGATCGAGGCCGGCCATGAAGTGATCGCCATTCCGGGCGCCTCCGCTGCCCTGGCCGCCTTGTGTATTGCCGGCCTGCCCACCGATTGTTTCACCTTCGCCGGATTTCCGCCGTCCAAGACAGCGGCGCGCGAAGCCTGGCTGGCGCGTTTCTCCGCGGTGCCGGGCAGTTTGGTGTTTTACGAGGGAGCCTCGCGTTTGCCCGCTGCGCTGACCAGCATGGCGAAGGTGTTTGGTGACCGGCCGGCAGCGGTCTGCCGCGAACTCACCAAGCTGCATGAAGAAGCCCGGCGCGGCGGTCTGGACGCGCTCGCAGCCCATTATGAAGATGCCGGTGCGCCGAAAGGCGAGGTTGTCATCGTCATTGCACCTGCAGCCCCGGATATCTGGGACGAGGCGCGTATCGATGCGGCACTGCAGGAGGCACTGCAAACGCAGCGGGTAAAGGACGCAGCTGCTGACATCGCCAGCAAGGCGGGTCGGCCCAAGCGTGACATCTATGCCCGGGCTCTGGCGCTCAAGGATGCGTCGGGGTGAGCCGCGCGCGGCGGTCAGCTGAAGCATTCGGCCGCTGGGCGGAGCGTCTGGCGCAGGTCTGGCTGATCGCCAAGGGATATAGTTTGCTCGATCGCCGAGCGGTCACGGCGGCCGGAGAGATCGATCTGGTCGCCCGGCGCGGTGAGTATCTGGCCTTCATCGAGGTCAAGGCCCGGCCCGATCTTGAGCGCGCCCGGGCCGCACTGACCTACCGGCAGCGCTTGCGCATCGAGCGCGCAGCCTCTTTATGGCGGGCCCGGCATCAGCGTTTTGGCGATCTGCACATGCGTTACGATCTGTTCCTGGTCATGCCCTGGCGGCTGCCTGTGCATGAGCGGGCGGCCTGGTTCCCGGATGATCGCGTCCGCGACCTGCTCTAACAGTCTGACATTATCCTCAGGTGTCAGCGCGCGGCGGGTGGTGTAGCGTTCTGATTCGCTGACGTACGGAGCTCGCACCGCCATGCCTCAACGCTTTTCCGCCTCCCTTGCCGCCGGGCTGCTCGCGCTGACCCTGAGCGCCTGTTCGACTGTCCAGGAAGAACGTTCAATCGGCCGCGAGCTGGATGACAATAACGCCTCCTGGTCGATCAAGTCGGCGATGCTGCGGGCTGAGGGTTTCGCCCTCGATGGCGTCGATGTGGAAGTGGCCGAGGGCGTTGCACTCCTGACCGGTCATGCGCCGCGCGAGGACGATAGCCGCATGGCCGAGTGCCTGGCATGGTCGTCGGTCGCGGTGCGCTCGGTGACCAACGAGATTGTGATCGGTGATGATGCCGGGTTTGGAGATGGCACGCGCGATCTGCTGATTTCCCAGCGTATCCGGGCGCACCTGCTCACGGACCGGTCGATCCGTAGCGTCAATTTCAACGTCGAGACTTTCAATGGTCGCGTCTTCCTGCTTGGCCTGGCGCGCTCGCGTGGAGAGCTGGAGCGGGCAACAGCGCATGCCTCGCTGGTTGAAGGTGTGACCGAGGTCGTCAGCCTGGTGCGCGTGGCCGGGGTGCCCAGCACGCTGCCGGCCCGCGGCGAACGCCGGGCCGCGGCCTGTGGTGGTGAGCCGGTTCCCGCTCTTGAACTGCCCGGCGACGACACTAACTCCGGCCCGCAACTTCTTGGCGGCCCGGAGACGACACGATGAGCCTGCGTATAGCGGTCCAGATGGACCCGATCGAAACCGTCGATGTCGACGCGGACACCACTTTTGCGCTGATGGAGGAAGCCCAGGCTCGCGGCTTCGAGCTCTTTGTCTATCATCCCGACCAGCTGGCCTGGCTGGAGGGGCGTATCATGGCCCGGGCCCGGCCCGTGACCGTCAAGCACGTCCAGGGCGAGCATGCCGACCTCGGTGAGGAGATTGATCTCGACCTTGCCGCGGATATCGATGTGGTCCTGATGCGGCAGGACCCGCCGTTTGATATGGCCTATATCACTGCGGCCCACATTCTCGAAGGCCTTGCCGGCAAGACCCTGGTCCTCAACGACCCGGCCTGGGTGCGCTCGAGCCCGGAGAAAATCATCCCGCTGGACTTCCCCGAACTGGTTCCGCCAACCCTGATCAGCCGCGATGTCGAGCGCATCAAGGCGTTCCGCGCCCAGTATGAGGACATCATCGTCAAGCCGCTCTACGGCAATGGCGGCGCAGGTGTATTCCGGCTCAAGCCGGGCGACAGCAACCTCAATTCCCTGCTTGAAATGTTCTTTGCCCAGTCGCGTGAACCGGTTGTGGTGCAGGCCTTCCTGCCGGCGGTGACGGCAGGCGACAAACGCGTCCTGTTGATCGATGGTGAGCCGGTCGGCGCCATCAACCGCGTCCCGCAAAAGGGCGAGACCCGGTCCAACATGCATGTTGGCGGGGTGGCGGAAGCCTCAGAGCTTGATGCGGCCGACCTGCGTATTTGCAAGGCGATCGGGCCGATGCTGAAAGAGCGCGGGCTGATGCTGGTCGGTATTGATGTAATCGGCGGCATGCTGACCGAAATCAATGTCACCTCCCCGACGGGCGTGCAGGAACTCAAGCGTTTCTCCGGCGTCGATACCTGTGCCCGTTTCTGGGATGCCGTTCAGAGCAAGATGTAGGTAGCAATTCGTGCACCCTTGACGTGTATTGTCATCTGTGCCAATTTTGTTCCTGTTATGTACTTGGTCTGTTTTAATGGTGTGGAAAAGCCAATAACGACAGAGATTTAGCGCATGCATAGCGGAATCTGATTCCGGTCTTTCAAGGCGATAACCCTTGATCGGCCGTCTTGTTCGCGAAAGAGCAGAGGGGTGAGTTGATGGCGTCACGGACAGCTGCAGTCGCTTTCGAAGGCTCCGAAGCCAAACATGTCGATGTGCAGGTCCAGCTGGCAGCTGGGGCGCAACCGGTCTTCTCCATCGTCGGTCTGGGCGACAAGGCCGTAGCGGAAAGCCGAGAGCGTGTCCGCGCTGCCTTTGCGGCGCTGGGGCTGTCCATGCCGTCAAAGCGGTTGATCGTGAACCTGGCGCCGGCAGACCGCCCGAAGGAAGGGTCGCATTTTGACCTGCCGATCGCCTTGGCCATTCTGGTCGAGTTGAACATTCTGCCACGCGAGGCGGGCTCGGACTATCTCGCTTTCGGCGAGCTTGGTGCCGATGCCATGATCCGGCCCGTGCCGGGTGCGCTCCCGGCCGCCATGGCGGCACATGCAGCCGGGCTCGGCCTGATTTGTCCGCAAGCGTGTGGATCGGAGGCGGCCTGGGCCGGCGGTGAACTGGCCATTCTGGCGCCTGGTTCGCTGATCCAGCTGATCAATCATTTCAAGGGCAGCCAGGTTCTTGCGCGCCCGGTTCCGGGTGAATTGACCGATGCGCCCTCGAAGACCGATCTGAAACAGGTCAAGGGGCAGGAAACCGCCAAGCGGGCGCTGGAGATCGCGGCGACGGGCGGCCATAACCTGCTCATGATTGGCCCGCCCGGCTCAGGCAAATCCATGCTGGCCGAGCGTCTGCCCGGTCTATTGCCACCGCTGTCCGCCGATGAATTGCTCGACGTCTCCATGATCCATTCCGTAGCCGGCTTGCTCGAGCGTGGTGCCCTGACCCGGCATCGTCCGTTTCGGGCGCCGCACCATTCCGCGTCGATGGCCGCCATGGTGGGCGGTGGGATGCGGGCCCGGCCCGGTGAGGCCTCCCTGGCCCATCGCGGCGTCCTTTTCCTCGATGAACTCCCGGAATTTCATCCCCAGGTGCTCGACAGTCTGCGCCAGCCGATGGAGACAGGGTCAATCACCGTGGCGCGGGCCAATGCACATGTGTCCTACCCGGCCCGCTTCCAACTGGTTGCGGCGATGAATCCCTGCCGCTGCGGTCATGGCGGGCTGGACGGCGTCTCCTGCCGTCGCGGTCCGCGCTGTGCCATTGACTACCAGGCCCGTATCTCCGGCCCGATGCTTGACCGCATTGATCTGCAAATCGCTGTGCCCGCCGTTACGCCGGCGGACCTGGCTTTGCCGGCCCCGGTCGAGGGAAGCGCCGAGGCGGCTTTGCGTGTGGCCCGAGGCCGCGACGCCCAGGCCGAGCGCGGGGCGCTGAATGCGCATTTGCCGGCTGACCGGCTGGAGCATGTGGCGACGCCGGACCGGGCCGGTGACGTCCTGCTCAATACCGCCGCGACCCAGCAAGGCCTGACGGCGCGCAGCTATCATCGTGTGCTGCGGGTGGCCCGGACGATCGCCGATCTGGACGGGAGCGAGGCGGTTCGGCGGGTGCATATCGCCGAAGCCCTGGCCTGTCGCCGCGGACTGGCCCGGGCGAGCGCGGGCGAGCCGGTGTGATGGCCCGGTGGTTATTTAATTTCTCTTTTGACGACGGATCGTTAACCGGCTCAGCGTAACCGGGAATACGATATGACGCGTCGTCCGCCGGATATGTCCGGCCAGCCCTTACCGCCCGCACCCGTGCGCGGCGAAGATACGCTGGCCTCATTTCTCCTGACCGCCCTGGATGCGGCCGGTGAGCTGATGCTTATTCGGGGTCCCACGGGCCGTGTCGCGCACGTCAACCAGGCCTTTATCGATGCCTTTGGCGGATCATTGCGCGACTGGGTTGGGCGCTGGTTCTCGGTTGCGCCACCGGCGGGAACGGACGGATCGAGGCGCTATGAAATGCTCATGCGCACCCAGAAGGGGGCGCTCTGGATTGAGTGGGACGAGCGCCTATTGCCCGATAGCCGGGGTGTCATTGCTGTTGGGCGAGACATTACCTCCCGGCGCGAAAGCCATGATAGCCTTGAGGCGTCGCAACGCGCCAAATCTCTGTTCTTTGCCGCTGTGACCCATGAGCTGCGCACGCCCCTGGCGGGTGCGATGGGCGTGGCCCGCCTGCTCAAGGCGACGCCCTTGCGTCCCGACCAGGCCGATTATGTCCGCTCGCTGGCTGCTTCGGCCGAGCACGCCCTGGCTATGATTGACGATATTCTCGATCTCTCGCGGCTCGAGGCCGGCAAGCTCAATCTGCGCCCGGAAAGCGTCGATCTGGCTGCGCTTCTGGCGGAAACCGTCGAACCCCTGGCCACCCGCGCCCAAGACAAGGGGCTGGAGCTCAGCGTTGTGCACACTGCCGGGGCGCCGCAGCGTGTGACCGGCGACAAGGCCCGCCTGAAACAGATCCTGTTCAATCTTATCGGCAATGCGGTGAAATTCACCGATAGCGGCGGTATTCGCGTGGAAATCGGCAATACGCCGGACGCTGATGGCCGCGCCCGGCTGTCCCTTGCCGTGTGCGATACCGGGCCGGGCATTTCCGAAGCCGACCAGGCCAGCCTGTTCGAGCATTTCGAGCGCGGCGCCGCCGAACGTGACGGCAAGGAGGCCGGCGCCGGGCTCGGCCTGGCCATGGTCCGGCGCCTGGTCGAGGCGATGACGTCCTCCATGGGCGTGGAAAGCCGGTTGGGCGAGGGCGCGCGCTTCTGGGTCCTGTTCGATCTGCCGGTGGAAAGCAGCTGGAGCGAACAGCCTCTGGCGGGACGGGAGATGGCTGTGGCCGCGCCCAACCCGGTCTTGCGCCGCGCTCTCGCCGACCAGATTTCAGCCCTCGGCGGCGATGTCGTGGCGATCGACAATCCGGACCGGATCGCGGCGGCTTCGGGCCGGGAATTGCTTCTCGACAGCGCCTGGGCCGATCTCGCTGCGACCGCCAGCCCCGCGCATTGCTGGGTCCTGCTGGAGCCGCGCGAGAAGGATGCCTTCCTGGAAAACCGTCCCCAGGGCGTCGATGGCTGGCTGGTCAAGCCGGTACGCCGCTCGACCCTGATCGCGCAGGTTTGCGGTCATCCCCAGGCCCAGGGCGAGAGCGATGAATCCGCAACCGGCCCGGACGAACCGCCGCGACTGGATGGCCTCACCGTGCTGGTCGCCGAGGACGACCCGGTCAATGCGCTCATCGCCCGGCGCACCCTGGAAAAGCTCGGCGCGGTCGTGCGCGCTGCCGATACCGGGGTCGCGGCCCTGAAGGCGTTCGAGGATGGTCCGGTCGATGCCGCCCTGCTCGATCAGCGCATGCCGGGCATGGACGGACCGGATCTTGCCCGCATGCTGCGTCTGCAGGGCTGCGAGGTCCCGTTGATCGCTCTGACCGCCAATTCAAGCGAAGAAGACCGCCAGATCTGTCTTGAGGCCGGGATGGATGATTTCCTGACCAAACCTGTCGAGCCTTTAATCCTCGCGACCACGCTCAACCGCTTGTGCGGTCAGAAAAAACGGTCCAGTTTGGGCTGACTTGCCGGGGGGCCGAGGGAGGAAATCCATCATGGGCGGAGAAGCATCCGGCGAACGCGCCGAAGCACCTCAGTATTCTTGGAAAGACGTTCTGGCTTCACTCAAAGAGCCGCGCATTCTGGCGATGCTGGCATTGGGGTTTGCAGCAGGCCTTCCATTCCTTCTAACCGGTAACACTCTAGGCGCCTGGTTGCGCGATGAGGGGACTTCGCTTGCGGCCATTGGTTTCTTGTCGTGGGTGGGGCTCGCATATTCCTTCAAATACCTATGGGCGCCGGTTCTGGACAGCGTGCGCCTGCCGGTAATCGGCCGGCTTGGCAAACGCCGAAGCTGGATTCTACTCGCTCAGAGCGGTGTCATCTTTGGTCTGGGCGCAATGGTGTTCGTTGGCCCGCAGGGCGGATTGGTCCTGTTCGGTGTGTTTGCGCTCGTAGTGGCCTTTTCGTCAGCGACACAGGATATCGCGATTGACGCTTGGCGGATTGAAGTGGCGGAAAGCGATGAAGAACTTGGGTTGATGTCTGCGGCCTACCAACTGGGCTATCGGATATCCCTGCTCATCACCAACGCGCTCATTTTCAATATTGCCGCAGTCATCGACTGGTCTGGCTCGTTCTTACTGATGGCCGCGCTCATGCTGATTGGTGTGTTTGCAGCATTGCTGACGACCGAGCCGCAAGCGTCCAAGGCCGCTGTTGGTTCAAATGCGCCTCGCGAAGAAAAGGCGCCTTGGACCATTTCTGGAGCGATCGATGCCGTCCTCGGTCCGTTCATCGCCTTTTTCAAAGCGCACGGTCGGTTAGGCATCTTGCTGCTATTCGCAGTCAGCCTCTATCGTTTGCCAGACTTTATTATGGGGCCGATGGTCAATCCGTTTTATGGCGACCTGGGTTTGTCGCGGGAGGCCATCGGGAGTATGCGGGCCAGCGTTGGCCTTGTGGCGACGTTCATTGGTATCGCCGGCGGCGGGCTCGCCGCGGTACGCCTCGGTTTTACGAAGGCCCTGATCCTAGGTGCCTTTCTCGTACCAGCATCGAATGTGGGGTTGGCTGTTATGGCGTTTGCCGGGCCCGCCAACGAAGTCTTCGCGGCCGCGCTTTTTGTTGAGAATTTCTCGGAGGGCTTTGGAGGAACGGTGCTTGTGGCCTGGATGTCGAGCCTTACCAGTTTCGGCTATGCGGCGACGCAATATGCCCTGCTCTCGTCATTCTATTCTGTGTTGGGCAAGTTCCTGAAGGGGTTCTCAGGCACAATCGTGGAGAACGGCCTGCAACCCGCATTGGGCGAAATGCCCGGCTATGCGGCGTTCTTCGCCGGCACGGCCGCTCTCGGCATACCCGCAATCTTTATCATTATCTGGACGGCTCGAGCACACATGCGAGCGGAGGCGGCCCGGTCCGACCCCAAACCCGCCGAATAGGCGCGGCGGGCCTTAGCCCGCCACTTCCACTTCGTGCTTTTCCGGATCGTAGGCGGCGAGGGCGGCCAGCGTGGTGATCTCGCTGACGGATGCACCCAGGCGCGCGATCTGGACCGGTTTTTCAAAGCCCAGCAGCATCGGCCCGATCACCGTGGCTCCGCCACCTGCACGCAGCAGTTTGGTGGCGATGGAGGCGGAGTGAATGGCCGGCATGACCAGAACATTGGCCGGGCCCTTCAGGCGCGAGAACGGGTAGAGCATGCGGTGCAGCGGATCGAGCGCCACATCGACATTCATTTCGCCCTCGTATTCGAACTCGACCTTGCGCTCGTCGAGAATACGCACGGCCTGTTGCAGTTTTTCCGAGCGGGCGCCGGCCGGATTGCCGAAGGTCGAATAGGACAGGAAGGCGACGCGCGGCGTGAAGCCGAAGCCCTTGGCGGCATAGGCGGCTTCCTCGGCGATATCGGCCAGGGCCTCGCTATCGGGGAATTCGGTGACATTGGTGTCGGCGATAAAGAGCGTGCGCTCCTTGGTCAGCGTGATCGACATGCCCATGACGCGCTGGCCCTCTTCCGGGTCGAGCACGAGCTGGATATCGCGCAGGGCGGCGTCATAGGCGCGGGTCGTACCTGTCACCATGCCGTCGGCATCGCCGAGCTTGACCATGCAGGCGGAGAAGATGTTGCGGTCATTATTGACCATGCGCTGGACGTCGCGGCGCAGATAGCCCTTGCGCTGAATGCGCTCATAGAGGAAGTCGGCGTAGTCCGCATTGCGATCGGACAGGCGCGCATTGACGACCTCGACGGCATCTTCCGGCACTCCAACGAGACGCATATTGGCGCGGGTAATCTCCTCGCGGCCGACCAGGATGGCCTTGCCCAGCTCCTGGTTCTGGAAGGCATAGGCGGCGCGGATCACGGCCGGCTCCTCACCCTCGGCAAAGACGATACGGCGGCCATGGCCCATGACCGCGCCCTGGATGCGTTGCAGCAGCGCGGCGGTCGGGTCGAGACGGCGGGCCAGTGAAGCGCGATAGGCGGACATGTCCGGGATCGGCTTGCGGGCGACACCGGTATCCATCGCGGCCTGGGCCACATAGGGCGGCACATAGGAGATCAGACGCGGATCAAAGGGCGAGGGAATGATGTAGTCCTTGCCGAAACTCGGACGCGCGCCGTGATAGGCGGCGGCGACTTCATCCGGCACATCTTCCTTGGCCAGCGCCGCCAGCGCCTGGGCCGCGGCGATTTTCATTTCCTCGTTGATGGTGCGGGCGCGGACATCGAGTGCGCCGCGGAAGATATAAGGGAAGCCGAGGACGTTATTGACCTGGTTGGGATAATCGGACCGGCCCGTGGCGATAATGGCGTCGGATCGGACCGCCCGCGCATCTTCCGGCAGGATTTCCGGATCCGGATTGGCCATGGCGAAAATGATCGGCTCGTCAGCCATGGACGCGACCATGTCCGGCGTCAGCGCGCCGGCAACGGACAGGCCGAGGAAACAGTCTGCGCCATCCAGCGCGTCGGCGAGGGAGCGCTTGTCGGTCTTCACCGCATGCGCGGTTTTCCACTGGTTGAGATTGTCACGCTCGGTATGGATCACGCCCTTGCTGTCGCAGAGGATGGCATTTTCCGCGGCGACACCCATCGCCTTGAGCAGTTCGAGAACGGCGATCCCGGCCGCACCGGCGCCATTGACGACGACTTTGAGGTCTTCCATGCGCCGGTTGGTGAGCTGGCAGGCATTGATGATGCCGGCAGCGGAAATAATCGCCGTGCCGTGCTGATCATCGTGGAAGACGGGGATATCCAGCTCCTCGCGCAGGCGCTGCTCGATAATGAAGCTTTCCGGCGCCTTGATGTCTTCCAGATTGATGCCGCCAAAGGTGTTGCCGAAGCGCTTGACGCATTCGATGAAGGCGTCGGCGTCTTCTTCTTCAACCTCGATATCGATAGCGTCCATGTCGGCGAAGCGCTTGAACAGGACAGCCTTGCCCTCCATCACCGGCTTGGACGCCATGGCGCCGAGATTGCCGAGGCCGAGAATGGCCGTGCCGTTGGAGATCACGGCGACCATATTGCCCTTGGAGGTGTAGTCGTAGACGCTTTCCGGATCTTCGGCGATCGCCTTGACCGGGACGGCAACGCCGGGGCTGTAGGCAAGCGACAGGTCGCGCTGGGTGGCCATCGGTTTGGTCGGCTGCAGACCCAGCTTTCCGGGGACGGGCTCGCGGTGAAAGGCGAGAGCTTCTTCGTCTTCGACCGGGCTGGTTCTGTCGCTCATTCCGATATCCTCGTCTTGGTGGGATTTTCCCCTGTTGAGAACGGCTCTAGCCGCTTCGCCCCCTTGCGCGCAAGGTGAAACCTCGCCACCGTTCGCGCCGATGAATGCCCAGACCCATATTCCCGTCCCCGCCGACCGCAAATTCCCAAGTCCGGACGGCGCTACACCGATGATGCAGCAATTCCTCGACCTGCGGGCGCAGGCGCCGGGGGATGCCTTGCTGTTCTATCGTATGGGCGATTTCTATGAGCTCTTCTTCGATGATGCCGTGCGTGCTGCCGCCGCGCTCGATATCGCGCTGACCAAGCGGGGCGAGCATCAGGGTGAGCCGATCCCGATGTGCGGGGTCCCGGCAGCCACGGCGGAGGCCTATCTGGCCCGCTTGATCAAGGCCGGCTTCAAGGTCGCGGTCGGCGAGCAGATGGAAGACCCCAAGGCGGCCAAGGCGCGTGGCGCGAAAGCGGTCGTGCGCCGTGATGTGGTGCGCGTGGTGACACCGGGCACGCTGACCGAGGACGCGCTGCTGGATCCGCGCCAGTCCAATCGCATCGCGGCCCTGGCCCGGACCGGCACGGGCGAGGCGGCGCTGGCCTGGGCCGATGTGTCGACCGGCGAGTTCGCCGTCACTGCACTGGCGCCGATGAATATCGCCGCGGAGATCGCGGCCATGGCGCCGGCCGAGCTGCTGATCGAGGAAAGCGGCTATATTGAAGCCCAGACCATCGCCCCGCGCGCAACGCTGACGCCGCTGCCGCGGGCCAAGTATGACAGCGCCTCGGCCGAGCGGCAGTTGAAGGCGCAATTCGGGGTCCAGGAGCTGGAAGCCTTCGGGCAATTCTCCAAGGCAGAACTGGCGGCTCTTGGTGCCCTGCTCGATTATCTTAGCCTGGCCCAGGCGGGCGCACCGGCGAAACTCGCTGCCCCGCGCCAGGCGGTATCCGGCAGTGTTCTGGCGGTGGACCCGGCAACCCGCGCCAGCCTGGAAATTGACCGCACCCTGTCCGGATCGCGTGCCGGGTCCTTGCTGGATGCGATCGACGAGACTGTCACGGCTCCGGGCGCGCGATGCCTGGCCGAACGGTTGGCTCGCCCCCTGACAGACCCTGACAGGATTGAGCGGCGCCTTGATTCCATTTCCTTTTTTGAAGATCAGGAGGGTCTGCGCCGGGATATCCGCGACCGCTTGAAATCAGCAGGTGATAGCGAGCGCGCCTTGTCGCGCCTGCTCCTGGGTCGAGGCGGGCCGCGCGATCTCAAGGCGCTGGCGGGCGCTTTGGGCGAGGGAGACATTCTCGCTGGCCGGATTGCCGAAGACGCGCTCATCCAGGCGCCGCAGGATATTGGCACCCAGTGTGACGCCCTGCGTCTTGCCGACAAGCCGGATCTGGCGGCCCTGGTGAGTGATCTTGAACGGGCGATCCGGGATGAGCCGCCGCTGATGGCGCGCGATGGCGGTTTCGTTGCCGAGGGCTGGCGTCCCGAGCTCGATGAAATCCGCGTCCTGCGCGATGAGAGCCGACGCATCGTCGCCGGATTGCAGCAGACCTATGCCGAGCGTGTCGGTGTGTCCTCGCTGAAAGTGAAGCACAATAATGTGCTCGGCTATTTCGTTGAGGTGACGGCGAAGAATGCCGATGCGCTGATGACGCGTGAGGATTTCATCCACCGTCAGACCATGGCCAATGCGGTGCGCTTTACCACCACCGAGCTGGCCGAGCTTGAAGCCAAGATTGCCAGTGCCGGGGAGCGGACGCTGGCGATGGAGCTGGAAGTCTTCGAAGCCTTGCGGGGACGGGTGGAGGAGGCCGCTGAAATGATACGCCGTTCGGCCCGGGCGATGGCAGAGCTGGACGTATCGGCCGCCCTGGCAGAATGGGCGGTTGTCGCCGATGCGTGCCGCCCAGTGATGGAAAGCGGCACCGCTTTTGAGGTTGAGGGCGGGCGTCATCCGGTGGTCGAACGGGCCCTGGAACGTGATGGTGACGGGCGTTTCACGCCCAATAACTGCGCGCTGGACGGTGATGGCGGGTGCGGTCCGCGCCTGATGCTGGTGACCGGGCCGAACATGGCCGGTAAGTCCACCTATCTGCGCCAGAACGCGCTGATCCTTATGCTGGCCCAGGCCGGCTGTTATGTCCCGGCACGCAAGGCTCGCATCGGTATTGCCGACCGGCTCTATTCCCGTGTCGGTGCCGCCGATGACCTGGCCCGGGGCCGGTCGACATTCATGGCCGAGATGATTGAAACCGCGGCCATCCTCAACCAGGCCACCGGCCGCAGTTTCGTCATCCTGGACGAGATCGGGCGGGGAACGGCGACATTTGATGGTCTGTCGATCGCCTGGGCTGCCGCGGAACACCTGCATGGCGTCAATGGCTGCCGGGCTCTGTTTGCCACCCATTACCACGAGCTGACGCGTTTGGCCGAAGAGCTGGAAGCGGCCGGGAATTGCTCGCTCAAGGCCCGCGAATGGCAGGGTGAACTGGTTTTCCTGCACGAGGTCGGGCCGGGTGCTGCCGACCGGTCCTACGGGATCGAGGTGGCCCGTCGTGCCGGCTTGCCGAAGGTCGCGATCAAGCGGGCCCAGACCATTCTGGACCGGCTCGAAGCGGAGGGTGCGCCGGCCGCAGCCTTGGCTGATCTGCCCCTGTTTGCCGCTGTTGAACCGGAGATCGAGCAGGCGCCGTCCAAGGTGGAGATGCGGCTGGACAGTATCGACCCGGACGCGTTGTCGCCGCGCGAGGCGCTGGATCTGCTGTATCAGCTCAAATCACTCGCGGCTGAGACGTGACGCGCGCGCGGACGGCTCCTAGAGTGCGCTCATGACCCATGCTGCCCTGCCCGCATCACTGGAATCGCTGAAGCTGCGCGCCCGCCTGGCCGCCGCAGTGACGCGAGACGGCTGGGAATCCGTCTCAGCGCGGAAGGCCGGCCTGGCGATTATCCGTACAGCGCTGGACGGGTTTTACGAGCGGGCCTTCGGGTTCTTGTCCGCTGACGGCGGTGGCGCAGCGGCGGCCCAGTCGCTCGCGGATGGGGTCAGTGTCTGCCTGACGGCCCTGTTCGACAGTCTCGCCGGTGATGACCCCAAGGGCGCCCGCGGGGTGAGCCTGTGTGCCCAGGGCGGTTTCGGCGCTGGCGAGCTGGCGCCTTATTCCGATGTCGATTTGATGCTGATCAAGCCGCGCAAGTCCGATGCGGCGACCGAGGCCTTTCTGCAGCGCGTGCTCTACGCCCTGTGGGATCTCAAGATCGATGTCGGCGGCGGCGCCTGCCGGACGGTTCGCGAAACGCTGGAACTGGCGCGTGAAGACGCCTCCGAGCGCACCGCCTTGCTATCCGTGCGGCATCTGGCCGGCGATGCGGCGATGACCGACAAGCTGATCCGCCGTTTCCGCGACGATCTGGTGGCGCAGGACGAGGCGGCTTTTGTTGACGCCAAGCTGCGCGAGCGCGATGCGCGCATCACCAAGACCGGTGGCTCGCGGTATACCGTCGAGCCGAATATCAAATCCGGCAAGGGCGGGCTGCGGGATCTGCAACTGATGCGCTGGCTGGCGCAATTCCTTTATGGCGCTGATGCTTTCGAGCGCTGGGTCGGCAATCACCTGCTCTCGGTCGATGATGTCGAGCGCTATGCTGCAGCAGATGACTTTCTCTGGGCTGTGCGCTTCCACCTGCATGCCGTATCCGGCGGCAAGGAAGAGCGGCTGACCTTCGATATCCAGCCGGAAATCGCCAAGCGCATGGGGTTTGAGGACAGCGAGACGGAAAGTGCGGTCGAGCGTTTCATGCGCCGCTATTTCATGACCGCGATGCATGTCGGAGCGCTGACCCGCCTGGTTTGTGCCAAGCTTGAATCCGATGCCCGCAAACCGGCCCCGCGCAATCTGGCGCGCTTCATGCCCAATACCCGTCCCGGCGAGGCCAAGGATGCCGGGGAGTTCGCCGTGCGCGACGGGCGGCTCGATTTTGCCAGCCCGGACCAGATCGCCGAGGACCCGGCGCGGCTGATGCAATTCTTCCAGGCTGCAGCCTCGCACCAGATGGATCTGCACCCCGAGGCGGTGGCCCGGATCGGTCGATCGCTGTCGCTGATCGATGACAGTTACCGCAGTGATCCGCGCGTTGCCCGCGCCTTTTTCGCCGTCCTGCTCGATAGCCCCGCACCGATGGCGACCCTGCGCCTGATGACCGAGGCGGGCCTGCTCGGTCGCTATATTCCAGAGTTCGGCGATATCGTCGCGCGCACCCAGTTCAACATGTATCACCGCTACACGGTGGATGAGCACACGCTGCAGGCGATCGGGCTGTTGCGCGAGATCGAACAGGGCCTGCATACCGATGATCATCCGCTAGCCAGCGGTATCGCGCACGAGATCCAGAACCGGCGCGCCCTGCACCTTGCCGTATTGCTGCATGATACGGGAAAAGGATCGGGAGATCAGTGCATTGAGGGTGGAGTGCGGGCCCGTTCGGCCTGTGCCCGCCTGGGGCTGGATGAGAGCGAAACCGAGCTCGTCGCCTGGCTGATCGAGAACCATCTGGTGATGAGCGACACGGCCCAGCGCCGCGATATCGGGGATCCGCGCACGATCGCGGATTTCGCCCGGCTGGTCGGATCGGTGGAGCGTTTGCGGCTCCTGACCCTGCTCACCGTTGTCGATATCCGTTCGGTCGGTCCGGGCGTGTGGAATGGCTGGAAAGGCCAGCTCATGCGCGATCTCTATGCGGCCGTCGCCCCGGTGCTGCAGGGTTCCGGAGACGAGATGGAACTTGCCCGTTCCGCGCTGCACGAGCGCGCCGGAATGGCCCGGGAGCAGGTGTGCAGCCGGATCCGGCGTACGGATCCGGAGTTTGCCGACTGGTGGGGCGGGCAATTCGACGAGACCTACTGGATTACCTCGAATGAAGAGGACCGCTTCCGCCATGCAGCCTTTGCCCGCAGCGTCTACCGCCGCCAGGCCCCGACGGCAGCCGCGATCCGGGTCGACAAGCGCCGCATGGCCTCTGAAGTGATGATCTGGGCCCCGGACCGCGATGGCTTGTTCGCCGATCTCGCGGCTGGTTTCGCCCAGCGCGGTGCCGATATTGTCGGCGCCTTGATCCACACCTCTCATTCGGGCCATGTCTTTGATATTTTTTACATCCAGGACGCATCAGCGCAGCCGTTCGGGGCCGGCGACCCGTATCTGCGCGATGCCCTGGTGGGCTATCTCGACTGTCTTGCGGCCGGCACGGTTGCGGTCGACCGCCAGGACCGCATGCCCACGGCGCGCCGGGATGCGGCCTTTGAAGTCATCCCGCAGGTTCGCTTCTCCAACACATTGTCGGATAGTGCGACCGTGATCGAGGCCTCCGGCCGCGACCGGCCGGGCCTGCTCTCCGATCTGTCGGCGGTTCTGTCCGCGCGCGGTCTGTCGATCCATTCGGCCCGGATCGACGGTTATGGCGAACGGGCAACGGATGTGTTCTATGTCAGCTACAGAGGCGAGAAAATCGTCGATGAAGAGCTGAAATCCGGAATTGGCGCGGAACTCATGGAAGTGCTGTCGGAAAGCGAGTCGGTCCTGGAAGAACAGGCTGCGGCGCGCGGGTATGCCCGGGCGCCCGCGAGCGAGTTGAGGTAGGCGATGCGGCTGTTGCGCTCGACCGCCGTCGTCGGTCTCTTCACCATGGCCAGCCGGGTTCTCGGCTTTATCCGGGAAATCATGTTCGCCGCCTATATCGGCGCCGGTGCGGCCATGGACGTGTTCCTGACGGCGTTTCAATTCCCCAATCTGTTCCGGCGCATTTTTGCCGAGGGTGCTTTCAATTCCGCCTTTGTCCCCCTCTATGGCGAAAAGCTGGAGAAAGAGGGCGCGGAGGAAGCGCGCGAATTTGCCCGCCAGGTGGCGGCCGTGCTGGCAACGGCGATGCTGGTCTTCGTTATCGTCGCTCAGCTGGCCATGCCCTGGCTGATGTACCTTTTGGGGCCGGGTTTCAGGGATGATCCGGGCCTGTTCCAGACGGCGATCCTGCTGACGCAGATCACCATGCCCTACCTCCTGATGATGTCGCTCAGCGCCATGTTGTCCGGCGTGCTCAATGCGCACGGGAAGTTCGCCGTCGCGGCGGCGGCGCCGGTCATTCTCAACCTCACCCTGATCGGCATCATGTTCTTCACCGAAGTCCGTGGGGCAGACCTGACCTATTACCTGTCCTTCGGTATTACCGTTTCCGGCGTGTTGCAGACGGCGTGGATCTATGCCGCCATGCGCTCTGTCGGGATTGGCCTGGCCTGGCGCATCCCGAAGCTCACGGTCGATGTGAAAAAGCTTATCCTGCTTGGCGTGCCCGGCGCGCTGGCCGCGGGTGTGACTCAGATCAATATTCTCGTGACGTCATCCATCGCCACCTTCCAGGAAGGCGCGCGCTCCTGGCTCTATTATGCCGACCGGCTCTATCAGTTGCCGCTGGGCGTGGTGGGTATCGCCATGGGGGTTGTCCTGCTCCCGACCCTGACAGCCCGGCTCAATGCCGATGATACCGATGGCGCCAGCAATGCGCTTAATCGCGGGATCGAGATCTCGATGGCCCTGACCCTGCCTGCGGCTGTTGCCATCGCCACCATGCCGGGCTTCCTCGTCCAGGGCCTGTTCGAGCGTCAGGCCTTCACCGCGGAAGACAGTTTGATGGTCGGACGGGCCTTGATCCCCTTTGCCGTCGGCCTGCCCGCCTTCGTTCTGATCAAGGTGCTGTCGCCGGGCTTTTTTGCCCGCAAGGACACCAAGACTCCGATGAAATTCGCAACCCTTTCCGTGGTCGTGAACCTGGCGCTGGGGATCGCGCTTTTCCTCGGGCCGCTGCAATATCTCGGCCTGGCGATTGCGACCGCGGTGGCGGGCTGGGTCAATGTGATTTGCCTTGCAGCCATGCTGCATCATCGCGGCATATTACGGCCCGATGCCCGCCTGGTTGCGCGCATGCCGCGCATTGGCCTTGCCGCGGGCGTGATGGGAGTTTTCCTGTACTTCGCCGAGCGCCATGCCGATCGCATCACCGATCTTGTCTATGATCACCGGCTGGCGGCCCTGATCGCCGTAGCTGTCGCTGGGGCGGGTATTTATGGCCTCAGCGCGCTTTTGACCGGCGCCCTCCGCACCTCCGAGGTGAAAGCGGCGCTGACCCGCTCTTGAGCCTGGCTCACGGCCCCGGTAAGACCGCTCTTCCTAATCAACCTCCGTCCAAACGAGGCGTTCCATGA
Organism: Maricaulis sp.; assembly: GCF_030149425.1. Lineage (GTDB taxonomy): Bacteria > Pseudomonadota > Alphaproteobacteria > Caulobacterales > Maricaulaceae > Maricaulis. The sequence continues at coordinate 6,533 of NZ_JASBRQ010000020.1, read as the reverse complement.
GTGACACTCCCACCGATTACACCGGCCCGAAACGCGTGCTGTCCGGCATGCAGCCGACCGGTCAGCTGCATCTTGGCAACTATCTGGGAGCGCTCAAGAATTGGGTATCCTTGCAGGAGGATGGCAGTTGGGATTGCTTCTATTGCGTGGTGGATTTGCACGCCATCACCATGCCGCATGACCCGAAAACCCTGCCCGATGCCGTGCGTTCGGCGGCCGCTGCCTATATCGCGTCCGGCGTCGATCCGGAGAAAAGCGCCATCTTCGCGCAGTCTGCGGTTCCCGCTCATGCCGAGCTGGCCTGGATTTTCAATTGCGTGGCGCGTCTGGGCTGGCTCGAGCGCATGACCCAGTTCAAGGACAAGGCCGGTAAGGACAAGGAGCGCGCTTCGGTCGGTCTCTTTACCTATCCGGTGCTGCAGGCGGCGGACATCCTGGTTTACAAGGCGACCCATGTGCCTGTCGGCGAAGACCAGAAACAGCATCTCGAGCTGTGCCGTGATATCGCGGCCCGCTTCAATCGTGATTACGGCAATGGCGAAGCGATCTTCCCGGTCACCGAGCCGGTAATCCAGGGTCCGGGTGCGCGCATCATGAGCCTGCGCGACGGCACGGCGAAAATGTCCAAGTCCGATGTCTCGGACAATTCACGCATCAATCTGGACGATGATGCCGACAAGATCGCCCGCAAGATCAAGAAGGCCAAGTCGGACCCGGATGCGCTGCCGAGCGAGGAAGCCGGTCTGGAAGGTCGTCCGGAAGCGGCCAATCTGGTGGGTATTTATGCGGCCCTCACCGGCAAGTCGAAGGCCGAAGTACTGGCCGAGTTCGGTGGCGACGGTTTTGGCCGCTTCAAGCCGGCACTGGCGGAGGTCGCGGTTGAATATCTCGCACCGATCTCTGACGAGTACCGGCGCCTGATCTCCGATACGACCGAGATTGACCGCATCCTGGCCAAAGGGGCCGAGCGCGCCAATGCGGTCGCCGCCCCGGTTGTTGCCGAAGCCAAGAAGGTCATCGGCTTCTGGGGCCAGTAAGCGCACGCAGATCAAGTGAGCGCACGTAAATGTCGCATGGATTGGTGGATCGAATCCGCTAGTTTCCCGGTCGATTGATCCTGACAGGATGTGGAGGCGAAAATGCGTGTGACCGGTTTGATTTCCCTGCTGGCTCTGGGCCTGACCGCCTGCGGTGGTGAGGCGCCTGAGGCCGATCATGCCATGGCCGGTCATGGTCACAGTGAGGCCTCCGCCGAGCTGGCCCCGCTGCCCGATGACGGTGTCATGCCGGTTGTGGATGTGCGCGCTGTGTGGATGCGCCCGCATCCGGGCGGGCGCGATGTGACCGCTGCCTACTTCACCGCACGCCTGAGCGAAGGCGCGATTGATCGTCTGGTCGAGGCCCGCATCGCGGGTGCTGGGCGCGTCGAGATGCACGGCCACTCGATGAATGATGAGGGCATGATGCAGATGCATCAGATTCCGCCCCAGGATGTGACCGATGCGGGCCCGTTGGTCTTCACCCCCGGCGGCCGTCACCTGATGGTGTTCGGCCTCGACACCGTGGTCGAGGGTGATGCGGTTGAGGGTGTGCTGGTCTTTGAGAGGTCCGGCGAAGTGCCGGTGACTTTCCAGGTGCGAAACATGGCACCGGGACAAGTGACGGATTACTGATCGAGGTCGCCGGCGTATTTGGCGGGGTCGTAGAGTGCGGGTTTGCGCGGTCTGAACAGGCCGGCCAGCCAGATACCGATCCCGGCAATCGGGGCCAGGAACAGGCCCATGGGCTGTTCCTGGATGAAAAACAGCACGATCAGGAATATTGCGGCCAGCAGCGCGATTGAGCCGCTGAGCAAGAACATGGCCCACATGAAGGCGACGGACTGACCCTCAAGAAACTCGATGCGCTCGCGGTGTGGCATCAGGCCGGTGTGCAGAGCGCGCAGCAGGGGCTGGAAGCTCTCGACGACATCCTCGAACACGCCCGGGGATACAAACCGCATCGAGCCAAAGGCGATTTCGCGTCCGTCCGGTCCGGTGACCCGGCACACGACCTGACGCGCCTGGGCCGCCATTTCCACGGCAAGGCGGACCCGGCGCACCTCGCCAAGGGCGATGCGGTGTAACTCGCTGCCATCTTCGGCCTGGCGTTGAACCAGCGACTCACCGTCGAGAAAAGTCTCTGTCCGAGGCGTTCCAAGATGCCGGCGATCGATGTGGGTCATAGGTCATCCCCTTGCGATTTGGGCCACTTAGCACCATTTGCTGGACGAGTGGAGGGAAACCCGCCAAAGTTTGCTGGATATGACGCAGAGCCCGAGAAAATTCCTGGTTGTGGCGGATGAAAGTCCGGAAAGCCGCACCGCGCTCTACTTCGCCTCGCGCCGGGCCAATAAAACCGGTGCGCAGGTCACGATCCTTGCTGCCCATGAGCCGAGTGATTTCAATCACTGGATCGGCGTGGCCGAGACGGCCAAGCGAGAGGCGGTCGCTGCGGCCGAGGCCTTGCTGGAATCGATGGCGGAAGATGCCGAGGCGGTGACCGGGGAACGTCCCGAGCTGCTCTTGCGCGAGGGTGAACGATCGACGGTCCTGGCCGACCTTCTGGAGGAAGACCCGTTGATCTCCCTGCTCATTCTCGGCGCCGCCAAGTCGAGCGAGGGGCCGGGCCCATTAGTGTCCTCGCTGGCGCGGGGCAAGGGCTTGTTCACGGGCCGCGCTGTCCCGGTCACCGTTGTGCCCGGCGATATGGAATGCGGCGAGATTGACGCTCTGACCTGATTTTCCTGCTGAGTCCCTACTTAAGCCGGGGTTGAAACCTGTGCGCTCGCAGGCCAATTGGAGGCCAAGGAGTTTGCCCATGTTTATCCAGACCGAAGCCACGCCCAATCCGAACACGCTGAAATTCCTGCCCGGCCGCGAAATCTCGCCCGGCAAGCCGCGTGAATTCGAAACCGCCGGTGAGGCCGAGATCTCGCCGTTCGCTTCGGATTTATTCCTGATCGACGGTGTCAGCACGGTCTTCCTCGGCGATGATTTCGTCGCCATCACCAAGACCGATGCGGTGGAGTGGGATCATATCAAACCCTTCCTGCTGGGTGCCATCATGGACGGGCTGCAGTCCGGCCGGCCCATTCTGGGCGAAGAGGCGGATGCGTCCGGTCATGCCAATTATGAAGGCGAGGCGGAAGGCGTGGTGAAAGAGATTATCGAACTGATCGATACCCGTGTGCGCCCGGCTGTGGCCCAGGACGGCGGCGATATCCTGTTCCACTCCTTCATTGCCGAAAGCGGTATTGTACGCCTGAAAATGCGCGGAGCCTGTTCCGGCTGTCCCTCCTCGACGATGACGCTGAAGGCGGGGATCGAGAACCTGCTCAAGCATTACGTTCCGGAAGTGACCAGCGTCGAGGCGGTGGCCTAGGCGACTGCCGGTCGGGCTTCGACCTTTGCAACGATTTCGGCTAAGGGGGCGGTATGAACTTGCTTGCCCTCGATACGACCGGTGCGGCCTGCACCGTCGCCCTGCGCCGCGATGGGCATGACGACCTTGTCCTGTCCGAAGATATCGGCCGTGGCCATGCCGAGCGCCTCGCACCCATGGTCGAGGCCCTCCTGACACAAGCTGACATGGCGCCCCAAGGGCTTGATCGCATTGGTGTAACGGTGGGGCCGGGCAGTTTCGCCGGGACCCGGGTCGGGGTCGCCTTCGCGCGCGGGCTGGCGCTATCGAGCGGCGCGACGGCCTTTGGCATCTCCAATCTCGCCGTGATTGCCTCGCAGAATGTGCAAACCCGCCCGCTCTGCGTTGTCCATGATGCCAAGCGCGGCGATGTCGTGTGGCAGGTTTTCGATGATGCTCATCTCGCCGAGCCCGAGCGGCTGTCGCGGGATGCGGCAGAAGAGCGGCTCCGTTCGGCCTTTCCCGATGGCGCCGTGCTCGCCGGTGGCGGGGCTCATTTGTTCACCGGTCTTGGCGAGGTGGTCGGGGATGCTCGCCTGGATGCCTCTGTGCTGCTTGATCTGATTGCCCTGGCTCCGCAAAGCGCCAGCCCGCCCGTGCCTTTCTATGCTCGTCCTCCGGATGCGAAACTGCCCGGCGGGATCGACCCGGCATGATCGAGCGTCTGCACGCCGCATCGGCTGACCAGCTCGCCGAACTGCACGCGCTTTGTTTTGACCATGCCTGGTCGCAGGCTGAATTCGCTTCCCTGCTGCATTTGCCCTCCAGCCTGGCTTTGGGGTTACGCGAAGATGGACGGCTCGACGGGTTCGTACTTGTGCGCACGGCGGCGGACGAAGCGGAAATACTGACCATCGGTGTTGATCCGCGATGCCGGAAAAACGGGGTGGGCCGGGCACTGCTTGAACGCGCCGAGACGGAGGCCAGGGAGCGCGGTGTGACGCGCGTATTCCTCGAGGTTTCCGACCGGAACAGCGCCGCGCGCGCCCTCTATCAGCGCGCCGGTTACACCGGAGCAGGACGCAGAGCCCGCTATTATCGCGACGGAAGCGACGCGCTCGTGCTCGAAAAAACACTGTCCGGCCGTGGACAAAGGCCCGGCTGAGCGCCTATCAACGCATTAACCAGCGGGGAGAATCGATATGCCCGATCGCATCGAAAAACTGTGCATCGATAAAGGTCTGCGCATGACCGAGCAGCGCCGCGTCATTGCGCGTGTACTGTCGACCTCTTCCGATCACCCCGATGCCGAGGAACTCCACCGCCGCGCTGCTGCCGAGGATCCGCGCATTTCCCTGGCGACGGTGTACCGGACGGTCCGCCTGTTTGAGGAAGCGGGCATTATCGAGCGCCATGATTTCCGCGACGGAAGGTCGCGTTATGAAGAGGTCGGGGATGACCACCATGATCACCTCATCGACCTAAAGTCCGGAGAAGTCATCGAATTCGTCAATGACGAGATCGAGCGGCTGCAGGAAGCGATCGCCCGCAAGCTGGGCTATAAGCTTGTCGATCACCGCCTGGAGCTCTACGGCGTACCGCTCACGAGTGCTGAGGACTAAGCGCTCCGTTTTGAGTTAGGACACGCCATGTCTGCGCGGGCGCCGGGCAAGCACGCCATCACATTCATCTTCATCACCGTGCTGATCGACATGATCGGCTTCGGACTGATTATACCGGTGATGCCGGAACTTATCGGCGAGCTGACCGGCCTGCCGGCGAATGAAGCTGTGCTGCTGGGGATGGTGCTGATCATCTCCTATGCCGCCATGCAGTTCATCTGTGCGCCCATTATCGGTGCGCTTTCGGACCGTTTCGGGCGTAAACCGGTCCTCCTTGCGGCGCTTGCCGGGTTTGCCATCGACTACGCTATCATGGGCTTTGCGCCGGTTTTCTGGCTGCTTCTGGTTGGCCGCCTGCTGGCCGGTGTCTTCGGGGCCAGCTACTCCACCGCCAATGCCTTTATCGCCGATATCACCCCGCCGGAAAAACGCGCCGGCCGGTTCGGCATGATCGGTGCGGCGTTCGGGCTGGGCTTCACCTTCGGGCCGCTGATCGGTGGCTATCTGGGCGATATGTTCGGCCCCCGGGCTCCCTTCTTCGCAGCGGCGATCCTGGCCGGGCTGAATTTCATCTATGGCCTGATCGTGCTGCCGGAGACCCTGGCACCGGAAAACCGGCGCAAGTTCGACTGGAAACGGGCCAATCCCTTCGGCGCCCTGATGCAGATCCGCAAATACCCGGCTGTGCTCGGCCTGATGAGCGCAGTTTTCCTGATGCTGATCGGTCACGCCGTCTTCCCGGCGACCTGGTCCTATTACTCCGCCTATCGCTATGGCTGGGACAGCGGCGATATCGGGCTCTCGTTGATGGTGGTAGGTATTTCCTCCGCCATCGTCATGGGCGGGCTGACCCGCATCCTGGTGCCCAAGCTGGGCGAATGGCGCGCGATCACGCTTTCGCTGGTGCTCGGATCGATCGCCTATATTGCCTATGGCCTCGCGAGTGCAGGGTGGATGGTCTATGTCATCATCGTCGCCGGCGCGCTGGGCGGGATCGGGCAACCGGCCCTGCAGGGGATCATGTCCCGCATCGTGCCGCCGAATGCGCAAGGTGAGCTGCAGGGGGCGATGACCAGCCTGCAGAGCCTGTCGATGATCTTCGGTCCGCTGGCGATGTCGCCCTTGTTCAATTACTTCTCCAGCGACGCCGCGCCGGCGCAGATTCCCGGGGCCGCCTTCTTCCTGGCCGGTCTTTTGACGGTGATCGCGCTGATCGTGGCCCGGCTGGCCCGGCGGGCTGATGATGGCCGCGCCAACGAGACCACCCCGGCCAGCGAACCCTCGCCGGTGGCACAGAAATCTGCCGAATAGCGCTTCCTCTTGCCCTGCAAGGCCTTTTCAAGCATAACCCCCGCCTTCCCGGCGGCGGGCCGGGCGTGTTTTTGACGATGGTTATCGATGAGCTCGACGCGTAAACGCCTCTATATCAAGACCTATGGCTGCCAGATGAATGTCTATGATTCCGAACGGATGAAGGATGTTCTGCACCCGCTCGGCTATGAGCCGTCG
>NZ_JASBRQ010000001.1 GCF_030149425.1 Maricaulis sp. | reverse complement strand
GGAACGGTTCAGCGAAAGCGGCCGGCGGCCAGAGGGCTTATTATCGTCTGCGTCGCTCATACGAGCCTTCCAATTCGGCTTTCGTTTCACGTTTCCCCGCGGTAGCCGATCACCACGAAGCCGCACTCTTCAGTCGCAGGGCACCCGGCGTGAAGGCTGGCTAAACTACCCAGCTGGCCTCCGGATTCAACCGCTGCTTTGATCCCCGGCACAGCCGCGGATCAGAACTCGTTTATCGCGCGAAAGCCCGAGAGCTTCCGCATGGTCGCGGCAAAGGCCGCACTTTGCGATCCAGCGCCGAGAACGGCGTGGACCAGATGGTCCCGTCCAGTTGCCGCACCGAGCGCCTCGGCACTGAAACAACCGGCGACCGGTATGTCGTCGCCCCAGGCCGAGCGCGTCAGCCGGTCCAGCTTCTCGCGCCCGTCCGCCGCCCCGTCCGACGCCTCGATGCGCCAGGCCGGCCGGGCCGCCTTGATAGCCAGGCGGGCCGCGTCGAAACCGGCGGCCAGCTGGCCAGACCGTCGCGCCAGGCCCAGAAGGCTCAGCGCCCGGTCGGCGAGCCGCGCCTCGATCTGCGCGGCCATATCCTCCGGCACCGTCACCGCCCGTCCCGCCGAGCGGTTGAAACCGCCCTTGCGGCGGGCCGTGTCGACCAGATCGCGCTGCGGCGTGATCCAAAGGCCGCGCCCGGGCAGTTTGGCCGCAATGTCCGGCACCACAGTGCCGTCTGGTGCCAGGGCGAGGCGGATCAGATCCGCCTCCGGCTTGATCTCGCCGGTTGCCAGGCAGGTCCGCTCGCGGCCGCCGGCCCGGCGTGTCGCCGCCTTAACCAGCCTGATCCTCCTCGTCAGCCAGCTCGCCATCGACTTCGTTGAAGTCGAGGCCCAGCGCTTCGGCTTCCGCCTCTAACGCTTCCAGATCCATGTTCTCGATATCGAGTTCCGCTGCCTCGCCAGCCTCGGCAACTTCCTCGACTTCCGGCTGCGGCAGATCCTCTTCCGAGATCCAGCCTGCCGCGACGCGCGCGCGCATGATCATCATGTCGGCATCGTCAGAAGACAGGTTGAACTCTTCCAGAATGCCGGCTTCGCGAACGCGCTCGCCATTCTTGGTCTCGAACCAGCCGCGCAGGTCGTCCCCGACCAGGCCGGCCAGGTCGTCGACCGTCTTGACGTCGTTCTCGCCGAACTTGACCGCCATGGCGAGGTCAACACCCTCGACCTCCATGACCGCATCCTCAACGCCGAGCTCTTTGCGCTTGGCGTCCAGTTCAGCCGCGAGACGCTCGAGATAATCCCGGGCACGGGCCTGGATTTCTTCTGCGGTATCGTCGTCAAAGCCTTCGATCACGGCGATTTCGCCGAGTTCGACATAGGCGATTTCCTCGACGTCGGTGAAACCTTCCGTCGCCAGGAGTTGGGCAATCACCTCGTCAACATCAAGAGCCGCGATGAAGAGCTGGGTGCGCTCGGCGAACTCTTTCTGACGGCGCTCGGACTCTTCTTCCTCGGTGAGGATGTCGATCGACCAGCCGGTCAACTGCGAGGCCAGGCGCACATTCTGGCCGCGTCGGCCAATGGCAAGCGAGAGCTGCTCGTCCGGGACCACGACCTCGATGCGCTGGTCTTCCTCGTCGAGAACGACCTTGGCCACTTCGGCCGGCTGCAGCGCGTTGACGATGAAGGTCGCCGGCTCATCCGACCACGGGATGATGTCGATCTTCTCGCCAGCCAGCTCGGACACGACCGCCTGCACGCGCGAACCGCGCATACCGACACAGGCACCGACCGGGTCGATGGAGCCGTCATTGGAAATCACCGCGATTTTGGCGCGGCTGCCCGGATCGCGGGCAACGGACGGGATTTCGATAATGCCTTCGTAGACTTCCGGCACTTCCTGCGCGAACAGGGCGGCCATGAAGTCCGGATGCGCACGCGAGAGGAAAATCTGCGGGCCGCGGACTTCCTCGCGGACATCGTAGATATAGGCGCGCACACGTTCGTTATTCTGCAGGTTCTCGCGCGGAATACCGTCGGCGCGGCGGATAATGCCTTCGGCGCGGCCGAGATCGACAATGACATTGCCGTATTCGACGCGCTTGACGATACCGTTGACGATCTCGCCGACACGATCCTTGTACTCTTCGAACTGGCGCTGGCGCTCGGCGTCACGGACTTTTTGCGTGATCACCTGTTTCGCGGTCTGCGATGCGACGCGGCCAAACTCGATCGGCGGCAGCTCGTCGGAGAAAACGGTGCCGATCTCGGCATTGGCATCAATGCGCTTGGCGTGTTCCAGGCTCAGTTCCTGGTTGTCGTTCTCGACCTCTTCCACGACCGTCATATTGCGCGTCAGGGAGAGCTCGCCGGTCTTGCGGTCGATGACGGCGCGGATGTCGTTCTCGGCGCCATAGCGCGAGCGCGCGGCCTTCTGGATCGCTTCCTCGATGGCCTCGATAACGATGCTCTCATCGATATTCTTCTCGGACGCCAGCGCCCGGGCGATATGCAGCAATTCCAGCCGGTTATGGCTGACACCAATGCTCATCGTGCGATCTCCGCTGCGATCAGTTGCGACATTATTCGTCTCCTTCGGTCGGCGCGGGCGCTTTGCCGCGCGCTTTCAAGTCCGCCTCAATCAGGGCGTCCGTCAAAACCAGTTTGGCTTCCGCGATCCAGTCGAACGGGATCAGCGTGGTGTGTTCCTCGCCCTCCATGTCGAGCAGGACGTCACTCTCTTCCACGCCCGCCAGAATACCACGGAAGCGCTTGCGGCCCTCGGCCAGACGGTCGAGTTCGATCTTGACGTCGAAACCCTCCCAGCGGGCGAAATGGCGCAGGTCGGTGAGCGGGCGATCAATGCCGGGCGAGGAGATCTCCAGATCATACTCACCGGCGATCGGGTCTTCGACCTCAAACACATCCGACAGGGCACGGGACAGTCGGGCACAATCATCGACATCGACACCACTCTCATCGAGCCGGTCGGCCATGATCTGCAGGCGCGGCTTCTTGCCAGACATCACGCGCACACGCACCACCTCCAGACCGAGATCTTCAGCGATCGGCTCGGCCAGGGCGAGAATGCGGTCGTCTTGCGGCGTCTTGGTTTTCAAACCAGCTCCTGAGAAACAAAAAAGAGCGGCCGCGCCCGCGACCGCTCGAAAGCATCATCCAATGCCATCGAACATGTGTTGAGAGGGCTTATACGCCTGTGGGGCGTGGATTGCAAGGGTCAGTCAGCGTTGCGCACCCAATCCATAAACACCGGCGCGCAATCGCCGAGATTCTTGCTCTCATAGCGGGTGGTTATGTGATCGGCCGGGGGCAAGCGCCAGTCATCGGCCCGGTTGGCCCGCCAGCTGAAGCGCTCATCGGCCTGCATTTCCGCCATGCAGTGATCGGCGTAGGATTTCACATCCGTCGCAATGCGCAGCTGACCGCCCGGCTTGAGGATGCGGGCGAAGTCATCGCGGGTGGCCGGCTGCAGGAAACGGCGCTTGGCATGGCGCTTCTTGTGCCAGGGGTCCGGGAAGAGCAGAAAAATCCGGTCCAGCGAGGACGCTTTGAAAGCCGGCAGGACTTCGCGCGCATCTCCGCGGTGTAAGCGGAGATTGTCCAGCCCCTTTTCCTCGCGATAGGTCAGCGCCTTGGCGACGCCATTGAGGAAGGGCTCGATGCCGATATAACCGCAATCGGGGTGCGCCTCAGCCTGTCCGGCCAGGTGTTCGCCACCGCCAAATCCGATTTCCAGTATGTGCGCCGAACGGCCCGGCAACAGGGCGGCCGCATCGATCTCACCGTCCAACGGCAGATCGATCTGCGGCAGGACATGATCAACCAGCGCCTGCTGGCGCGCCGACAGCGGCTTGCCCTGGGCACGGCCAAACAGCCGGAAATCCGGCCGGGCGCTGATATCGTCTTGGGTCTTGCTCATCATGGGCCGGGGTTTACCGGCTTTGCGAGCGCTCGGCACGTCTGCGTGTCAGTGCGCCAGTTCCTGCTCATTTGCGAGCGTACGAACCAGTTCGAGAACCCGTCGCCGGACCTTGGCATCCTTGATGCGCGAAAAACTCTCGGCCAGCGACACGCCGTCCGAGCTCTGGATAAAGTCGTAGACGATAGGTGTCTGATCATTATCCGCCATCGCCGCGAGTGGAGCCTGATCACTCAGACCCTCGAAAAAGAACTGGACCGGTACTTCCAGCACGCGCGACAGCCGGTATAGGCGGCTGGCACCGACGCGGTTGGCGCCGCGCTCGTATTTCTGCACCTGCTGGAAGGTCACACCCAGCTCATCGCCGAGTTTTTCCTGGCTCATTTTCATCAACTGGCGGCGGAGCCTGATCCGAGACCCGACGTGAATATCGATGGGGTTTGGTCCCCGGGAACCCGATTTGCTCATCTGCTCAACCTGCATCCTGGCCTCGCCAATTATTGTGACAACATAACACAACCAATGCGTTTCAGTATAATCACTTTCAGGTCAGGGCTGCGAGTGTTTTCGTTTCCTAACAAAACGGCTTTGCTGCACGAGGACACCGATGAATAACCCTAAAACCACAAAAAAGAAAGGATAATCACCAAAACGTGCATAGCTGGTCAATTGCAGCGCTTGCGGTAAATTGACGTCAAAAGCCCCCTCATCGGAGGGCGCAATACGCTCCGGCATGCGTCCATACGGGTCAATCACGCCGGAAAATCCACGCGACGCGGTGCGAATCATCGGCAATCCGAACTCGATCGCGCGGTAGCGGGCCTGATTGAGATGCTGTTCCGGGCCGGACGTATCGCCAAACCAGGCATCATTGGAGAGGTTGAACAGCCAGCCCGGCCGCTCATCACCCATCTGACTCACAAATCCAGGGAAGATCGCCTCATAGCAGATCAGCGGCATCATCGCCGGAGCGCCGGGAACATCCATTACCGCAGCGCCGGGTCCCGGGGTGAACTGGAGGCGCGCAAAGTCGTCAAACCCGATCAGCGATAACAGGCCCGACAAGGGAATAATCTCACCGAAGGGGACAAGGCGGACCTTGTCATACAAGCCGCGCGAACGCGGAATGCCGTTCTCGAAACTCATCACGGCAAGGGCATTGTGATAAGTCACCGGGGCTTCCGCCTGATCGCGCCGGTTGATGCCCGCCATCAGAATCTGGCCCTCGGACAGGGTTTCGCCGATCCGTGACAACGTGCCACCATGCTCAAGCATGTAGTAGGGCAGCGCCCCCTCGGGCCAGAGAATATGGGTCACATCCTCCAGGCCCGGCTCTGCCGTCAGGTTCAGATAGCGTTCCCGCACCATCAGCTGATTGCCATCAGCCCATTTTTCCTGCTGCGTAATCGCGCTCTGGACGATGCGCATGCGCACGCCCGGCTGATCGGGGATGGGCGGGCCGGACAATCGGGCCAGCCCGGCCGCAAACAACAAGAACAGGATGGCCAGCCCCGCCAGAGCCGGCATGGCCCGGCGGCTGGTGAGCCGGCGCGACGCCATGATGGCCGGTGAAACAGCGATCAGAACGGTCAGCAGGGTCAGACCATAAACTCCGAACCAGGAGGCGGTCTGGCTGACCGGGCCACCCGCCGCCCAGGCATAGCCGGGCAGGTTCCACGGCAGACCGCTGAGCACATGACCTCGGAGCCACTCGAAAAGCGCCAGGCTGGCCGCAAAGACCAGCACCCGCCATTCCGACTTTTGTGCGATCGCTGCATAAAGCACCATCGCCCCGCCCCAGAAGACCGCAAGCATGGACGCGAAAACCGGCAAGGCGATCGGGATCAGGGGGATGAAAGCCGCATCACGATTGGCAAAGGCGAATCCGACCCAGAAGGTCCCGGCCATGAAATAGCCCATGGCGAAGACAAAACCGGCCACGAAGGCGCTGCGCAGGGGGCGAGCGCGCCGGCGCGCACCGTCGACCTGCCAGAGCAGGATGGCGAAGGCGGGAGCCAGGAGTAGCCAGAAATGAAACGGGGCCATGGCCAGCGATGCCAAGGCGCCGGTGAACCAGAGCAGAAGCCAACTCCGCCAGCCCGTCAGGGTCTCGGCGCGAACGCGCCAGGTCCAGGGCTGAAGGCGCCGGTCGAGCATTAGCTGCGCGCGCCCTTCTCTGACTTCGCTGCTTTCATCGAGCGCACCCGCATGCGCTTGATGCGGCGCGGGTCAGCTTCAAGGACTTCGAATTCATAACCGGTTGCATGGCGGATCACCTCGCCGCGCTCGGGAATACGCCCGGCCAGGGTGAAAACCAGCCCCCCCAGGCTGTCGACATCATCATCTTCTTCCGGCGTGGCGATATCCTGACCGACAATGCGTTCGAAATCATCGATCTCGGCACGGGCGTCGACATCCCAGACACCCGGGGCGCGGGCACGGATCATCTGCACCTCGCCGTCATCATGCTCGTCTTCGATATCACCCACGATAGGCTCGAGCAGGTCCTCCAGCGTCACCAGCCCGTCCGTGCCGCCATATTCGTCGACCACCAGAGCCATGTGCTGGCGCCGGGCCTGCATGCGGCGCAACAGGGCGGCCGCCCGCATCGAGGGCGGCGCAAACAGCAGCGGCCGGCCGATCTCTGGCAGCACCTCGGCCTCGGCCCATTGCTCGGCCAGTTGACCATTGGCATCGGGCGTCAGCCGCGACACGACGTCCTTGATGTGGACGATTGAAACAGGATCATCGAGCGTCTCGCGGAATACCGGCAGGCGCGAATGCGAGGCCTCGGCAAACACCGCGGCGAGTTCGCCCAGCGACGTACCGAGCTCGACAGCAACAATATCCGCGCGCGGCACCATCACATCGGCGACCCTGAGACGGTCGAGCGCGTCGGCCTCAATCGCCGGGTGGGCCGCCGGGCGGGCCGGAGCGGCGGACACCTTGTCACGGCTGAAGACCTTGCGGATCCAGCCCGGAATCGATCCGGCGTGCGAGTTGGGAAGTTCAGTCATGCTGTTTGCGAATCCGGTGTGGTGTCAGAAGCGGCATAGGGGTTGGCGATGCCGAGCGCAGCCAGAATGCGGATCTCCAGCCCTTCCATCAGCTCGGCTTCATCATCGGCCTGGTGGTCAAAGCCTTGCAGATGCAGGAAACCGTGCAGGACGAGATGGGCAAGGTGGTCCTCGAGCCGCAAGCCCCGCGCGTCGGCTTCCCGCTTCACCACGCCCCAGGCGAGGGCGATATCGCCCAGATGATTGTCGGAGCTCTCGGCCGCCGGGAAGGAGAGGACATTGGTCGGACCGGACTTGTTGCGGAAGCGCTGATTGAGGTCAGCGACCGTCTCGTCGCTCGTCAACAGGATCGCCACGGCGCCGGCATCCGGCCCGGCGATCTGGCTGCACGCCTCGGAAATCAGGCTTTCAACCAGCCGGGTTTTGCCGCGCACACAGCTCCAACTGTCGTCCTCGATAATCAGATCGGCCGCGTTCATTGTGCTTCCGCATCCGGCGAGGTGCCGGCATCCTCCTCATAGGCCGCAACAATTCTGGCAACCAGATCGTGCCTGACAACATCACCGCGGCCGAATCGTACGATAGCGACTCCCTCGGTTTTTGCCAGAATAGACAAGGCGTGCGGCAGACCGGACGGGTCACGCGGGTGCAGATCGCACTGGCTCGGATCACCCGTCACCGCCATGCGCGAGCCTTCACCCAACCGCGTCAGCACCATCTGCATCTGCGCTTTCGAGGTGTTCTGGGCTTCATCGACGACGATGAAGGCGCGATTGAGCGTGCGACCGCGCATGAAGGCGATCGGTGCCACCTCGATGCGCCCGTCCTCGCGCATTTTTTCCAGCTGTGAGCGCCCCAGCGTATCGGCCAGCGCATCCCAGACCGGCAGGAGATAGGGGTCGACTTTCTCGGTCAGATCACCGGGCAGGAAGCCGAGCTTCTCTCCGGCCTCAACGGCGGGCCGGGTGATGATCAGTTTTTCCACCTTGCGCTGAACCAGGAGCGAGGCGCCATAGGCCACGGCGAGCAAGGTCTTGCCGGTCCCGGCCGGGCCGACACCGAAAATGAGATCATATTTGCGCGTATTCTTGAGCGAACGCACATAGGTGCGCTGGCCTTCGGTCCGCGCAATCAGGCTGGACCCGCGCGGCACGCGGATCACGCCATCATCTTCGGCGCCCTCCACCTCGTCCTCGCGGCTGCGCAGCGCGGCCCGCACGGCCGCCTCATCACAGGTCAGGCCATGCTCGAGGCTGGCATAGAGCCGTTTGAGCACGCGCTTGGCCTCTTCGCGGGCATCGGGCGCATCCGCACTGATAACAATCTGACCGCCGCCGGGCGCGCTGAGGCGCACATCGAGCTCCTCCTCGATCAGGATGAGGAAACGGTCGCCGGCACCCGCAAGGGCCCGGACGCGATCCACGTCATTGAAATGCAGGGTTTCCGAAGCCTGGCGGCGAGGCTTGGCGGCGCGTTTGCGCGCGGGCGTTTTGGGCGTGCTCACGCGGCGCTTTGCTCCGATGTTACCAGCCGCCCGGTCAGGGCATTGCGGCTGGCCCCCTCAATCTCGACCATAGCGATTTCGCCGAGCAGGCTTTCCGGCGCTTCGACATGAACGGCCTGGAGATAGGGACTGCGGCCATGCAGCTGACCGGCCATCCGGCCCGGCTTTTCAAACAGGACCGGAAGCTGTTTGCCGATCTGGCTCTCATTGAAAGCGATCTGCTGTTCATTGAGCAGCGCCTGAAGCGCCTGCAGGCGCTCGCCTTTCACGGCCTCGTCAATCTGGTTGAACATGGCCGCGCCCGGCGTGCCGGGGCGCTTGGAATACTTGAAGGAGAAACAGGAGGCGTAATTGACCTGGCGGACCAGCTCCATCGTCGCTTCGAAATCCTTGTCCGTCTCACCCGGGAAGCCGACGATCATATCGCCGGAAATGGCAATATCGGGCCGCGCCGCGCGCAGCTTCTCGATGATGGCGAGATATTCCTCAGCCGTGTGCTGACGGTTCATCGCCTTGAGGATCTTGTCCGACCCGGCCTGCACCGGCAGGTGGAAATACGGCATCAGCTTGGGCGTATCGGCGAAGGCCTGGATGAGATCATCATCCATGTCGCGCGGATGGCTGGTGGTAAAGCGGATGCGCTCGATACCGCCGATCAGCGCCAGATGACGGACGAGCTGGCCCAGACCCCACGTGCCTTCATCCTCGCGGCCGGCCGGAGCGGCGCCGTGATAGGCATTGACGTTCTGGCCCAAAAGGGTGACCTCGCGAATACCCTTGGCCGCCAGTGCACGTACTTCGGCGACGATCTGGTCGACCGGGCGCGACCATTCCGCACCGCGAGTGTAGGGCACAACGCAGAAGGTACAGAATTTGTCGCAACCCTCCTGGACGGTGACAAAGGCGGTATAGCCTTCAACCTGGCGGTCATTGCCGAGCTGGTCGAACTTGTCCTCGACCTCGAATTCGGTGTCCAGCGCCTCGCCGCGTTCGCGATGCGTCTTGGCAATCAGCTCGGGCAGTTTGTGGTAGGTCTGCGGCCCGACCACGAGGTCGACCACGGGTGCGCGCTTCATGATTTCCGCGCCCTCAGCCTGGGCAACACAGCCGGCCACGGCGATCGTCATACCGCCCTCATCCGCCTTGGCTTCCTTCAGCGGACGCAGACGGCCCAGCTCGGAATAGACCTTCTCGGCCGCTTTCTCGCGGATATGGCAGGTGTTGAGGATAACGAGATCCGCCCCGTCCGGCGCCTCCGACGGCTCATAGCCGAGCGGGTGCAGAACATCCTTCATCCGTTCGGAATCATAGACATTCATCTGGCAGCCATAGGTCTTGATATAGAGGCGTTTACGCGTCGAGCTCATCGATAACCAT
>NZ_JASBRQ010000082.1 GCF_030149425.1 Maricaulis sp. | reverse complement strand
CTGATCGGTCAATCTTGACCCTTTCGCTCAAGCGCTCTAGGCCGCCGACATGGCGGACGCGCGGGATACACGCTTTATGCAGGTCGCGCTAGAACTAGCGCAAGCGGCGGCTGATATCGGCGAGGCGCCGATCGGTGCTGTCCTGGTCGATCCGGAGACGGACGAGGTCGTGGCGCAGGCGCATAACCGGCCCATCGGCTTGCACGATCCAACCGGGCATGCCGAGATTATTGCAATGCGTGAGGCCGCCGCCAAGCGGGGCAATTACCGCCTGACCGGGCTGGAGCTTTTTGTCACCCTGGAGCCCTGTACCATGTGCGCCGGTGCGATCAGCCATGCCCGTATCGGGCGGCTGGTCTACGGCGCTCCGGACGTAAAAGGCGGTGCGGTCGATCACGGGGTGAAGTTTTTTGACCAGCCGACCTGCCACTGGCGGCCCGAAGTGACCGGCGGGGTGCTCGCCGAAGATAGCGCCCACAAACTGCGCAGCTTCTTCCAGGCCCGCCGCAAGAAAACCGCGCCGGGCTCTTAACCTCGAAAATTCACGGAAACGTCACGCACAGTCGTGGCAAACTTCGATATCGCACAAATTCTCTTGGGATTTTGCGAGGACGCCCTGTCCATGATCCGTGTTTCCATACTTTCGCTGGCCGCGATGGCGGCGATTTGCGCGCCCGCTGCTCACGCGTCCACCACCTGCCTGGACGCGGCCATCATGCTGCGTGACGTCGCGGTGGAAGATGCCAGCGGACGCTGGGAAGGCCAGGATGTGCTGATCGAGGACGGCGTGATCACCGCCATGGGTGGTGAACTTGAACTCGATGCCCCGATCGCAGAGTGGGCCTTGAGCGGACACACCGTCCGGCCCGCACAAGAGACCGGGATTATCGTCCGCGTCAGCGCCCGGGCACCGCAAGCCGATCCGGCACCGGTTTACCTCATGCCGGGCGAGGCTGCCGATCTCGATATCTTCGGCCATGACGGCCAGACCATTGCTCAGCTGCGCGATGGTCAACCGGCTGGACAGTGCTTCAGCGGCTAGACCGGCCGGGTTTTCCAAACGTCCGGACTTGCCGGTTATCACTCAAGAGACTACCTTTCGACGTGTCATGGGTCTGACACGAAAGAGCACACGAGCATGATCGGTCGCGTCACTTTGTATCGCGGTTATGTCTTGCTCGAGCACGAGCACGTCTCCGATTTCGCGGAAGTGCTGGACCGGATTTCCGCCGCGAAACAATTATTCGACCAGGGTGCGCCGCATCGTCTGCTGGTTGATGCGCGCTACTATATCCCGGTCTGGAAACCCGAAGAGGCCCCGAGAATCGCCGCTGCTGTGCTTGATGCCTTTCCGCCGACCCTGCGGATTGCGGTCCTGATCAAGGAGCAGAGCACGCTGGTGGCGGTCAAACCGATCATGGAACGCCTTGTGGTTCACGGGGTGACGCTGAACCGGTTCACCTCTCCGGACGAAGCCAAGACCTGGCTGCTCAACCCTGACGAGGCTGTTCCAGCCGTGCCTCAAGGCTAGCCCGAACGCGCGGCCATTCCTCCTCCAGCACCGAGAAGAACACCGTATCGCGCCAGTCGCCGCGCCAGGTTTTGGTATGCTGGCGCAGCACGCCTTCCCTGCTCGCGCCCATTTTCAGCATGGCATTCTGCGAGCGTTGGTTGAGGCCATGGGTTTTCAGTTCGACGCGGCGCGCACCGGCCTGGAAGGCGCGGTTCATCAGCAAGAGTTTGCAGGCGGGGTTCACGCCGGTGCCGCGGGCCTCAGCCTCATACCAGGTCCAGCCGATCTCCAGGCGGGCGTGTTCGGGAAAGATGGAGAGGAAGGCCGTATGGCCGACCAGGCGCTGATCGGACTTGCGCCTAACGGCGTGGGAGATTTGATTTCCGGCCGTCTGGTTTGACAGCATCAGATCGAACCAGGGGTCGAAGTGCTCGCCATCGCCGCGGATCGTGGTCAGCGCCCACATGTCCGGGTCTTGGGCAATCTCGCGCAGTGTTTCGCGATGGTCTTCGCGCAAGGGCTCCAGCCGGACGATGTGATTGTCCAGCACTACCGGTTCCAGCCGCATCAATTCGTCCCCGCAAGCAAGAGCAGACCCCGGACTATGTAAACCAGCCCGATCGCGCTGACGATCCACTTGGTCCATTGCCGGAATTGAATATCGCTCATCAGATTGAGCACGCGGGTGCCAAGTGTTGTGCCCAGTATGGCCAGCGGGATGGCCAGCATCAGCCAGTGCCCGGCTGGCAGGGCGCCGGCGGACAGGGCCGGCAGGATGTAGTAGCCGATCTTGACCCCGTGCGAGACCACCTGGGTGGCGGCCTTGGTCGCGACAATCGCACGCCGGTCGACCTCGGTTTCAGCGAAAAACACGTCGAGCAGCGGGCCTGAGACCCCGGCGATAACATTCAGCCCGGTCACGCTGAAGCCACAGGCGATCGCATGAACCGGCTTGCTGGCGTCGAGGTGAAGCCATTGCCGCGGGATCCAGATAATGCCCGGGACCAGGCCTAAAGCGATAAACAGCCAGGCCTTGTCGAGCTCGAAGGTGAGCCAGATCAGCAGCCCTGCAGCCGCCGCCGACCCGATCAGGTAGATGGTCAGGATACGCCAGGCGATCCAGTTGCGCAGGATGACGGCGCGCCAGCCATTGGACACGCTCTGGATGGTACCATGCACGACCATGGCCGCGGAAACCGGCAGGATCAGCGCCAGCACGCCCATCAAGAGCAGACCGCCGGCCATGCCGAAGATTCCGGAGATCGTCGCCGTTACAAACGTAGCGGCGAGCAGGATGAAAACGGCGATGGCGTTCACCGGCGGCCCTCATGGCGCAATTGGTCGCGCACCTCCATCAGGGCAAAGCCAAGCAGGTTCTCGCCCTTCCAGCAGGCGGGGTCGCATACGCCCTTATCATCCGCCGCCAGGCCAATGCCCCAGACCGGATCAACCGGGCTGGCTTCGACCAGAACAAGGTCTGCGGTCTTGAGAAGATAGTCCCGCAAGGGCGGGTTCTGGCTGAATTTGAGCGCATTGCCCCGCACGACAATGTCATATTTGTACTGATCCCAGACGGCGCTGTCGAAGGCCTTGATCTTGCGGCCCAGTGCCTTGACCTGGCGCGGATCGTCCGACGCCAGGATCGAGCGGACGATCTTGGTGTCGCCGAACAGGCGCGCCTTTTGCGCCATCATCCAGTGTTCCGCCGTCCGGTAGCGATCACCGTCTTGTTTGAACGGGCTGGGAAACCATTGACTCAGACAGGACGCCGATATCACACCGTCAGAGCGCCCGCGATGGCCCCAGAAAGGACGGCATTGCAACTCGCGGCCAACCGTTTTCCGACGTTTAAGGGCCCAATCGCGGGAATACTTCATCCCGCTGGTCCTTTACGCGCCGGCATTCTTGGCAAAGCTCCAGGCGCCCTGGGCGAGCGGGACCACGGCCTTGCCCAGCTCCATGGCCTTGGCATTGGAGGCATTGCCTTGAAGCGCCCGCGCATACACGCCCTGCACAATCGAAGCGAGGCGGAAGATGTTGTAGGCAAAGTAGAAATCGAGTTCGGGGATGCCGTCCCGCCCGGTGCGCTGGCAATAGGCCTCGACATAGGTCTGCATCGACGGGATGCCGTGCGCGTCGAGATCAATGCCGAGGAAACCGCCGCGGACTTCCGGCGGCATGACCCAGCCCATCAGCTGATAGGTGAAATCCGCCAGCGGATCGCCAAGCGTGGAAAGTTCCCAGTCCAGAACCGCGATCACCCGCGGCTCGGTGGGATGGAAGATCATGTTGTCGAGGCGGTAATCGCCATGCACGACCGAGGTCCGTTCCTGCTCCGGAGCCGCCTGGGGCAGCCATTCGATCAGCTTGTCCATCTCGCTGACAGTATCGGTTTCTGCGGCGCGGTATTGCTTCGTCCAGCGTCCGATCTGGCGTTCGAAATAATTGCCCGGCTTGCCGTAATCACCCAGTCCGGCAGCTTCGAAATCAATGCCATGCAACTGGGCCAGGGTGGCATTGGAGGCGTCATAAATCGCGGCGCGCTCATCCTTCTCGACTTCCGGCAGCAGACCGTTCCAGAAAATCCGGCCTTCGACGAAATCCATGACATAGAATTCCGTGCCAATGACGTCGCGGTCCATGCACAGGCCGAACATGCGCGGAGCGGGAAAGCCCTGCTCGCCCAGTGCTTTCATCACCCGGTGTTCGCGGTCGACGGCGTGGGCCGAGGGTAGGAGCTTGCCCGGCGGCTTGCGGCGCAGAACATAACTTTTGGACGGTGTGTCGAGCTTGTAAGTCGGGTTGGATTGCCCGCCCTTGAACTGGCTGACGCTGAGCGGGCCGGCAAAACCGTCCACATTCTCGCTCATCCAGGCGGCCAGAGCGCCTTCATCAAAGGCCAGGGCATCGGCCACGTCCTTGGTGCCGCTGAAGCTATCGTCGATCTGGGACATGCAGGCTCCGGTTCAAATCATTTCGTGTTTGGACTTACAGACCGCCCAGAAGGGCGAGGAGGAGATAGGCTGTGCCGATAAGGGCGGCTGGCCCGAGCAGATATCCGAGGCGGAACTGGTTGGTCGCTTTCGGATTGCTCTCGCAGATCGCCTCCACGGCTTGTTTCAGCTCCTCGCCAGCCAGGCGCGGCAGGGAGACATTCAATACCAGGGAGGTCACGAGGATAAAGGGCAGACCGGCGAGAAAGGCCAAGGCAAAGGCGATCACACCGCTATCATCAACCCCGGTCACCATGCCAAGGCCGAGAATGCCGGCGACGATAATAATCAGCGCTACCTGCGCACTCATGGCGAGCACAAAGCCCGCCAGAAGCGCATTGCTCTGAAGCATGGGAAGCGCCGCTTTGCGGATGGCCGATAGCATTGCTGACAGACCTATTCGGACTTGTAGATATGGCCGCCCTGCATCACGAAATCGATGTCGCGAAGTTCGGCGATATCCTCGAGCGGGTTGCCGTCAACAGCCACGATATCCGCGAACTTGCCCGCTTCCAGCGTGCCGATCTCGTCTTCCATCTGCAGGTGGGTGGAGGCGTTGATGGTTGCTGTGACGATGGCTTCCATCGGCGTCATTCCGGCCTCGACATAGAGTTCGAATTCGCGGGCATTATCGCCATGACGCGAGACGCCGCTATCGGTGCCGAAGGCGATCATCACGCCGCCCTCATGCGCGCGACGGACCATGTCGAGCATTTGCGGGCCGACCTCGAGCGATTTGCGGCGCTGGTTTGCGGTCATCACATTGGCGGCCTCCGGCGATGCGGCAATTTCCGCGACCGTGATGCCGGCCAGAACCGTCGGCACGAGATAGGCGCCATTGCGACGCATCAGGCGGATGGAACGCTGATCGAGATAGGTGCCGTGCTCGATGGAATCGCCGCCGGCTTCCAGGAAAGCGTTGATGCCGGTAACGCCGTGCGCGTGCGCCGTCACCCGGCGGCCCATCATGTGTGCGGCTTCCACAATCGAGGCCAGTTCGTCATTGAAAAACTGACGCTCCACGCCCGCCGCCGTGTCCGACAGCACACCGCCCGTGGCCGTGATCTTGATGACGTCGGATCCGCCGCGGATCAGCGAGCGGACCGCCTCGCGGCAATTGGCCGGACCGTCGCAGGCGGTCGGGCTGGAGAAGTCATGCATGACATCCAGGGCAAAGCCGTTGACGTCGCCATGGCCGCCGGTCGGGGTCACGGAGGTGCCGGAAATCCGCAGCCGCGGCCCGGCGACATCGCCGGAACGGATCGCATCGCGCAGTGCCCGGATCGCCTCGAAATCCCCGCCGACATCCTGGGCCGCGGTGAAGCCGGCCATCAGCGTGCGCTCGGCATGCACTGCGCCATCAAAGGCCAGGTCAGCGGAAGACAGGGTGAAACGGTTGAAGCGCCGGCCCGGTCCCAGTTCGGACAGGAGGTGGACATGGCTGTCGATAAAGCCGGGCATGACGAAGTCATCAGACAGGTCGACAATCTCGGCCCCTTCGGGCGTGACGAAGCCGGCCTCAATGCGCTCGATCCGCTCGCCGCGAATGAGGATGGACTGGTTTTCCAGAACCGCTTCGCCCGGAACAGCCAGCAATTGGCCGGCATGGATGACGGTCAGATCGTCGTGGTCGTCGGCGATAGCCGAGCTCGTGACCAACGCGGCCAGTGCCGCGCCAAGCGCAGTGCGGATCATGGAAACCTCCCCGTTTCTCGTGGTCCTCAATGTGAAGACCGAACCGGGGATGTCAAACAGATCAGTGCGTTTTCAGCGCTCTCCAGCCGATATCGCGACGGCAGAAACCGTCCGGCCAGTCGATCAGGTCGATCGCGGCATAGGCACGGTCAGCCGCGTAATGCAGGCTTTCGCCGGTCGCGGTGACATTGAGCACGCGCCCGCCACTGGCAGTACGCTGACCCGCCTCATCACGCGCGGTGCCGGCCTCGAAGACGACAACGCCTTGCATCGCATTGGCATCGTCCACGCCACCGATCACGCTGCCCTTCTGATAGCTGCCCGGATAGCCATTCGCCGCCATCACGACGGTCATGGCCGGGTCGGGCGACCAGTTCACCGGCTCTAGCTCTGCCAGTCCGCCGCTGGCGCAGGCTTTCAGATAGGGCAGGATGTCGCCAGCCAGGCGGGTCATGACGACCTGGCATTCCGGATCGCCGAAGCGGATATTGAACTCGACCGTCTTGGGACCGTCCGGTGTCACCATCAGCCCGGCAAACAGCACGCCCCGGAAGGGTGTGCCTTCGGCGGCGAGGCCGCGGGCGACGGGTTCGATGATCGTCTGCATCGCCGCTTCGATCAGCTCCGGTGTGGCGATCGGGGCCGGTGAATAGGCCCCCATACCGCCGGTATTGAGACCGGTATCGCCTTCGCCAACCCGCTTGTGGTCCTGGGCAGCGCCGCAGAACATGACGGTGTCACCATCGCACAGGGCGAAGATGGAGACTTCTTCCCCGCTCATGAATTCCTCGATCACGAGGGTTTGCGAGGCTTCACCGAACTTGCCGGAGAGGAAGGCGTCGATCTCCTCTTCCGCGTCGCTACGGCTCTCGACGATGACGACACCCTTGCCGGCTGCCAGGCCATCGGCCTTGAGCACATAGGGCGGTGTCATGGTGTCGAGAAAGGCTTTCGCCTCAGCCGCATCGCTGAAAGTGCCGTAGCGGGCGGTGGGGACGTTGTGGCGGGCGTAGAAATCCTTGGCGAAGGCCTTCGAGCCTTCCAGCCGGGCCGCTTTCTCCGAGGGCCCGAAGACCGCGATGCCGGCGGCATTGAGGCGATCGGCCAGCCCGTCGCAGAGCGGGTTTTCCGGCCCGACGACAACCAGGTCGATGGCGGCTTGTCTGGCCAGGTCGACGAGGCCGTCCAGATCGGAAACCGGTACGCCATGGCAGGTGGCCAGCGTCGCGATGGCGGGGCTGCCGGGGGCAGCGTGAAGCTCGGTCAAGAGCGGGCTCTGGGAGATTTTCCAAGCCAGGGCGTGCTCGCGTCCGCCCGATCCGATGACCAGAACTTTCATGGGTCAGCCTCTTCTCTGCATTTCGCCCTGACTAACTCAAAGCGCGCCGCTTGCCGAGTCCGTCGCGCCGTTGCGGTGGCGTGCATTCCACCTTACCAAGATCGGGATGAACACGCCCGCCGGAAACATCCACGAATTTACCGTCTCCGAGCTCGCCGGATCGCTCAAGCGCACTGTCGAAGACGCCTTCGGCCATGTCCGCGTGCGCGGTGAGCTGGGCCGGGTGGTCGTGGCCAAGTCCGGCCATGTCTATTTCGACATCAAGGATGAGCGCTCCGTCATCGCCTCCATTGCCTGGAAGGGCACGGCAGCCCGTTTCCGCTTCCGCCCGGAAGAAGGGCTGGAGGTGATTATCGAAGGCCGGATGTCGACCTATCCGGGACGCTCGCAATACCAGCTGATTGTCGAGACGATGGAGCCGGCCGGCGCCGGCGCGCTGATGGCGCTACTGGAAGAGCGCAAGAAAAAGCTCGCATCGGAAGGCCTGTTTGCGCCGGAGCGCAAAAAGCGGCTGCCCTTCCTGCCCCAGACGATCGGCGTTGTGACCTCGCCGACCGGTGCGGTGATCCGCGATATCTTGCACCGTCTGCGCGATCGCTTCCCCAGGCAAGTGCTGCTTTGGCCGGTCCTGGTGCAGGGTGATGGCGCTGCCGAGCAAATCGCTGCCGCCATTCGCGGCTTCAATGCCATGGCTCCAGATGGCGATGTGCCGCGCCCAGACGTGCTGATCGTGGCCCGTGGCGGGGGTTCCATCGAGGATCTTTGGGGCTTCAACGAGGAAGTCGTGGTCCGCGCCGTGGCCGATAGCGACATTCCGCTGATCTCCGCCGTCGGCCACGAGACCGACACCACGCTGATCGATTATGCCTCTGACCGGCGGGCACCGACGCCGACAGGCGCGGCGGAAATGGCGGTTCCGGTCCGGGCCGAGCTCAAGGCGCAGCTGGATACGCTGGGTGGCCGGCTGGTCGCGTCGCTGTCGCGCCTGATCGAACGGCGCCGGACGGATCTGCGGTCAGCGGCCCGGGCCCTGCCGCGTCCCACCGCACTTCTCGAGCTCAAGCGTCAGCGTTTCGACATGGCGGCGGACCGGCTCGACGGGGCGCTGCTCAATCATGCAGCGGAAAAACGCTCGCGCCTGCTGGTCCTAGCGGCCGGTCTGAAACCGGCAGCGCTGGGCCGCGATATCCAGCTTCGGCGCCAGCGGGCGCATGACCGGGGCGAGCGTCTCGAGCCGGCCATGCAGCGCCTGCTGCGCGATCAGCGGCGCGGCCTGGACAGCTGGTCGGCACGGCTCAACTCGCTAAGCCATCAATCCGTGCTCAGCCGCGGCTTCGTGCTGGTTTATGATCAGGACGGCAAGCTGGTGCGCGATGGTCTGCATTTGCAGTCCGGCGCAAAAGTCGATCTGGAATTCGCCGATGCCCGCCGCCGTGCTGTGATTGACGGCGCAGTCTCCGAAGAGCCAGCGCAGGCAATAACGCCCAAACCCGTCAAAAAACCGGCTGCGAAGCCTAAAAAGCCAAAGCCTCGCCCCGAGGGGCAGGGGACTTTGTTCTGACAGCTTCACTCCCGGTTCAACGGTTGGCGTGATAGATAGGAAGCCATGACCCAGTCCTCATTTGATTCCGAGTTCGAAGGCGAAGCCATTCTCGAGTATGGCGATAGCGATTTCATCATTCTCAAGCCCGGCGCCTTCGTGCGGTGCGCGGTGACGGGGGACAATATTCCTCTGGCCGAGCTGCGCTACTGGAATGTCGATGAACAGGAAGCCTATCGCGATAATCTGATCGCGACGCAGCGCTGGCGCGAGCTGAATTCGGGAGAAGGTGCATGATTGCAGCCGTACTCGCCCTGGCTCTGCAGGCCAGTTCTCTGCCCGCCGAGCAAGACCCGATTGGAGATTTGATTGCGGCCGCTGGCGGAGACGATGAGATTGCGGTCACAACGGTCGGTGAGTTTCGAGCATTTTCCGGTCGCTGCAGTGGCGCTTTTCAGGAGGGAGGCTTCCTGCTCTGCAATTATGGCCCAATGACCCGGGTAACGCTCGGAGACGTCACTGCAGACGCTGATCAAGACGGTTGGGCCGCGCTGGCGATTCCCCGTCGGGCGCCAGAAAGTCTTCCGTTTCGAGTGGAGTTTACCGGGGCCCAGGCGCAAGCGGGTGTTCTGGTTGATGAGTTCCGTGAAATCTCCCAGCGTGAGTATCGCCTGCAACGCGTTGATGGCGTGCCGCAATCAACCGTGACGCCGGACCCGTCGACCTTGCCGCGGCGCCAGCGCGAATACGCACAGAAACAGGAGGCCTTCAATTCCACCTGGGACGGGCAGGGCTTCCTGGACGGTTTCATTGCGCCCGCCGACGGCCGGGTCACCGGCGTCTACGGGTCTGCGCGGGTCTATAATAATGGCGATGAGCGTGGCGTCCATTGGGGGCTCGACTGGGCCAATGTCACCGGCACGCCGGTTGTTGCCCCGGCCAGCGGCCTCGTCACTCTGGCCGAGCCTGACATGTATTATGAAGGCGGGCTGATTTTCATCGACCATGGCCAGGGCCTGGTCAGTGCCTTCCTGCATCTCTCCGCCGTGCACGTGGAAGAAGGCCAGTATGTCGAACAGGGCCAGTTGATCGGTGATATCGGCGCTGGCGGCCGTTCGACCGGACCGCATCTGGATTGGCGCGTGAAGCTGCGCAACCAGTTCTATTTCGATCCGCAGGTCCTGCTGGATCTCGATGTGACCGGCCTGCGCGGCGAGTAAACTGGACTTCGGTCCGGTTTTCGCGATCATCGCGCCATGGCTGAGCTTGAGACCACGCCGCGGCCCTTATCGGCCCGGGCCCGCGCCAATCGTGAAAAAATCTTCGCCACCGCGATCGAGCTGATTGCGCGGGAGGGCTATGACACGGTGACCATGGCCGATATCGCCAAGGCCTCCGGTGTCGCTCGCGCCAGTGTCTTCAATCACTTTCCTGCCAAGCTGGCCTTCCTGGCGGAATGGTTCCGCCGTTTCACCCATGAGGTGCTGGCAAAAGCCCGGGAGGAGACGGCCAACAGCATTCATGCCCGTCTCAACAGCATGTTCGAGGCCTTTGGGGCGGGATGTCATGCCCATAAGGAGATTATCGTCCATATCGCCTCGCTCGCCATGGGGCACGGCCCCCTGGCCGCGGTTGAGAGCGAGTTGGATGATGATCTGCGCGGCTTCTACCTCAGTCTGATCGAGGACGGGCAGCGTCAGGGCGAGGTCAAGCCGGATCTCGATGCGGCCTTCCTGGCTGACTATTTTGTGGGTCTGCTCACGGTCACAGCGCATGACTGGGTCAATACTGGTCAGACCAGCGATTTGGCGCATGATCTAAAGCGCCGTTTTGACCTGCTTTTTTCCGGCCTCGAAAAATAAACTGATATTTGTGCATCCAAACTTGGACTGCGGTGCATCTCATGTTCGAAAGTCACTTGGACTTCGGTCCAGAACGTGGCGGAGCGACAGGGGATCAAAGGAGTTCACATGTCGACCTGGATGCAATCAACAGCGCTGGCCCTGGCGCTCACGCTCACACCGGCCGTGCCGGCGCAGGATGAGGTGGCGGCCTGGAATGCCGATCTCGACGCTTATCTCGATGTCCTGACAACGGCGCATGACAATCCGTATTTTCTGACGCCCCAAGCCGAGTTCGACAGGGCGGTCGCGGCCTACCGGTCCGGCTTGCCGGATATGAGCTATGCCGAGCGGGTGACCGGATTGGCGCGTATCGCCGCGCTCGTCGGTGACGGCCATACCTGGATGCCGATGCATGCCATTCCCTTCCACAACCCGCCCATGGGCCCCGGTTTCCGCTCCTTGCCGGTGCGCCTGGAAGTGTTTGACGAGGGCGTCTTTATCGTTGGCGCTGCGGCTGAGCATGACGAGCTCCTCGGCGCCCGCATCACCCGGTTCGGCGCCACCAGCGCGCAGGATGCACACGCTGCCATCATGTCGATCCTGCCGCTTGATGCGGTCAATTTCGCCGCCGAGCTGGCTCCCGAGTGGCTGATGCAGGTCGAAGTTCTTGAAGCGCTTGACGTCATCGACAATGCCGACACGGTGACCCTCACGCTCGATCTGGACGGGGCGACGCGCCAGGTGTCTCTGGAGCCGCTCGCCGCGGACCAGATCTATAACTGGATCAGCGCAATGGACACCGGTCCCGCCGGTGTCGACTGGGCGCGGCTGGACGCGCCCGTGCCGTTCTGGATGGAACCGATCAATGGCGCCTGGCGCACCGTCGCGCTTGATGATGCGGTCTACCTCCAGATTGCCGAAATCCGCGATGGTTCGGACACCAGCTATGGCGCCATGGCGCGGGCCGCGGTGGCCCAGGCTGAAGCGATGGACAATCCGGCCCTGGTGCTCGATCTGCGGCGCTGTATGGGCGGTGACGGAACGCTGAATGCCGGGCTGATCGAGGCGCTGTCGCAAAGCCCGGTGTTGAACGGTCGCGGACGGATCGCGGTTCTGACCAGCCGGCAGACGCATTCTGCAGCGGTCATGCTGGTCTCCGATCTCGAGCAGACCACCGATGCCCGCTTTTACGGCCAGGCGACGGCTGACCGGCCCAATCACTATGGCGAGACGAATTTCTTCGTCACGCCGAACAGCCATCTGCCGCTGCTCTATGCCAGCGAATACTACCAGACCTCACATGCAGGCGATGACCGGCTCTCCCGCACCCCGGACGTGCCGATTGCCTATCGCTTTGCCGATTATGCCGCCGGTACCGACCCGGTTCTGGCCCAAGCTCTCACCGACCTGACGGAGTAACTCATGACCTTGAAATCCATTCTTGCCGCCAGCGCCGGCGCGCTGGCGCTGGCCCCGTGCGCCCTGGCTGACACGCCGTGGACCTATGACCCGGAAGACGATGCGATTGGCCGCATCTATTATTATGAACGCTCGAACACCGATGGATCGCTCGATGAGCGCATCACCATATTCCGCCGCGATGCGACCCATATCGAGGTCTACAAGGAAAACGGTTTGTGCCGGAATGCGTCCGTTGTGCGCGCCGAGCTCGATCTGGAGACCCTGTCGGCTCCGAAAATCACCGGTGGCCAGCTCCAGCCGAACGCCGAGATCTTTGATTTCGCCTTCCTGCAGCAGAGCGAAGACGGCCAGCAGGTCGACCTGCTGGTGCAGTTGCCGGATATGGAAATCCGCAATGCCTCCGAGATTGAGAACCGGCACTGGGTATTGTTCGATTTCGACTTTGCCAGCATGACGGTGGCCACCCCGCATCTGGATAATCCGCAAGCCGGGTTCGGTATCGGCCTGGCACTGCTGTGGGCGGATCCCAGCGCCGAGGACCCGTTTTTCTGGATGGGCGATTTGCAGGCCGAGCATGTCGGTGAGGGTGAGCATCTGGGCGTCCAGTCCGCGCAATACCGGCTGACCGGTAGCGCGTTGGATCATGCGCTCTCGACCGGAGATGAAGGCCAGCTCTGGCTGGACGCCCGGGACGGGCACATTGTCGATATCGTCGTCCCCGCTCCCAGCCATCCCGGCTATACCGATTATCGCCTGCGCCTGCTCGATGTCAGTGACGGGGGCGAGCCCGAATGGACCGCACTGCTGACGCGTCATTTCGAGGATTGCCAGTAGACCGGACCCGTCGCGCCGGCGTTCCTGTCCCAATTCCTTCGTCAGCGCGGCTGCCGCCCCGGTCTTTGCAGGCCGGGGCGGTTTGCATTCTGGTCACCACATCACCCGTGTATTGCCGTTTTTTCGTCGCTTGCTGCGCGCAGGGTCTTGCCTGCCGCTCGCGGTCGCGTTCAGATGGGAAAATATTGCAATGCAGCGGGACAGGACGATGGAGTTTCACCGGACAAAGCGGTTGCCGCCCTATGTTTTCGAAGAAATCAATCGCACCAAAGCGAAATTGCGCAAGAATGGTGTCGATATCATCGATTTCGGCATGGGAAATCCCGATCTGCCGACCCCGGCGCATATTCTCGACAAGCTGAAGGAAACGGCCGAGGCCGACCGCACCAATCGCTATTCGGCGTCGCGCGGCATTCCCGGCCTGCGCGCCGCTCATGCGCGCTATTACAAGCGGCGCTTCGGCGTTGATCTTGATCCCGACAGCGAGACCATTGTCACACTGGGCTCCAAGGAGGGCTTCGCCAATCTTGCCCAGGCGATCACAGCGCCCGGTGATGTGGTCCTGGCACCCAGCCCGTCCTATCCGATCCATACATTCGGATTTCTCATCGCCGGCGGAACCATCCGCCATGTCCATGCACCGACACCGGAGGACTATCTCGCCGGCCTTGAGCACGCTGTGCAGCATTCGGTGCCCAAACCGATCGCCATCGTGGTTTGCTACCCGTCTAACCCGACCGCTCAGACGGCGACGCTCGAATATTACGAGAAGGTCGTCCGCTTTGCCGAGCGGCACGATATCCTGATCCTCTCGGATCTGGCCTATTCGGAGATCTATTTCGGCGATACCCCGCCGCCCTCCATGCTGCAGGTCGAGGGGGCGAAGGAGCGGACAATCGAGTTCACCTCGATGTCCAAGACCTATTCCATGGCCGGTTTCCGGGTCGGTTTCGCCGCCGGATCGCAACGTCTCGTCGCCGCGCTGGCGCGGGTCAAATCCTATCTCGATTATGGCGCCTATACGCCGGTCCAGGTGGCCGCCTGCGCCGCGCTGGACGGGCCGCAGGATTGCGTCGATGAGGCGCGGGCGATCTACAAGCTCCGCCGCGATGTTCTGGTCGAAAGCTTTGGCCGGGCCGGGTGGCCGGTTCCAGCACCGGAGGCTTCAATGTTTGCCTGGGCCCCGCTGCCGCCGGGCTGTGAGGAAATGGGGTCACTGGAGTTTTCCAAGGCCCTGATGCAGGAAGCCGGGGTCGCCGTCGCACCGGGTATCGGGTTCGGCGAGCATGGCGAGGGATTTGTCCGTCTCGCCCTGGTCGAGAACGAACAGCGCATCCGCCAGGCGGCGCGCAAGGTGGCGGGTTTTCTCAAAACCCGCCAACCCAAATTGCGTGCGGTCTAGACAGCCAGGCCTTAGAAGTAACGGGTAACCGAACCGCCCGGACCGAAACCGCTGTGACGGGCACGCGTACGGCTGCGGCGGCGGCGCATGCGCGACTGCATGACCTTTCGGGCATCTTCAAGCGGCGGCAGATCGGTCTCGCCGGCCTTGATGTCTTCGCGGTGGGCGCAGAAATCGGCGTACGCGTCGAGTTCCGGCTCCAGACCCGCGCTGACCAGGTCGATCATGATGGCGTCATCGACAAAGCCGATGCCCGGGATGTGATCGGGGATCAGGTCGTGCGGCTCGGCAAAATAGGCGAGGGCATCAAGCACGCGCTTGCGGTCTTCGCCATCAAGCTTCCAGTCGTCATCCTTGATCATCGCGACCAGCGGGTCGAGTTTCTCGATGCGCGATTTGACAAAGGCCGGCGGGTTCGACGCCAGGGCCTGTTTTTTCATCGCGGCGACGCCTTCGAGGATTTCCCCTTCGTCGCCGTGCTTTTCGCAGGCTTCGTCCAGCTTCTCCTTGAAAAAGGCGATATCGGATTCAGTCAGCTCGAATTCGACTTTAAGAGCAGGGGCGGAAGTTTCGGACATTGGGGGCCTCGCTGGTGAAGGGTGGTGGCGACATACAAGCAGATTCTAGTCAGGGCTGCTCGCATATTTGCTGCTAACCGGGCGTTAACGACATCCCCGGTTCGCACTTCGGCCACGATAGCCCTCGCGCTAATATCGGCGCGATGAATGTTGCCTTCAATACGGCCGTTTCCGGCATGCTCTCTGCGCAGTCTCAGCTGTCTGCTGCAGCCCGCAATGTCGTTGAAGCCGCTTCGACCGGTCAGGACGTGATCCAGGCCAGTGTGGCGGTGAAGAAAGCCGAGGTGGCCAGCAAGGCCGCCGCTGTCATGGTCAACACCACCAGCGAGATGACGGATACACTACTCGATATAACCGTCTGATCGTTTCCGGTCCCGGGTGGCCGGTGGGCATCATCCCCGACATGTAGTCTTCATTGGCGTGTAGTCCGCAACCGGGGATGATCGCCCCACCCGGGGGTCGCATTCCGTGGCGAAACGGCCTAACTGACGGGTATGACACAGTCCGTTACCGTCGATATCGTCGCCGACCTGGTTTGCCCCTGGTGCTGGCTGGGCAAGCGCAACTGGGACGCGGCGCTCAAACAGGTCTCCAACATCAAGGTCCAGACTGTCTGGCGGCCCTACCAGCTCGATCCGGCGCTGGCGCGCGAGGGCGCGCCTTATCGCGACTACATGAAAGCGAAATTCTCGGACGAGAAGGCCGAGCAGTGGAAAGCCATGCGCGAATATCTTGAACAGGCGGCTCCCGGCGCCGGTATTGCCTTCAATTTCGACGGTATCAAGCACCGGCCCAATACCCTCAACGCGCACCGCCTGATGCGCTGGGCCGGCGGGCAGTCCAAGACCGACGAGGCCGCCGAGGCGCTGTTCGAGGCTTTCTTCAAGGACAACCGGGATATCGGCGATATCACCGTGCTGACCGAGCTGGCCGGGGAAATCGGACTCGACAGCCAGATCGTCGGGGAATTGCTGGCCAGCGACAAGGATGAGAAGGCGGTTTGGGACGAAGAGATGTTCTACCGCAAGCTCGGGGTCAGCGGCGTTCCGACCTATATCTTCAATGGCCGTTTCGCGGTGTCCGGCGCCCAGGAGCCGGGCGTGCTCGCCGACGCCATCCGCGAAGCCAGCCAAATGCCGCCCGAAGACAATTCAGAGGAAGGGGAGGTCTGATCATGACCGCTTTTGAAACCGCCGGTCTTTATGTCGGCCTGCAGCTCATCCTGACTATAGTTCTGGCCTTCAATGTCACCCTCAATCGCCAGCGTACCGCTGTCAGCCTGGGAATTGGCGAGGACCAGAAGCTGGAACAGGCAACACGGGTCCACGCCAACCAGATTGAACATGGTGTGCCGGGCATGGCCGGGCTGATCGCGCTGGCCCTGGTGGAAACCTCAACCCTTCTCCTGCACGGTCTTGGAATTGCCCTGCTCATCGCGCGTTTGCTGCATGCCCAGGGATTGATGTCGGTCCCGGGACGCAGCTTTGGACGCCTGGTCGGGACGCTCGTCAGCTGGCTCACCCTGCTCGCGATGGGTGTGTTGTTGATTATCGCTGCCCTGTAAGGATTGCCCGCACCCTGCGGCAGGAGCTATAGCCCCATTATGACTGATACTTCCAACGCGCCCGACACGACCCGCCTGCAGGACATCGCCGCCGACCTGGTGCAGCGTGCACTCAAGGCCGGAGCTGATGCGGCAGAGGCCTCCATCGGTGAATCCCGTTCGACGGAGTTATCCGTTCGCGACGGCAAGCTGGAAGAGGTGGAGCGCTCCGAGAGCCTGGATGCCGGTGTGCGGGTCTTTGTCGGCAAGCAGCAGGCCGGCGTCGCCTTTTCCGATCTCTCGGCGGCGGGTTGCGAGCAGAGTATCGAGCGCGCAGTCGCCATGGCGCGCGTCGCTCCGGAAGATCCCTATTCTGCGCTTGCCGAGGCGGAACGCCTGGCCCAGGACCCGCCTGAGCTGGCCCTGTTCGACGCGACCAACTGGTCGCCCGCTGAGCTTGAGAAGAAGGCCGCGCAGATTGAGGAAATCGCCCGGGCCGTCGACGGCGTGACCATGACCGACAGCGCTTTTGCCAGCATGGGGCAGGGCGCGGCGGCTTATGCCACCTCGACCGGCTTCAATCGTGGCTGGCGCAAATCCATGTTCAGCTATGGCGCCAGCGTCATCGCCGAGAAAGACGGCGCCATGGAGCGCGATTACGCGGCATCGAGTGCCCGCCGTCCGGAAGATCTCAAACCCATTGCCGAGATCGGTGCCGAAGCGGGCGAGCGGACTGCCCGCCGCGTCGGCCCGCGCAAAATCGAGAGCGGAAGCCTGCCGGTTGTCTTTGACCGCCGGGTCGCTGGGACATTCCTCAGTGCTTTGTCCGGGGCTATCAGCGGACCTGCGGTGGCGCGTGGCGTGTCCTTCCTGCGCGACAAGCGCGGTGAGGCGGTGTTTGCAGAAAACATCAATATTATCGACGACCCGCACAAGCATTGGGGCCATGGTTCAGCGCCCTTTGACGGTGAGGGTACGGTCAACCGTCGCAGTGCGGTCATCGACAAGGGTCGCCTGACGACCTGGTTCCTCAATTCCGCGTCGGCGCGTCAGCTTGAGCTGGCGCCGACCGGGCATGCGCGTCGCTCCATGGGCGGACCGCCGGGCGCAGGGCCGACCAATCTGCACCTTGAAGCGGGCAACCAGTCCCGCGCGGACATGATTACCGCGATCGCTGACGGTGTGCTGATCATGGAAATGTTCGGCCCCTCGCTGAACTCCAATACCGGTGACTGGTCGGTCGGTGTATCCGGCTACAAGATCGAGCAAGGCGAGATTGCCTACCCGGTCAGCGAGATCACCGTGGCCGGTAATCTCATCGATGTGTTCGGCCGGCTGGTTCCGGCCAGTGACCTGGAATTCCGCGGCGCCCTCAACGCGCCCAGCGTATTCGTCGACGCCATGGCCGTCGGCGGACTTTGATCTCTCCAAGAGGAGCCATCATGGCCAATCCCACAGACAGCAAATTCGAAAAACAGCTTCTGCACCTGGTGATCGGTGGCGAGCTGCAAACCGTCGACCCCGACAATATCGCCTTCAAGGATCTCGAGCATATCGACTTCGTGGGCGCATTCGGCAGCTATGCTGAAGCGCGTGCGGCCTGGAAAGGCGCGGCACAGCGTACGGTGGACAATGCGCATATGCGCTATTTCATCATCCACGCCCACCAGCTTCTCGAGCCGAATACGGACAAGACGTAAGCGCTTTGAGCGAGGCTCCGCGTCAGTCCACTTTCGCGCTGGGGCGCCGTTTATGGCGCGACTGGATCGCGAAACGCCCTGCGCTTCTGGTGCTGGCCCTGTCCTTGTCGGTGGTCACCGCCGGGGCGGCGGCCAGCTATGCCGGCCTGATCGCCTGGACCTTCAACCTGCTGGAAGAGCGCAGCGCGGATTTCTTCCCGCTGGCGCCGATCATCATCATCGCCCTGGCCTCGTTGCGGGCGACCAGCCTGTACGCCCAGACCGTCCAGACCAATAATATCGCGCTGCATGTCATGCAGGACATGCAAAACGCGATGTTCTCCAAGCTCGTACACGCCGATTTCGCCCGCTTGAGCCGCGAGCCGGTCGGGGGTCTGGTCTCGCGCTTTACCAATGACATCACGCTTCTGCGCGAAACCCTGGTGCGCCTGGCCAATAATCTGGTGCGCGATGTTTTCACCGTGATCGGTGCTATCGGCTGGATGCTCTATCTGGACTGGATGCTGACGGCGATGATCCTGCTGGTCTATCCGATCGCCTTCTATCCGGTTTTGCGCATCGGCCAGCGCCTGCGCAAAACCTCGGCCGACGCCCAGTCGCAGATGGGCGCCGTAACCAGCCAGCTGGAGGAAAGCTTCTCCGGCGCCCGCATGGTCAAGACCTACGGGCTGGAGGATTACGAGACCGGGCGGGCCGGCAAGTCCTTTGCCGAGCGTTTGCGCTTTCTCTTCCGCATTACGGAAAACAAGGCCCGGGTCGATCCGATCCTCGAGATTGCCGGCGGTGTTGCCCTGGCCGGGCTGGTCGCCTTTGCCGGCTGGCGTCTGATGAATGGCGAAACCTCGATCGGCAATATTCTCGGCGTGCTCACCGGTATCGGCGTCATGTCGCCGGCGATCCGCGCCATCGGCACGCTCAACGCCGTGGTCCAGGAAGGTTTCGCTGTCCTGGAGCGCGTATTCGCCGTTCTTGATGAAGTTGATACGGTCACGCCGGCCCTCGACGCTCCGGCGCTTGCAACAGCATCTGGCGAGGTTGCGCTCCGCGGCGTCCGCTTCGCGTACCCGGACGGCACTGTCGCGCTTGGGGGCATTGATCTGGTCGCGCGCCCGGGTAAGACCGTGGCGCTGGTCGGCCCGTCGGGCTCAGGCAAGTCGACCGTGCTCAACCTCATCCCGCGGCTCTATGACGTGTCGGAAGGCCGGGTCGAGATCGATGGCCAGGACGTTCGCTCGGTTTCGCTGGCCTCGCTGCGCGGTGCGCTGGCCCTGGTCAGCCAGGATGTCACCCTGTTTGACGACACGGTGCGGTCCAATATCGCCTTCGGCAAGCTCGATGCGAGCGAGGACGACATCATCGCAGCGGCCAGGGCCGCCGATGCCCATGATTTCATCATGGAGCTTCCCGATGGCTATGACAGCGCGGTCGGTCCGCGCGGTGGCAATCTCTCCGGTGGCCAACGCCAGCGCCTGTCCATCGCCCGGGCGATCTTGAAGGACGCACCCATCCTCTTGCTCGATGAGGCCACCAGCGCCCTCGACACGGAATCAGAACGCCGGGTCCAGGCCGCGCTTGAACGGCTGTCGCAAGACCGGACCAGCCTCGTCATCGCGCACCGACTGTCGACGGTTCGTGATGCGAACTGGATTTATGTGATGGAAGACGGGCAGGTCCGCGAGGAGGGCCGTCACGACGATCTTCTGGCGCGCGGCGGGCTATACGCCAAGCTGTGCAAACTGCAGTTCGGCGCCGAGGCTTAGGCCTAGGCCATACCGGCCATATCCTCTTCCTGCATGTCCTTGTCGATCGCCGCTGCAGGCTCGGCATCCGCCGGAAGATCGAGCCAGAACACCGATCCGGCACCCGGCGCGCTTTCAACCCGGATATCGCCGCCCATCAGCTCGGCCAGCTTCTTGGCAATCGCCAGTCCCAGACCGGTGCCGCCATTCTTGCGGGTCAGCTCGCTTTCAGCCTGGCTGAACGGCATGAAAATACGGCCCATCAGATCGCTATCCATGCCGATACCGGTATCGCCGATCTGATAGCTGACGACGTGGCGGCCATCCTCCTGCTGGCTCATCAGACAGCGCATGCGGATCTCGCCGCGATCGGTGAACTTGATGGCGTTGGAGAGTACGTTGGACAGGATCTGGCGAACCCGGGCGGGGTCGCCGGCCGCTTCGCGATCTGCGACGGGATCGACATCGAGGTGGAAGTTGAGGCCTTTTTCGGTGGCTTTGAGCCGGTAGGGCATTTCCAGCGAACGAACCAGCTCGGCCGGATTATACACCGTGTCCTCGACCTCGAAGCGACCCGATTCAATATTGGCCAGATCGAGGATGTCGTTGAGAATATCCAGCAGGGCCTGACCCGAGCTCTGGATCATCTCCACCATTTCACGCTGCGAGCTTTCCAGCTCGGATGCCGACAGCAGGCTCGACATGCCCAGCACGCCATTCATCGGCGTGCGGATTTCATGGCTCATCGTGGCCAGGAACTTCGACTTGGCACGACTGGCCTCGGTGGCCTGCTGGCGCGCTTCGACCAGATCGTGAATATCCGTCATGGCGCCGACAAACCGGCTCGCTTCACCATCCGGCGTGCGCACGGCTTCGCCGCGGATGCGGAACCAGCGGTAATTGCCGCCGACCACTTTGATACGGGCGGTCATGTCGAAGGCGCGGCCGGTCTCCAAATGCCCGTTGAAAGCGGAATTGAAGCGGGCCCGGTCTTCGCGGTGGATCAGGGTCGAGAAGGTTTCCGAACCAGCCGTGAAGTCGCGCGACTGATAGCCGAGCAATTCGCGGCAGCGCGCGGAGAGGTAAATCTGATCGGTTTCCAGGCACCAGTCGATAATCCCGTCCGACGTGCCTTTGATCGCGAGGGCAGCGCGGTCACCGGATTCAATGGTGAGAATATCGGCCGTCAGGCGGCGCTTGTAATGGCTCAGGGCGGCCAGCAGCTCGTCAGCATCTTCCAGCGGTCGCTTGAACTGGGCAACGACAATGCCGATCGATTGCGCGCCCTGGTAAAGCGGCATGGCGATATAGCCGCGAATACCCATTTCCCGCAGGCTGAAATCCTGCGGGAAGTTTTCCGCGACATGGTCTTCATGGATCGCCGGACCAACACGCATCACCTCGCCGCAGGGCGTGCCGGCGAGCGCGTAACAGAAGTTCTCCGAAAGCTGGTTGCCGGTCGCGACCTTGAGGGTGCGGATGTATTTGTGCTGCACGTCGATACGGCCGACGAGGACGCGATCAGCGTGAAAAAGATCGGCGACAGTGCGGACAAAGGCTTCAAGGAAGGTCTGACAACACTCCCGTGAGAGAATGTAGTTCAGTCGGCTCAGCCGTTCGCCAGCCTGTTCATCCCGGATCATCAGATCGCGCATCGCCCCGTCTCCCAACCTCAAGTCCGGCGCGCCCTTCGCGCTGGACATGGTTAACGGGGATTAATGTGCCGCAAAGCTGTGGATAGTTGATTCATATCTGATGATTCAGCCGGTTATAAAGAATCAAATCTGATTATTCGCGGCGAAGGATGCGTTCTGTCAGCAGGTTACCCCACCAGCTGGCCATAAATTCCCGCTGTACAGCCTCTCGGTCGTAGACAGTTTCCACCCACTCCCAAAAGGCGATCGGATTCGATTCGTTATACTGCCGGTAGGTCTCGAAGAAATGGTCGAGAACACCGGTTTTACCTGCCTTAACATGCAGATATTTCAGCGAAAGATGGGTGATCGCTTCGTCAAAGGGCAGGTTGAGATGAACAAGGCGGAAGAAAACTGAGATCAGTCCGGCGCGGTCTGCGCCGGATTTGCAGTGAATCAGCGCCGGGTATTCGATTTCCTCGAAAATCCGCTTGGCCCGCTGCATGCGATCGAGATAGGGCGCCTCGCGTGACCCGAAGGGCATGTCGACCATGACCAGGCCGAGCCGGTCACAGGCTTCCTTCTCCAGATCGTAATAGCAAACGCCCGGCTGGGTGCCGCGAATATTGAGAATGGTCTTGAAACCCTTCTCCTTGAGCGCTTCAAGCTGATCGGGAGAGGGCTGGTTGGAGCGCCACATGCCGCCGCCGACCTCGTGGAAATTCGAGAAACGCTGACGCAATATCCCGTGGTCTTTCCACAAATAGTCGTTCCAGGCGCGCTGGCGGTCCTTGGGGTCGTTGAGATCGTAGGCCATACTCTTCCAATCATTACTGCGCGGCATTTAGGCCGCCGGGCGCGTGCTGGCAACCGCGAGCCGCGCTTGACCTTTTCGCGATTGGGGGCGAGCAAAGGTTATTATGTCGAAAAAACTTATGTCCCGGCCATGGGTTCAGGAAATTCTCGCCTTTCTCGGCGTCCTCTATATTGAGGCGGTGCGCTACTCTATTCGCTGGGAAGTGCGCAACAACGAATATATCGAGAATGTGCTGGACAATGATACGCCAATCCTTGGCGTCGTCTGGCATGGACGCATCCTGATGGCGCTGCAAGGCTGGTATCGCAAACGCGATCGCATGGTCGCGCTGGCCTCGCGTTCGCGCGAAGGCGATCTCGGATCGCGCCTGGCGCGCTGGTATAATGTCGTGCTGGTGCGCGGCTCCTCGCACAACAAGTCGAAGCCGGAAAAATTCAAGGGCGGCAGTGTCGCCTATCGTGAAATGATGCGCCTGATCGGTGACGGGATGAGCGGCGTGATCACGCCGGACGGCCCGCGCGGCCCCCGCATGCGGGCCGGTTATGGCGCTGTCCGCATGGCGCGCGATACCGGTGTGCCGATCGTGCCCTTTACGTGGTCAACGCGTCGCAAAACCGTGCTGACCAAGTCCTGGGACCGTCACTGCCTGCCGCACTTCTTCACCAAGGGGGTGATCATCTGGGGTGACCCGATCCATGTCGCCCCGGATGCCAGCCAGGAAGAGCTTGATGCCGCGCGTCAACTGCTCGAAGAGCGCATGATCGCCATTACCCGCGAAGCCGATGAGGCAGTCGGGGCCGAGGTGATTGAGCCGGACGAGGAAAAGCGGCCGCGCACCGGGACGGAGGGTGCCCCGGCATGAGCCTGCCGCCGTCATTGACGGCCTACCGCCTGGCCATGCAGCTCGCTGCGCCCCTGGCTCCGTCGGTGCTGAAACGGCGCGCCAAGGCGGGCAAGGAAGACCTGTCCCGCCTCAATGAGCGGCTGGGGCGGCCCAAGGCGCACCGGCCGGACGGTGTGCTGGTCTGGCTGCACGGGGCCAGTGTTGGCGAAAGCCTGGTTCTGGCCACCCTGGTGGAGGAATTGGGCGGTATCCGTCCCGATCTCAACTTCCTGGTCACCACCGGAACGTGCACCTCAGCGGATTTGATGCAGCGACGCTTGCCGTCCAATGCCCGGCATCAATACGTCCCGGTCGATACCGCTGCGGCGGCGACCGGGTTTCTCGATCACTGGAAACCCGATCTGGCCGTTTTCGCGGAAAGCGAGCTCTGGCCTAATCTCATCGTCGAAACCGCCCGGCGGGGTGTCCCGATGGCGCTGGTCAATGCGCGCATGAATGCCCGCTCGCTGCGCAATTGGCGCCGGCGGCCGGACACGGCGCGCTGGCTGCTGGCCTGTTTTGACTGGATCGGTGCCGCCGACCAGCGCACCCGCGACGGGCTGGAGGATCTGACCGGCAGCGCGGTCACCCTGGCCGGCAATCTCAAACTGGAAGCCATTCCAGCCCCGCCTGATCCGCACGAGTTGTCGCGGATCAAGGTCGCCCTGGCCGGGCGTGAGGTCTGGCTCGCTGCATCGACCCATGATGGCGAGGACGGCATCGCCCTGTCGGCCAATGCGATGCTCAAGTCCGAACACCCCAACACGCTTTTGATCCTGGCGCCGCGGCATCCGGAACGGGCCGGTGAGATCGAACGCCTGCTGCAGCGCCACAAGCATAAATGGGCGCGGCGGTCCAAGCATGAAGTGCCGACCAGCGAGGATGATGTCTGGCTCGCGGATACGCTGGGTGAAATGGCGCTTTGGTTCGCCGTTGCCCCCGCCGCGCTGATTGCCGGATCGCTGAAGCCGGATATTGGCGGGCATAATCCGATCGAGGCGACCCAGGCGGGGTGCGCCGTCCTGTCCGGCCGCCATGTGGCCAGCTTCCAGGACGTCTATGACGCCTATAGCGCGCATGAGGCCGTACGCTGGGTCGAGGATGCGGTCGATACCTCCGAGGCTGTGGCGGATATCTGGGCTCATCGCGGTCCCAAGCTGGAGCAGGCGCGCGCCGCGTTGAGCGCGGCTGCCGGGGGGGCCTTGGCGACGACGGTGACGGCCCTGATCGCGCTGCTTGAGCCAGAGGAGGCGGAATAGTGAAAGCGCCGGCATTCTGGACCGTGAGTGAAGGCCGCGAAGCTGCGCCGCTGGTGCGGGCGCTGCTGTCGCCCCTGGCGGCGATCTATGCCTGGGCCGGGGCCCGGCGCCTGCGGACAGCACCGTCCCGACAGCTCCCTGTCCCGGTGATCTGTGTCGGCAATCTCACCCTGGGTGGGACGGGCAAGACTCCGGTCGCGCAATATTTGCTGCAGCGCCTGAAGACACTCGGGGCGGCGCCCTTCGCCCTGTCGCGCGGCTATGGCGGCAGCGAAAAAGGCCCGCTGCGCGTGGATCCGGCGCATCATGGCGCCGCCGAGGTCGGCGATGAGCCACTGTTATTAGCCCAGGCCGCTGCAGCCATTATCAGCCGCGACCGTCCGGCCGGGGGCGAGCTGGCGGTCAGCGAGGGGGCGTCGGTCATTGTGATGGACGACGGACATCAGAACCCGAGCCTGGCGAAAACGCTTTCCATCCTCGTCGTCGATGGCCAGACCGGTTGGGGCAATGGCCGGGTATTTCCCGCCGGGCCCTTGCGTGAACCGGTCGCGGCCGGCCTGTCGCGCGCTGACGCGGTGATTGTGATGATGCCCGATGGCGAGCGTGCACCGGACTATCGCGGTCTGGGCCTGGATGAGCTGGAAATCCCGGTCCTGCATGCCTGGCTCAAAGCGTCCGCGCCGCCGCCGGACGGGCCGCTGATCGCCTTTGCCGGTATTGGCCGGCCGGAGAAATTCTATGATGCCTTGTCGGCCGCGGGCGGCAACATCATCGATACCTGCAGTTTCGGCGACCATCATGCGTTCGGCGAAGGCGAGCTGAAATACATGTTCGCGCTGGCCGCCCGGCATGGCGCCGAGCTGGTGACCACGGAAAAGGACTGGGTGCGTCTGCCGCGCCATGCCCGCGAGCGTATCGCCTGCTGGCCGGTCGAGGCGGCCTTCGCCCAGCCTGCCGTCCTCGACGGGCTGTTGCAGCGCGTCGTGGACGCAAGCGACGAGAATGCTAAACCTTTGGCATGACTGACGCGGCTGTTCCAACTCCCTTCATGACCCGGCTAGGCTGGCGCCTCGAGGCGCTGGGCTGGGATGCCTATGAGGCCTGGTACCGGGCCAAGGGGATCGACAAGGCGTCTGACGCCGCTGGCGCGATGCTGCGCCGGATCGGGCCGATGACGCCGACGCACAATATCGCCCGCATCAATATGCAGCGCTGTTTCCCCGAGGCCGAACCGGTCGAGATCGAGCGGCTTCTGGGCCAGTCCTGGGAAGGGTTCGGGCGGCTGATCGGTGAAATGCCCAATATGGGCGCATTTGCCGATGACGGGTTTTTCAATGAACGCGTCGAATTCGTCGGCCGGGAGCGGCTCGAAGCAGCCCGCGATGCCGGCACGCCGGTCGTGATCCTCGGCATGCATCATTCCAACTGGGAACTGTGCGGCACGGCGATCATGAAGACGGGGCTGAATTGCCACATCACCTACAGGGCCGCCAATAATCCCTATATCGATGCGCGCATCCTTGATGCCCGGGCCCGCTACGACATCAAGCTGATGACGGCCAAGGGGGGCGATGGCGCCAAAAGCCTGATGGCGGCCCTCAAGGCCGGAGAGTCCATCGCTCTGATGAACGACCAGAAGATGAATGACGGCATTGAAGTGCCCTTCTTCGGTCATGGAGCGATGACAGCGCCGGGACCGACACGCCTCGCCATGCGCCATGGTGCGCCCCTGATGATGATTACCGTGCAGCGCCTCGGTGGTGTGCGCTTCCGGGTGACCGTGCACGAGCCGATCGAGATTTCGGCCAATCCGGACAAGAAGCAGGCGGTGTTTGAGACCGTCTCGCGCATCAACCAGCTGGCGGAAAAAGTGATCCGCGACGCGCCCGAACAATGGTTCTGGGTCCATCGCCGTTGGGCCAAGTCGGTCTACAAGGCGGGCTAGGCGACCCGCACCGGCAGTGCCGGGCTCGTCTTTACGGTGAAAAATCCGCTCATATGCACCCTGTGATAGCATGGGGGTCTCAAAGGAGACCGTCATGCCTATACCCTATGCCATCCGTCCCGGGGATACTCTGAGCCGCCTAGCTCGTCTGCATACAATTTCGCTCGGCCAGTTGCTGGCGCTCAATCCGCAAATCGAGGACCCCGATCTGATCCGGGTCGGTGAAATGATCCTGGTGCCCGATGGCGGTCCTGCTCCGGCTCCCGTGCTGGCCGAGGAAAATGACCCCAGCCAGGACCCGCTCTGGCTCAAGATCGCGCGGCGCGAAATGGGCGTGGCGGAGACGCCGGGCCCGGAGCACACTTTGCGGGTGCTGGAATATCTCGCCGTGTGCTCGAAAACCGATCCGGCGCTTCGCAGCAGAGATGAAACGCCCTGGTGTTCCGCCTTTGTCTGCTGGGTGATGGAACAGGCCGGCCATGAAAGCCCGCGCACCGCCTGGGCCCGGACCTGGTTTGACCGGGACTGGGGCGAGGAGGAGCCGATGGGCGATCCGCGTCGCGGTTCCATTACCGTGTTCCGCCGCGGCATGGGGGGGCATGTCGGCTTTCTGATCGAGGATCTCGGTGACCGCGTCGCCGTACTCGGCGGCAACCAGGCCAATAAGGTCAAGATTTCCAACTACCCCAAGCTGGGCGATCACTACGAACTCCTGGGTTATCGCTGGCCGGTTTGATGCGTCGTTCCGGAGCTTACCCGGGCCCCCGCGAGGCTACCCTCAACATCCGGCCTCTCCCCGGGGAGAGGTGGCCCGGCGCCGAAGCGCCGGGTCGGAGCGGGGGGAAACATGTCCTGCGAGGATTATGTTTCCACCCTCATCCGCCCGCCATCCCCCGATTTATTCGGGAG
>NZ_JASBRQ010000081.1 GCF_030149425.1 Maricaulis sp. | reverse complement strand
GAGGTCTTGGCCAGTTCGAACAAAGCAGTGGCGTAACGGGCCGCTGCGTTCGCTGTCATGGCGTCTTCGCCGGTATTCACCGTGACGTCGCTCTCTATCCGGATCAGTACTCAGAAACCGCCAGGAAGGCGTAAGTACTTTCAATTCAACAAGTTATCGAAACCGGTCCGGCGTGCTGCGGTGCACGCTCTTCGGGTTCGGCGCTGCGATAGCACAGGCATAGGGCCGCAGCAAGCCGAAGACTCTTGTCGTAACAGCGCAGGACCGCTTCACTACAGCCGTACGAAGACTAGGGAGAAGCGGCTTGTCATACGATGTCGGCATTATCGGGCTTGGCGCCATGGGCTCGGCGGCGGCCTGGTCGCTGACCTGCCGCGGCGCCTCGGTGAT
The DNA here is from genome assembly GCF_030149425.1 of Maricaulis sp. Lineage (GTDB taxonomy): Bacteria > Pseudomonadota > Alphaproteobacteria > Caulobacterales > Maricaulaceae > Maricaulis. The sequence goes on along the minus strand of NZ_JASBRQ010000081.1, from coordinate 13,729 downwards.
CGGCTGGGACCAGTTTGCACTGGGCCATGACAAGGGCTCCTCGCACGGCTCGACCCGCATCATCCGGCGGATTTATTCCGAAGGCGCGCTCTATGACGAGCTGGTCCGCCAGGCCTATGCCGGCTGGGCCCGCATCGAGCGCGAACATGGCCAGGCGTTCTTCACCAAGACCGGCGGGCTCGACCTCTCGGTCACCGCGAACGGGATTTTCGAGGACGCCCTTGCCGCCGCCCTCGCCTCGGGCCAGCCCTTTGAGGTGCTGGAGGGTCTGGAGCTGGAGGAGCGCTTTCCCGCCATCGATGTCGGCGGGCGCGGTCGCGCCGTGTTCAATGGCGATGCCGGTGTGCTCGACAGCGACAAGGCCAGCGCCTGGATGCGTGAAGATGCCGCACGACGCGGCGCCCGCCTTGTCGACCAGACCGCCCTAACCGGCTGGACCCGGACCGCGACCGGATTCCGCGTCGAAGCCGGCGGGACCAGTACCGAGGTCCGCAAGCTGATTATCGCCGCCGGCGCCTGGTGCGGTGAGCTGGTCCCGGCGCTCAAACCGGCCCTGGTTCCGGAGCGCCAGGTTATCGCCTGGTTCGACGCCGCTAGGCCGGAGTTCGACAGTCTGCCGATCTTCCAGCTCGAGACCGATGAACGCGAGCGCTATTATTTCTTCCCGCCGCACAAGGGCGAGGGCCTCAAGGTCGGGCTCTATAACCACCGCCGGGAACGCGGCTATGAACAGATCACCCCGCGCGGTGTCGATGCGACCGATCTCGACCTGCTCGCCCGCGGCGTCAGCCTCTGCCTGCCCTCAGCCGGTCGCGACCCGCTCGCCAGCGCCGAATGCCGCTTCACCAACGCCCCCGGCGACCGTTTCGTTATGGGCAGTATGCCAGGCGACAAGGACCTCATCCTGCTCTCGCCCTGCTCCGGCCACGGCTATAAATTCGTCCCCGCCATCGGCGAGATCGCAGCGGACCTGGCGCTGGAGGTCGCGCCGAAAGTGGATTTGGCGGAGTTTGCGGTGGAGCGGGTGCTCTAACCCCTCATCCTGACGCAAGTCAGGACCTCGATGATCACCCCCAAGACTTGTCATCCCGGACGCAGGCCCGGCCTTGCGCCGGGCGAAGATCCGGGACCCAGCCAGGTTCATCGAGGTCCCTGATCTGCGCCCCGCTTGCGCGGGGCATCCGTCAGGGATGACAAAGCGGAGTGGGTGAAATACTAGGCCTCACCCTCCAATTCCGCCTTGCGCCGTCCCCGCGCCAGAATATTCAGCACCTCGACAAACAGCGAGAAGGCAATCGCGAAGTAGAGATAGCCACGCGGGATGTGGAAGCCCAGCCCATCAGCCACCAGGGCCACGCCGACCAGGAGGATAAAGCTCAGCGCCAGCATTTTCGCTGTCGCATGGCGTTCCAGAAAGCTGGCCACCTGGGTGGCTGAGGCGACCATGATCACGGTCGAGATCACGACCGCCGAGACCATGATGAAAAGCCGCGTGCCAGCCGCGTCCGGGCCACCGAATTCCTGCGTCATGCCGACGGCCGTCAGCACCGAGTCGAGGGAGAAGACAACATTGATCGCGGTCATCTGAATGACGACCAGGGTCAGGGTCGAGGTCTTGCCGCCAGTGTTTTTCTCGTGATGACCCTCAATCGTGGTGTGGATCTCCTCGGTGCCCTTCCACAGCAGGAAGAGACCACCGAAGAAGAGAATGATGTCCTCCAGCGTCACTTGCATCAGCCGTTCGGGATGTTCGCTATCGGCAAAAGCCACGAACATCTCCGGCAGGGTGAAGAGGGTGGCGTGGGTGAGACCGGTGAGCCAGACCAGGGCAAAGAGCAGGACGATGCGCATCATCGCACCCGACCAGATACCGATATCGCGGCCCTTGGTCTGCTCCTCCGGCTTCAGCCGCTGCGAGGCGACGGAGACGAAGACGACATTGTCCACGCCCAGCACGACCTCGAGAAAGGTCAGGGTGAGCAGGGACATCCACACGGCCGGCGAGGTCAGGACTTCAAGCATGACGACATTCCCCTAAATGCAATAGGGGAATGGGTAGCCTGATCGCCGGTGGGTTGTCATCTTGGACGTGACGTCGGGGAAAGTGGTACACGCCCCGCCTCTACACCCTCACCCCGGACCCGATCCGGGACCTCGAGAGGACACACTCTACGGTGTCGGGGTCCTGACTTGCGTCAGGATGAGGGGTTGGTGGGTGGTGGTCCCTGATCTGCGCCCCGCTTGCGCGGGGCATCCGTCAGGGATGACAAGCTGTATGGGATTTATTGAGTCTCCCCCTCCGCCATATTCTCCGCCTTCCACTCCATCGCCATGCGCACGCGGCGCTCGACCGAGGGGTGGGTGTAGAAGATCACTTCTTCCCAGTCCTGCGGCCGCGGATTGCGGTATTCGGCGGTTTTGACCAGGGCCGAGGCCAGGGCGTCGGGCAGGCCGACCGTGTCGAGGGAATACTGGTCTGCGGCGGTTTCATCCATGCGCGAGGCGGTGTTGAAGACCGGAGCGGCCAGACCCGAGAGCAGGGAGATGACGAAGACCAGAACCGGTAATCCCGACGCCCGGGCGATATCGGGCTGGGCGCCGAACAGCCGGGCCATCCCCGGATAGAGGATCGATGTCAGGAAGAAGAGCACGACAGACATGACCGAGGCGAGGATGACCCCGGACCAGACATGGCCCAGCACATAATGGCCCACTTCATGACCGGTCACCGCGCGAACCTCGTCCAGCGAGGCCTCACCCAGGGCAATATCGGAAATCGCGATCCGTGCCGACGGACCCACCCCGGCCACATTGGCGGTGAAATTATTGGACTGGCGTGAGCCGTCGAACACGAAAATCCGGTCCGTCGGGATATCCGCCTCGATGGCCATGATCTCGACCGCCTCGCACACCTCGCCTTGCGGCAAGGGTTCGTAATTGTTGAACAGCGGCATGATGTAGATCGGTGTCAGCAGCATCAGCAGCGAGATCGCCGCCGCGCTCAACCCGCCGCCCCAGATCCACCAGGTTTTGCGCGCCTTGCGGATGAAGAGGTAGAGCAGCACCAGGAAGATCGGCGCGACCACGGCTCCGATCGCCGTGCCCAGCGCCGACTGGGCCAGGAAGTCCCCCAGCGCCTGGCTGGTGCGGTCAAACTGCGCCTCGCGCCACCAGCCGGAATAGATCGTCCAGGGCAGGGTGATGATGGCCGAGACCAGCATGTAGGCAAAGCCGATGACAAAGACGCCGATATTCGAGCGCTCGCCGAATGTGCGCTCGATGGCGCTGAGCCAACCCAGGCGGATGATCAGCCAGGCCGTGACCACACCCACCACCAGACCACCCAGCATCAGCCAGTGATTGCCGGTGGTGTAGGCAGCGGCACGTTCCAGTGCCTCCGGCCCGAGACTGTCGATATAGGCGCGCGTTGCCGCTTCCGCGTCAAAACCCGTCGGTGTCATAACTCTTCCCCTTGGCGATGTTCCGGTCGCTTCAAGCGGCAGAGTAATACGGCCGTCAGATAAAGCTATACGGATCGATATCGATCGAGACCCGGACCGAGGGCGGCGTCTTTACCCGGGAGCGCCAGGCGCGGACATAGGCGGACATGTCGATTGTCTTGTCGGCCCGCACCAGGATGCGGCGGCGATGCCAACCGCGCACCACGGCGCGCGGCGGTTCCGCCGGCCCCCAGATTTCCACCCCGTCGGTGACCGGGGCCTTGGCGGCGAAATCGGCGGCGACATCCTCGACCGCCTTGGGGTTCATCGCCATGAAGCCGATCGCCGCCATACGCCCGAAAGGCGGCAGGCCGAGCGCCTCGCGGGCCATGATCTCGGCATCGAGGAAGGCTTCACGGTCACCGGCGACCAGTGCCTGGATGGCTTCGTGCTCGGGCTGGTGGGTCTGCAACAGGGCCCGGCCCGGGCGCTCGGCCCGGCCGGCCCGGCCGGCGACCTGGACCAGGGTCTGGAAGGTGCGCTCCCCGGCCCGCGGATCCCCGCCGGCCAGGCCGAGATCGGCATCGATCACCCCGACCAGGGTCAGATTGGGGAAGTTATGGCCCTTGGCGGCAATCTGGGTGCCAACCAGGATATCAATCTCGCCCTGCTCCATACGGGCAACGATATCGGCGCCGGAGGCACTGTCGGAGGAATAGATCTCGACCCGCGCCTCGGGGAAGAGATGGCGCGCCTCCTCGGCTACCCGCTCCACGCCCGGGCCCACCGACGTCAGGCTGTCTTCGGCCTGGCAGGCGGGACAGCGCTTCGGCTTGGGCATGGAGAACCCGGTGACATGGCAGACCAGCCGGCCAGTATAGCGATGCTCGACGAGATAGGACTGGGTGTCCGGCGACATCATGCGATGCCCGCATTTGCGGCACAGCACCAAAGGCGCATAGCCCCGGCGGTTGAGATAGAGCAGGGATTGCTCGCCGCGTTCCAGCGTCTCGCGCATGGCCTCCAGCAAGGGCGGCGACAGCCAGCGGCCGTTTTCCGGCGGCGTTTCACGCAGATCGATGGTGCCGATCTCCGGCAGTACCGCAACACCCGGGCGTCCGGGCAGGTGCACATGCACATACCGTCCGGCCTCGGCATTGGTCAGGCTTTCCAGCGACGGGGTGGCGGAAGCCAGGATCACGCTGGCACCCTCGAGCTTGGCCCGGACCACGGCAAGGTCGCGACCCTGATAGTGCAGACCCTCATCCTGCTTATAGGTCGGGTCATGCTCCTCATCGACGACGATCAGACGCAGTTTGGTGAAGGGCAGAAACAGCGAGGACCGGGCTCCGACGACAATGCGCGCGCGGCCCTCCGCAACCTCACGAAAAGTACGCCGGCGGGCCTTCGGACCAGCACCGGAATGCCACAGCGCGGGCTCCGAACCGAAACGCTTTTCGAACCGGTTCAGCACGGCTTCAGTGAGGGCAATCTCCGGCAGCATGATCAGGATCTGGGCCTCCGGGTCGCGGCGCAACACCTCGGCCACGGCCTCGAAATAGACCTCGGTCTTGCCCGAACCGGTTACCCCGTCGAGCAAGGCCGACTGGAAACCACCGGCCTGTATCAAACGCCGCAACTTGCCGGCCGCTTCAGCCTGCATCACCGTCAGCGGCAGCCCATCGCGATCGGGGTCCGGTTCCGCGAACGGCGGATCGACCAGACGCGTCAACCCTGTCAGCGCCCCGGCCTCTGCCAGCCCCTTGATAACGCCCGAGCTGACACCGGCTTCCCGCGCCAGATCGGCGGCACTGGCCTCGCCCAGTGCTTCAGCAGCGTCGAGCACCTTCTCACGCGCCTCGGTCATCCGCGCCGGCTCACCGCTGCCCCGGGTGTAGACGGTCTCGGTCGGAGAAGGTTTCAGGGCTTCGGAGGAACGCAGCACGGAACGCAGGATGATGCCCGGCGGCTGCACCAGGTATTTCGCCACCCAGTCGACAAAGCGCCTGGTGCCTTGCGGGATCGGCGCACCGCCAGCCGGACCTTCAAGGGTTTTCAGAGCCCGCTCACCGGGCCCCTCCTTGAGTGCCCACACTACACCATGCGCCATGCGCTTACCCAACGGAGCGATGACATGATCGCCCACGGCAAGCTCCAGCCCGTCCGGCACGAGGTAATCAAAGGCCTCGGGAAGGGGCATGGGGAAAAGCACCGCGGCGCGGCGCTCAGGTTTCGCTTTTGGCTCAGTCACGCGGCATGATGGGGGCTGATTCGTCGTCCGGTCGGGCCCAGCTTGCCCGCCCCGGCTTGAAGAGGCAAAGAAACATGTCGGCAGATACTCCCGATACGCTGCAGCCCTCGCTCGATCTGGAACAGGTCCGGGCTTTTCTCGTCGACCATCCCGATTTCATCCGCGAAGACGCCGAGCTGTTTGCCTTGCTCGCCGCCCTGCCCGCGGAAGCCGGTGTTGTCGATCTGGCCTCGGCGGCACGGGAGAAACTCCTGGGCGAACTGCGCCAGCTCAAGGCGCTTAATGAAGGCATTGTCGAAACCGCTCGCGCCAATCTGGCCATCCAGGCGCAGATTCACACCGCCGTTCTGGCCTTGCTGGAAGTTGATTCCCTGTCCGGGCTTGATCGCAAGATTTCCAGCCGGCTGACAGGAACGCTCGGCGTCGATGTCTGCCGCATCCTGATCGAAGGCCACGCCCCGCTGAAGTCGGCGGAATCGATCCTCGGCGCCGGCGATGGCAGTGTTGCCGATATTCTGGGCGAAAAGGTCGAACGCCTCGGTCCGGTCGACAATAACCGGGCGCATGAAATTTACGGCCAGCAGGGCGCCCGCATGCGCTCGGAGGCCGTCGTCCGGCTCGATTTCAACGGCCGCGACGGCCTGTTTGCCCTCGCCTCGCGTGATCCGCACCTGTTCCAGTTCGGACAGGGCACTGAATTGCTGAATTTCCTGGCCCGCGCCATTGAACGCCTGATCTTGCAATGGATGCATCACAGCGATCGTTAAGCGCCACAGATGCGCTGAGCGCATTTCTCGGCCATCTGGCGGGGGAGCGGCGCCTCAGTGCCCGCACGCTCGAAGCCTATCGCCGCGATCTGGAGGGCTTTATCGGTTTCCTTGCAGGCCATGAGGGCTGCGTACCGGACCTGGCACTCTTGACCCGCCTCAAGGCCGCCAGCTTTCGCGCCTATATGGCCGCGCGCCGCCGCAATGGACTGTCAGCCCGCTCCCTGGCCCGGGCCTTGTCGGCGATCCGCACATTTTACGGTTACCTGGATCGCCGCTGGCAGGTCTCCAATGCGGCCCTTCCGCTGATCGAAGCGCCCAAACTACCACGGTCCAAACCCAAGCCGGTCAGCGAACAGGCCGCGCGTGACCTGCTGGAAGAAGCCACTCACCTTGACCGGCCGGACTGGGTCGAGGCGCGCGATTGTGCCGTCATTGCGCTGATGTATGGCTGCGGACTGCGGATATCGGAGGCGCTCAGCCTGACCGGGGCAGAGCGGCGCCTTGGCGACAGCCTGCGCATCACCGGCAAGGGCGGCAAGACACGCCTGGTTCCCGTCATTGCCCCCGTACGCGAGGCGGTGGAGCAATATGCATCGCTGGCGCCCTTTGACCTGGAAGCCGAGGGCCCGCTGTTTCGCGGTGTCCGCGGCGGCGCACTCGGGGCCCGTACGGTACAGAAAACCATTGCCGATCTTCGAGACCGGCTCGGCCTGCCCGCAACCACGACGCCGCATGCTTTGCGCCACTCCTTCGCGACCCACCTGCTGGCCAACGGCGGTGATCTGCGCGCGATCCAGGAATTGCTTGGCCATGCCAGCCTGTCGACGACGCAGATCTATGCCGATGTCGAGACCCGGCGATTACTGGATCTTTATGACCGGACCCACCCGCGCGGGCGCAGCGGAAGATAACCCGCACGCTCTCTGCGATCTTCGCTTTGACAAACCCATACCAACTGTGTACTTTATTTTTTAAAGTTCTTGGAGAGTTGCATGACTGATCAAGCCGATCTCGCCTATCTCAAATCGATTGCTGAAAGCGGCCAACGCGCGCCTTTGCTCGGCGGGCGATTTTTTCTCTGGTGGGGCGGCCTTGCCAGCATCGCCCTGATCGCGCACTGGGCGATCCTGTCACAGGTCATCGCCGTCAATCAGGCGTGGATCGGCGCCCTCTGGGCCGGTTATGGCCTTGTCGGGGGTGTCGGCGCATCGTTTCTGGCGCGCAGCCTGCGCAACAAGCCCGGACTGGGTGCTCCCAGCACACGGAGCGAGCGGGCGGTCTGGATGGCGATGACCGCGACGGTCTTCGCCTACGCGATCGGCATTGTTGTCGCCAATTCCATGAACCTGTTTGACGTATCCCTCATCATCCTCTTCGACACCATCCCGCTTGTCGCCTTCGGTGGCTATGGCATAGCCTTTTATGTCACGACTGCGCTCGGTGGACCGAACTGGATGGGGCATCTCGCTCCGGTGGCCTGGGTCTCCAGCGGTGTCGGTGTCTGCTGGGTTGGCACACCTCACCTTTACCTGTTTGCAGCTGCGGTCACGGCTGTCCTCGCCGTGCTGCCCGGCATAATTCTTATGCGCAACGAACCGCCAGCGGAGACTGACAACGCATGAGTGCCGGCTTTGACGCCTCCAAGCTTGACGATGTCATCCATGGCAAACTCCGTCTGGCGCTGATGGCATATCTCTCATCGGTTGAAAGTGCGACGTTCGCGGAACTACGCTCGAAAACCGAGGCGACCGACGGCAATCTGTCAGTGCATCTGCGCAAGCTTGAAGAGGCGGGCTATGTCGGCATCGACAAGAGCTTCGTCGATCGCAAGCCGCAAACCCGAGCCCGACTGACCGATTCCGGTCGTGATGCATGGCTGGCTTATCTCGACCAGCTCAAAACCCTGCTCGGATAATCAGGCCGCCGCACGGGCGCGTTCATTGCGCCAGGTCAGGACCTCGAAGCCGTCTTCGGGGTCCTCACGCTTCCCGGTTTCGACGAACCCGGCCTTTTCCAGAACGCGATGGGAGGCATTCCGGTCTGCGCGGGTCTGGGCCGTGACCGATTTCACCCGGTCATGGCCATAGGCCCAGTCGACAAGCGCAAGCACGCCCTCTGTCGCCAGTCCCTGCTCGCGGTAAGAGTTCAGCATGGAGTAGCCGATCTCGACCTCGCCAGCGGCGTCAGGGGCTCCCTTGAAGCCCCCGCTGCCGACCAGACGATTGAGGGCAGGTGAGATATAAACCCAGCTATACCAGCCCGCATCAGCCGGGTGAGCCGCGAGCGCGTCCCGCATCGATTGCATCGCGGTCTGATCCATCAGATCCGGCGGCCAGCTTGGCTCCGGCATAACGCCCAGCGCATCAAAAAACGCCATACGGTCCCGTAGCTGCAGCTCCGCCAGTTCGGCGTCCAGCGCCACAAGACGGAGGCGCGCTGTCGATATCTGCGTCAGCCGCGTCATCGCTTCGGATTCCATTGCCCAGACTCTTTCCCTTCGGCCCCCAAGCCGACGGCATATGATATGCCCTAATTCACGGGTAATGTCCGCTCAAAATCGCGAGAGAAGCAATTTTTTCGTTACCGCGGCCGCAGGCCTTTTTCAGGCCTGCATGGTCCAGCCCTCAACCCCCATGGCCGCCTGGCGGACGGCCTCGGTCAGCGTCGGGTGCGGGTGACAGGTGCGGGCCACGTCTTCCGACGCCGCCTGGAATTCCATCGCCAGACAGATCTCACCAATCATTTCACCGACATGGGCGCCGATCATGTGGGCGCCGAGAATCTCGTCGGTCTCGGCATCGGCGAGGATTTTGATGAAGCCGTCCGTGGTATGGTTGGTGCGAGCACGGGAATTGGCCTGAAAGGGGAATTTGCCCTTCTTGTAGGCGCGGCCCTCGGCCTTGAGTTCGTCCTCGGTCTTGCCGACGCTGGCAATCTCCGGCGCGGTGTAGACTACGCCCGGAATGATACCGTAATTCACATGCCCGGCCTTGCCGGCAATACGCTCGGCACAGGCTACGCCCTCATCCTCGGCCTTGTGAGCCAGCATCGGACCGTGGGTGGTGTCACCGATGACCCAGACATTCTCGGCGGAGGTGCGGAAATGCTCATTGCTGATGAAACCGCGCGCATCCGCTTCGATACCGACAGTCTCCAGACCCAGTCCTTCGGTATAGGGGCGGCGACCAATCGCCACCAGGACCGTGTCGGCTTCGAGCGTCTCGCTTTCGCCGCCAGCTGACGGCTCAATCGACACTTTGAGCGTTGCCGGGTCGGACTTGTCGACCCCGGTGACCTTGTGGCCGAGGCGGAACTCGATGCCTTGCTTGGCAAAGGTGCGCTGGGCCGTCTTGGCCAGTTCGGTATCCATGCCCGGCAAAATCCGGTCGAGATACTCGATCACCGTCACTTCCGCGCCAAGGCGACGCCAGACCGAACCGAGTTCAAGGCCGATAACGCCCGCGCCGATCAGGATCAGCTTGCCCGGCACCTTGTCCAGCTCCAGAGCTCCCGTCGAGGATACCACGCGCTCCTCGTCGATCTCGACACCCGGAAGCGGGGTGACTTCCGACCCGGTGGCAATAACGATGTGCTTGGCGCTCAGTGTCTTGGGGCCGTCTTCACCTTCGACTTCAACCGTGCCGGCACCGGCGATACGCCCCTTGCCGCGGATATAGTCGACACCGTTTTTCTTGAACAGGAACTCGATACCCTTGGTCAGACCGTCCACGGCATCGGACTTTTGTTGCATCATCGCCGGCAGATCGAGTTCGATGCCGCCGGTCTTGATACCCATGGCCGCGAATTGCGTGCTTGCGGTCTCGAACATCTCAGAAGCGTGCAGCAAGGCCTTGGAGGGAATGCAGCCGACATTGAGGCAGGTTCCGCCGAGCTTGCCGCGCATTTCCACGCAAGCCACTTTCAGGCCGAGCTGGCCGGCGCGAATGGCGCAGTTATAGCCGCCGGGGCCGCCCCCGATGATGACGACGTCGTAGCTTTCGGACATGAGGGCCTCGCGAGGTGGAGAAAGATAGGGTCACCCCGTCTATATGCATAATCGGAGCGGGATTTTAAGACCCAGCTTGCGGCTGAGTGCGCCAAGGCTGCCATAACAGCAGGATTGACGTGAGGATCGCCATATCCAGCAGATTGAAGAAGATGTCTACCGGGGGCCCCGTCCCGTTCCAGATCTGCCCGTAATCCATCCAGGTTGCCGATAGAGACCAGAGCGAAAAACCGACAGCCATTGCAACAGCATAGGTAGCAAGCCCAAGGGCGATACGGCCGCAAAACAGCAAAATCCCTGCCGCCAGATAGGCGAAGGCATAACCGCCCCAGATCACGATCATGTAGATCGGCGCGGCCTCGACGAAATTGCGCAGGTTCACGTGACCCGAAAAAGGGGTCTCCAAGCCGAAGGCCATGCCACCGGCGAGCAGGAAAAGGAGGTTTGCATAAAGACCGCGCAACAGGGCGATGATGGATACAAGCTTCATCATGCGCATGGGCGATGCCTCAGATCGAATCGATTTCTGACGCAACCAGGCTAGCGCCTGCGCAAACTTCTGCACAGTTCTAAGGGATAATCCGCTCTATTCGGCCGACAGCCAACGCCGGTCACGCGGGCCGGAAAGGATGGCCACACTCAGGCTGAGGACGAAAATTACGTTCTTGACCACGAATTTGGCCCAGTCGAGCAGAACTGCATTCGCCCGCCCCTGCTCGTCCAGCTGGCTGTGCTCAAGCGTGTTGGAAATCTGCGATGTCGCCCAGAGCCACAAGCCCTGATCGACCAGGAAGAGCGGAATGGCGACCGGCAGGATCCACAGCCGCTGAAACAGCAGCGTATAGCCGAGCAAGGCGTAGCCGGCGATCAATGCAATCCGGCTCACAAACTTCCAGGCCGGGTCGTCCGCCAGGGCGCTGACAATCACCGGATCAACAGCGAGCACCGTTTCAACACCAGCCATGCCGGCGAATCCGGCCGCAAGCAAACGGCCGGCATAGACAAGGTTGGCCAAGATCAAAATCAGCGCGAGACATCGCGCTGCCGCCAGCCAGGGGCCCAGCTTGGTCATGCAGTCACTCCACAAATGTGATGCGGTGTTCAGTTTCGTGGGGCGACATATGGTAAACAGGCCCGTTCGCGCAAGCCCTCGCCAGGTTTTACCTTATTCATGCACGCTTGTTGCGCTTCCTGACCCGGTCTGTCGTCAAACCTTGCTTCGATACATAAGCGCCCAGAACATCAGAAAACCGAGCATACACAGGTCGAAGAGATTGAAGACCGCATCCAGCGCCGAGGCCTGGCCATCGAGGATCAGGCGATACTCCTCGACCGTCGACATGAAGACCCAGAGCCCCGCATCAACCAGGAAAGCGATGCCATAGATCAGCGCAGCGAGGGTCCGTCCGCGCACGGCGAGGTATCCCGCCGCCAGATAGCCGAGCGGAAACAGGAACACCGGGACGAGCAGGATCAGGGGAAGCCCCATGATCATCTCACCCAGCGTCCCGCCAATCCCGGCCGGGTTGGCAATGTCGAAGCGGTAAAGCGTGATCACCGTGTGGTTCAGCAGCGCCCAGAGCGCGCGTGCGATGATCAGCCAGCCGGCGAGCTGGACCAGTCTTGCAAGTGAGAAAGATTGGCCCAGCATTACGGTATCAACCTAGATGTCGAACAGCATGCGCTGCGGGTCTTCCAGGTTCTCCTTGACCCGGACCAGGAAGGTCACGGCTTCTTTTCCGTCGACGATACGGTGATCGTAGGACAGGGCCAGATACATCATCGGACGGATCACGACCTGACCGTTCTCGGCCACCGGGCGCTCCTGGATCTTGTGCATGCCGAGAATGCCCGATTGCGGCGCATTGAGGATCGGCATCGACATCAGCGAACCGTAGACGCCGCCATTGGACAGGGTGAAGGTCGCACCCTGCATGTCTTCAATGGTCAGCTTGCCGTCGCGGGCCTTCTTACCCAGGGCGATGATCTCTTTCTCGATCTCGGCCAGGGACATCTGGTCCGCATCGCGCACCACCGGGACGACCAGTCCACGATCGGTACCGACGGCCACGCCCATATTGTAATAATTCTTGTAAATCAGGTCTGTACCGTCGATCTCAGCATTGACGGCCGGGATTTCCTTCAGCGCGGCGACACAGGCTTTCACGAAGAAGCTCATGAAGCCCAGCTTGACGCCGTGCTTGGCGACGAAGGCTTCCTGATGCGCCTTGCGGGCGGCCATGATCGCCGACATGTCGGCTTCGTTATAGGTGGTCAGGATGGCCGCCGTGTTCTGGGCATCCTTGAGGCGCTTGGCGATGGTCTGGCGCAGGCGCGTCATGCGCACACGTTCTTCGCGCGGGCCGGTTTCGCGCGGCGCGGCCGGGGCCGGTGCGGAGACTGCCGGAGCGGGAGCCGGAGCGGCGGGCGCAGGCGCCGTAGCAGCAGCCTTGGCGTCAGCCTTGGTGATCCGGCCATCGCGGCCGGTTCCGGCGATCGCACCGGCATCGAGATTGTTCTCTTCGATAATGCGCGCCGCAGACGGCATGGCCTTGGCGTCACCAGCCGGGGCCGCAGGGGCTACAGCCGGTGCGGACGGCGCGGCGACCGGGGCTGCACCCCCTTCGGAGATGCGCGCAACGGCATCGCCCGGCGCAACACTATCGCCTTCACCGACAAGCAGCTCGACCACCGTGCCAGCAACCGGAGACGGAACTTCGACCGCGACCTTGTCGGTTTCGATCTCGACCAGGGCCTGGTCGACACTGACGGTGTCGCCGGCCTGGACCAGCCAGCCGCCAATTGTGCCCTCAGCCACAGACTCACCCATTTGCGGAACGACAGCATCGATCGTTGCGCCGGATGCAGCCGGTGCTGCAGCGGCCGGGGCCGGGGTTTCGACCGCAGCCGGCGCTTCCGGCGCGGCGGCGGGTTCGGGAGCCGCGACCGGGGCACTGCCGGCACCGCCCATCTCGGCCAGCTTGGCGCCGACCTCAACCGTTTCGCCTTCCTCGGCATGGATGGCGCCCATGACACCATCGGCCTCGGCGCGGATCTCCACGGCGACCTTGTCGGTCTCCAGCTCCACCAGAACATCATCCTTGGCTACCGCATCGCCGGTCTTGACCAGCCAGCTGCCCACGGTCGCTTCGGTTACGGACTCACCCAGTTGCGGGACGGTGATATCGGTCATGTCAGTGTCTTTCCTGAATGAAGATCAGTGTCGGATCAGGCCAGCGCTTCGTTGACGAGCGCGTCCTGC
>NZ_JASBRQ010000072.1 GCF_030149425.1 Maricaulis sp. | reverse complement strand
AGACCATTTCCTCGGTGATGATGCCGGCGCGGGCAAATTCATATTGCGTCACCGGCTTGCCATCCGTGCCCTTGAGCGGCTGGTGCTGGGTGGGAAATTCGCGGGCGAGATACTTGCCGGTGGCCCCGCCATTATCGAGCGGCGAGAGCGGCCGCCCCTCATAGGCGGCAAAGCCGCGATCGCCATACCAGTCGAGGCGGCGGCGGGGCAGGCCTTTCTCCACATCGATGGTCTCATTCGGGTCCGAATAGGGACCGGAGGTGTCATAGACGCGCACCGGCGGCTCATTCGCCGTCGGGTGCAGATCGATCTCGCGATGCGGCACTTTCAGCGCCGGCGCGGCGGCCGGAGAGGTATAGACCCGGCGCGAACCCGGCAGCGGGCCGGTGGTGACTTCAGGCGTCTCGAAAGCGGACTGGTCGGTGGGCTTGTTCATGGGAGACTCCTTAAGTCGTCAGTCGTCTGAATGGGGGTGAAGGCCACGGGTCTGGCCGGGCGCGGTGAAATAGTCCTCACCGGTCTGGGACAGCCAGGACGGGGCCAGCATGGGCAGGTGAATGCCGGTGATCTCATCGGCGTTGAGGCGGGCGCGGGTCTCGTTCCCGCCCCAGCGGCCGATCAGCCAGTATGGCGGAAAGGCGCGGTCAGTGCGGCGGGCCTCAAAGTGTGCCGCATGGGTGTCGTAGATCGGCGTGTCCGGTGTCGCATCGCCGAGATGCATCACCGTGGCCTCGGTATTGAGGGTAACGCGATAGGCCATATTCTGGATGTGCGCGCGCTGCGCCCCGCCGGCATGGGGTATGTGCACCGCCGTGACCTCGATCGCGCCACCGGCGAGGCTCAGCGCCTGTGGTTCGGCCACGAAGGGCATGATGCGCAGGCGCGCCTCAAACGTCTCCGACCAGCCCGCCGCCTGGCGCATGTCCAGCCGCGCCTGGAAGGGCGCCACCAGGATCACGTCGCGATGGGCGGCGAGATAGGCATTCATCTCTTCGGCATCGAAATGATCGCCATGCACATGGCTGACGAAGACCGCATCAATCCCGTCAAAGGGCGCCTCACCGGCCATCAGCGCCGCCTTGGTCTGCGGATCGACCAGCGGGTAGGTGTTGTAGGAATTGGTGAACAGCGGATCGAACAGGATCTTCGTCTCACCCGCCTCGATCAGCACCGCCTCATTGGCCAAGAAATGCGCCGTCGCCGGATCATCCGCTACGGGATGGGCGTGAACCGGCGCGCTCAGCGCTGCAGATACACACAATAGGCTCGCCGCCAGGGCGATGAAGGGTCTCATGTCCGTTCCTCCGCCGGTTCTAGCCGGATCAGGTTCAAAGGGTACGTCTCAGTCCCGGATCCAGTCCGGGACGCCCCTCGGCATGTCTGTGCGGCGAAAATGGACGCGCCCGGCCGCTTTGGCAAGGATGTGACGACGATCACGCCGCCTGCGGCGCAGATGCGGCTAATATTCCCATCGCACATCCTGCGACGGGGGCCCGTAACGGGGAAGGATGTGTCAGGGAGGTGGTGCGGCGATCGACACACGAATGCGGCGGACAGGTCCTCACCCAGGGGCCAAATCACCGCGATGGATGCCGCAATCCCGGTCAGCTGCCTCTGACCGGACGCCGCACCGCTTCCCGCTTTTTTCCTCCCGCTTTTCCTAGCCTTGGACGCAAAGCAAAACGGGCCGCTGCATGAGCGGCCCGCCGGAGCGTGGTGATACCCGTGAGACTGACTAGTCGACCCGGTTATAGGTCTGCCCGTCCCAGACAAAGCCTGACACCGTGCCGTCATCCTCGCGGATGAAACGCACCGGGTCCGGGCGGTCATAATGGACATTTCGGGCAGCAAACAGGTTCTCGCTCGCCGGTGTGAGATAGACCGGATAATCGCCGACCCAACCGCGCAGCACACCCTCCTCGACATAAGTGTTCACGGTGAAATAGGCGCTGTTCTCATTGACGAACCGGCCGCTATAAGCCTCCAGCTCCTCGGCGCTGGGAGACCAGGTCCAGCCGCCCCATTGCTCGTCAGCCTGGGCCTCTTCCGCCCGGCTGGCAAAGATCTGGCGCAGGCGATCGACGCGCTCGGGGTAATGATTGATCCGCAGCTCGCGCATGCGCTCGGCATTGGGATCATCGGTCAGGAATTGCAGATACATGTCGACCGTGCGGCTGGTGGCCCAGCCGGTCATGGCATTGGAGTTGGAAAAGGCGGCAATGCCGATCCCCAGATCCGGCGAGAAGGCCATCATCGTTGCCGCGCCGGTATAGCCACCGCCGTGGATGTAGAGATTATGGCCGTTCTTCTCGCAGATATTCCAACCAAGGGAGTAGTGCGAGCAAACCTGCTCATAGGCATTGCGGCGATCTTCCATCCCGGTTTCGACATGGCCTTCCTGCGCCTCGGCAATGGCGCTGGCGCTGATCAGGCCCGGCCCCTCGCCGCGCAATTGCATCTGCAGCCATCCCGCCATGTCATTGACCGAGGTCACCATGCCGCCGGCCGACTGCATGATCGCATCGGTCTTAGGCCGAACCTCCTGCCAGCCCTCACCGCTTTCCGCCAGGATATGGTTCCAGGATTGCCCGTCGAGGCCGAAATCCGAGGTCCGGGCCGAGGTATGCTCCCAGCCCATCGGCTCGATGATCACCTCGTCGAGCCAGTCTTGCCAGGTCTTGCCGGTGACGGTTTCGAGAATGGCGCCATAGATGTTGTAGCCGATATTGGCGTATTCAAAGCCTTCTTCGCGAACCTCGCCCATGGCCGAGATCAGCGCCGGATAGTCGGCCGGATCAACGCGGGTGACATAGGCTTCCAGGAAGGTGATCGCATCGACATCGAGCGGCACCTGGTGGCTCAAGAGATCGCGCATCGTCCAGGCGGACGGGTCGAGGTCGCCGGGCAATGCCAGGTCCGGCCAATGATCGGCAATGGTGGAGTCGAGGCTCAGAACCCCCTGCTCATCGAGCACGGCAGCGACGAGGCCCATATAGGCCTTGGTCTGGGAGGCGATGTAGAGCGGCGTATCAGCGGTCAGCGGCACGCCGGTCGAGGCGCGCTCAACCCCGCTGACATAGTTCAGCAGGACGTCATCAGCGGTCACGACCACAGCGGCATAGCCCGGACCGAGGTCAGGAATGGCCGCGAGGAATTCGCCAAGGCGATCAGCGGCACCCTGCGGCGTGTCGGCGAGGGCGGCGGTTGAAACACAGAGCGCTGCGGCAAGGGCGGTCAGGCTGGTGCGGACCATGGATACTCTCCTTTTTATTCTACTTCATACAGCCTAGGCGGATCTGCCGGCCCAGTATTGAACACGTGTAACTTGCCGCGGCTAATCAATACCGACACGCTGATAAACATGGCCGTCATACTCCAGCCCGGTCACAGCACCATCCAGTCCGCGAAGGAAAGTCACAGGCTCCATCGTCTGGAACGGGCCCGGATGCCCGGCGAACACATTCTCCGTCGCCGGTTCGAGCTGCATTCTCCAATGCCCCCATACGAGGTGCAGCCCGTGCCTGTCCTCCACGATGGCGAGATCAAGATAGGGCTCGCCCGTGGTGTATTCTCCAGCGAAGGCCGAGATTTCACTCTGTGCCGGCGACCAGTCCCAACCGCCCCAGCGTGGATTCGCCCGCGCCTCGGCTTCCCGGCTCAGGGCATTCGCGTGGTGTTGCGCCAAACGAGATTCAAACGCCTCTATCCGTTCCTGCGCCGCATCTGCGGCACCAGGATCCTGCATAACCTCCTGCAGGAATTGGAAGACAGTTTCGCGACGCAGCCATGAAGTTTCGCGCGTGGAATTGGCAAACACGGCAATAGCCACATCGAGTTCCGGAGCGACCGCCATAAAGGACCGTGTACCCGTATAGCCGCCGCCATGCTGATAGACCCGAGTGCCTTGGAATTCGCAAACACCCCATCCCAGGGCATAGGCTTCACAGGGCATACGGGCCTCGGGGTCGCGGTCTAGCGCAGCGGCCGGCGCCAGGCCTTCATCGATGATTTCCGCGCTTAGTCCGCTCCCCGCCGGCCCTTCCCGGCGCAAGATCATCTGCAGCCAGACTGCCATATCCTCCGGTGACACGAACAATCCGCCCGCCGATTGCATGATTGCGTCAGGCTTGGGCGGCATCTCGTACCAGCCGAGCGCTTCTCCTTGCCAAATATGGCCCCAGGACAGGGTGGATGCCTCAAGATCCGAGGTGATTGCGGAGGAATTCGCCATGCCGAGCGGATCAAACACCGCCGTGTCGAGCCAGGCCTGCCAGCTGCGGCCTGTTACGTCCATGAGGATGGCGGAGTAAATATTATAGCCCAGATTGGAATAGCTAAAACCCGGCTCGCGCACCTCGCCATACAGGGCCAGAAGCCGCGGATAATCGCGCGCATATACCTCCCCGACGTAGGCTTCCATCACCGCAACCGGCGGCGCTCGAAGCGGAAATTCATGGCTGAGCAGATCGCGCATCGTCCAGTCGGCCGGGTCGAGATCGCCGGGCAAAACCAGGTCCGGCCAGTGATCTGCCAAAGTGCTGTCAAGGCTTAAAACCCCATCCGCATCGAGCCGTGCAGCAAGCAATCCCATGAATGCTTTGGTCTGCGACGCGATGTAAACTGGCGTGTCGGCCCGCATCGGCGCTGCCGTGGAGGCCCGCCGCGCGCCCGAGACATGGCTGATCAAAACCTCATCGGACGACACCGCGACGATAGCAAAGCCCGGCCCCGGTTCAGGCAGGGCATCCAAAAAGCCCTGAAACCTGTCGGCAGCCGCCAACGTCGGGTCGGCCGGGCTTGAACAAGCACTGAGGAAAAAGAGACATATTGCCGGCAGCCAGGTGAAACGCATGAAAACTCGCCTTGTATGGATATGGATAGGCAAGGCTAGTTTGACGCGCGGGCACGTTATTGAACGCATGTAACCCCAGGCTTCGGGATAATCAGCAGCCTTATGCCGCCATCAGCGCCTGGAGCCGGCCCGGTGAGATTCCGGTTTCGCGCTTGGTAAATCGGGAAAAATGCGCCTGGTCTGCAAAGCCGGCCTCACACGCTGCCTCGGCCAACCCCTCCCCTACCAGGATACTGGAAATCGCTCGCGCGCCGCGGCTGCGGGCCCGGTAAAGGCTGGGCGCAACGCCATAATGGCGGCTGAAACTGCGCGATAAATGCACCCGGTGCACACCGCATTCTGCCGCCATGGTGTCGAGATCCGGCACATCCGTCTCGTCACGCAATTGCTCTCGCACCCGGTCGAGCCAGGCCGGCGGTGCGGCGACGGTATAATCGGCTTCTTCCTGATCGAGCGCGACGAGATCGGTCAGCGCCAGGTCCGCCGTTTGCCCCTGTTTCGCAATCAGGCTCAACAGTTCTGCGGCTGGGCGTGTATCTGTGTGCGTCCAGCGCCAATCGCGCGCCCTGCCCGGCAATAGCTCAGTGGTTTTCGCCTCGTCGAGATTAATACTGAGAACGAGGGCACCATGACGGCCATAAATGTTCGCATGCACGCAATCGGCGGGTTTGAAACCGCGCGCGGCCGAGAGGATCTCACAGGAGCGCCCGCCCCGCTCTTCATACAACTCGCCGCTTAAGAGCCAGGAGAGCTGATGCGCGTCATGCTCATGCGGCAGCATGCGTTCGCCTGGGCCGTAATAGCTCAGGCGAACACAAACGCCGGGGGATTGATGGAGGGTTTTCTGTCGTCTCGGCATTCCAGTTTCCGGCATTCAACCGTCTTGTGTGAAACTTAGATACCTATGCCACCCCGATTGGATGCGGTTGAATGAAATTTCGGTCAGTTAAAGGCGATGGCCCGTCCGTGGCAGGCATCGAACAGGCCCAGAAAGGCCCGCGCCTCGTCATTTCCCGCCCGGCTGGCATCGCGAAGATAGGCCCGGGCCCGGTAGGCGTCCGGTGCGCCGCGCTGATCTGACAGCATCAGCCCGACCAGCAGGCCGGCAAACGCATTGCCGCGATTGTGGAAGATGTCGGCCATCGCCGCTTCAGCCCGGCTTTCATGCCCGGCCCAGTCATAGGTCGCCAATGTCAAAAGCGCGAGCGAGCGCGGGCTGGACGGGTCGCTGGAGCGCATCAGATCACCGCCCCAGTAAAACGCCGCCGCTTCGCGCGGCACCTGGCGCTGGGCCGCCAACTGCTCCAGCGCCTGCCCCATGCCGGCTGAGGCGCGATAAAGATAGCTGTCGCGATGCTGGGCAAAACGATCACAATCACTGGCCTCGGCAGCATCAGTTGCGGCCAGCTGGAGGGCGAGGCTGGCAATGGCGGCGAAGGCAAAGCGAATGGGCATGGGGCAGGTCCTTCTGATGTCGAAGGAAAGCCTGCCCGTCCCGCTTTAATCCGGGTTCAAGATAGGCACCCGGATTTAAGGCGAATTTTCAATAATAGCTGGCGAATAGCGCTAGATGGCCCGACGCCAGAGCGCGAGCCCCAAGACCAGCAGGCCGGCCGCCTGCAGACCGTAGGCGATAAATGCCCCGGCGATATCGAGCGCGATCACCCCGAAAAGCAGAGCGCCCGCGCTGACCGCGCCGCTAGCGATGAGGGCCAGGCCAGCCAGCAGGGCCAGGCGACCGCCTTGCCGGATCAGTCCGGCTCCCCAGAGTACAAGGCCGAGCCCCGCCAGGGCGATACCGACCCCGGCAAAGCCCTGATTGATCTCCCAAAGGGCGGTGAAAACGCCTTGCGGTACGAGTTCGGTGCCATGCCCGGCCAGCTCGGCGACCACAAAACCATTCATCGTCCCGGCAATCAGCTGGGCCACGGTGGCCATGGCAAAGAAAACCAGTCCGGCCAGGCGCCAGCCATCTCCGGCCCTGACCAGGGTGAAGACACTCAAAGCCCAAAGCTGGGTCACCAACAGGACGATCATGGCGCCATGGACGATATGGCTGAGCGAGATGCCCTCGCCATGCCCGTGACCGGCCGGATGATGACCCATGACAAAGATTACCAGCACCGCGCTGGCGGCGAGCAGCCCACCAGCGCGGGGCGCGAGGTCGGCCCCGCTTGATTGAACAGAATTGGACATCGCACATATCCCTTTGAAGCGATTACAAGAAGCAGCTGTGCTAAAGCCGGTTTGTGGGAGCGGGATAGGAACGGCAAGTGGCCTCTGTCCGTTTCCGGACAAACAGGGCAAGTTGTCCGGCATCATGACTGACGATCTTGCCATAGCCGACCGTCGCGTGCGCCGGACCCGCCGGGCCCTGATCTCCGCCTTCAACCGGCTGGTGATGGAAAAGCGCCTGGACGACATCAAGGTCGCCGACATTATCGCGGCCGCCGATGTCGGTCGCTCGACCTTCTACGAGCACTATTCCGGACGCCGGGATATCCATGTCGATGCCATGGCGACGCCCATGGCCGTGCTGGCCGATGCGGCGACCGGCCGTGGTGATGAAGAGGCCTTGACCGGACTGCTGGAACATTTCTGGGACAATCGCGCCCTCGCCCGCGCCACCCTGCAGGGCGACAATGCCAGGGCGGCCATCCGGCTACTGGCCGACCAGATCACCGAGCGTTTAAACGAGAAGCCGGGTGCCGGGACCCTGCCGGTCCGCCTCGCTGCCATGCAGATGGCGCAAGGCCATCTCGGCCTGGTCCTCGCCTGGGTCACAGGCGAAGCCTCCGCAAAACCGGCACAACTCGCACCGGTCATCATGCAAAGCTCGGAGGCCGCGGTGAGGGCCTTGTTCGCGGTTGAGGCGGATTAACCCCGGAACGGGTCCTGCATCAGGATGACGTCGTCGCGCTCCGGTGAGGTCGACAAAAGCGCGATCGGACATTCGATCAGTTCCTCGACGCGGCGGACATATTTGACCGCCTCAGCCGGAAGATCGGCCCAGGACCGGGCACCAGCAGTGGAGCCGGACCAGCCATCGAGCACTTCATAGATGGGTTTGACGCGGGCCTGGGCTTCCTTGCCTGCAGGCAGGTAGTCGAGGCGTTCACCATCGAGCTCATAGGCCACGCAGACATGGAGTTTTTCAAACCCGTCGAGCACGTCGAGCTTGGTCAGGGCCACACCATCCACACCACCGACGCGCAGGGTCTGGCGGGTAATGACGGCATCAAACCAGCCACAGCGGCGCTGGCGCCCGGTGACGGTACCGAATTCATGGCCGCGCTCACCGAGCCGCTGACCATTGTCGTCAAACAACTCGGTCGGGAAAGGCCCGGCACCGACGCGGGTCATATAGGCCTTGGCAATCCCCAGCACATAGCCGGAATCCTTCGGTGCCACGCCGGTACCGGCTGCGGCCTGGCCGGCAACCGTGTTGGACGACGTCACAAAGGGATAGGTGCCGTGATCAACGTCGAGCAGTGCGCCTTGGGCGCCCTCGAACAGGACTTTTTCGTCGGCCCGGATGGCGTCGGACAGAACGCGCCAGACCGGGGCGGCGTAAGGCAGGATTTTCGGGGCAATCTCGAGCAGTTCGGCGACCAGCTTGTCGGCGTCATACGCCTCATGCCCCATCCCACGGCGCAGGGCATTGTGATGGTGCAGGATGTCGGCGACGCGGGCACGCAGCGCCTCTTCATCAGCGAGATCAACAACGCGGACCGCGCGACGTCCGACCTTGTCCTCGTAAGCTGGACCAATCCCGCGGCGCGTAGTGCCGATGGCCTCGCCGTCATCCCGGTTCTCGCGCATGGCATCGAGTTCGCCATGGATCGGCAGGATAAGCGCAGCCGTTTCGGAGACCTTGACCAGGTCCGGGGTGATATCAATGCCCTGATCGCGGATGCGTTCGACCTCGGCGGCAAAGGCCCAGGGATCGACAACCACGCCATTACCGACGAGGGACAGCTTGCCCTGGACGACACCGGACGGGAGCAGGGAGAGCTTGTAGACCTTATCGCCGACGACCAGCGTATGGCCGGCATTATGTCCGCCCTGGAAGCGCGCAACGACATCGGCGCGGTGCGAGAGCCAGTCGACCAGCTTGCCCTTGCCCTCATCGCCCCACTGGGCGCCCACCACGGTCACATTTGCCATGCCAGCCTCCGGAAATGTCTGCGTGAGCCGCCTATGTGTCACGAAGACCCCAATCGGGCCAGCTGAATTTGCACGCCGCGGCGGATGCGGGCAGTATCGTGCGCGCTCGGGTCATGATCGGCATGTTTTTAAGGAGCCAGGCCGTTATGACGACAAAATTCCTTCTTTTCGCCGCTGCATTGACGGCCCTGACACCGGGAATCAGCCTCGCCCAGACCGGACCATGCGCCAGCGACGCGCATGATGATTTCGATTTCTGGGTCGGACACTGGAATGTCTATGCGCCGGATGGCGGGCCCTATCAGGGCGAGAACCGCATAGAGAAGACCCAGGGCGGCTGCCTGATCACCGAACACTGGACCGGGGCCAGCGGATCAACCGGCGAGAGCATGAATTATCTCGATCCCTTCTCCGGGCAGTGGCGCCAAATCTGGGTCTCGGCCGGATCGATAATCGATTATTCCGGCGGGCTCGATGAGAGTGGAGCCATGGTGCTCAATGGCGAAATCCACAGCCCGGCCAGCGGCGTGCGCTCCGCCTTCCGCGGCACCTGGACGGAACGCGCCGACGGCTCGGTACGCCAGCAATTCGAGATCGAGGGCGCCGATGACCAATGGGGCGTCTGGTTCACCGGCATCTATGTGCGCCAGGACAGCGATCCACGGGCCGAAGAAGCAGCGGCGGCCCGGGGCGAGTAAGAGCCGGATGCGGACGCGTTCTCCCCCTCTCCCGTGGGAGAGGGGTTAAGGCAGAGGGTAGAAAGCAAGGGCTCGAGGCCTGTAGAAGGCCAGACCCGCAACCCTAACGCCCGAAGCGATAGCTCAGGCGCACACCGGCATTGTCGAGCGCCTGGTTACGGCCGGAGGCGAGGATCTGGCCGTGCGAGACGTGCTCGTAATAGGCGCCGATCGACCAGGTCTCGTTGAGATCATAGTCAAGACCGAGGCCATTGTAGAAGAGGATGGAATTGCCCAGCAGCGCCCGCGTGGTAGCCAGACGGATACGGGTCGGATCGGCCGGATCACTGTCCGGGTCGATATCGTCCACACCGTCATTATAGGACAGGCCGGTGGTGAATTCGAAATCGAGATTGTCTGCGATTTCCCAATCCCAGGCGAGACCGACGGCGCCGAAATTGGTCAGACCATTGGTGTTGAAAGAGCCGTAGATAAACGGACGCGGCTCCCAGATCGGCTCGAGCCAATCCGGGCTTTCAAACAAGAGTTCGAGCGTCACGTTCGGACCGTCTTCGACATGATCGGCAAGATCATGCGCGGTGACGCCGAAACGGAATTCCAGGCCTTCATCGCCATAGCCGTCAGCCTGGGCAGCCGTGGTGCAAAGTGCAGCCAGGGCTGCGGCGGTGATCCAACGCTTCATCTTGATCCCCCTGATGGATAACTCGCGCCCGAGGCGAACGCTTTGCTCACCACTAGCCAATTGATCAGAGCGCGTCCAGCGCTTCGCCATAGGCCCAGTCGAGCCAGGGGCCGAGTGCGGCCAAATCATCACGCTCCACCGTCGGTCCGCACCAGATGCGGATCCCCGGCACGGAGGCGCGGTGCATATTGATGTCGAGCCCGGCGTTTTCCCGTTCCAGCAGCGCGGTGATCGCCTTGGTCAGCGCCCATTGCGTGTCCGTATCGGCGCCGGTCACAGCCGGATCGGTGAATTTCAGCGTCACCGAAACCGGGGAACGATGCTCCGGCACCTCGCAGAGATAATCCGCCCACGCGCAGCCGCGCACCCAGTCGTCCAGCGCGGCAAAATTGGCTTCGCGCCGGGCCACCAGTGCCGGAAGGCCGCCAACTTTCGAGGCCCATTTACACGCCGCCAGATAGTCCTCGACACACATCAACGAGGGCGTATTCAGGGTCGAGCCTTCGTAAATGCCCATATTGGCCTTGTCGCCGGCATGCAGCTGCAACAGGCCCGGCACCGGCCAGGCCGGCTTATAACTATTGAGGCGTTCAATGGCGCGCGGGCCCATGATCAGCATGCCGTGCTGGGCTTCACCGCCCAGGCATTTCTGCCAGGAGAAGGTCAGCACATCGATCTTCGACCAGTCGATATCCACGGCAAAGGCTGCAGATGTCGCGTCGCAAATCGTGAGCCCTTCGCGATCCGCGTCGATCCAGTCATAGCCCGGTATCCACACCCCGGCCGCGGTACCGTTGAGCGTGAACACCGCATCGCGTTTGCCGTCATACTGGCCGATATCCGGCAGCACGCCCGGCGCCGTCTGGAAAATGCGCAGGTCGTCCAGCTTGAGTTCGTCGCGGGCGTCATGGGTCCAGCGATTGCCGAACACATCCCAGCTGAACACATCGACACCGCGCTGGCCCAGGAGCGACCACATCGCCGCTTCCATAGCGCCGGTATCGGATCCGGGCAGCATGGCGACACGATAATCCTCGGGCAGTTCCAACAGGGCATGGGTGCGTTCGAGCGCTTCCTTGATCCGCGCCACGGCCGCGCCCGCACGGTGGGTGCGCGACAAGGGTGCATCACGCAGCTTGTCCCAATCCCAGCCCGGATATTTCTTCACCGGACCGCAGGAAAAGCGCGGATCGGCAGGCTTGAGCACGGGTTTGGGGGCGCGGGTGGCGGCAACGCTGATTTTCGGCACGGGCAGACTCCGGAATCGCAAAGCGTGGGCGAGAGATGTCACACGTTGACCCCGCTCGCGCGAGCGGGCAAGAGCCCTTCTCATGATCCCGTCTCAACGCGCGCTTTTCGACCTGCCGCGCGAGGTCACCTATTTCAATGCCGCCTATATGGGCCCGATGCCGCGCCATGCCGCCAAGGCCGGTGCACAGAGCTATGCCGACAAGCAGCAGCCCTGGAAACTCGGCATACAGGACGCTTTCATCGACGCGCCGGAACACTATCGCGCCCTCGGCGCCCGTCTGTTCGGTGCGCGTGCGGATGATATCGCCATCGTGCCGGCGGCCTCCTATGGCCTTGCCCTGGCGGCGCGCAATCTCGAGCCGGATGCCGGTTCGGAAATCCTCGTTCTGGATGGGCAGTTCCCCTCCAATGTCTATGTCTGGCAAGCGCTGGCGGAACGCACCGGGGCCAAGGTCAGGACCGTCAGCCGCTCCGACAATGAAAGCTGGACCGAGGCGGTGCTGGCCGCGATCTCGATCAGGACCGCCATCCTCGCCTGTCCGCAAGTGCACTGGTCTGATGGCGGCCAGCTCGATCTGGCCCGGATCAGCGACGCAGCCCGCCGCCAGGGCGCAGCCCTAGTGCTGGATCTGACCCAGTCACTCGGCGCCCTGCCCTTCGATCTCGATGCCATCCAGCCCGATTTCGCCGTCGCGGCGGGCTATAAATGGCTGCTCGGCCCCTATTCACTGGGGCTCTGCTATATCGCGCCGCACCATCAGGAGAGCGCGGAAGCGCTGGAGGAGAACTGGATCAACCGCCAGGGCTCGGAGGATTTCGCCCGCCTGGTCGACTATCAGTCGACGTATCAGCCCGGGGCCCGGCGTTTCGACATGGGCGAACGCGCCAACTTCCAGCTGATTCCGGCGGGGATTGCTAGTCTGCAGCTAATCCTCGATTGGGGCGTTGATAACATCGCGACCACGCTCGGCCACAAGACGCAGGACATCATCGAGGCCGTCGCGCCAATGGGCCTGATTCCTGCCACGCCGGATCGCGCGCCGCATTATCTCGGCCTGGCCGTGCCACCGCAAACACCGGGTGATCTTGTCAAACGCCTGGCGGCGGAGCAGGTCTATCTCTCCCAGCGCGGAACCCGGCTGCGTATCACGCCTCATCTCTACAATGATGAGACGGACGTCACGCGCCTTGTCGAAGTTTTGAAAGTAATCCTCTAGCGTGACCCAATCGCCGCCCCGTCCGACCCTCGAGCACTGGATCCTGCTCGGAATCCTCACCGTGCTGTGGGGATCGGCCTTTGCCTTTATCAAGTATTCCGTCGACTACCTGCCGCCGGCAGCGCTGATCTTCGTGCGCCTAAGTATCGCCGCGCTGGTATTGCTGGCCTGGGCGGTGTTCCGCGGCCGGCGCATGCCCGCGCTTACCGACAAGCGCTGGCTCTGGTTCACCGGGCTGGGCTTTTTCGGCAATACCCTGCCCTTCTTCCTCATCGCCTGGGGACAGCAGAGTATCGACAGCGCCCTGGCCGGCATTCTCATCGCCACCATGCCGCTGGCCACGCTCGGCCTGGCGCATGTCTTCGTGCCGGGAGAGAGAATGGACCTGTCCAAGCTGGGCGGCTTCCTGATCGGATTTGCCGGCGTGATTATCCTGATGGGACCGGCCGCCCTGGCCGATCTCGGCGGTGAGAGCTTCCTGGCCCAAATCGCCGTCGTCTTCGCCGCGGTCTGCTATGGCATCAACGCCATCATGGCGCGCCTGATCCCGGAAACCCCGCCCTCGGTCTCCGGCGCCGGCATGCTGATCACCGCGGCCATCCTGGCCCTGCCTTTCGGCCTTTGGGAACTGACCCAGACCGAAGGCGTCACCCTGGGCGCCTGGGCCGCCGTGATCTGGCTCGCCGTCGCCCCGACCGCGATCGCCTCGGTGATGCTGATGCATATTGCCCGGACAGCAGGGCCGGGCTTCCTGGCTATCGTCAATTACCTGACACCGGTCGCCGCCGTGATCACCGGCGTTATCATCGGCGAGACAATCGGCTGGAATGCGCTGCTGGCGCTGGCGGTCATCCTGGCAGGGGTGTGGCTGTCACGGCGGAAGCGCTAATCCCGCAACATCCAGAAATGGTCGACCGGACCGTGCCCGGCGCCGAAACCCGGGGCATGGCGGATGGCGTTGTGGAGGTAGTCGCCGGCGCGGCGCACGGCTTCAGGCAAGGCATGACCCTGGGCAATCAGGCTGGAAATGGCCGAGGCCAGGGTGCAGCCGGTGCCATGGGTGTGCGCCGTGTCGAGGCGCTCGTGCTCGAAGATCTGCAGCCCCCGTGGGGAGACCAGGACATCACGCAGGACATCGCCGGACATATGCCCGCCCTTGACCAACGCCGCACGGGCACCAGCCTCGACAAGCGCTTCGGCTGCGGCGATCTGGGTATCGAGATCGGTGATGGTCAGGCCGGTCAGGCGTTCCGCCTCCGGGATGTTGGGCGTGACCAGGGCTGCGCGCCGCAGCAGGCGCGACTTGATCGCCTCAGCGGCCGTACTGTCGACCAGGGCATCGCCCGACGTGGCGACCATGACCGGGTCGAGGACGAGCGGGACGTCCGGTGCTTCGGCCTCCAGCACGTCCGCCACGGTTTCGATCAGGCTGGCGGTGGCGAGCATGCCGGTCTTGATCGCATCAGCGCCAAGATCGGACAGTACAGCGCGCATCTGGTCGGCGACCGTGTTCTCGGGGATGGGATGGATACCGGTCACGCCCAGCGTGTTCTGGACCGTAATGGCAGTGACCGCGGTCATGGCGAACCCGCCCATGGCCGATACCGCCTTGATATCGGCCTGGATACCGGCCCCACCGCCGCTATCGGATCCGGCAATGATCAGGACCCGGCCGCGCGGCGCCTCACTCATGCCTATTGCTCCAGCTCGCGGGCGCGCTGCAGGGCGGCAGCCGCGGCGGCATCCGAGCGGGACTGTCCGGCGACCTGGCGGTAGAGGGCTGCGGCCTCGGCGCGATTGCCCTCTGCGACATGAATTTCCGCCAGGGCGAGTGCGGCTTCGGTGTTCTCCGGTTCGAAAGCGAGCATCTGGGCGTAAATACCTGCAGCCTCGCGGCGTGACCCGGCCTCGGCCAGGCAACCGGCATGGATCATCAGCGCCGCATCATTCCAGGGATCGGCCTCAACGGCAGCCGCAGCGCTGGCACAGCGGTCCTGCTCTTGCGCGGTGGCCTGGACTTCAGGGGCGTCCGGCGCCAGCTGTACCGGGACGCTGGGTGCGGCCGGGGCCTCAGGCGCGGCCGGCGTCGTTGCAGCCACCGGAGCTGGGGGTTCAACAGCCGGCGCTTGCGGGACCTCGGGCGCTGTAATGGTGGGACGGGCAATGTCCGGCTGGTCCATGGCCGTTTGCGCGGCAGATGCAGCGCCGGACATGTCAGCCGCGCTTGCCGTAGCGGATGCCGGATTTGTCAGAGCCGCACGGGCCGCATTGGATCCGCCGGACCTGATACGCGCCAGCGGTATCGTACTGCCGGTGACACCGACCTCGATCAAGATACCGCCCTGGCGAACCTCGGCGCGAGCGTCACGCCACTCGCGCGCAGCACTCAGCTCGATACGCAGATGGCCGGTCTCCGGGATGATCCGAATGGCATTGACCAGATCGCGGTGGGCCGGCTCGATTGACCGGGAAATGTCGCTGACGCCATGCACAGCCAGCACAACACCCTGCGGACCGGACGTGGCGCTGACATGGCTGGGCTGTTCATCAAAGGCAAGCCAGATCCGGCCGGTCTCGCCGGCAAGGCGGGCACGGATATCGGACAGCTCGGCATGGGCCGGGCCGCTCAGGCAGAGAATCAACGGCAGAAGCAGAAATTTGCGCATGCCGCAGGCCTGGGCTGATCCGTTTAAAACCGGGTTAACCGGCCAGCCCGTAGCCGCTAGCCGATCGAGGGGGCCGGACCGCTATCGCAGACGTCATAACCGAAAGCCCCGATCAGGCTGCCATCGGCTTCGCGCACGCTTTCATAGACATAGCAACCCTCAAAGCCCTCCGGCATATTGCCGCGGACAAAGATCGGGTCGCCCTCGCCATAGATGGCATCCGCTGCGGTCAGCGGGCGCAGGGAGTTAATCGCCTCGCCGCCAGCGCGCATGGTGCACTCCCAGCTACGCCCCTCATCATCGACCAGGCGAATGGCGGGATTGCCACCAGCGGTTTCGTAGGCCAGTGAAACATGCCGGGCACGCGGTCCGACCTCAGCCAGACAGGCATCAATGGCCGGCAGATAGCTCATCAGATAATTCGACCAGCTGTCCTGTTCGGCGCGCTCCATGGCGCAGCCAGTGACAGCGATATCGCCAACCCGGACGGCCGCGAAATGGGTATAGGTGCGACCGCTCTGGCGGCAGGGTCCGGCCTGGAGCTGGATCGAGATAATCTCACCGGCTTCGCTTTCCCCGTGATAGCGGCGGACGCCTTCATCGAGATAGGGCATGGACACTTCGAGCTCTCCGGCGGCATTGCCGGAATGAACCGAATTGAAGGCGAAGGCGACGGCGGGCTCGCCCGGCTCGTCAAGGAATTCCAGATTGCCATCCCAACCCTCACCGCCGGCCAGCGAATAACCGAACCCGGCCGCTTCGCTGGGCGCACCACCGGAGCGGGAATGCTCGAAATTGGACATGGCCAGATCGCCGCCGGCACCGCCCGTTGTCGTCGCGCCGCACGCGGTCAGCCCTGCGCAGACCAGGGCCAGTACTAAAATCCGTTGCATCTTTCCCCCCGAAACCTTGGCTTCTTCTGCACGCTAGCACAGGAAGGGCGGCGGGGCGTAGAGGGTTTAAATGCCCTCGGCGAAGGATTTTGCCAGGTGATCGACGAACAGCCGGACCCGGTGGGTCATGTATCGCGAGGACGGGAAAACCGCCCAGAGGTCGCGATGCTCCGGCTGCCAGTCCGGCAGCAGCTGGACCAGGCGCCCCTCTGCCAGGGCCTCTTCGGCCGCCCAGGCCGGAGAACAGGCGATGCCGACCCCGGCGCTGGCCGCGGCGACAGCGGCCACAGCACCATTCAGGGTCAGGCGGCCATTAACGCGGACATCGACGCTCTCGCCGTCGCGCTCGAAGCGCAATTGCTGCGGCGCCGGCTTGTTGCGGTCGATAATCACATCGTGGTTGGCCAGTTCGGAGGGATGACGGACGGCCCCAGCTGCGGCGAGATAATCCGGCGAAGCCAGCAAGGCCATGCAGGCCGGGGCCAATTGCCGGGCAATCAGGGCGCTGTCGGGCAGATTGCCGATGCGAACGCCGACATCAAACCCCTCATTGACCAGATCAACCATGCGGTCGCCCATGGTCAGGCGCACTTCCACGCCGGGCCATTGCTTCATGAAATCGGCAACGGGACGCATCAGCTTGCGCGGCCCGAAATCGACCGGAGCAGAGACCCGAAGCAGACCAGCGGGTGCCGAGCGGGCATCGGCCACGCCTTCCTCCAGGGCATCATATTCA
This sequence comes from Maricaulis sp., assembly GCF_030149425.1. Classification (GTDB taxonomy): domain Bacteria; phylum Pseudomonadota; class Alphaproteobacteria; order Caulobacterales; family Maricaulaceae; genus Maricaulis. Next base: position 5,898 of record NZ_JASBRQ010000072.1, on the reverse strand, counting down.
TCGAGCCAGGGGCGGACCCGTTCCAGCAGTGCCGTACCAGCGTCGGTCAGTCGGACCGAGCGGGTCGTGCGTTCAAACAGGCGCGCCTGCAAACGGGTTTCCAGGGCCGTGATCTGCTTGGAGGCGGCACCGGGCGTAATGCCCTCGCGCTCAGAGGCTTGGGTGAAAGAGCCCAGCTCGGCGACGGAACAGAACAGGCGAAGTGCGTCGATACGATCCATTATTTCCTCACAAGAAATAGTTTTGCGAATTTCTAGGGTATTATCGATGTGCTGTCGAGATGTCATCTCTCTCCGCGACATCAAACGACGGCGCGACACAAGACGCCGCCGCAACCGACATGGAGAAACCAAGATGTTCAACCCGAATAACAATGCCGCCTATGGCGCCGCCCTTTTGCGTCTCAGCTTCGGCACGCTCATCCTCGCTCACGGCCTGCTCAAAGTACTGGTCTTCACCGTGCCGGGGACGGTCGGCTTCTTTGCCAGCCTCGGCCTTCCGGCGATCGCAGCCTATCTGGTGATCTTCGCCGAGATTGCCGGCGGTCTGGCCCTCATCGCCGGTGCCTATACCCGTATCGTTTCGCTCGGACTGATCCCGGTCCTGATTGGCGCCACTTTCGTACACCTGCCCAATGGCTGGCTGTTTTCGGCTGAAGGCGGTGGCTGGGAATTCCCGCTCTTCCTGGTGATGATTGCCGGGGTCCAGGCCCTGCTCGGCGCCGGCGCCTTCGCCCTCAAAGCCCCGCGCCTGCCGGTCATCCCGCAAGCCCTGCAGGCCTGATGCCTGCGCCGCTCTTCATCTCGCATGGTGCGCCGGATGTGTTGGTTCGCAACACGCCGGCGCATCGCGCGATCAAGGCTTTGGGCCGGCGCCCGAAACCTAGCGCCTATGTCATTGTCTCGGCGCACTGGCAGTCCGGGGCTGTGCGCATTACGGCGAGCGAACGCCCCGCGACGATCCATGACTTCCACGGCTTTGGGGAAGAATTGGAGCGTTTTGTCTATCCAGCACCGGGCGCGCCGGAGCTGGCGGAAAATATCCGCTCGATGCTGGCGCCTGCGGGTATCGATGCGCAACTCGATCATCGGCGCGGGCTCGATCACGGGGCATGGGTCGCTATGGGTCTCATCCGGCCGCAAGCCGATATCCCCGTCATCCAGGTATCCTTGCCGCGCGACACTGACAGGGCCAGCCTGGAGCTCGGCAGCGCGCTGGCGCCGCTGGCCAGACAGAACATCCAGCTGATTGGCTCAGGCGCGATCACCCACTCGCTTGCCGACAGCCTTCCCATGGCAGAGGACGGGCCACCGGCCCGGTTTGCCCAAGCGTTCCGCACGGCTTTGCGGCCTTACTTGCAGGCCGCGGACATTGACGCCGTTCTAACCTGGCGGGATCTGCCACAAGCTGATCGCAATCACCCAACGCCGGAACATTTTCGCCCGTTGCTGTTCGCCATGGCGGCGGCCGGCGATCAGGCGGAAGACAGAACCGCCGCATGCCTGCACACCTCATGGAGCCGCTCCGCCCTGGCTATGGATATCTGGGAATTCGGCTAGATATCAAACCCGCCTGGCCCGGGGCCGTCATCCGCCCGGTCCGGAGACCGCCATGGCGAAGCAAACCAAAGCGGTGACAGTGCATAACAAAACGGTCCGGTGGAAAACGGCAGCCCTTGGCCCCATACACCTACCGCCCGTCCCTTCCCCGTGAAGGGAAGGCGGCGAGCGGCGGCGTTGCGTCCGGCTGTACCTGTTTAAGGGCCCTGGCCGTCCACACGCCCCGAACCTGGTGGTCCGGGACACAGTCACGAGCTCGCGCCCGGACTGTTCGGCTTTGACTGGCGTCGTTTCCTTCGCGCGGCCATTGCCTTCCCTGGTTTTTACACCCGGGCCCGATGCCTCTATCGAGGCACCGTCGGCTCTAACTGGCGCCGTTTCCGGCGCGCGGCTATCGCCTTTCCCGGCTTTTACCCCGGGACGCGACACCCCCAGCGGGGCGCCGTCGACTTTGACAGGCTGCGTTGCCGCAACAGTGTCATCGCCTTTCCCAGCTTTCACCCTGGGACCCGATCCTCCTGATGGAGCACCGTGGGCTTTAACTGGCGCCGTTTCCGGCGCGCGGCCATCGCCTTCCCTGGTTATTACACCCGGGCCCGATGCCTCTATCGAGGCACCGTCGGCTTTGACTGACGCTGTTGCCAGCGCGGCCATTGCCTTTCCCGGCTCTTATCCCGGGACGCGACACCCCCAGCGGGGCGCCGTCGGCTCCAGTCGGCACTGTTACCAGTGCTGGCCGTCACCTGTCCCGTTTCCGCTTCGGGGTTCGGCACCTGACGAGCAGGGTCCGTTTCGCGCCCTTTCACCTCTGTTGCCAGTGGCTTCCGTTTGCACCCCCGGAGTTTTCCCGGGACCAACCCAGCCGAAACTTGGGTTGAGACTTTTCGTCCGCATACTGACGTATACGATCTTAAAGCCCGTCACCGGCCTCCGCCCGTTTTGCCTTTACAGGCAAGGTGTTTGGCGCCGTCGACAAGAAAAAGTTAATCAAGGGTTAAGCGTCGGGTCAACGCAAAAATGATTCGGAAATGTGGAAAAATCGAATCGCTCAACTGATTCAACGAAAAAGCCAGAATCTTTTTTCGAGGATGCCGTTTTGCTCCGTCCACGGAGGGCATACTAGTCGGCCGGTTTGCGAGCGCGGGCGGTCAACACCATGGGCGTCATCATGAGAGCGTCCGGATCGCCCTCACGGCGGCGGACGAAATCAAGGAATGCATCGGCATCCCCGGACGACAGGAATCCCAGCTCGACCAAGCGCGCCGGGGCCTCCTTCAGCCAACTTGCCGGCCAACGCCATAACGCTTCACCGGGACGCACGGCATGAACTTCCGGTGTCATTTCCTCGACCGACCAGCCATGGCGACGGAACATGGCCGGGAAACGCCTGCCGACATTGGGGTCGCCCTCGAAATGGCGCCAGCTCGCCTCGACCGCATCGACAAAGCGGTCAAATACCGGCTCGACCGGTTCGAGGCGGAAACTGCGATAATCGACGTATTCCTGGGTCATGAAGACACCGCCCGGCTTGAGCGCGCGGTCGATACCGGCAATGGCGGCATCGGGATCGGGCAGGAAACACAGCACCCAGCGCGTCCAGACGCGGTCACACTCGCCCTCAGGCCAGACCAGATCCTCAATCGCCGCCTGCCGGGTTTCGATATTGTCCAGGCCGCGAGCCTTGGCGCCCTGTTCGAGCGTTTGCAGGAAGAGTTCGGACTGGTCGACAGCGATAACCCGGCCTTCCGGGCCAACCAGCTGCGCCAGATCGAAAGCGGCATAGCCCGGGCCGCAGCCCAGATCCATGACCGTCATGCCTTCCTTGAGTCCGGCCCGGCGCCAGGCCCCCAGCGCCGCTTCGCGCCAGAGAGCGTGCTGCAGTCCCAGCCGGCGCACTTCCGCCTCGTTGGCACCGATGATGTAGTCTTCCTCGTCAAGCGTCGCCTGGCTCATGAAAAGCTCTCCGCAAGTCTATACGGAGGCAGAATAAGCATGTGCTGGAAGAGCGGCCACCCGAAACATGTGAACCGGGCGCGCGACGAAATCAGTGCGCGTGTTCGTAGGGCGCGCCGGCGACGGCGGTCTGCGCACTGTGCGCGGCGAGATGCTGGGCAGTATGACGCGCATCCTCAACCGCTGTCCACGCCATCCAGCCGAGCAGGACCGTCAGCACGACCGCCAGCCCCCAGCATGCGATCGCAAGCGAGCGCAGCGGGTCCCGGAAAAGGTTGAGCGTGGTGTCGAGCATGTATCTGGCGGCCTGTCCCTGGCAGTTCGGATGGCGTGAATAATGTGCAGGGACTGGCGAGTTGCATGTCATATTATATGCTGCCCTCACATTCCTCTAGGCAAATCAGGATTCGTCCTTAGGAGTCTGGAACTTGCCTGAAGCTATTAGGATAGAAGCGCGGGCTACTCGCTCAGGGAGTGCAGAATCAACGTCTGGGCGCTTGCCGCCGCTCCCTGCTGCCCTAAAGCGCAATTTTCGCCTTTCAGGTCTCTTTGGTTTCAGGGACTTACCAGGCGACCATCAGATTCGTGTTTTGGGGGAAAACCAAATGCCGCCCGCACAGCTAGTCTGACACCTCTGAGGCGCTCTCATCGCCGGGCATAAGAGTGGTGTAGATCGAATAACTGCCCTCGCGGAAGCTGGTGAACCAGAGCACACCACGCTCCAGATCCCCGTGCGCGCCATACTCATAGCCCGGCGTATTGATGACAGCGCCCAGATTGACCGGCTCGCTCCAGACCTCTCCCCGGCGCTCGGCCAGATAGAGATCATCGCCGCCAAACCCGTCCGCGCCATCGGTGCGGGCCAGGATTGCCAGGCTTTCATCCGGTGCAATCCAGATATCCGCCTCCGACTGTGCCGTCGACAGGGTGCGCAGACGCTCGACACGCCAGCCGACCGACATGTCCGGGATGGCCCGGTAAAGATCAGAACCGCCCTCGCCGCCGCGCCGGCGCGACGCGAAATAGACGGTCCCATTGGCCGCCAGACTGGCATGGAAGTCGTGGGCCGAGGAATTGACCGGCTCGGGCAGGCGCCAGGGCGCGACCAGGCGGCCATCGGCCCAATAGGCAATCCACAGATCCCAATCATCGCGCGCCTCACCCGGCAAAGGGGCCGAGGAGAAAACGACCTGGTCACCATTGGGCGAGAACCGCATGGCCCGCATCTCGACCGGCCAGGGTGCGCCATCGATTGCCACCGGCTGCGGATCCGACCAGCCGCGATCCAGGCGTCGCCGCATCATCACGCGGTGCTCACCCCAGTCGGCATTATGACTGCCGTAGACGGCGGTATTTCCGTCCGGTGAGAGCGAAAACCAGCTCTCCTCGGCGGGCGAGGCGAAGGGGGCGAAGGGCTCGGCGGGAGGTGGGGCGGCCGGCTCCGCATCTTGAACACCGACAACCCACAGCAACAGCGCTGAAAGAACCACCATTACGCACCCCTGAAACACACAAACAGGACCATGCCCGCTCAGCCAGCCCACCGCAAGCGCGCACAAAAAAAGCCGGCCCGGATCGTCTCCGGGCCGGCTCTTCAGGTTAAAAGCGCTCAGGCTTACTCAGCCGCAACCGGCTCCGGAGCCGGCTGGGTCGAGAAGCGGCCATAAAAGGTCTCGCCCTTCTCGGCCATTTCGCGCACCAGGGCCGGAAGCTCGAACTGCTCGCCATAGGCGGCTTTGAGCTCGTCGGCACGCTTGACGAAAGCGGCCAGGCCATAGGTGTCGATGAAGGACAGCGCACCGCCGGTATAGGGCGCGAAGCCCCAGCCGAGGATGGAGCCGACATCGGCTTCACGCGGGTCGATGACGATTTCCTCTTCCATGCAACGGGCCGCTTCAATGGCCTGGGTGAAGAGGATGCGATCCTTGATCTCTTCGGCAGACGGCTGATCTTCCAGATACTTGCCGCCCGGAGCGAACTGCTCCAGCTCCGGCCAGAGCCGCTTGGGCTGACCCTTTTCGGCCGGATAGTCGTAGAAGCCCTTGCCGTTCTTGCGGCCGAAGCGCTCATATTCCTCGACCATCTTGAACAGGATCGGCTCGGTCGGCGACGGCTTGTAGTCATCGCCCAGGTCCGACTTGGTCTGCTTGATCAGCTTGACGCCGAGATCCAGCGCCACCTCATCCTGCAGCGAGAGCGGACCGACCGGCATGCCAGCCATACGGGTCGCATTCTCGATCAGGGCCGGCTTGATGCCTTCGGCCAGCATGTTCATGCCTTCGCCGATGAAGCGCATCACGCAACGGTTGGCGTAGAAGCCGCGCGTATCGGACACCACGATCGGGGTCTTCTTGATCTTGGTGACATAGTCGATGGCCCGCGACAG
>NZ_JASBRQ010000071.1 GCF_030149425.1 Maricaulis sp. | reverse complement strand
CTCCGCCTTCTTGTTGCGCAGCGTCCGTAGCGCGGAGATGAGCCGCTTGCGCGTGCCATGCGGCATGATGACGTCGTCGATATAGCCACGACCCGCCGCCACGAAGGGGTTGGCGAAGCGGTCTTCGTATTCCTTGGCGTGGGCGGCCATCTTGTCGGGGTCGTCGGCATCCTTGCGGTGGATGATCTCGGCGGTCGGCCAGGCATAATTCACATCGCCGCGCAGGTGTTTGGAACTCATCACGTCATAGGCGCCGCCATAGGCCTTGCGCGTGATGACGGTGAGCTTGGGCACGGTGGCCTCGGCATAGGCGAAGAGAAGCTTGGCGCCATGCTTGATCAGGCCGCCATATTCCTGCTTGGTGCCCGGCAGGAAGCCCGGCACGTCGACAAAGGTCACCAGCGGAATGTTGAAAGCGTCGCAGAAGCGCACGAAACGGCCGGCCTTTCGGCTGGCATCGATATCGAGCACGCCGGCCAGGCTCATCGGCTGATTGGCGACGAAACCGACGGGCTGGCCGTCGAGGCGGCCAAATCCGACCACCATATTGGTGCCGTAGTCCGGCGCGATCTCGAAGAAATCGCCCTCATCCGCCACCTTCTCGATCAGCTCCTTGATGTCATAGGGCTTGTTCGGATTGGACGGGACCAGCGTATCCAGGCTCGGCTCGGAACGATCGGCGCTGTCATAGCTCGGGCGTTTGGGCGGGTTTTCCCGGTTGGAGAGCGGCAGGAAGTCGACCAGGCGGCGCAATTGCACCAGGGCTTCCAGATCATTCTCGAAGGCCCCGTCGGCGACACCGGATTTCTTGGCATGCACGGACGCGCCGCCGAGCTCTTCGTGGGTGACTTCTTCATTGGTGACGGTTTTGACCACGTCCGGCCCGGTCACATACATGTAGGAGGTATCTTTCACCATGAAGATGAAATCGGTGATGGCGGGCGAATAGACATCACCGCCGGCACACGGGCCCATAATCATGGAGATCTGCGGCACCACGCCGGAGGCCAGCGTGTTCTGCAGGAAGATGTCGGCATAACCGGCCAGGGAGGCAACGCCCTCCTGGATGCGCGCACCGCCGGCATCGAAAATACCGATCACCGGAGCGCCATTCTGGATCGCCGCCTTCTGGATCTTGACGATTTTCTGGGCGTGGGTCTCCGACAGCGAGCCGCCGAAAACGGTGAAGTCCTTGGAGAAGAGATAGACCAGGCGGCCATTGATCGTACCATGCCCGGTGACCACGCCATCGCCGGGGAATTTCTTCTCCGCCATGCCGAAATCATTGCAGCGATGCTCGACGAACATGTCCCATTCTTCAAAGGAATCATCGTCGAGCAGGAGTTCGATCCGCTCGCGGGCGGTCAGCTTGCCCTTGGCGTGCTGGCTTTCGATACGCTTCTCACCCCCACCCAGGCGCGCCTGAGCGCGTTTCGCATCGAGTTGTTCCAGCACGTCTTTCATGGCGCTTCCCCAAATGATTGAGTGTTCAGTCTCGCTCGATAGCAGAGGCCGGGCGTGGGAGGCAATTGACAGCCTCCGCGACGCGCATCTAGCGCGGCGGCGCCATTTCCAGCTGCAAGCCGTCAACAAAGCGTTCGAAAGCGCGCAGGCCACTCAGAAACTCGCCGGAAGTCGCGCTGCAGGTGATGGTCGCCAGCTGGCTTTCCCCGCCAATAAGCACTGTCAGGTGGTCGAACTCGGAATTACCAGATCGGGAGGTGAAGATAGTGCGCATCGCCGGATACCCGCCCGGCAATTCTACTACCGTCGTCGAGTAGGCTTGAGCGACATCCGATCCGGCTCCGCGCAGCTCCTGTGCAATGCTCTCTGGCGTCGCGCTGTTGAAGTAGGCGTCATAGTCGGCCCGGCTGGCGCTGAGCGAGGCGACACCGATATTGCAGTTCTGCGTTGCGAACAGTGTTTCGCGCTGGGTGGGCAACCAAGTTGGCAGGCTCGACGTTTCTGCGGTCTGCTGGGAGTAGGTCCACCCGTCAATCTCCCGGCCATCATAAACGCCCTCCATGCGGGCCTGAGCCTCTGCAAGCGTGGGGAGGGGTATCGCCATAAGGGCAGCGGCCAATATCGGCTTCATGAGAGCACTCCTTGGTTAGCGCGGCGGGCGGGTATTGATCTCGATGTTCTCTGCGAACCCGTAGAAGGCGTAGAGCGCCGGAAGAAGATAGCCGGTCTGGATGGTGCAACGGACCAGAACCAGGTTGTTGCGGCCTGAGATCGAGACCTGCATGGCCTCAAAACCCTGGTTCTCATAGGCACCGGCCCAGAGGTTCCGCATCGCCGGGCGGTCATGCATGGTAATGACTTCGGTCAGATAGCCCTGACGCCAGTCCACGCCCTGGGCCCGCAATTGCGCGCCAACCATGGCCGGATCAGCCGCATTGAAAGCGTCCAGCCATTCCGCGCGCGTCGCCTCGACCTCTGTCACCTCAATGTTGCAGTTGGCGCCCGCGACGGCGCCGCCCTCGGGTATCCAGGTCGGCAAGCCCGCAGCCTCGGAGCCTTCCTCGGAGTAGGTCCAGCCCTCAACATTGCGGCCATCATAAACGCCGCGCACGCGATCCTGCGCTGCAGCGGCAATCGGCAGGGCCGCGACGAGCGCAGTGGCAAACACAACAGACTTCATACAATCTCTCCCCGGTTTCGCCTGACTATCGCCGCAAACCCCTGCAATGAAAACCCATGCAAGCCGGAACGGCCTTGCACTTGCACATGAGGGGGCGAAGGAGACGCCAATGGCCCATGCTGCGCTCAGTGCCCATCTTGTTTCAATCGACAAGCTCAGTCCGCGTGAGCGCCAGTACTGGCGCGGTTTCTGCGAAGAAAATCCGGCACTTGCCTCACCCTATTTCACGCTGGAATTTGCCGAACATTGCGCCCTGGCCCGGCGCGACACGCGAGTCCTGGCCATAAGCCAAAACGGAACACCTTTCGCCTTTTTACCCCTTCATGTGTCCCGCACCGGGCTTTTCCGGCCGCTTGGCGGGCCGATGGGCGACCATCATGGCCTTATCAGCAATGAGGGCGATCTCGATATTCGCCAGGCGTTCAAACTGGCCCGACTTGGCGGGGTGTTCTCCTTTTCCGGCGCTCTGGCCAGCCAACCGGGATTTGCCCGGCTAGGCGATGGCAGCGAGCCCTCCTGGGTCTGTGACATGTCCGCAGGCTTCGAGGCCTATTGGGACGGACGCCATCAGGCCGAGGCCAAGGCGATGCGCAATCTGCGCGCCCGCGAACGCAAACTGACCCAAGCCGGGCATGATATCGTCTATCGGATTGATGATCGCCGCGTGGACGCACTGGACTGGCTCGTCGCCACCAAGCGCGCGCAATACGCGGCCACCGGCGCCACGGACGTGTTCAAGGCCCGCTGGGCCCGCAGCCTGACATATTCGCTCATGATGGATCGCAGCGATGCGCTCGGTGGCATTCTCTCGACCATGGAAATCGACGGTCAGCTGGCCGCTGCCCATTTCGGCATGCGTTCCGCGAGCGTGCTGCACTACTGGTTCCCGGTCTACGACCCGGCTTACTCCAAATACAGTCCCGGCCTGATGCTGTTCCGCGAACTGCTACGCGAAACCAGCCAGGACGGTATCCGTGAGGCTCACCTGGGCCCGGGCAGCTATGATTTCAAAAAGCGCTTCGCCAATGCCAGTTTCGAGATCGCCCAGGGCTGCGCCTGCAATCTGTCGCTCACCGGAGCCGCACTCAGGCTTGGCCGCGGAATTGACCGCATGGCCCAGGCTCTGCCCATAGGCCCGCTGTCGGAACTCCCCGGCAAGGCAATGCGCCGGCTCGACAAGATGACGGCGATCTACGGCATCTAGAGTGCCGCGAGGACGTTTCCGACGCTGACCATTTCCGTCTTGAGACGCTCCAGGCGCTCAAGCGCTTCGGCATCCTCGCCCCATTGGCTGAGCTGGAAATGCTCATCAATGGTGGACAAGGCAAAGGCCTGCTCCGCATCAATGCGCCCAGCCAGCAGCGCAAAGCCGAGCACGGCGGAACCGCAAAGCGCGGTAGCGTGGGCCAGGGCCGTCAGCCGGATCGGATCAAGCTCACGCACCCGGCCATGCAACACGGTTAAGGCGACAGCATCCTGGTCGACCGGCAACAGCCCGGTTGAGGCCACCAGCTCGATACCCAGCTCCTCCTTGGCCCAGGCAAGCAGCGGATCCCAGGCTGCACTTTGCGCCGCGATCAGCTCGGCCGGCTCCGGTGCCCGGAAGCACAACAGATCGGTCGAGGCGTATTTGACGATTTCCCCCGCCGTGGCTTCGCGGGTTTCCGCCATACGGTCCAAGGCGACAAAACAAAGCCGCGTGGCGGGCATGTTGGGCGCATCGATGCGCTCCCCCTGCACTGCCCACTCATCAGCGATCAGTTGGGCCAAAGCCTCGCTGGGCAGGCTGACGGTCTGTTTCGCCGGGGTCTTGATCGCCCGGCCGTCCAGCAGAACGCGCCAGCCGTCCTCGGCCTGCTCGACGCTGACGGCTTCATAAAAGCGCTTGGGCAGGCTGTCTTCGCGCGAGGGAATCCGCACGCCCGGCTTGGTTTCATACTCGTCGCTCATCATCCCAATTCCTCTACCCGGGCCGAAAAGGCGTCCAGCGCGGTATTCAGCGTATCGAAGCCGTCATGGAGGTCATGCGCCCCGCCCTCGCGGATTTCCTCCGGCGTATGAAAACCCCAGCTCACGCCGAGCGTATGCACACCGGCATTTCGGCCCATTTCCATGTCGAATTTGGTGTCGCCGATCATCACCGTCTGGACTGGGTCGGTTCCCGTTTCTTTCATCGCATCAAGTACCATCCGCGGATGCGGCTTGCCCGGCCCACCATCGACGGTCTGGAAGGTATCGAAATAGCGATGCAGCCCGTGATGATTGAATACAATATCCAGCCCGCGCCGGGCCTTGCCGGTCGCGACGCCCATCAACCAGCCTTCATCGACCAGGCGCTCAATGGTCTCCCGCGCGCCATCATATACCGGCTCCTCAAAGCCGGGTTCCTGGCGCTGCTCAACGAAGGCTTCCTTGTAATAGGTCGCCAGGCGCGGAATACGTTCGGCCGGATAATCCGGCGGCGCCAGTCGCAGGATCGCCTCGGTCAGCTCGAGCCCGACAATGGTCCGGGTCCGGTTATAGTCGATCCCACCCAGCCCGGCCCGCTCGAAGGCGCGGTTCATGGCGCGCTGGATGATCTTGCGGCTGTCGATAATCGTGCCGTCGACATCCCAGACGGCGAGTTTGAGCGATGCAGTCATGGCAGAGCCTTGTTCGGTATTGCCCGGGAGTAAGGGCGCGATCGCTGTGAGGCAAGACAAGAGCTGTCTTCAATCGCGCGCCCGGTCGAGAAACTGCCGGACGGCCCGCAATGATGGGATCGACTGTTCAAAGACGCCCTGCCCCAGTTCGCGCTCCATTTCGACAAGCATCGGCGCCAGCGCGGCGATACATTTCTCCCGCGCCGCCCGCCCCGCGGCGGTTATAAAGACCCGCTTCTTGCGCCCATCTTCCTCGTCTGGACGGACTTCGATCAGCCCTCTCGCCTCTAACCGGGTCAGAGTGTTTGTCACCGCCCCCTTGGTGACCTGAAAGGCACTGGCCAAACGGGCCGGTGACCAGCCATCGCCGAGCCGGACCATGTGGTTCAGCATACTGAAATGAGCCGGCAAAAGCCCGTCCGGCAGAACACGCGTGAAGGCCGACATCGCCAATTGATGGATGATGCCGACCTCGTTGAAGAAGACAAACAGCGATGGATCGTCAGGCGGGGGAGTTGTGCTCACCTTGATTGATCATCCTAGCTTCGACCGGCCAGCGCGGCGCCGGCGGAATGCGTTTGCCCGCCCAATGCGGGCGAACATCTGCACCGTGCCGCCGGAAGGCGCCAAGCGCTCGTGTATTTCAGCATAAGGCTCGGCCTGTTCGGCATACTCCTGCAAGGCCTGGCTGCAGGGCTGCAAGGTCAGCCCGAGACGGGTTGCCGCGAGATGAAGCCGAAGCCAGTCCCGGCCGGTTTCGAATTGATCCAGGCGACTATTACCGGGCGTGACCTGGCTGACGAAGGCCGGCGTCGATGCGATTGCGGTATTGAACATGTCCAAACCGGTTTGGAACCCCGCCCCCGCCGGGTCCGCCAGACTCTCCCGGCTTACGGCGCCGACCAGACGGCCAAACTCGATCATCGGACCTCGAAGCGCCAGCCCCCAAGGCTCAGCATCCATCTCCGCTCGGCCGATCCGCATGACATCGATGCTTTCCATCCAGGTTAGCGGTGTGCGCATCTCAATTTCAAAAGCGCGGATAGCCAAGTCGCGCAGGGCCACGACATCCGCCTCGTCATCATGCAGGTCGAAGCCAGCAGGATTTCTCAGCTCCGCTGCTATTGCCCCGCCCACATCCTGCCCCAAGGGCTCCAGTGCGTAATTGCCGCGATCAGTGCGCCGCCTCAATACGGCACTGAATAACGGATCAGCTTGTGCCTGCTCGGCTCGCAGGCGAATGGACACAATTCGGCGACCATCCAGCTTCGGCTGAGGGGCTCCATCAGGAAAGGGAGACACCTCGGCTTGGTAACCGGCGTGAGCGGCTCCCATCACCAGAAGCTCGGTGAAAGCGCCGAAGCCAATGGTCAATTGCCGATCCCACGGATCGGTCTGCGGCAGACCACGATCAGTCTGGAAATAGATATCGATACGATCTTCATCGGCGAGATCGATCAGCCAGGGCTGCATGTTGTGTGGATTAGGCGCCAGCACCGCCCAGGACAACGCCTGCAGGCGCGGATCGACGAAGCGCGCGGCACCGGCCTCCTTCCAGGGTTGATCAGCGTCGCGCGGTCCTCTCATCAACCACCAGCTCCCAGCGGCAGCGCCGGTCGCCAGCACCGCAGCGGAACCGGCAGTAAACTTCAACACGGATCGTCTGGAGACCGACATGATCGCCCCTTTCGTTTAACGCTGAACTTTTTAGTTCAGCGCTAAACGACTTGCAAGCCAAATCTACCCTCTTGGGAATTGGGCTTACGCCAGCTGTTCCTCGATCAGCTCTTCATCGACATCACGCAGGTTAAAGCCGAGCATGCCGAAAATCCGGTTCATATGCTTGGGCAGCGGAGCCTCGATCACGAGCGGCTTGCCGTTGTCCTGCGGTAATTCCAGCCGTCGGGCATGCAGGCAGAGCTTCTGGTCGAGGTCTTCCGGTGCCGGGCGGTGACACGGATATTTCTTGTCACCGAGGACCGACGTTCCCATGGCCTGAAGGTGAACGCGCAGCTGGTGGGTGCGGCCCGTGACGGGGCGCAGAGCCACCCAGCTGGCTTTCTGCCCCGCTTCAGCCACGACAGTATACCGGCTCAACGCGTGCTGAGCGCCGTCCTCGCCGTGGCGCGCGCCGGTCATCACCTCGCGATCAGGATCACCACCAGCACCGGCGGTTTTCTTCAAAAAGCCCTTCACCTCACCCAGATGCGGCTTGGGCACGCCGATGGCGATGGCCCAATAGGTCTTGCGCGTCTTGTGCGACTGGAACGCCTTGGCCAGGCGGGCGGCGGCGGCCGGGGATTTGCCGACCACCAGAACACCGGACGTATCCTTGTCGAGACGGTGCACAAGGCGGGGGCGCTGCAGCCCCTCCCCGAAGGCATCGAGCAATCGGTCCAGATGCTGCGTCGTCTTCGAACCACCCTGAACGGCGAGGCCGGAGGGTTTGTTGAAGGCGATCATATCCTCATCCTCATAGATAACGAGGGAGCGGACATAGTCGATGTCGCGGTCGGAGAGACGATCACGCTGTTTGATCTCTTGCGCGTCCGGCAGCGGCGGAACGCGTACTTCCTGGCCAGCTTCCAGCCGGGTGTCGGGTTTGACCCGTCCGCCTTCAACGCGGATTTCGCCTTTCCGACAGAGCTTTTGCACCTGGCCCTGCTTGATATGGGGGAAGCGGCGCTTGAACCAGCGGTCCAACCGCGCGCCGGCTTCGCCCTTATCAACGGTGATTTTTTGAACCCGGCTCATCCCTGCAGCCTCCGCGCAATCATCAATCCGGCCATCAGCGCCAGTACAGCGATGAGGACGGATGCGAGGGCATACCCCATGGCGGCCGTATAGTCGCGCCGCTCAATCATCAACACCAAATCCAGTGAGAATGCGGAAAAGGTGGTGAACCCACCCAGGACGCCCACACCGGCGAAAAGCCGGATCGACATTTCATCGGCCCGTTCGACCATCGCCAGCCAGCCCACCAGCAATCCCATCGCGAGGCCGCCAACAATGTTGACCGCAAACGTGCCCCAGGGCAGGCCCGGGCCCATCAGCCGGAGCGCCAACTGCCCGACAAGATGCCGCGATACCGCGCCAATCGCCCCGCCGGCGCCGATAAGAAGAAGCTGGTTCATGAAAAGCTGGTTAGGCTGCATGAGCTGGCAAGGCAAGAAAACCCGTCATTCGGACCTTGCCGCCCGCCAGGCATTTGCCGGCCGATAGCCTCTCGAGCCCTTGTACAGCTAACAATACCGTGCACGGAGCAATGCCCGCCACGCCCTCGCGCGTGAGACCGAAATATGAACTCCCCGTAATTTCATTACTCTGGAGTTAATGCATGCATTTTTGCAAAGGTGGTTTGGCGAAACGTAGCTTCAGTTCTGACGGTAAGTCCTTATTTACCATCGCGTATCGCAGGACGGCCTGCGGTCACAACCAAGAAAGGACACTCTCATGGAACGCTTCACGCAATCCCTGGCTACGGTGGTCAATGTCCTGTTCGTCGCTGGCGTCTTCGGCGCCATGACGGTCGCACTGGGCAGCGCCTTCGCGTAAGCCGCCTATTGCTTTCGGGGCCGGCCCCAAACCGGCCCCAGGCAGAGGCAAAACAAAAAAGCGGGATGAGCCACACGGCCGTCCCGCTTTTGTTTTTGGGTGCTTCCCCCGCCTCCGAACCACGCTAGACTGACGCTTCAGCCCAGCTGCGGAGTCGTTTTATGGTCCTGACCGCCCTTGCCTTAAGCCTTGCCCTGCAGGAGGCCCAGCCGGCCGATGAGGCCGAGGCTTTGCCAGCGGATGAAACGGTTATCGACGAAACCCTGCTGGACGGGGCAGAGGAAGACCTGCCGCCCCCGCCGCCGACCGATGCTGCGAGCCTGATCGCCCAGATTGATGGGCAATGGGCCGCCTATGGCGATCTCGCCGCTGAACTGGCCGCCCGCCGCGCCCGCGAGCGTTTCTTTGCCGAGCTGATCCTGCCGGTGATTGCCCGCGATGATCTCGATGATGGGGCCCAGGGCGAAATCCTGCGCGAGACCCGCGACACCTCGACCCTGATCGAGGAGGCCAACACGCAATGGGCCGTGGCCCAGCTCGACCCGGAACAATTTCCGGTCCTCTATCTCGAGCAATCCCGCCTCGCCCGCCAGATCCTGCGTTGGGCCGAGCGTGATCGGGCCGCCGAGCAGCGCATTCTCATGGCTCTGGAACCCGTGGCCTTTGCCGGCGCCATTGATGGCTCGGTCTATGCCCAGCGGGTTGATGTCTATCTGACCGGCCAGAACCTGGCCCAGCTCTACGGCACGCAGGAGTTCTGTATCGAGGGCACGCTGCAACCCGGACCGATTGACCAGGCGGAAACCCTCGACGCGCGCCGGACGGCCTTGGGTCTGACCTCGCTGGACGAGGCCTGGGCGGACCGGCTCGGCACGGACTGCGACAGCCCTCAAAGCGAGGACTAACGCCCCCGCCGCGTCTCCCGCAGCGCCCGCCAGCGGTCCAGCCGGTCCTTGATCGCGGCTTCGCGGCCGACCGGTTTGGGATCGTAGAAGACCGGGCGGTCGGGCATGTCCTCGGGAAAATAGTCTTGGCCGGAAACGCCGCCCTCGACATCATGGTCGTATTCATAGCCCGCCCCATAGCCCTGCTCCTTCATCATCTTGGTCGGAGCGTTGAGGATATGCGCCGGCGGCATCAGCGAACCGGTCTGACGCGCCGCCTTCTGGGCCCGCTTGAAGGCGTTGTAGACGGCATTGGATTTCGGCGAGCACGCGAGATGCACTACCGCCTGGGCAAGAGCCAGCTCGCCCTCCGGTGAGCCGAGGAATTCATAAGTATCCTTGGCCGCCAGCGCGCTGTGAATGGCGGCGCTGTCTGCCAAGCCGATATCTTCAACGGCCATGCGGACAATGCGTCGAGCCAGATAGAGCGGATCCTCGCCGCCATCGAGCATGCGGGCCAGCCAGTAGAGCGCAGCATCCGGGTCTGAACCGCGCACCGATTTGTGCAGGGCGGAGATGAGGTTGTAATGCTCCTCGCGCGACTTGTCGTAGGCTGGCGCGCGCTTGGACAGGCGTTCGGTGAGCCCGGCGGTGTCGATCGGCGCTGCGGTTTTGAAGCTGAGCACTTCCTCAACCAGGTTCAAGAGATAACGGCCATCGCCATCCGCCATGGCGCGCAAGGTGGCCCTTGCATCCTCGTCGAGCGGCAGCTCCTGGCCGCATTCTGCCTCGGCGCGGGTCATCAGCGCATCGAGAGCGTCATCATCGAGACGCTTGAGTACCAGAACCTGGCAGCGCGACAACAAAGCGCCATTGAGCTCGAAAGACGGGTTTTCGGTGGTTGCGCCCACGAGGGTAACCACGCCCTCCTCCACCACCGGCAAAAAGCCGTCCTGCTGGGCCCGGTTGAAGCGGTGTATCTCGTCGACAAACAGGAGCGTGCCGCGGCCGGCCTGACGGCGTGCGCGTGCACGCTCAAAAACCTTTTTGAGATCGGCCACCCCGGAGAACACCGCAGAGAGCGGTTCAAACTCCAACCCGCTATCTTCGGCCAGAAGGCGGGCAATGGTCGTCTTGCCCACACCGGGCGGCCCCCAGAGGATGAGCGAGGCCAGGCGCCCCTGCTCGCGCATGCGGGCAATTGGCCCCTCCCCCTTGAGCAGGTGGTCCTGGCCGATCACTTCATCTAGCGATCGCGGCCGCAGGCGCTCAGCGAGAGGTTTCGGGGCTTCGGCCTCAAGCCCGGCCGATTCGAACAGCGTGGTCATAGGCCCAGTCTAGGCCGCACGCCGGGGCCGCTAAAGCCCCGGCACACGCCACGATCAGTAGAGCTCGATCTCGGTCTCGTAGAGACGGCCGCGGCGTTCCACGGCCAGCGGCCAGACTTCGGCGCCATCATAGATCGACAGGATGCGATCGAAATCCTCGACGGTCTCGATTCGCTCCCCCATCAGCTCGAGCACTTTATCGCCCGGACGCAGACCGAAGCGGGCGGCGACAGAGCGGCGGCGGACATTGGAAATGATCACGCCATCGGCAAAGGCATCGATACCGACCGTCTGGTTGAAGGCCGGGCTCAGGGTCAGGAAGGTCGCCCCTGCAAACGGGTTGGCGCCGTCAGCGAAGAACGGGTTGGGTTCGGCAACGCCCGGTGCCGGCAGAACCGGAACGTCCAGCTCCAGCTCGCGCCCATCGCGCAGGATGGTGAAGCGCGCATCCTCGCCCGTATTGTGCGTGGCCAGGCGGAACAGGATGCCGCTGTCATTATTGACGTCATGACCATCGACGGCGAGGACGATATCGCCCTGCTCGAAGCCGGCATCATCCGCA
>NZ_JASBRQ010000057.1 GCF_030149425.1 Maricaulis sp. | reverse complement strand
AGAGGTGCGAACGATGGGCAGGCCAAGGGTGATATTCACGCCGCCATGAAAATCGAGGGTTTTCACCGGGATCAGTCCCTGGTCGTGATAGAGGCAGATGGCAGCGTCATACCCGGCACGGGCTTCTGCGTGGAACATGGTGTCCGGTGGCAAGGGGCCGGAGATCATCAGTCCTTCTGTACGCAATTTCTCGGTCAGAGGGTTGAGAACCTGCTCCTCTTCATCGCCCAGCGTGCCGCCTTCTCCCGCATGCGGATTGAGCCCTGCAAGGGCCAGGCGTGGTGCCGCGATCCCGAAATCCCGCTTCAATGCGGCATGGGTGAGGCGGGCGATCATCTCTACCCGCTCGGCTGACAGGTCCTGGATGGCCTGTTTCAGCGGGACGTGGATCGAGGTCAAAACCACCCGCAGACCGCCGCCCGCTAGCATCATGGCCGGCCCCCGCGGGCCCTCAAGCGGTGTTGCCTTCGTCAGGGCTGCCAGGAATTCGGTATGGCCGGGGAAGTTGAAACCGGCTTCATACATCACGGATTTGGCGATGGGAGCGGTGACAAGGGCGCGGGCCTGGCCGTTAAGGCAAAGCGATACGCCGTCTTCAATCGCGGCCTTCACGGCGGGAGCATGGGCGCTGTCGGCTTGCCCGGCTATGGCCGGACGTACCAGGTCTTGGCTTGCAGGCAGAACGGTGAGGCGGTGCGGGAAGACCTCATCCGCCGTGGGCGGCGCCTCGGCGATGAACGGCAAGGCCAAGCCAAGGTCGCGGGCGCGACGGGTGAAAACGTCAGCTGAGCCGATCGCAAAAAAGGGCGGCAAGTCCGTCCGGGCCGAGGCCCAGGCACGCAGGATGATCTCCGGCCCGATACCGGCCGGATCCCCCATGGTGACACCGACCGGTGGGGGCTGTGTCATCAGTCGCGGATCTCAATCGTGCTTTCGCGGCGCAGATCGCGCAGCCAGCGGCGCGACAGCAGAGCCAGCTGCTGGCCCCGAAGCTGGAATTCCAGATCTTCGCGGGACGGGACACCCGGGCCCGCAATCCGGCGATCACAGACGATCATCGCCTGAAGTCCAATACCGGACTGGAGCACGCCCGTATTCTCACCAGCATTCAGCGGAGCAAGCGCATCGCGGATTGCCGGCAGCAGGGCGTCAGAGGTGATGGATCCGAGCGGCGTCACAATGGCGCCCGGGATGTCCGCAGCGATAGCGTCAAGCGCAGAACAGCTGGGTTGGTCTTCCATTGCCTCGGTCATCTGGTCGAGCGTGCTGTCGGTGACGGAGCTGGTTGGCACAGTGATCTGCGAGAGATCGTATTGCAGGGCAGTGGTGCCATCCCGGACACCAACCAAAGCCACAATCATGAAGCCGCCGGGCACGCGGATCGGGCGCGAGAGGGCGCCGCGATTGCCGCTGGCTGCGTATTCCTGAGCCAGCTGCGGAATAATAGTCGCGACTTCCGGCTGCAGCTGGGAGGCTACAATCCAGCCGATATCGCCGCCATTGGCTGCGGACGGGGCGTCAGAGAACTGGCGCGCGAGCTCGGGAAAGGCCCCGCCTTGCTGCAGCCGGTCCATAACACCGATCACGCGCTGGATCGTCGCGTCTTCACTGGCGGTATTCGGCAGTTCGAAGAACATCTCGAACATGCGGAATTGCGGCTGCGATGCGCTCGCCGCGAGGCGTTCCAGAGCCAGATCGATCTGCTGCTCGGAGATGCGGATACGCGAGCCATAGCGCCCATTGACGATGATCTGCCAAGCGGTTTCGGACTCGATCTGATGGCGCAGGGTGGAAATGTCGACGCCGGAACGTTCCAGATCGGCAATCACTTCCTCAATGGTCGAATTGTTACGCGAGGCCAGATCAAGCAGGGACTGGTTGATCTCGTCTTCTTCGACGGTGATCTCGTACTCACGGGCGGCCTGGAGCTGCAAATGCTCATCGACCAGGCCGCGAATGGCCTGATCGCGGATCTGGACCAGAGCGGCTTCATCCAGCTGAACCAGTCCGGTCGAGGCGATGATCAGGCGCATGCGATTGCGAACGTCCACCGTGGTGATGGGTTCGTCATTGACCAGGGCGGCAACGCCTTCCGTGGTCTGTGCAGCGGCCTGCGGCGTGAGGAGACCAAAAAGGCCGATCAGCGCCGAGATAACGAGATTACGGGTCAGTTTCATGGGCATCATGCTTCCGTTCCGGCCGGAACATTACTCAAACTCGCCGCCTGCGCAATCACGCGGCACCGTTACTTACTCTTCCGCCACACTTCCCAGTGTGAACAGGGCGACACGGAACTGGATCGATTCCGACGGACCAAGGCGATCAATGCCGAGGTCCTGACGCTCGTAAACGATTTCCATTCGCGTGCAATCATCCTCATAGCGGAAACCGGTTTCCTGGCGCCGCGAGGTATCGATATCGAGATCGCGTGTGACATTCGCGATCATACTCCAACGCGCGGTCAGCTGATAGGTAAATTGCGCTGTCACTTCGCGTTGCGGGCTGCGCAGGCTGTCATCATCGCTGACATCGAGATAGCGCAGGCCTGCCGTTACCCGCCCACCGGTATAGCTTGCGGATGCGTCGATGCGGTCGACATCATAGTCTTCGCTGTCGAGACGGGCCTGCATCTCACTCCGGAAGGCACCCCAGTTGAGTTCGCCGGAGACCACATAATCGCTGTCTTCTGTCGCCAGTCCGCTGGACGGATCGAACTGGGTTTCGCCGTCCATGCGATGGCTCTGGCCAATAAAGGCGCTGGCGCTGTTACCGCTGCCCCAGAAGGCAGAGGCGCGCACGCCATAGCTGATCCGCTGGCCTTCTTCCCACAGGTCAAACCCCGGAGCGCGCACAGAGTCGAACAACAAGCTCTCATCGAGGTCGATCGACAGGCTGTCTTCATTGATCAGGCGGTCTTTGGCCGGATCATCTGTGGCGATGGTCGCGGAGATGACCGGCTCCAGCACGACGTCGACAGTGTTGCCGCCGCGGAAGAAGGGCCAGCTGACCTCGGCGCCGGCCAGACCGAGCTGACGGTCGAAGCCGTCATTGCCGGTTCCGCCGCCCGTCAGCGGGATATCGCTGAGATGGTAGGCGTCGACGCGGCCATAGGCGAAGGGCTCCACAACGATGCCCGCCGGTGCGACCCAGCGCGTGCGCCAGTCGATCGTGGTGCTCAAGCGCTGATAGTCACTTCCCTCGGTCCGGTCGAGGAACACACCATTGACGTCCAGATTGACCCGTCCCCAGCCTTCCGGCGCGTTGAACACACGGCGGTATTGCAGCATGGGCATGATGTTGGGGATGGTATCGTCATCCTCATTGGTGCGCAGCGACTGGTAGGATGCCGAGATGATCGAGCCATAGCTGTTGGGTGTGCGCCCCTCGACATAGAGCTGGCTGACCAGGCGCCGGGCGTCGGCTTCGAGCGGAGCACCTCGGTCATCATCATCTTCGGAAAAGTCATAGCGGCGCAGATGCAGATCGTCGGAAACGCGCTGTACGCCGAAGCCCCAGCGCCATTCGTCGGAGATATCGAAGCGGCCGCCGCCGAACAGGTGCCAGCGATGTTCTTTCTCGCCGAAGCGATCGCCTTCGCTGTCAATCTCGAACTCGTCGGTCCAACTGCCTTCCAGCTCCATTGTGCCGGACCAGAAGCGCTTGCGATAATCGGCAAACAGCAGCGGGTTTACATTGGTCATGACCCGCGGCGCGACAACCAGGTCCTGGGACGGAGAAATCGCCCAGAGATAGGGCTGCTGGTACAGGGCACCGAGACGCGAGGACAGGCCGACATCGGGGAAAAGGAAGCCCGAACGGCGTTCCGAGGACGGGTCGGGATGGGCAAAGACCGGCGCGTACAGGACCGGGACGCCGAGCACTTCCAGCTGGGCGTCGCGATAATAGATCATCTGGTCATCAGCATCCTGGATGACCTCACGCGCACGTACCCGCCAAGTCGGTTCGGTCTCGCCGTCTTCGCAGAGCGGACAGGCGGTATAGTAGGCGTTTTCCAGCTGCACCGAGCCATTGGCCTGGCGAATGGCGGAGGCGGCGGCCATACGGCCGTCGTTTTCCAGCATCGAGGCGAACCCCAGCGCGATCCCGGTCGACAATTCCGAATCAAGTTCGACCTCATCGGCGTATTGCGGGTATTGGCCACCGCCGTGAATCTGCACATTTCCGCGGGCAATGACGCGATTAATGGCCGGGCGGTATTCCACCTCGTCGGCAAAGACGGTGCGGTCGCCCTGCTGTGCGCGAACCTCGCCGCGAGCAAGATATCCCGCTCCATCGCCCAGCTCTACAACGCTATCGGCTTCCAGATAGACCGGAGGCTCGTCCGGATTTGCGTCTTGGGCGAAGGCCGGCGACGCCAGGACAAGTGCTGTTGTGCTGAATAACGCGGCCGCCAAACGGCTGAACTGCGACGCCATATGCGTCACTCCCTCACTGATCCCGGGCCCCACCCGATAAGCATCAATCACTAGCGGATGCGCGCCGCGCCGTCCACGGTCTCATCCGTCTTCAGTCGAGGCGATATAAGTCAAGGCCAGAAGCGCGGTGATCGCGGGGGCCGACCAGGCCGCTGTGGCGGGTGGCAAAGAGCCTGCAGCGCCCACTGATGAGAGCAATTCCTGCAGGAAGAACATGATAAATCCGGCCAGGCCGCCAGCGGCCGCAAACGCCGTAGCGCCGCCGAGACGGTGGAGGCGCATGGTCGCCGCTGCAGCGATCAGCGTTGCAGCAAGCAGGGTCAGCGGCAGAGCCATCAGGCTGTGATAGCGCAACTCATAGCGTTCGGTTGCGAGCCCAGCTTCACGCGCCGAGGCAATCAGGGCCGGGAAGTCCCAGAAGGATACGCCCTCGGGGGAGCGGGCCCGCTCGAACAGGGCCTGGCGGTTGATGCCGGTCGGCAGGGTGACACGGCCGAGATTGGTCGCGGCCGCCTCTGGCACACGTTCCACCGCGTCTTCCATCTCCCAGAAGCCTTCGCGCAAATAGGCCGATGGGGCATCAATGCGGCGCGACATGCTGGGCACACCGTCCGGGCCCACATCGAAATACAGGAAGGCGGTGTCGATCAGCTGTTGCTGGTTTTCGCGCAAATCCTCGGCGACGATGACAGTGTAGCCATCAATATTGGCCTCACGCAGCCAGACCGGCTGCAGGCTTTCCTCGTCATACTCGACATTCATCAGAATATCGCGCTCACGCTCGAAAATCGCGTTCCCTGCCGCGCCGAGCGGGTTGAGCACCATGGCACCGAACAGGCCGATCACAATCGACAGCACCATGGGCGCCGCGAGGATACGCCAGGCCGAAACGCCCGAGCCGCGCATCACCACGATCTCGCTTTGCCGGTTCAGCCGGAAGAGCGAGGTCAGCACACCGAACAGCAGGATGAAGGGCAAAGTGGTCTCGATCAGTGACGGTGCACGGAAAGAGGTCAATCGAATCAGTTCAATGGCCGAGATGTCGATGCGCGTGGAGATGGCCCGTGTCTGTTCGACGAAATCGACCAGCAGAATCACGCTGGAGATAATCGCGGTTGCAACGCCGAGACCGGCGAGGGTCTGGGTCAGCATGTAGCGGTGCAGAAGGCTGGTCATGATGCCGCCGCCTCCGGCTCCGCCGGCGCTAACTGGGGGCGGGCCCGGCGAGGCCAGTAGAGATAGGTCAAAGCTGCCGCGATCCCGGCCAGGGGTATGAGATATTGCATGGCGTTGAGGGCGGGAACGTCCGTTGCCGCCGACTGCATGGAAAAGCCTACCAGACGCAATCCTCCACCAACCGCTGCCGCGACCATGACCCGGCGGCTATAGCTGAGACGGGAATAATCGCCGGCAAAATAGGTGGCGCCGGCAATGAGCACGAACATCAGCAAATAGAGCGGGGCGGAAAGCCGGTAATGCGCCTCGGCCTGGGCCCGCTCATAGCCGTCGATACGGGCAACAAGAATACTGTCCGGCCAGAACAATTCGTGCAGGAAGCGGTCACTCTCCTTGAAGAAGATCGCATCGATGGGACCAACGAAGGCGGCGAGGTCGAATTCATAGCGGTCGAACACGCCATAGCTGAGCTCGCCGGTTTCATCGACCTGCTGCAGATTGCCGTCGATCATGACCATGGCAGAGCGTTCTTCGGTGCGAACGATGACGCCTTCGCGGGCGGTGTAGGTCGTCGCGCCGGAGGCGTCCTGCTCGTCATGGATCAGGATGTCGCGCATACGCCCGTCGCTGGTGCGCTCGCGGGCATAGATGGTGACCCCGTCACCCAGCGCGGTAAAGGCACCCGGGGTTACCAGGTTCGCGGCGATATCCGAGCGCAGGGCGTAAACGCTTTCGCGCATCTCACGATAGGCGAGTGGCTGGACGAAAAGGTTGATCGCCAGATTGAGGATAATGGCGTAGAGCGCCAACCGCACAAGCGGCGCCAGGAGACCCCAGCGGGTCAGACCAGACGCCATCGTGACCACGATTTCGCTATCTCCCGTCAGGCGCCCCAGAGCGTTGAGTGTGGCGATAAACAGGGCGATCGGCAGCAGTAGAGCTGTCAGATGCGGCAAAGCGAGAATCGTCACTTTCAGGAAGGTCAGTGCCGTTTCCGAATAGCCCGAAATCAGATCGATATTGGACAGGCTCTGGGTCAGGAGTGCCAGCCCGGCAAAGGCGGCGATCGCGGTGACGAACGGCCAGAACAACTGCCTGAAAATGTAACGTTGGACGAGATTCATACGATCGGGTTTGAGCTGCGCGTTCAGCCTTCTATCTCACGTCGGTATCGGATACCACTTCTCCGACCCATCTTTCTCGCCTCAATAACAGGCGACCGCACAATTCCACCGACGAGGTTTTGCCATGAAGATCGAATTCGCCGCGCCTGGTTCCGTATCCGGATCGCTTGCACTTGCCGTCTACGCCGATGCCGAGTTCTCCGCAGCCGCGGCAGCCGCGGACGAATCCGCAGGTGGTGCCCTGCGGCGCGCCATTGAGGCCTCGCGGTTTGAAGGCAAGCCGGGCCAGACGCTCGAAGTGCTCGCCCCGGCCGGCCTCAATGCGCCGCGCGTGGTGCTCTTCGGCCTCGGTGCCAAGGACAAGGCTGATGCCGGTGTGATCGAGAAAGCCGCTGCCGCCGTGACCGGCAAGGTCCTGCTGAGCGGTGAAACCGCCATTACCCTGCGCCTCGATGGTGTCACCGATGCCGAGGGCGCGGCCCGTGCCGGTCTTGGCGCGCGCCTGGCGTCCTACCGTTTCGACGATTATCGCACCAAGCTCACCGCGG
Source organism: Maricaulis sp. (assembly GCF_030149425.1). Classification (GTDB taxonomy): domain Bacteria; phylum Pseudomonadota; class Alphaproteobacteria; order Caulobacterales; family Maricaulaceae; genus Maricaulis. The sequence goes on along the minus strand of NZ_JASBRQ010000057.1, from coordinate 23,955 downwards.
ATAAGCGCCCGTCGCTGGAAACCGTCGTGATCGCAGCTGATGATACTGCAGCAGCCGGTGCGGCCTGGGACAGCTGGGGCGCTGTAGCGGCGGGCGTCGACCTCGCCCGTGACGTCACCAACCTGCCGCCGAACGTGCTGCACCCGGAAACCTACGCCAAGAAGATCGAGGGGCTGACCGAGCATGGCCTGGAGATCGAGATTCTCGACGAAGCCAAGATGTCCGAACTGGGCATGGATATGCTGCTCGCCGTTGGCCAGGGCTCGGACAAGGAAAGCCATATCGCCATCATGAAATGGAATGGCGGCGAGGCCGGCGAAAAGCCGCTGCTCTTTGTCGGCAAGGGTCTGACCTTTGATAGTGGTGGTATCTCGCTCAAGCCGGGTGCCGGCATGGACGAAATGAAGGGTGATATGGGCGGCTCTGCTGCTGTCGTCGGCCTTATGCGCGCCCTGGCTGGCCGCAAGGCCAAGGTCAATGCCATCGGTATTGTCGGTCTGGTCGAGAACATGCCTGACGGCAATGCGCAGCGTCCGGGCGACATCGTCACCTCCATGTCGGGGCAGACGGTTGAGATCCTCAACACCGATGCGGAAGGCCGCCTCGTTCTCGGTGATGTGCTCTGGTACTCCCAGGGCCGTTTCGATCCCAAGCTGATCATCGACCTGGCGACGCTGACCGGTGCCATGCTGATTGCGCTCGGCAATACACGCGCCGGCATCTTCACCAATGATGATGACATCGCCACTCAGCTTTCTGCAGCCGGCGACGTTTCCGGTGAACCGGTTTGGCGCATGCCGCTCGGTGCTGATTATGAAAAGCACATCGAGACTAAGAATGCTGATATCCGCAATGTCGGCGAAGGCCGTCTGGCCGGTTCCATCTCGGCGGCGGAATTCCTCAAATGCTTCGTCAATGACAAGCCGTGGTGTCATATCGACATCGCCGGTACGGCAATGGGCGGCATGAAGGACGATCCGCGCCAGCCGAGCTGGGGCACGGGTTGGGGCGTGCGTATTCTCGACCGTTTCGTGCGTGACAATTACGAGGGTTAGGCCCTCAGCGACTAGGAGAGGCGGCGCCCATCGGCGCCGCCTTTTATCTTCATGGCCGGAGAGCTTTGGTTCTACCATCTGGAACGTTCCAGCGTTGACGAGGTTCTGCCTGAACTCGTTGAGAAGACGCTGGCGCGTGGCTGGCGAGCCCTGATCCGCTCGCCTGAAGAAGATCGGCTCAAATCTCTCGACCAGCTTTTATGGACCTGGCGGGATGACAGTTTCACACCGCACGCCGTAGCTGGCTCGGACGATGATGCGCGTCAGCCGGTCTTGCTGAGTGCAGGCGAGGATAATCCCAACAAGGCGGAATGCTGCTTCCTGCTGGACCGTGCCGAGCCCGGTGGATTTGCCGAATTCGAACGCACGATCGTGCTCTTCGACGGTCATGACGAAAGCGCGGTCGTTGCCGCGCGCGGACTGTGGAAACGGGCGTCCGGGGAGGGCGCAAGCGTGTCCTATTGGCGCCAGTCAGAGGCCGGGCGCTGGGAAAAGAAAGCCTGATTTTCCCTTGAGCTTCGCCGCACGCGCGCTAGGCTGCGCGCCGTTCGCCCAGGAAAGATGTAAGCGATGATGCGTTCGACCCTTCTTGCCGGCCTCGTCACTCTGGCGGGATGTGCCACGGTTGACGGCTTTCTGCCCGGTCCGCAGCAGTCTCAGCCGGTAGAAACCGCACCGGTGCAAAACTCCGCCCCTGCCTCTGACCCGGGCGCGGCGAACGGGTTGCCGCCGCTGGATATGGTTGAAGACGTCGAGCTTTCGCAAGTGCAGCGTCCGATCACCGGCACATGTGGCATGGAAGATCTGCAGCATTTGGTCGGCCGCCGTCGCACCTCTGTCTCCGTGCGGGATATTCCGGACAATTTCCTGGTATTGGGCCCGCACACGCCCGATCCGACTGTTTACCGGCCTGATCGTCTCACCATCCGAATTGACGCGCGTGACCGGATTGAAAGCCTGACCTGCGGCTAGGCGGGATCTGCGGGATGGAAAATCTCCAGCAGTTCAGCGCTCAGATCGAGCGTATCCGGAGCAAGTTGCCAAAAGCGCGCGCGGAGGATGAAGCGTTTCGTGTTTTTGGAAGCGAGCAACATCGCTACGCACTTGGACCGCCGGCATCGCCGCAAGAGGCTCGGGCGTTTGAAGCGCGGATCGGGGTGGGGCTTCCAGCGGCCTATACAATGGAAGCTGGAAGGGCGATGACGCTATCCGGCGAGCCGTGACGGTGCGGCTGGGCGAGATATCTGATCCGCTCAGCTGTCTTCATGCCAGCAGTATCCTGGGCAGTGGGGCCATTGATGATATCGCGGCGACAGAGCCCTATTGTGATCACGACGACCCCGGTTTCCAGACCTATGCCTGGGCGGAGCTTTCGCGGTGGTGTGCCCGCCACCCGGGTGATCAGGGGCGCTTTCAGGCCCGCCTCCTGGCCGGTCTGAACAGCGACAATGCTGCAGAAGTCAGCCATGCCCTGAAGGGGCTGGGCGGGCTGCGGGGCGCGGCGATTGAAGCCGGGCTGCTGGGCGTGGTGGAGCGTTATGCGGGGGGCAAGCGCGATGGCTGGAGCGAGAGCCGCATTCATGCTCCCCTCGATGCCCGTATCGCCGAGCTCGGTTATGCGGGGAGACGCGCCTTTGCCCGTGCCCATAACAGCAAAGCCTACAGGCTCTGGGAATTCTGGAAGCGCTAGAGCGTTAGAACAGACCGTAATTGCGCGGGTCGTGATGGCCGGCGATGGCCAGTTTCAGCACCGTCAGCTGGCTCCGGATCGCTTCGGCAAGAGAGAGAGCCCGGTCTCTATCGGGCAGGGCAATGGACTGGTCGTCCAGATGATCGGGTGCGGGAGAGACGACCGGGTGATGGCGGTCGCTGGTCGCAGCCGGATATCTGCGGGCTTCACGATCTGCGGACGCCGTCTTCGGGCGTCGGTTCTTGCGGCGCCGGCGCGGAGTATCCGCACTTTGCCAGGTGGGCTCGATCCTCATTGTCGCCACTGCCGCCAAGCGACAGCCTTCTATTCCTCGTGTTTGCGCGCCTGACCCGGTTGATCCCAAGCACTACGGGCCGACGATAGGCCTTGCAGAAGCGGGCCTCGCCCAAGTCCCAGCCTGCTCATAATATATTATGAGCCAAGTCCGAACGCCGGGTTAACAGAGTATTGTCGCGCCCGCTCAAGTGGTTAGCGCGGATTTGTGCGGCTTGTGGGTGTAATCGGCGCCGTCAGGCGGGGGCGATGGTGGCGCAGATGATGAGGGCCGGGTAAGCGGTCACGATGGCGGCAAACGCCAGGCTCAGGCCGATCGGCACGGGCTGTCGCGCGCGTACCGAAGGCCAGACATAGGCGATCAGCCACATCGCTTTATAGACGACCTGCAGGCCGAGGATCGGGGCCATTTCCTCCGGCCAGATTACACCGACAACCGAACCGGCGAGAATACCCGTGTAAAGCGAGGCCACCATCCAGCGTAGCCCGTCCGACGGGGCGACCTTGCCACCAAAGACGGTGGCTGTGCCGGAGCGGAAATACAGCCCGGTGACGACGGGGATAAGGATAACGATATTGACGATATAGGCGGGCAGGAGCGCCGCCGGATAGGCGAAATTCACGACGCGGGACTCCTGATCAACACACTTTAGAATAGAATTATTCAAAGCGTCGACCAGAGGGGGCGCGTATTAAATCTGGGTTAGACGCCCGCCTGCCTTACGCCTGAGCGGCTTCCAGCTTCTCTTCCGCTTCCAGCCATTTCGTCTCGGCGCTGTCGAGCAATTCGACCGCCTTGGCGCGCTTGATCTGCAGATCGGTGGCGGTCTTGGGATCCTTTTCATACAGGCCCGGCGCGGCCAGGCCCTTGTCGATGACCTCGATGACGCCGCGCAGCCGGTCGGCTTCTTTTTCCCAGCGGGTGATCTCGTCTTTCAGAGGCTTGAGCAGCTTGCGCTGTTCAGCCGCGGAGCGGCGGGCGACGGATTTTTCGTCCGTGGCCGGGCCTTTGCGCTTGGCGCCGTCCTTCGGGCCGCGACCGAGCAGAGACTGGCGATAGGTCTCGATATCGTCGTTATAGGGCTTCACCGTACCGTCAGCGACGAGCCAGAGCTGGTCGACACAGGCTTCGATGAGATAGCGGTCGTGCGAGATCAGCACGACCGCGCCGTCATAGGCGTTGATCGCATTGATCAGCTCGGCCCGGCTGTCCATGTCGAGGTGGTTGGTCGGCTCGTCGAGGATCAGGAGGTGCGGGCCCTCAAAGGTGATCAGGTTGAACAGCAGGCGGGCTTTCTCGCCCCCGGACAGGGACTTGGCCGGGGTTTCCTGACGGTCGCCGGGCAGACCGAACCGCGCGAGACGGGCGCGTCGCTGAGCCTCCGTCGCGTCTTCCATCAGCTCCACGACATGCTGGTAGGCGGAGACTTCGGGCGATAACAGGTCGATCTGGTGCTGGGCGAAATAGGCGATGTCGAGCTTTTTGTGTTTGCGCAGGAAGCCGTCACTCGGATCGAGCTTGTCGCACAATAGTTTGGCGAGCGTAGACTTGCCCGCTCCATTGCGACCGAGAATGCCAATGCGGTCGTCCGGATCGACATTGAGATTGACGTCCCGCAGCACGTGCTTGTCCGGCTCATAGCCGGCCTTGAGGTCGAGCATGCGGATGATCGGTGGCGCCATGCGGCGCTGCGGGCTGGGAAAATCAAACGGCGCCACCGGGTCATCGACAATCGTTGCCACCGGTTTCATGCGCTCGAGCATTTTGACCCGGCTTTGCGCCTGCTTCGCTTTCGAGGCCTTGGCCTTGAAGCGGTCAACAAAGCTCTGCAGATGGCGGCGCTGGGCGTCCTGCTTTTCCAGCAGTTTCATTTGCAGGCGCTGTTTTTCCCGCAGGGCTTTTTCGAAGTCGTCATAGCCGCCTTCCCAGACGGAGACCTTTCCGTCCTTGAGGTGGGCGATGGAATTGACCGCGCCATTGAGCAGGTCCCGGTCGTGCGAGATCAGCAGCACCGCGCCGGGATAGGAGCGCAGGTAATTCTCCAGCCAGATCACGCCTTCCAGGTCGAGATAGTTGGTCGGCTCATCGAGCAGGAGGAGGTCAGGGCGCGCGAAGAGCGTTGCTGCCAGGGCTACACGCATGCGCCAGCCGCCGGAAAACTCGCGGCAGGCGCGGCGCTGATCGGTGCCGGAAAAGCCCAGCCCCGCAAGGATCGACCCGGCACGGGCCTCGGCGCTATGGCTTTCGATATCGGCCAGGCGGGTCTGGATGTCGGCGATCCGGTTCGGGTCAGTGGCTGTCTCGGCTTCGTCCAACAGGGCTGTGCGCTCGAGGTCAGCCGCGAGCACGACGTCGATCAGGCTGTCATCACCCCCGGGAGCTTCCTGGGCCACCCAGCCCACCTTGGCGCCTTTCTGGACCCGCGCTTCACCGGATTCCGAGGCAATCTCGCCCCGGATCAGACGGAACAGCGTCGACTTGCCGGTGCCATTGCGCCCGACCAACCCCATCTTGCCCTTGGCCGACAGGGCGAAGGTGGCCTGATCAAACAGCATCCGGCCTTCGATGCGATAGGTGAGGTCGTTGACGTGCAGCATGGGAGGCGGGGGTTAGCCTGCGCGAAGCCTGGGCGCAAGCATGTGTGCGAGCGGTAGAGGGGCTGGGAGCTGGCTCGTGCACTTGGGGCGAAGCAATTTGGGGGGAAGCAGTAATGCACCGTCCCGCTTGCCGGCGCCGCGCGGTCTTGGCATTCCGGCCTCTACGCTGGGGAGCGTATTGATGGGACAAAGACAAGAATATGCTGACCCTGTTTGCCGCTGCCGCGGCTCTGACCGCGCAAACTGCCGATCCGGTCTCGGCGAGTTTCGCCAGTAATGAACACCATGAATTTTCTGCGGCCGAGATGGCGCTGATCAATGATCGCCTCGATGAAATCCACGCCGCAGTCGACGCCTGGTTCCCGCATGTCTCCGACGATGTGAATGTGCGGGTCGAGCCGGTGGACCGGCCCATGCTCGACATGATCGGCGGTGTTACCGGCCGGGCTGACAAACCCGATGACGTGCTGATCGAGATTTCCGTCACCTATCCCGGCGGGATCGAAGCCGCCGTTGATGCCGGTCTGGCCTCGACTTTCGCCCATGAACTCCATCACACGGCGCATGGCTGGACGATGCAGGGCAATCATTTCGGCTATGGCATCCAGATCGCCGTGATCAGTGAAGGCCTGGCGACGATTTTTGCCGAAGAGCTTCTTAACGAGCCCATGCCGGAGCCGATGCAGCCGCCGGCGGAGGTTGAAGACTGGGCTCTGGAAATTCTCGCCTTGCCGCAGGCAGCCAATTACGGCGAGTGGATGTTTGCCCACCCTGACGGTCGCCTGGCGGTTGGCTATCGCACGGGGGCCTGGGTTGTGCGCCGGGCCATGGAGAGATCCGGGCTTTCCGTTGTTGAATTGAGCGAGCGCACGCCATCGACGATCTGGCGTCTGGCCGGGTTTGAGTGGGATCGCGAAATGCCCTGATCTGATGAAGACCGTCTTGTACGCTATGCAAGGCGGTCTTCCCCCGCTATAAGCCCGCGCAAATGCCGCCCCGGAGACGTTCCGGGGCTTTTTGCTAGCCTTCGATTTCAGGGAAACACGTCATGGCGATCCAGCGCACTTTCTCCATCATCAAGCCCGACGCAACCGCTCGTAACCTCACTGGCGCCATCAACGCCAAAATCGAGGAAGCCGGTCTGCGCATCATCGCGCAAAAGCGCATCCGCATGACCAAGGAGCAGGCTGAAGGCTTCTACGGCGTGCACAAAGAGCGTCCGTTCTTCAACGACCTCGTCACCTTCATGATCTCCGGCCCGGTCGTCGTCCAGGCTCTGGAAGGTGAAGACGCCATCGCCAAGTACCGCGAAGTCATGGGTGCCACGAACCCGGAAGATGCTGCTGAAGGCACCATCCGCAAAGAGTTCGCTGAGTCGATCGAAGCGAACTCCGTGCACGGTTCTGACGCTCCGGAAACCGCTGCCCAGGAAATCCCGTTCTTCTTCTCCGACGATGAGATCGTGGGCTAAGGAAAAGGGTTCACGATCCGCACCTGGTCGTGGAAACACTCAAACACCCCGGCCAGGCGGCCGGGGTGTTTTTGTTTGCGCGTCAACCGGCCCGGATGTGGTCGACCAGCTGTTCCAAGGCCGCATCGTGTTCGCCCCGGAGCGGCGGCAGATCCAGTTCGAGGTCCGGCGTCACAGGATGTGGATGATCATCGCCATTGGGGCGGATGATGTGGGCCTTGGGATAACCGACCCGGATGCCTGTTGTGGGAAGGCTGAAATATTCCATCGCGCCATAGGTCGTCGACATGTCCGCCGTGACTTCACCCACGATGGTGCCAAAACCATAATCCTGGATCAGCGCTGCCGTGGTCACCGCATTGGAGTAGGAATAGCGGTTGATCAGGACATATACCTCACCCTCAAAACGCTCACCCTCGCGCGGTTTCGCCTCAGGGAAGTCGTACAGGATGATGTCGCCATTTCGCGCATTGGCGAAGAGCTCGGCATACTGGGCGCTGACCTCGCCGCCACCATCGGCCAAGCGCGCAGCATTGGACGCAGTCGTGGCCTCGCTCACCAGGAGCCGGAACTCGGAGGCGAAACGCCAATCCTGGTCGGCGAACCAGGCGATGATCGGATCGGAGAAGGTGTTATTGCCGCCGGGATTATCGCGCAGATCAAGAATGACGGCCCCGGCATCTGCCTCGATGAAGTCGCCAAAGGCTGCATCGACCCGGGCGACATAGCTGGTCGGATCCCACGTATTGCCACCGTCATCGGTATTGTAGAACGGACCGGGACGCAGATAGCCGATGTCTTCGCCAATCATGCGCGTGTCAAACAGCGGCAATTGGAAGGACTGGACAGGTGCATCGGCTAGAGCCGCCATCTCGTCGCGGGAAAGAAGCGGGACATTGATCGTGATCTCCGGAGCATCGCCGCGGATTACGGTGACGGCGAGGCTGTCCGCTTCGGAATGTTCCAGCCAGACGACGGCCGGGAAATAGCTCTCGAGCAGCGTGTAGGCGAAATCCGGGGTGTCCGCCGACAGGTGGCGGGTCATCCTGTTGAGCCAGATTGCGTTGGGCGTTCCATTGATGGCGATGATTTCATCCCCGCGCTGGAGGCCGTTCTCCAGTGGCATTGCGCTTTCCACCAGGACCCGGCCATCCCGGATGCGGATATCGAAGGGAACGGCGCCGCCACCATTGTCGCGCCAGGCAAACCAATCCCCGACCGGAAAGTCGATCCGGGTATGAGCGATGCGGATTTCAGAGAGGAAGGTCTGGAAGTAGACCGTGGCCTCAAAAGCGGACATCGGGCCCGTGATATCGCCCATCATCTCCGCATGGCGTTGATCGAGGACGGATTGCGGGGTGGCGGAATAAAGCCCCGGCTGGGCGGATTGCAGCGTGGTATAGAGATGGTCGAAATCGCTGCGCAATTGCTCCGGCGAGAACCGGTCCGGTGTTTGGGCCGTGACGGGGGCGGTGAGCAAGCCGAGGCCTAGGGCGAGGGCGGTGGAGGTGACGTGCATCTGTATTCCTTAGATCAGCGGATCAATCATCCGCCAACCTTGTGCGCACTTCCATTTCACGCCATGACCGGACTATCCTTTTGATCTGACCTTTTTCTGACCATGCGGGTTTGACCGGAGTAGAGCCTTGAATTTGCAGACGGGCTTCCAGCTTGAAGACATTCGCGTCGAACCGGGCAATGGGCGTCTGATCCGTGATGGCGAAAGCATCGAGATCGAACCCAAAGTCATGGCTTTGCTGGTCGTGCTCGCCGAGGCCGGCGGCGAGGCTGTGAGCCGGGAGGCGATTGGCGAGAAAGTCTGGCCGGGCGTTACGGTCAATGAGGACGCGCTGTCGCGGGCGGTGTGGAAACTGCGCCGGGCCTTGGGCGATGAAGCCCGGGACGCCAAATTCGTTGTGACAGTGCCAAAGCGCGGCTACCGCCTCGCTGTGACCGCGTCTTCTCCGCCTGACCCGGCAACCGCCATGCCACGCTGGTTGCCGGCCGCGGGACTGGCCGGGGCGGGGGTGCTGCTAGCGGTTGTTCTTCTCTTGCTCCTGGTGCCAGTGAACACGCCGCAAGACCAACCGGCAGCGGATCTGATCGCCCGCGCTGATGATTTCTATGCGCAGATGACACAAAGCGAGAATGAGGCGGCCATGCGGCTGTATCAGCGGGCTTTGGAGGTTGATCCGGGCAGCGCTCCGGCACACGCTGGACTGGCGAACACAATTACCCAGAGCGTGGTGCGCTGGTCCCCGGGAGACTGGCCGGAAGTTGGGCTGAACTCGCGTATCCAGACGGCCCTTGCCAATGGCCGGACGGCGACACCGCAAGCGCGTCAGCAGCTGGAGCGGGCGCTGGGGGTTGCGCGGCAAGCGCTGGAGATCGATCCGGGCTATGCGCCGGGCTATCGCGCTCTGGGCCTGGCCAGCTCGGCCATGGGCGATATCAACGGAGCCATGCGGGCCTATGACCGCGCCGTCACCATTGATCCGGACAATTGGGAAAGCCTGATGAACCTGTCCGACCTGTACGGCTATCAGGGGCAGCCGGAGCTCTCTCTGCGTTATCTGGAGCAATCCTTCGAGGCCATGACGCGCCGGTATGATGCCGAGACGGCACGGATCCGGCCCTGGCATTCCGGCGCCGGGCTGATGATCGCCAGCCGGCATGCCGAACAGGGGCGCATCGAGGATGCCGAGCGCTGGTATCGGCGTGTGCTGCACTGGGATCCGTTCAATAGCGAGGCTATTCCGGCGCTGGCGGCGATCTTGATCGAACGGGGCGAACAACGGGCGGCGCGGGAATTGTGCGCCGGGCTGTCCAGCGATACGGCTGTTGCCGCCTGTTCATCTCCCGGCCCGTAAGACTAACCTCAAGCTCAACCGATCGCGTGCAACAGGGATTCGCGATCCATTCCGGGGGGATGTTATGCACAGACGGGTTTTCATCGCCGGGGCTCTGGCCTCGCTGGCCAGTACGGCAGTTCAGGCCCAAAGCTTTGGCCGTACCCAGGCCGCGGATGGTGTGCGTGAAGCCCTCGACCAAGCCGCCCGACTGGCGACCCACCGCTTGGGCGCAGTCGACGGTTTTTGGGGCGATCCGACAGTGCGCATAGATCTGCCACGTTCGGTCAGCCGTCTGCAATCAACACTGCGTCCGCTGGGGCTGTCCGGCCAGCTCGACAGCCTTGAGCTCGGCCTTAATCGCGCTGCGGAACAGGCCATGCCCCAGGCGCGCGAGATTTTTCTCTCGGTCATTCGCGGCATGACGGTGCGCGATGCTGTCGATATTATCGGCGGGTCTGACACAGCCGCCACCGAATATCTTCGCCGCCGCTCCGGGTCGCGTCTGGGATCGATGCTGGAGCCGCCGATGAACAATGCGATGAGCAGTGCTGGCGTATACCGCACGCTTGACCGCATCGAGCCGCATGTGAACCGGGGCAATAACCTCCTGTCACGCTTTGGGCTCGGCTCTGTATCCTCCGATGATCTTGCGGATTCGCTTCGCGATCATGCTGTCGAGAGGACCCTGGATGGGGTCTTCTACTATATCGGTGAGGAAGAGCGGGCGATCCGCCGCGACCCGCTGGGGCAGGCGTCCTCCCTGCTGCGCCGGGTGTTTGGATAACCGAAACACAGACTTGCGGCGGCTCTGGCATTGCGGGATCATAAACCTCCCCCATCACCGGAGCCCGCCATGACCGACCTCAACGCCCTGATCGACCGACTGCCCAAGGCGGAATTGCACCTGCATCTGGAAGGATCGCTCGAGCCGGAGTTGATGTTCGAACTGGCGCGGCGCAATGCGGTCGAGATCCCGTTCAAGACGGTTGAGGAAGTCCGGGCCGCCTATGAGTTCGCCAATCTGCAGGAATTCCTCGATATCTATTATGTCGGCATGAATGTGCTGATCACCGAGCAGGATTTCTTCGATCTGACATGGGCTTATCTCGAACGCGCCCATGCCGACACGGTGCGCCATGTCGAGGTGTTCTTTGATCCGCAGGGGCATACGGATCGAGGGGTGAGTTTCGAGACCGTCATCACCGGTATCACCGGTGCGCTCGACAAGGCGGACAAGGAGTGGGGGCTGTCCTCGCGGCTTATTCTCTGCTTCCTGCGTCATTTGAGCGAGGAGGCGGCGTTTGAAACCCTGGAACAGGCCAAGCCCTATCTCGACCGGATCGAGGCTGTGGGGCTGGACAGTTCGGAGATGGGGCATCCGCCGTCCAAGTTCGAGCGCGTTTTTGCGGCGGCAGCCGAGCTGGGCCTCAAGCGCGTCGCCCATGCCGGTGAAGAGGGGCCGCCGGAGTATGTCTATGAGGCGCTGGATCTTCTGAAAATCGACCGTCTCGACCATGGCAACCGGGCCCTTGAGGACGAGGCCTTGGTCCAACGACTGGCCGGTGAGGGCATGACTTTCACCGTTTGTCCGCTCTCCAATCTCAAGCTCTGCGGGGTCAGTGATTTGCGCGAGCACCCGCTGAAACGCATGCTGGAACTGGGGCTTAAGGCGACAGTCAATTCCGACGACCCGGCCTATTTCGGCGGCTATGTGAACGAGAATTTCAAGCAGACCGCTATCGCTGTCGGGCTGACGGAAGCGGATGTGATATCGCTTGCGAAGAACAGCTTTACCGGTTCCTTCCTGCCAAAGGCCGAGATCGACAAGCGCTTGGTGGAAATCGACGCGCTGGTGGAAACCGCCTAATCCTCGGAGGACGGCTTCTTCCGCGCCGTCTTCTTGGCGCTGATCCGGGCCTTGGCCTCCTTGGCCCGGCGCACTGCGGCGAGGGAGGGGCGCGATTTCTTGCGCGGTTTCGGCGCGATCAGCGCGCGTTCGATGAGCGTTCTGAGTCGGGATCGTGCGTCTGCGCGGTTGCGTTCACGTGCCCTTTGGGTGTCCGCCCGGATAACCAGCACACCGTCCTTGGTCAGGCGTGACCCGGCGAGGCGTTTCAGCCGCGCCTTGACGTCCGGCGCCAGCGCCGCGCACGCCTCCACATCGAAGCGAAGCTGAACCGCGCTGTCGGTTGTGTTGACGTGCTGACCGCCGGGACCGGAGGCGCGGATAAAGCGCTCCTCGATCTCGGCCTCGTCTATGACCAGCTCGTCGGTGATGCGCATGACCGGATCAGTCGTGCGGGTTCATCAGCAGATCGGCGCCGAATTCGCGCACCTGCAATCGCACCCGTTCGCCGGCGACCCGGGCCTTGCCTTCACAGGCCAGGGCGATGCATTGCGGATAGAGCTGATGCTCCGCCTCGAGCACACGCGCGGCGAGGGTGTCGGGCGTGTCGCCATGCAGGACCGGTACAGCGGCTTGGCCGATGATCGGGCCGTCATCCATTTCCGGGCGCACATAGTGAACCGTGCAGCCATGCAGGCGCACACCGGCTTCCAGCGCCCGCTCATGCGTGTGCAGGCCCTTGAAGGCCGGCAAAAGCGAGGGGTGGATATTGATCAGCAGGTCACGCCATTTCTCGGTGAAGAAAGGCGTCAGGATACGCATGAATCCCGCCAGGCAGACAATACGGGCGCCATAGAGCCGGATCAGCGTGTCGAGGGCCTGTTCGAAGTCCTCGCGCGTTTCATAATCGCGATGATCGAGCACTTCTGTCTCGATGCCGGCGGCTTCCGCCACGGCCAGACCCGGTGCGTCGGGCTTGTTGGAGGCCACGAGCACGATCTCGGCGGGGTAATCCTCCGCCTTCGCCGCCTCGATGATTGCCTGCATGTTGGAGCCGCGCCCGGAGATGAGCACGGCGATCTTGGTTTTCGCCATCAGGTCTGTGTCCTGGATCAGGCCGCTTGAAGTTCACCGACAATGATGCCGGTCTCACCGTTTTCGGCAAGCATGGAAAGCGCCTTCTCGGCATCTTCACGGGCGACGCACAGGAGCATGCCGATCCCGCAATTGAACGTGCGGTGCATTTCGCTCTCGGCAATGCCGCCGGTCTCAGCCAGCCATTTGAACACGGGCGGCAGTTCGAAGGCCGTGTAATCGATGACCGGATTGAGTATTTTCGGCGTCATTCGCGGCGGGTTCTCAACCAGGCCACCGCCGGTGATATGGGCGAGGCCATTGACCAGGCCCGCCTTGATCAGCGGCAGGCAGGCTTTGACGTAGAGCCGGGTCGGAGCGAGCAGGGCGTCGCCCAGGGTTTGCTCCGGTGCGAAGGGCGCCGCATCGGACCAGTCCAGGCCAGCCACTTCGACCACTTTGCGGACCAGGGAATAGCCGTTGGAGTGCACGCCGGAGGAGGCCAGGCCGATGAGGACATCGCCTGCTGCCATGCGGTCATGGTCAGGCAGAAGGCGTCCGCGCTCGGCCGCACCGACGACAAAGCCGGCCAGGTCGAAATCCTCGCCCTCATACATGCCCGGCATTTCTGCGGTTTCACCGCCGATCAGAGCACAGCCGCTTTCGCGGCAGCCGGCGGCGATACCGGAAACGATATTGGCGCCGCGTGCCGGGTCGAGCTTGGAGGTGGCCAGATAGTCCAGGAAAAACAGCGGTTCAGCGCCCTGGGCCAGGATGTCGTTGACGCACATGGCGACGAGATCAATCCCGACCGTATCGACCTTTCCGGTGGCGATTGCGAGCTTCAGCTTGGTACCGACACCATCCGTGCCGGAAATCAGGATCGGATCGTCATAGCCGGCGGCCTTGAGATCAAAGGCACCGCCAAAACCGCCGAGATCGGCTGCCGCGCCGGGGCGCCGGGTGGAGGCCGCCAGCGGTTTGATGCGATCGACCAGCGCGTCACCGGCATCGATGTCGACACCACTATCGGCATAGGTCAGCCCGTTAGCCGGAGCGCCCGTTTCCTTGTTCGCCATCGCGAATCCCTCAGCCCGTGGAAAAAAGAGCGCGGAGTACAGTGCAAACGTCGTTGCAACGCAAGTCGCGGGCTTCACGCCAGCTGTTGGGCAGCTATAGTGGCGGTCAAATCGCGCCACCAGGAGTTCTGCCCGTGCGTTCCTTTATTGCCGCTCTGAGCCTGTCGATCCTTGCTGTATCCAGTGTTCAGGCCGACGACCCTTATACGGTGGGCAATGTGTCCATTGATGCCAGCGCCGATAATGCGCTGGAAGCCCAGACCGCGGCCATGCGCCAGGGCCAGGAAGATGCGGCGCGCATCCTCATTGAACGCCTGACATTGCAGGAAGACCGGGCCGGTACCGGTTTCGATTTCGAGCCGCACATGAATGAGTTCGGTGAGATGGTTGTCGGTGCCGAGCTTGATCAGACGATCGTTGCGGAAATGATCTCGGGCCTCGAGATCCAGAATGAGCAACGCAGTTCGACGCGTTATCTCGCCGATCTGAACATCAGTTTCGACCCACGCGCTGTCGAGCGTGTGTTCGGCGCCTATGGCATCCCCTATGTCTCCGCGCAGTCGCGCCCGACCCTGGTCCTGCCGATCCTCGATGGCGCTACCGATTTCATGCTGTGGGAGGATAATCCCTGGCGCCAGGCCTGGACCAGCCAGTCTTTCGACAATTCCCTGACGCCGATGTTCGTGCCCGGCAATATGGAAGGCGCTGCGCTGATTTCGGCGCGCGATGCGTTGAGCCTGAATGAAGAGGCGCTGCGCGCAGCGGGCGCTTTTTACGGCGTCAATCGTATCGCCGTGCTGCGCGCCCAGGAACGCGGCGGCATTCGCCGCTTTGGCGGTTATCTGGTCAATCTGGACAATGCCGAGGAGCTCGCTGTTGAGACCTGGGGACCGCAAAGCGTCTTCGGGGGCTGGAGCAATGCAGCTCAGCAATTTGTCTTCGACCGTGAGACCGAGTGGAAACGCCAGTCGGTCGTGCGCGATGGCGAAACCCAGGAATTCCGCGTTACCGTGCTCTATGGCGGGCTCGGTGAATGGCGTACACTGCAAGCCGCACTGACGGGGGCTTCGCTGGTCGAGGATGCCCGCCTCGATGCGATGTCGCGCGATGGAGCGCTGATGACGGTAAATTATCGCGGTGCCCTCGAGCAGTTGGTATCCGAACTGGCCGAACGTGGCGCTGCACTGGAAGAGTATCCCGACCTCGGTTGGGTCGTCCGGACTGAATTCTGAGCCCGCACAAAAGGGCTGACACGAGCATGACGCAGCAATTGGCGCTGGATCTGCCCGGCCGGGTCGATTTTAGCGTGGACAGCTTTATTCGCGGCGATGCCAACCGCGAGGCCGTTACAGCGCTGGAACGCTGGCGTGACTGGCCTGCGGGCGCCTTTGCCTTGGTCGGCCCGCCCGGTAGCGGCAAATCGCATCTGGCCGCCATCTGGGCGCAGCAAAGTGGTGCGCGCATGACCACGCTGCACGCCCTTGAGAGCGTTCTGGACCAGCTTGAGCCCGGCGCAGCGCTTGTGGTCGAGGATGCCGATCGCGGTGGCAGCGAAACGGCGCTCTTTCATGCCTTCAACCGTGCGGCTGAGGGCGATCTGCCGGCCTTGCTGTTAAGTGCCCGCCTGCCACCGGCACAGTGGGGCGCTGAATTGCCCGACCTGGTGTCGCGGCTGCGTGCCTTGCCCCAGGTGACGCTGCACGAGCCGGATGACGACTTGCTGACGCAGCTGATCCAGAAACAGCTCAATGACCGGCATGCGCCGATCAAGCCGGGGGTCATCGAATATCTCCTGCCGCGCATGGAAAGATCGGTGGCTGCGGCAAGGACACTCGTTGACTTGCTGGACAAACGGGCGCTGGTAAAACGGACTCCGATCACGCGTGCGGTGGCGCGTGAAGTACTTGCAGAACTTAATCCCGACGCCCCTGATCCAGGAGACGGTGAATGACCGCGGACCTCAACCCGGCAGCAGATATCGAAGAGCTCAAGTCGAGCCCGTCGCGTTTTCTCAATCGCGAGCTGTCCTGGTTGCGTTTCAATATGCGGGTGATCGAAGAGGCGGAGAACCCGCAGCACCCGGTGTTTGAACGTTTGCGGTTTCTGTCGATCTCAGCATCCAATCTGGACGAGTTTTTCATGGTGCGTGTGGCGGGGCTGCGCGCACTGGTCCGCAATGGTGTGACCGCAACCAGTATCGACGGCCTCACACCGGCCGAACAGCTCGATCAGATTCACGTCCTCGCCAGCGAGCTGATGGGCAAGCAGCAGGCCTTGTGGGATTCGCTCAGTTCAGAGATGGCCGAGCGTGGCGTGTCGGTGCTCGGGGCCGGGCAATTGTCCAAGACGGATGCGGCCTGGCTGCATGGCGATTTCCTGTCTCACACCCTGCCGGTGATCACGCCGCTGGCGATCGATCCGGCGCACCCTTTCCCCTTCATCCCCAATCTCGGCTTCGCCCTGGCGCTGCACCTGCGCAACAAGGAAGACGGCAAGGAGATGTATGGCCTCATCCCGATGCCGCTCGGGGTGAAACGCTTCGTCGAACTGCCCGCCCGCGAAAGCGACACGCCGGGGCGCCCCGAGCGCCGTTTCATCGCGCTGGAAACCGTGCTGGCGATGTATGTCGACACGCTCTTCCCGGGGCATGAAGTCATCGGGCAGGGTGCCTTCCGGGTTATCCGCGACAGCGATATCGAGATCGAGGAAGAAAGCGAGGACCTGGTTCTCGAGTTTGAAAACCTGCTCAAACAGCGCCGCCGCGGCGTCATTGTGCGCCTCAAGCTTGAAGCCAGCATGCCGGACGAGCTGCGCAATTTCATCATCGCGCATTTGGGCGCCGAAGATCAGGACGTGGTGCCGATCTCCGGAATTCTCGGCCTGGCCCAGGTGAGCCAGTTGATCCCGGATGACCGGCCTGAACTCCTCTTCCGTCCCTATGAGCCGCGCTATCCCGAACGCATCCGCGACCATGGCGGCGATTGCTTCGCCGCAATCCGGGAAAAGGACATCGTCATCCACCACCCCTATGAAAGCTTCGACGTGGTCGTCGCTTTCCTGCGCCAGGCCGTGGCTGACCCCGATGTTGTCGCAATCAAGCAGACGCTCTATCGCACCTCGAAAAACTCACCCATCGTCGCCGCCCTGATCGAGGCCGCCGAGGCAGGCAAGAATGTCACCGCCCTGGTCGAGCTCAAGGCGCGCTTTGATGAAGAAGCCAATCTGAAATGGGCCCGGGATCTTGAGCGCGCGGGCGTTCAGGTTGTCTATGGCTTCATCGAGTACAAGACCCACGCCAAGGTCTCGCTGGTGGTGCGGCGTGAAGGCAGCGAGCTGCGCACCTATGCCCATTTCGGCACCGGCAATTACCATCCGATCACAGCGCGGGTTTATACCGACCTGTCGCTGTTTACCGCTGATCCGGCCTTCGGCCGCGATGCCGGTCGCGTGTTCAACTACATCACCGGTTATGCGCGTCCGCAAAACCTGGAACGCCTGGCGCTTTCGCCGATCAATCTCAAACAGATGCTGATTGAAAGCATCGAGAATGAGATCGAGAACGCCAAGGCGGGCAAGCCGGCCGCGGTCTGGGTCAAGCTCAATGCGCTGGTGCACCCGGAAATCATCGATGCGCTGTACGCGGCCAGCCAGGCCGGGGTGAAGGTCGATCTTGTCGTACGCGGGATATGCTGCCTGCGCCCCGGTATACCGGGGCTGTCGGAGAATATCCGGGTAAAGAGTATTGTCGGACGTTTCCTCGAACACACCCGCATCGTCGCCTTCGCCAATGGCCATGAAATGCCGTCGCCGCACGCCAAGATCTATATTTCTTCGGCTGACTGGATGCCGCGCAATCTTGATCGCCGCGTTGAACATCTCTGCCCGATCCAGAACCCGACTGTGCACCGCCAGGTGCTCGACCAGATCATGGTCGCCAATCTCAATGATGAGGCCAATAGCTGGTATATGGACGGTAACGGAGATTACCGCCGGGTGGATGTCTCGGCCATTGAGGATCCGTTCTCGGCCCATGCCTATTTCATGACCAACCCGTCCCTGTCCGGGCGCGGCGAAGCGCTCTCAGGCGATACCCCGCCAGTTTTGACCGGAAATGGCGGCTAGGCCTTGGTTCTGGGGGCGACAGATCAGGGACTGATCGCGGAGAATGCGATCGAGCGCGATGTTGCCGTTATCGATGTCGGCTCGAATTCTGTCCGCCTGGTGCATTTCCGTCTCGAGGGGCGAGCCCTCTGGCCGATCTATAATGAAAAGGTCATGGCCGGTCTGGGCGAGGGGGTGCGCGATAGTGGCCGCCTCAATCCCAAAGGGGTTGATATTGCGCTGCGGGCGCTGAAGCGTTTCCAGCGCCTGCTCGATGCCAAGGGCGTCTCTGACCGGCACGTCGTGGCGACCGCCGCCGTGCGCAACGCAAAGGATGGCCCGGACTTCGTCAAACAGGTTGCCGAGCGCACCGGGCTTGAGGTCCGCGTGCTGTCCGGTGCCCAGGAGGGCGTGATGTCGGCTCTCGGCCTGGTGGCCGGCATTCCCGACGCCCACGGCATGACTGGCGATCTGGGCGGGTCGAGCCTGGAGATCACGCCCCTGGTCAATGGCCGTCCGCAAGCGGGCAAGACCTTTCCGCTCGGGCCGCAGGAAGTGCTCGGCGCCAAGGGCTGGGATTATGCGCGCGCCAAGCGCAAGATCGAAAAACGCCTCGACGAGATCGATTTCTCTGGCGCTGAAGGCACAACCTTCTACGCCGTCGGCGGGGCCTGGCGGGCGCTGGCGCAGCTGGCCTTTGCCCGCTCGGGCTATCCGCTGCGCGTGGTGCATCAATTTGCTCTCGACGATAAACAGGCGCGCCAGCTGACCCGGCTGGCGGCTCGGTTGAGTCCGGCCTCGCTGGAAGGCATTCCCGGCGTCGGCCGCCGCCGGGCGGCGACCTTGCCCTATGCGGCTCTGCTGTTGCGCCGCCTGATCAAGCGCGGCGGTTTCGGGCGTATCGTGTTCTCTGCCTATGGGCTGCGCGAAGGCGTCATCATGGCCGGGCAGTCAGAAGCCCTGCGCGACCAGGACCCGTTGGTGGCCGGGGCAGAGGCGCTGTCTCGCCCGGCCGCTCCGGCGCCGGCGTTCGGTCGCGCCCTGGCGGCCTGGCTGCGGCCGGTAATGGAGCCTTTGGACCCCGTATTCTCGCCGCGACGCGACTGGCTGCTGCTGGAAGCGGCCTGCCGCTTGGCGGATATGGGTGCGCGCATGCATCCCGATCACCGCACCGATCTCGCCCGTGAAACCGTGCTTTATGCGCCCTTTGCCGGGATTGATCATGCCGAACGGGTCTTCCTCGCCGCGGTCACGCATTACCGGCATGGCGGCTCCTCCCATGCCATGGAGGTCATGGAGGCACCGCGCTTGATGAGCGAAGCCCAGCATGAACGCGCGCAATTCCTGGGTCTGGCCCTGCGCCTTGCTGCCAAGCTCTCCGGCCGCTCCGAAGCGCTGCTGGGCCGCTTCACCCTGAGCACGCAAGCGGACCGGATCCTGCTCCAGGTCGATGACAGCGTCCGCGATCTTTATGTCGAACGCTCGATTTCCCAACTCGGCGGCCTGGCCGGCATTATCGGCCGGGACGCGGTGGTGGAGTATCGCTAGCTCTTCACGTCCTGCATGACGACGCGGCCATCCTTCAGGGCCAGGGCGATCTCGCCCTGCATCAGGCGTACGGCCGGTTCGCCGAAAACCTCGCGGCGCCAGCCGGTATTGGCCGGGATGTCGGCCTTGGGATCGGCGGCAAGCTTTTCCAGGTCCGGCACGGTAGCGATGAGTCGGGTGGCAACACCGGCCTCTTCGGCAACCAGCTTGAGATAGACTTTCAGCAATTCCACTGTCGGGCCGACATTGGAGGGCGGCGGGGCGGGTTTTTCCACCTTCGGCGCATAGCTTTCCGGATCCGCCATCACGGCGCGCATGGCCTCGTAGAGGCGCTCGGCCGGGCGCGAACGTTCAAAGCCCTTGGGCACGGCGCGCAGGCCCTGCAGCTGGCTCGCTTCTGTCGGCGCAGTCGCAGCAATCTCGTAGAGCGCATCGTCTTTCATGACGCGCTGGCGCGGCATGTCGCGGGTCTGGGCCTCGCGTTCGCGCCAGGCAGCGGCACAGCGCAGGCCGGCGAGCCATTGCGGCGTCATCTTGCGCAGTTTCAAGCGGCGCCAGGCGTCTTCGGGGTTGAGCTCATAAGTGGCCGGGCGGGTCAGTATGCCCATCTCCTCGGCCAGCCAGTCCTCGCGGCCCTTGCGGTCGAGCTTCTCGCGCATGATCGGGTAGAGATCGCGCAAATGGGTGACGTCGGCCATGGCGTATTTGAGCTGTTTGTCGCTCAACGGGCGGCGCGACCAGTCGGTAAAGCGCGGCCCCTTGTCGATCGAGCGCTTCAGGAGGGCGCGAACGAGGCCGTCATAGGCGATGGAATCGCCCAGTCCGAGGGCCATGGCTCCGACCTGGGTATCAAACAGCGGTGCCGGGATCAGGCCTTCACCCTGGTGGAAGAAGATCTCCAGGTCCTGGCGCGCAGCGTGGAAGACTTTCATCACGCGATCATCGGCCATCAGCTCCCAGAACGGCTCCAGATCGAGGCCTTCCGCAAGCGGGTCGATGATAATCTCCGTGTCATGGCCAGCGGCCTGGATCAGGCACAGGGCCGGCCAATACACGGTCTCACGCATAAATTCGGTGTCGACGGCGACGAAATCGCTTTGCAGGAGCGCGTCGCAAGCGCGGCTGAGCTCCGCTGTCGTGGTAATCATGGTCATGGGTAGGGGTGTTACCCCCACCCGGCTTAATTTTCCATCACGAAGGGCTGTAAGGCCGGTTGGGTGATCCGACATAGCGCATGCTGGCCATGGCGATCAGCCCGGTGCCCACGCCGACGAAGACGAAAACCCACCAGATCGGCAGCGCAAACGTGCTCAGGGCGAGCAGGCCCAGCTGGCCGATCGAGGCACCCAGGGCATTGAGCAGCGTACCGGCGGCCAGCAGACGCGCGCGTTTCTCAATCGGGGCCCGGCGTTGGGCCATGGCCTGCAGCGGCACGATATAGAGACCGGCAAACACGGCTGAGGCGAAGAAGGCGATGAGCAGGTGCCAATTGCCCGGGTCTTGGGCAAAAGCGATGGCGCCGACCGGTTCCGGCGTCGGCACCCAGGTCGCGACTTGCCAGCCGATATAGAGATTGATCGCCAGCAGGCCGAAACCGCCCACCACGGTGAAGATGATCGCATCGCGGCCCTTGGTCAGCGCCCCGACCGCCAGCGAGCCGGTTGCGGCACCGATCACGAAGAGGACGGAGAACAAGGTCACCAGGGACGCGCCTTCGCCCATAACCTCGCGCACCAGGAGCGGCATCAGCGTCATCAGGCCGGCGGTGAAAAGATAGAACCAGGCCATGCCCAGGAGCGGGCGCAGGACCTGCGGCAATTGCGTTGCGAAATAGATGATACGCCCGGTTTCGATGATGAAATTCCAGCGGATTTTCAGATCCGGATTGGCGGCCGGTGAGGGCGGGGTGGGCACAATGCTGGCAAACCCCGCGATTGCAAACACGATCAGGAGACCGGCCACGATCTGCGGTCCGTTTGGCGTCGCTGCGAGCAATTGCCCGCCGGCCTGGCCCAATAAGAGGCAGATGAAGAAGACGGCGCCGAACAGGGCATTGCCCGCCACCAGCTCCTCCGGCTTGAGATAATGCGGCATGGAGGAGACCCGCGAGGGCGCATAAAAGGCCGATTGCGCCCCCATCAGGAACAGGGTGAAGATCAGGATCCAGCCGTTGTTGAGCAGGAAGCCCGCCGCCGCGATCAGCATCAGGATGATCTCGGCGAACTTGGCCCGGCGCATCAGCATGGCGCGGTCATAACGATCCGCGATCTGGCCGGAGATGGCCGAGAACAGGAAGAGCGGCAGGGTGAAGGCCGTCGCCGCGATCGGGACCACGGTTTCTGACGGCAGATCGGCCACGGTGAGACCGGAGAAGGTGGCCATGATGATCAGCGCGTTCTTGAACATATTGTCGTTGAATGTGCCCAGCGCCGAGGCAGCGAGGATCGGCGTGAAGCGTTTCGTGCCGATCAGGGAGAGGGAGGATTTCAGGCTCATGCCATTTGCTCCTGGAAGGTCTGGCCTTCCGCTTCCAAAGCCCGCGTGCGTGTTTCCACCGCGTCCTGCAGGCGTTGCATGAAAATTTCCCGGGGCAGGCCGGTCGGCAGCGGATCGAGGAATTCGATCACCGCGGTGCCGGGGCTTTTCTCCCAATCCTCCTGCTGCCAGCGCAGGCCCAGATTGGTGGCCACGGGGATAACGGGGCGCTCGAGCGTCTGGTAGATCTTGTAGACGCCCTTGCGATATCTCTTGGTCTCACCGATCGCAGCCAGACCGCCTTCCGGATAGATCAGGATCGGCCGGTTCTCGCCATGTGAGCGCGAGATCGCGTCTTCCAGCGCACCCGCGGCAGTGGTGTTGCCCTGGCTATTGACCATGGTGGCGCCGGCGATGCGGACGATACGGTTGATCAGCGGGAATTTCTCAATGCCATTGCCGATGACGAAATTGATGTCGCCGGAGATGGCCAGCATTAGCGGGCCGTCGGCATAGGATTGATGCTTGGCGGCGAGGATGACCGGCTGGCCCTTGGGCGGGGTGCCGCGGACCTCGATCTTGATGCCGGCGACCCAGTACATGGTGAAGCGGATGGTATGGGCATAGCCGATCATCGTCTTCACCAACGGGGTGCGCCAGGGCAGCCAGGACAGGCCATAGCAGGTCAGCGCAAAGACCGCCGAGATACCCCAGAACAGGCAGTTAAAGATAAAGGACCGCATGGTCATTTCCTCCCCGGGGCGCGTTGGCCCCGCCGGCGGGCGTGTCTAGATGCACGCCTCGGCCCGGCTTTCATTGCTTTCGACACAGTGCAGTGCTTGGTGCTGGTGCGCAAATTCTGCCTCCAGGGCCCGCGATTTGGCTTCCACGTCACGCTCCAGCTTGGCCAGGAAGGCGTCGCGGTCGGCGCTGGGCTGCATCGGCTCGAGGAATTCGATGACGGCCGTGCCCTTGAATTTGGACCATTTCTGCTGCGGCCAGCACTGGCCCAGATTGGTCGCCACCGGCACCACCGGACGATCCAGCTGGTGCGACATGCGCCAGGCACCCGAGCGATAGCGCATACCTGTGCCGACCTCGGTCAGATGGCCTTCCGGATAGATCAGGATCGGACGCGGCGCGCCTTCACCCTGGCTGCGGGCCATGCCGTCTTTCAGGCTCTGAGCCGCTTTCTCACCACCCTGATTGTTGACCACGATGGCGCCGCAACGCTTGAGTACCCAGCCGATCAGCGGGAATTTCAGCATGTGATCGCCACAGACGAAGTTCACATCCCCGGTCTTGGCCATCATGACAATGCCGTCGCCCCAGGACTGGTGCTTGGCCGCGATGACGACCGGCTGGTTCTTCGGCGGCGTGCCGCGGACCTCGACCTTGATGCCGCAAATGACGCGCATCAGGATCACGGTAGCGCGCGAATAGGAGCGGATGCCGTGCATCAGCGCCCAGCGGCCGGGCAGGAGCGCCAGCCCGGCACAGATGATGGCGTAGACGCCGGACAGGGACCAATAGGCAATATTGAAGATGAAGGACCGCATGACGGGCTCCTTTGCTCAATGAAAATCTGTGTGGAGTCGGGCTCGGATCAGGCCGAGTGCAGCACGGCCATGATGGCGCGGGTGAAGGCCTCGACATGAGCCGAAAGCGGGCGCTTGATGCGGCCATAGAGGCTGTATTCCGCGCTCTGCATGACCACGCCCAGCGCCATGCCGGAGTAAAGCTCCGGATCGGCCTTGGGGATCTCGCCGCGTTCCATCGCCTGCGAGACGACATCGGTCATGAAATCCGACGGGTCGGC
Source organism: Maricaulis sp. (assembly GCF_030149425.1). GTDB lineage: Bacteria > Pseudomonadota > Alphaproteobacteria > Caulobacterales > Maricaulaceae > Maricaulis. The sequence goes on along the minus strand of NZ_JASBRQ010000057.1, from coordinate 53 downwards.
GCCGCCATCGCCGGAGGCGGCGATGAAGTTGTTGCGATGGGTGAGGTGATAGG
>NZ_JASBRQ010000047.1 GCF_030149425.1 Maricaulis sp. | reverse complement strand
CGATATGGTCCGCCGCCTCATAATCAGCTTTCGAGATTGAAACATGTTCAAGGGCTCCATCACTGCGCTCGTCACGCCTTTCAAGAACGGTGCCGTCGATGAAGATATGGTTGCCGCGCTTGCAGAACGTCAGATCGCGGCCGGTACGCACGGGCTGGTTCCGTGTGGCACGACAGGCGAATCCGCCACGCTGACATTTGCTGAGCACATGCGGGTGGTTGAAATCGTTGTGGAAACCGCGGCCGGCCGGGTTCCGGTCATTGCCGGAACCGGGTCCAACTCGACCGCCGTCGCCATTGCCAACCAAAAGCGGGCTATGGAGCTGGGGGCCGATGCGGGGCTCGTCGTCGCGCCTTACTATAACAAGCCCAATGCAGAGGGGCTGTACCAGCATTTCTCCGCCATCAACGCCTCCTGCGATCTGCCGATCATTGTTTATAATGTCCCCGGCCGCACGGTCGTCGACATCGATGCGCAGACTGTGGCGCGCATTGCCGGGCTCTCCAACGTGGTGGGAATCAAGGACGCCACCGGCGATATGGCGCGGGTTTCCGAGCATCGCCGCCTGATCGGTGACCGTTTCGTCCAGCTGTCCGGCGATGATCCGAGCGCCCTTGGATATAACGCTACGGGCGGTGTGGGCGCGATCTCGGTTACGTCGAATGTGGCCCCGGAATTGTGTGCGCGTTTCCAGGAGGCGACCCTGCAGGGGGATTGGGAGTTGGCGCGTCAACTCAATGATCAGCTGCTGCCGCTGCACCACGCCCTGTTCACCTCCTCCAGCCCGGGGCCGGCGAAATACGCCATGTCGCTCCTGGGGGTGTGCTCGCGCGAGCTGCGCTTGCCGTTGACCGAGCCGGCCGCGGCCTCGCAGGCGGCCGTGCGTGAGGCCATGGCGATCGCTGGCCTGTTGGAGCCGGCATGAACAAACCGCGTGAGGACGGGGCCGTCGCGATCAACCGCCGGGCCCGGTTCGACTACGAAATCGAGGAAACCTTCGAAGCCGGTCTGGCGCTTGTCGGATCGGAAGTGAAATCCTTGCGCGAGGGCAAGGCCAATATCGCGGAAAGCTATGTCAGCCCGGAGAATGACGAGGTCTGGCTGATCAATTCTGATATTCCGACCTATGGCCCGGCCAATCGCTTCAACCACGAACCGCGCCGCCACCGCAAACTCCTGCTCAAACGGCGCGAGATTGCCAAGCTCCAGGGGGCGGTGGCCCGCGAAGGCCGCACCATTATTCCCTTGCGGCTGTATTTCAACGACCGGGGAATGGCCAAGCTTCTCATTGGTCTGGCCAAGGGCAAGAAGACGGTCGACAAGCGTCAGACCATCAAGGACCGTGACTGGAACAAGCAGAAAGCGCGCCTGATGAAGGAGCGCGGCTAACCCGCGACGGCGAAATTCTTGCGATAGGCCTGCGGCGAAACGCCGAGCAGGCGGGTGAAGCTTCGCCGCATGCGTTCATCGCTGCCAAACCCGCAACGGGTCGCGACTTCCTTGATCGATTGATCCGGGTCTTCCAGGGCCTGGCGGGCGGCGTCGACGCGCATTTGTTCCACCGCGCGGGCCGGGGTCTGTCCGGTTTCCTCCGCATAAATGCGGGCGAAATTGCGCGGACTCATGGCGCAGCGTACGGCGAGCTGTTCGACCCGCAGATCGGCTGTGAGATTATCCTTCATCCAGAAATGCAGCGCGTCGAACCGGCCGGTTGCGGTGCGCGATTGCTGTTGCGGTGCTTCGCTGAACTGAGACTGGCCGCCAGGCCGTTTGACATAGACCAGGAGATGCCGCGCCAGTTCCAGGGCTGTTTCGCGGCCATGATCGGCCTCGACCATGGCCAGGGCGAGGTCGATGCCGGCCGTTACCCCGGCCGAGGTCCAAACGCCGCGGTCCTCGATGAAGATCGGGTCGGACTCGACCTGGCAATCAGGATAGGCCGTGGCCAGGCCTTCGCAGGCATTCCAGTGGGTCACCGCCCGGTGCCCGTCGAGGAGGTCGGCGGCGCCGAGCAAGAACGCACCGGTGCAGGTCGAGGCCACGCGGCCGCACTTGCGGCTGGCCAGTCGGATAGCCCCGACCAGGCGGGCATCGCGGCAGGCGGAGTGGACGCCATCGCCGCCGGAAACCATCAGCGTGTCCATGTCATCCAGCCCGACACCGGCCAGTCGACGGGTGTTCAGGAGGACGCCGGTATCGGTTTCCACCGGACCGCCATACAGGGATGCCAGCACTGTTACATAAGCCTGGTAGCCGAGGATCTGGTTGGCATCGGCGAAGACCTGCAATGGCCCGGTGATGTCGAGCATTTTGGCGTTTTCAAACAGCACGAAGGCGATACGGCGCTGATCGGTCGCGGAGCTGGCAGAAAAGGTGGGCATGAGGCGTTTATGCCAAGATTCACGCCCCGCTTCCAGCTAAAATTCTAAAGGTTGCCTGGCCGAACCAGGCGGCAATTCCTGCCAGCTGCGCAGCGGTGTTTGCCTCTCCGGCCGCAGTTGTCATGGGGCAATTCGGGTGGTGTTGCGGTGTGATCCCGGTCCTGGATCCGCGCGCCATAAGTGCTCAAAGCGCGTCGAGATAGGCCCGGATGCGTGCGAACACGGCGTTGAACATGTCCTCGGTCAGCCGGCCGGTATTGGTATTGTAGCGCGAGCAGTGATAGCTGCCGAACAATTGCAGCGGACCGTTCGGTCCGGGGATCTCAGCCTCTGCCGCGTGGCCAAAACTGACATCCTTGAGCTTCAGGCCGAGGGACCGGACGGTATTGTCATGGGCGATCTTGCCGAGCACGAGTACGGCTTTCAGATCGGGCAGGGCGGCGATGCGGTCGGTGAGGAAGGGGCGGCAGGCATTGGCCTCGGCGCCGACCGGCTTGTTTTCCGGCGGCACGCAGCGCACCGCATTGGTGATCATCGCGTCGACCAGTTCGAGCCCGTCATCGGCGCGGCTGTCATAGGTGCCGCGGGTGAAGCCGTGGCGGGCGAGGGTGGCGTAAAGCAGATCGCCCGCCCAGTCCCCGGTAAAGGGCCGGCCGGTACGGTTGGCACCGCGCAGCCCCGGGGCCAGGCCGACAATCAGAAGGCGCGCACTGTCCTCGCCGAACGAGGCGACCGGAGCATTGTGCCAGTCCGGATAGGTTTTGGCAGTGTCCTCGCGATAGGTCACAAGGCGCGGGCAGAGATCGCAGGAGAGCGGCGGTTCCGGTTGCAGCATTGTCGTTACTCCCGGCCGCGGCCGATCATGTGTTCCAGGTCGTAAAGCTCGATGAAGTTATCCGCGGCCCGGCGCAAATCGTCGGAAATCATCGGCGGGCTCGATTTCAGCGAGGAGATCACGCTGACCCGCGCGCCCTTGTTCTGGGCCGCCCGGACGGCCCGGCAGAAGTCGCCATCGCCGGAGAACAGGATGATGTGATCGAGATAGCTGGCCGCTTCGAGCATATCGATGGCCAGCTCGATATCCATATCGCCCTTGATCCGGCGGCGGCCATGGTCGTCAGTATATTCCTTGGCCCGCTTGCTGATCACCGAGAAGCCATTGTAGTCGAGCCAATCGACCAGGGGTCTGAGCGGATTATAGTCCTCCTGCTCGAGCAAGGCCGTGTAGTAATTGGCCCGCAACAGACGACCGCGCTTGCGGAATTCCTCCAACAGGCGTTTGAAGTCGATGTCGAAGTCGAGTGATTTCGTCGTCGAATACAGATTGGCGCCATCGATAAAGAGACCGATGCGCTCGTCGGGATAAAAGGTCATGGCGCAAAATACCTTTGATAAAAAAGAGCAAAGCAATAAAGAGCAAAATCATGCCGGGCCGATCTATATCGGCTTGGGCGCCAACCTGCCATCGGGAAATCTCAGCCCCGCCGATACGTTGAGGGCTGCAATCACCGCCATGGAAGAGGCGGGATTCCGTCTCGTCAGGCGCTCGAGCTTCTGGACCAGCCCCGCCTGGCCGGACCCGTCCGACCCGCCTTATGTGAATGCCGTCATCGAAGTGGAAACAGCGCAAGGTCCCGACGAGATATTGCAGCGATTACATGCCATTGAAGCAGAGTTCGGGCGTCAGCGCTCGGTCCGCAATGCGCCGCGTCCGCTCGATCTCGACCTGATCGATTGCCGTGGCCTGATCCGCGAAGCGCCCGGGCCGGTTCTGCCCCATCCCCGCATGGCCGAAAGAGCCTTCGTCCTGTGTCCGCTGGCCGAGATCGCACCGGACTGGACGCATCCCAAGTCGGGGCGAGCGCTGGACAGTTTGATCGCAGCCCTGCCGTCAGCCGATTTGAGCGCGACCCGGCTGTTGCAGAATAACTGATCACAAGGCGCAGCTGGGCCTTGTTTTTGTGCGCGTGCGAGGATAGGTAACGCGGTTCCTAGAATTAGCGTCCGTCAAGGAGACTGCGCGCATGGCCCGCGTTACTGTCGAAGACTGCATCGATAAAATTCCGAACCGTTTCCGCCTGGTTTTGCTGGCCGCGCACCGCGCCCGCAATATTTCCGCCGGCAGCGCGCTGACCATCGATCGCGATAACGACAAGAACCCGGTTGTGGCCCTGCGTGAGATCGCCGACGAGACGCTCGACATGGATGGTCTAAAAGAGAGCCTGGTCACCGGTCTGCAGCGCGTGCTGCCGAGCGAAGACGAGGAGCAGGAGAACGACACGGCTGCAGCCGCTCCGGCGGAAGCAGAGATGGAAGCTCTGCCGGCACCGATCGAGCTGGACGAGTCCGAAATGCTCAAGGCCCTGCAGGCCGACCGGGATGGCGCGCCGGACGGCCGCCTCTAACCCGCGTTGAGTTCCGGCGCGACGTCACCCAACTTGGCCTCGCCGCCGCCCGCCATTCCTAGTGCGGACGAGCTGGTTGCCCGTATCGAACGGTATTTTCCGACCGTCGACCGCGATTTCGTGCGCCGGGCCTATGATTTTGCCGAAGAGGCGCACCGGCCGCAGCGCCGTGCCTCCGGCGAACCCTATTTTGCTCATGTTGCCGAAGTGGCGATGATCCTGTCCGAGTTACGGATGGACGTCGCCACGATCTGTACCGGCCTCTTGCACGACACCGTCGAGGACACGCCGGCGACGCATGAACAGCTGGTCGAGCTGTTCGGCGAGGAAGTCGCCAATCTGGTCGATGGCGTCACCAAGCTTGGCCAGATGGAGTTGCGCTCCAAGCGGACCAAACAGGCGGAAAACCTGCAAAAGCTTGTCGTGGCGATCTCCTCGGACGTGCGCGTCCTGATCGTCAAGCTGTGTGACCGCCTGCACAATATGCGCACACTCGACGCCATTTCACGGCCGGAGAAGCGCGAACGCATCGCCCGTGAAACGCTTGAAATTTACGCCCCGCTGGCCCGCCGCATTGGTATCAACCGGGTGTGTGTCGAGCTGGAAGACCTAGCGTTCGAGCATGTGAACCCGGCCGCTCATGAATCGATCACGCGGCGCCTCAAGCTTTTGCGTGAAGAGCATGCCGACGAGGTCGCAGTCGTCTCCGAGGCGATCACCGAGCTGATGATGAAATACGGCATTGATGCGCGTATTTTCGGCCGCGAGAAACGCTCCTATTCGATCTGGCGCAAGCTCGAGCGCAAGGGGCTGACCTTTGACGAGATCGCCGACATCTATGCCTTCCGCCTGATCGTGACCGAGCCGGATGATTGCTACAAGGCGCTCGGCGTTGTGCACCAGACCTGGCGCTGTGTGCCGGAACGCTTCCGCGATTTCATCTCCGTGCCCAAGCCGAACAATTACCGCTCCCTGCACACCACAGTGATCGGTCCCAATAGCGTGCGCATTGAGCTGCAGATCCGCACCGAGGACATGGAAGCGATCGCTGAAAGCGGTGTCGCAGCGCACTGGCGCTACAAAAACTCCACCTATCGCTATGACCCGGACGCGGCCCAGGCGGCGGGTGGCGATCCGCTCGACCGTTTGCGCCCCTTCGTGGAAATCCTCAACCAGGGTGGCGATCCGGACGAATTCCTCGAGCACGCCAAGCTCGAAATGTTCGCCGACCAGGTCTATGCCTTTACGCCCAAGGGTGATCTGATCTCGCTGCCCGCGGGGGCGACGCCGCTGGACTTTGCCTATGCGGTTCATACCGAGCTCGGTCACACCACCGAGGCCGCCAAGATCAATGGCCGTGAACGGCCCTTGCGCACGCAATTGCGCAATGGCGATGTGGTTCAGATCGTCAAGGGCGGGGTCCGTCAGCCGCCGGCCGGCTGGGAGAATCTGGTCATTACCGGGCGCGCCCGGGCGGCGATCCGGCGTCTGATCCGCGAGAGCGAGCGCGATGAATTCCTGCGCATCGGCAAGATCATGGCCGATCACGCCTTCCGCCGGGAAAACCTGACCCTGATCGAGGATGATCTGGGCGATGCGATCAGCCGTCTGGAATTGACCGATATCGACGATCTCTACGAGACGCTCGGCCGCGGCCGGATTACCTCGGCAGATTTCCTTAATGCTGCCTTCCCGGGGCGTCAGGAAGACCGGCCGGAAATCAAGGACCGGGATCTGATCGAGGATGAGAAGGCACGGCTCTACGTGCGCGGGCGGGGCCTGACACCGGGCGTGACGCTGCACTTTGCGTCCTGCTGCTCGCCGCTGCCGGGAGATCGTATCGTCGGTGTCTTGATCCCGGAAAAGGGGGTCGAGATCCACACCATAGACTGCGAACGTCTTGTCCAGTTCGAAGAAGACGAGATGGATCGCTGGCTTGATCTGGCCTGGACGCCGGAAGCGGAAGGCAGTGCCGTCTCCATGGCCCGCATTCTCGCCGTGCTTCACAACGAGCCGGGCGCGCTGGCCGAGGTCGCCAAGATCGCCGGTGAGAACCGGGCCAATATTGCCAATGTCCGCACCCTGAACCGGGCGCCGGACTTTTTTGAAATGCTGTTTGACGTCGAAGTGTTCGACACCCGCCACCTGGCCAATGTGCTGGCCGCGCTGCGCATGAGCCAGGTCGTAGTCTCCGCCGAGCGGATGCGGGCCGAACTGGAAGATATTGAAGTGGACGAGTTATGACCCGCGACGAAGTGCTTGATGAATTCCGCGCCGCCGGCGCGCTTCTGGAAGGCCATTTCATCCTGTCTTCCGGCCTGCGCAGCCCGGTCTTCCTGCAAAAGGCCAAGGTCTTTGCCGAACCGGCACGCACGGAACGCCTGTGCAAGGCGCTGGCGGAGAAGGTTCGCGCCGAGCTCGATATCGAGCCGACCGTAATCGTTTCGCCCGCTGTCGGCGGTATTGTGCCGGGCTATGAAACGGCGCGGCATATGGGCCTGAAGGCGCTTTACGTTGAGCGTCAGGACGGCGAGTTCACCCTGCGCCGGGGATTTGAACTGTCCAAGGATGACAAGGTCCTGGTCATCGAGGACATCGTGACGACCGGCCTGTCCTCGCGCGAATGCATTGACGCCATCAACGCCACCGGTGCCACCGTGATCGCGGAAGGCTGCCTGGTCGACCGCTCCGGCGGTGAAGCCGATGTCGGCGTGCCTTTGATCTCCCTGGCCCAGTACAAGGTGCCGGCCTATGAGGCCGACAAGCTGCCGCCGGAACTGGCCGCCATTCCCGCCATCAAGCCGGGTAGCCGGGGGCTCGTCTGATCATGCGCCTCGGCGTCAATATCGATCACGTCGCCACCATCCGGAATGCGCGTGGTGGAGCCCATCCTGACCCGGTTCGCGCGGCCCGTCAGGCCGCTGAAAGCGGCGCCGACGGCATCACCGCGCACCTGCGCGAAGACCGCCGCCATATCACGGATGAGGATATCGACCGGCTGATGGCCGAGATCGAACTGCCACTCAATCTGGAAATGGCAGCGACCGAGGAAATGCTCGAGATCGCCCTGCGTCACAAACCGCATGCGGTCTGCCTGGTGCCGGAAAAGCGCGAGGAGCGCACCACCGAGGGCGGGCTCGATGTCGCCGCCGGTCATAATCATATCGCCCCCTTCGTCAGCCGCCTGTCCGATGCGGGCTGCCGCGTTTCGCTTTTCATTGAGGCAGACCCGGTCCAGATTGCGGTCGCCGAAGCCATGGGTGCGGCTGTGGTCGAGCTGCATACCGGCGCCTATTGCGAGGCCGCTCTGCGCGGCGATGACGAGGCCGTTGCCGGGCATATGGAATTACTGCGCGCGGGAGCAGCTGAAGCGCACCGCCGCGGCCTGGAAGTGCATGCCGGTCACGGCCTGACCTATGACACGGTCAAGCCGATTGCCGCCATTCCGGAGCTGGTCGAGCTGAATATCGGCCACTTCCTGATCGGTGAAGCGATCTTCCGCGGTCTGCGTGAAGCGGTGACGACGATGCGTGGGCTGATCGCCGAGGCGCGGGCATGATCATCGGCCTCGGCTCCGACCTGATGGATATTCGCCGCATCGAGCGGTCGCTCGACCGGTTCGGCGACCGTTTCGTGCAACGTGTCTTTACCGAGATCGAACAGGCCAAGTCCGACAAGCGTCGCATGCGTGCGGCCAGCTATGCAAAGCGTTTCGCCGCCAAGGAAGCGGGCGCCAAGGCGCTCGGCACAGGGATCGCCCGCGGTGTGTCGTGGAAAGAGATTGGTGTCGTCAATCTGCCCGGCGGCAAGCCGACGCTCGAGTTCAAAGGCCGGGCTTTGGAGCGTGTGGCGGACCTGACCCCGGAAGGCATGGAAGCCTTCACCCATATCACCATTACCGATGATCACCCCTGGGCCCAGGCCTTTGTGGTCATCGAGGCGCGGCCGATCGGAGGCTGGCGTGTCTAATCCGATCAAGGCGCTGGAACAGCGCATTGGCTATACTTTCACCGATCGCGAACTGATCGAACGGGCGCTGACCCATTCCAGTTTCGGTGAAGGCCGCAAGACCGCACGCAATTACGAGCGGCTTGAATTCCTCGGTGACCGGGTTCTGGGCCTGATGACGGCAGAGGCCCTGTTCCGCATGTTCGAAGGCGCCGATGAGGGCGCTTTGGCGCCGCGGCTCAATGCCCTGGTTCGCAAGGAAACCTGCGCCGACGTGGCCCGCGCAGCCGAGCTGGGCAAAGCCCTGCGCATGGGGCGCTCGGAAGAGACCGGCGGCGGGCGCAACAAAACCTCCATCCTGGGCGATGCCTGCGAAAGCCTGATCGCAGCGATTTATCTCGATGGCGGTCGCGAGGCCGTGCAGGTTTTCTACGACAAGTATTGGGGCCCGAAAATCGAGGCCCTGCGGCACAAGCCCAAGGATGCCAAGTCTGCCCTTCAGGAATGGGCCGCCAAGGCGGGTCATACGCCGCCGAAATACCGCCTGACCGAACGCTCCGGGCCGGATCATCGTCCGATCTTCACCGTTGAGGTCACAGTCGGATCGCTCGATGCTGCGGAAGGTGAGGGGCGATCAAAACAAATGGCCGAACGTGAGGCCGCAGAAGCGCTGATGGCGCGGGAGGGCGTGGATGTCCGATAATCAGGAACGCCGTTGCGGCTTTGTCGCCGTCATTGGCTCGCCCAATGCCGGCAAGTCGACCCTGGTCAATGCACTGGTCGGCGAAAAGGTCACCATCGTCACCCACAAGGTCCAGACCACGCGCTTTTCCGTGCGCGGTGTGGCGCTGGAAGGGGCGACGCAGATCGTGCTTGT
>NZ_JASBRQ010000046.1 GCF_030149425.1 Maricaulis sp. | reverse complement strand
CGCTTCGGCGAGCACCATTGCGGGTGTAGCTCAGTTGGTTAGAGCGCCGGCCTGTCACGCCGGAGGTCGCGGGTTCGAGTCCCGTCACTCGCGCCACTTTTTTCCAGACAATCTGTTGAACTTGAAAGTGGTGCGTCAGGCTTGCCGGCGCAGGCTTTGTGCGACGTGGAAAGCGCGATCGCCCTCGAGCAATTCCTTGGACACGTCCAGCAATTCATCCTGCTTTACGGGCTTAGCCAGAACCGCGTTGAAGCCGGTCGCCTCGTATTCGGCGATCTGGTGCTCCATGACATTGGCGGTATTAGCGATGATCGGCGCGGGCAGGCGGTCAATCTGTGATTCCATGGCCCGTATCCGGCGTGTCGCTTCGACACCATCCATCAGCGGCATGCGGATATCCATGAAGATGATATCGAAGGGCCGTGCTGTGCAGGCATCGACGGCTTCCGCACCGTTTTCGGCGAAGGCGATCTGACCGTCCAGCGGACGCAGCAGGGCACCCAGCACCATGCGATTGGTCATATTGTCATCGACGATGAGAATCGCCGGGCCTCCGGCCTGGTCGTTGGCCGAAGGTGCGGCTGCCGGTTTCGGCGCCCGGGCCGGAGCGGTTTCGACGCGCGGCAAGGGCAATTCGATACGAAAACGGGTGCCGCGGCCTTCCTCGCTGGCGACATCAACCGTGCCGTCCATCAGCTCGACCAGACGTGAGACAATCGCAAGGCCCAGACCGGTGCCGCCAAACTCTCGCGATGTGCTGTTTTCGGCCTGAACGAAGGGATCGAAGACACTGTCGAGCTGGTCACGGCTCATGCCGCGCCCGGTATCGCTAACCGTCAGGATCATGCGGTCATGATCTTCCGGATCGACGCCGATATCGAGCTGGACCGACCCGCTCTCGGTAAACTTGACCGCGTTGGAGAGAAGATTGTGCAGGATCTGGCTGATGCGGTGCGGATCGCCTGTGCGTTTGGCGTCTGGCGTCATCGGCGCCAGGAAGTTTACGGCAAACTCCAATCCGCGTTCGCGGGCCTTGAGCGAGTGGGCCCGGCGCAGGCTGGTGATCATTTCGGAGGGGTCGAACTCGACCGGATCAATCACCAGTTCACGCGCCTCGATTTTGGACAGGTCGAGAATGTCGTTGAGCGTCGCCAGTAATAGTCGGCCACTATCCTTGATCGTCTGAACGTATTTTTTCTGCTCTGCTTCCAGCCCGCTATCGCCAAGCACTTCGGCCATGCCGAGGACGCCGTTGAGCGGCGTGCGGATCTCATGACTCATATTGGCCAGGAACTCGGTCTTGGCGGCATTAGCATCGTCCGCCTTGGCTTTTTCGGCCCGTATGCCCTCGACCGAGGCGATCATTTCATTGCGATAGACCCCGGCGCTGACGAAAACGAATATCGCCGAGGAACACAGCGCGGCCATCACGGTGGTAAAGTCGACGCTGGCGAGCTGGGCTGTCAGCTCAGCCGGGATCAGGGCGTAACAGTAGGAATAGGTGCCGATGGTCGCAGTGAGGGCCGCTGCACCGCCGCGCCAGCCGAGAACCAGGGTAATGGTCATCACAGCCGGGATCAGCAGCAGGTTGGACGGGCTCAGCAATTGTGAATTCATCACCGACAGGCAGATGATCAGCCCGACGACGGTTTAGCCAACAATCAGGGCGCGGGTGTTGAACGCGTTATAACCATTGATCAGGAGTGGCGCGCCGAGACAGACCAGCGAGATCGCGAAGCTGTTTCCAATGAGGAGCGGAAACTCCTGAAAATACTCCAGGTTCATGATCGAAATAGCGCTACCGGCAAGGCCTGCAAGGACGCAGAATGCGGTCAAAGCGCGTTCTGATGCCACGCGCAAGCGCGAGTTGTCATCGCGTGCCGGCCAATATCGACGGCTGAATTCCGCCCAAACAAACTTCATCACCATACTCCCCAGTCCGGGAATATAGGGCGAAAAAGGTTACGAAATAGGTTTATGCGCTAGGTATTATTAGCAAACCGGCCGGGGCGGGCATGAATTTGCCCGCCCCGGCGGTGACGTTTCGGGCTATTGCGCCGGGGTCAAACCGGTCGCGTCATAGCTGACCGGGGCAAGGCCCGGGCCGAGCGGCAGGTCGGCAAGAACGAAAATGCCCAGCACGCCGAGCGAGACCACCAGGATGGCCACGGAATAGGGCAGCATCGTCGCGATCAGGCTGCCGAGGCCGAATTCCGGCACATAGCGACGGGCAAAGACCAGGATCAGCGGCATGTAGGGCAGGAGCGGGGTGATGATGTTGGTCGCTCCATCACCGACGCGATAGGCGGCGGTGGTGGCATCCGGGCCGATGCCGAGCAGCATCAGCATCGGCACGGCGACGGGAGCGAGCATGGCCCATTTCGCCGATGCACTGCCGACAAACAGGTTCAGCACGGCGGTCAACAAGACCATGGCAACCAGCAGGAGCGGCGCAGGCAAGCCGGAGGCCTGCAAGGCCGCAGCGCCGTTAATCGCCAGGATGGTGCCCAGATTGGACCAGGAGAACAGGGCCAGGAACATCGCCATGACAAAAGCGAGGATGATGTAGACGCCCATATCGCTCATCGCGCCGGAGGCCATGCCGACCGCGTCCTTGTCGGACTTGATCGTGCCCGAGGCGATACCGAAGGCCAGGCCCATGAGCAGGAAGGCAATCATTGAGATCGCCACAATGGCGTTATAGAAGGGCGCCAGATCCCCAGTCTCGTCCCGCAGAATACCGTCGGCCGGAACCGTCATTGAGACGACCCAGGCAATCAGCGCGACCATGACGACGCCGGCGGCCATGAGGCCGCGCTTTTCGGCGGCGGTGAGATCGGTGGTCGGTGCGTCTTCCTCTTCACCGTTTTCACCCTTGATGCCTTTCCATTCGCCCAAGCGCGGTTCGATGATCGCCTGAGTGACCCAGGTGCCGGCGATGACGACGGCCGGGGTGAGCACCATGATGAAGTAATAGTTCGACAGGATGTTGAGTTGCCAGTCCGGATCGATGAACTGAGCGGCCTGGACGGTGATGCCGAGCAGGAGCGGCTCAAGCGGTCCCGGGAACAGGTTTGCGGAGAAACCAGCCGAGACACCAGCAAATGTTGCGGCGATACCCGCGATCGGATGGCGTCCGACCGAGGCGAAAACGATACCGCCCAAGGGGATCAAAACCACATAACCCGCATCAACGGCCAGATTGCCCATCACGCCGGCAAAAACGAGCGTCGCGGTCAACAGCGTGTTGGGAACCCATCCGACGAGCGCGCGCAGACCCGCACCGAACAGGCCGGTGCGCTCGGCAACGCCGGCGCCAATCATCACCACCAGCACCAGACCGAGCGGTGGGAAATTGACAAAGATGGAAGTGAATTCGGTCAGCAAGCGGGCGACATTGTCGCCACTCAGCAGTGACTGCGCCGCGATCGTTTCACCGGTTACCGGGTGGGTCGATTCCAGTCCTGCGCCGGCAGCCAGCACCGAAATGGTGACCACGGCGGTGATCAGAATGACGAAGATCGTCACAGGATCGGGCAGGCGATTGCCTGCGCGTTCGACGAAATTCAGGATACCATTACCAATATTCACGTCTCTCTCCCCTGTGACGTTTCGCCGACAAATGAGCAGGGAAAGGCGATTTAGGCAATGGCTGACGCCTGTGGGGCGTGTCGCGGGGGACGCGCTGCCGGGTATTCCCACTGCTCCGCGGGGGCGTTGCAGCGCAGTTTGGCGGCCATGCCGTTCTTGCTTGATCTTGTTCGCTATCAGTCCTGGTCTTTCCGCGCGACCTGGCCGCCGCTTCTGCTCTGCCTTGCGGCGATTGCTCTGGCGGTGGGTCTTGGGCCGATATTCCCGCCGGCCTATGCGATCGGTGCCGTCGGTGCAGGTCTGCTGGTTTTCGATGCCGCTGCGCGATTGCGTCAGGCCGAGGCCATCCGGGACCTAATCCAGAGGCATAACGGTCTGACCGGGCCAGCCTTGTCACAGTTTCGGCAGGCGCGCGCGTCCTGGTGTTCGCGCCGGGCGGCCCTGGCGGCGGCGCATTCAGCGGGGTGCGGCGGCGAGGCGCGGGCGCTTGTTTTGAAGTGGGGTTACAAACCCTGGCATGTCTTTCCGGACGGCGCCTTCTCCCGGCGCTCACCCTTCCTGCAAACATCTTTCTGGCGATCTGTTATGGGGCTGCCGCGCCGGCGCTGAGGGGGTCGAAAGTTGATGTGGGCCGGTAGCTATGCTTGTGGTAGTGTAATAATACATGCGGTGAAAGGCGCTCGCCGTATCCGGCCGGCCGTCTAGCTTATCTTCCGAGCTGTACGAGGCAGACCATGACACAGACCGATAACCTTTTTGCTGATCTGCCGATTACCCGCGACCGGGATCAATTCCTTCGCGAATTGGTGCGCGAACTTGCCGGCACCCTGGAAGACGTCGTCGGCCTTGAAGATGCTGAGGGCTTTGTCAGCGTCGTCGGCAACCGCATCGGCGACATCATGAACAGGGAATACCGTGAGCTGTCTCATGCCGCCAAGCTCGACCTTGAGCAGGTCGGCGCGGCGCTGGTTGATCTCAAACGCCGGATTGATGGCGGGTTCACGGTCGAAAGCCTGAGCGATGACGCCATCGTTCTGACCAATACGCGTTGCCCCTTTGGCCAGTATGTGCAGGACCGCCCATCGCTATGCATGATGACATCGAACGTTTTTGGGCGCATTGCTGCCGACAATAACGGTTATGCCCGCGTTGCTATCCCTGAGGCGATTGCCCGGGGAGATCGTCAGTGCCGGGTCGTGATTTCGCTCAAGCCCGGCGCGGTCGCGCCGGATGGCGCGCGTGAATATTTCGCGCGGGATTGAAAGCGATGTTCCAGGCCCTCTTCCAGATTAGCAAAACGCCGATGCTGCTGGTGAGCACATCGCGCGAGATGCTGGTTGCGAACACTGCCTTTCAACGCCTGGTCAGGAGGTCTGACGCCGAGCTCATTGGTGCCAAGGTCGACACCGTGCTGGATTGCCCGAAACTGGATGTGGCATTCAGTGACGCGTCGGCCATCGGCGGCTGGATTCCGCTCAGGGTTCAGGTGCATCAGGAGGTGGGGGATGTATCCCTCGATGCCCAGATTTGCTGTTTGCGACGGCATGGCCATACTGACACATTCTGTGTCACGGCGTCGCCGGCCAGCCGCTCCCGCGTCGCGTTCCGGCGCTTGCGCGAGGAATTGTCCGATGCCCGTGCGATCGCCGCGGCGGAAATGTCCGAACGGGCACAGCTGACCGAAACTAATCGCCGGCTGCGTGAATTCGCCATGCGAGCAGCGCACGATATACGTGGTCCGCTGGCGCACATCTCGCATGCCCTGAGTTTGCAGCGCCGGACTGGCGATGATGCCGAGAAACGCGCGCAATTGCTTGGCATGGCCGAGCAGTCGGCGCGCAATCTTTCCGATCTCGTCAGTAATCTCCTGGCGTACTCCGAAACCACGTCTCAGGTGCTTGAAACCAAGCCGGTCGCCTTGGACGGGCTGGTGCAGGAGTTGGCGCTGACGCTTGGCGGCGATGCGCTGGAGCCGGGCTGGCTAGAAGCCGAGGGGCTCGCGACGGTGATGTGCGATCCGACCCAGGTCCGCATGATTTTCCTCAACCTCATTGGCAATGCAGTGAAATACCGGCATCCGGGCCGGCCTTTACGCGTCGTCGTGGAGGGGCGCCGGTCCGGGCCGACCTATACGGCGTCGATCTCCGATAACGGACTGGGCTTTTCTCCGGATATCGCCGAACAGATTTTTGAACCCTTTGTTCGTGGCCGCTCGGAAGAGACCGGCTCGGGGATCGGGCTGGCGACCTGCCGCGAGTTTGCCCATAATCATGGCTGGACGTTATCGGCTCATGGTGAGCAAGAGCGTGGTGCCCGGTTCGACATCGCAATTCCCGTGACCAGTCTTGTACAGTGAATAGGCGGGAAAACTGGGTGTGTGCAGCCCTGTTTTTGCGAATGTTTTGCATCTAATGCCGCAATTGTGGCCAGCGTGGCAAAGAACTGAGTTCGGGCGGTCTTTAGCGCTTGCTCGAACGCCCGCCGCGCACTAGCTTCCGCGCCAAATCGGGCAGGGGGCCCGGCCGGCGTTTTCGATTCGCTTCCCCGCGAAACGGCGCCTTGAGCCGCCCAGGCCCGACACGACGGACCGAACACGGGCGAGGCCTTGCCATGGAAACGCTGCTTCTCGACTACCTGCCGATTCTCATTTTCTTCGGCATTGCCGCCGTTCTCGGCATCGGCTTCATGCTGGCCGCGTTTGTCATCGCGCCGTCAAAACCGGATCCGGAAAAAGTCTCGACCTATGAGTGCGGCTTCAACGCCTTTGATGACGCGCGCATGAAGTTCGACGTCCGTTTCTATCTCGTCGCAATCCTGTTCATCATTTTCGACCTGGAAGTGGCCTTCCTCTTCCCATGGGCGGTCAGTCTCGGCAGCACGCTGGGCCCGTTCGAATTCTGGTCGATGATGATGTTCCTCGGCGTCCTCACCATCGGCTTTATTTACGAGCTGAAAAAAGGCGCGCTGGACTGGGAGTAAGAAGTCATGGCCTCTGATCACACCACCCCCGCCGGAATGGCTGGCCGCGCTGCGGTCCCGCATTACGATCCGAAGAAGCACGACCCGTTCTTTGACGGTGTCAGCGACGCGCTGGCCGATAAGGGCTTTGTCGTCGCTGCAGCTGACGACCTCGTGACCTGGGCCCGTACCGGCTCGCTGATGTGGATGACCTTCGGCCTGGCCTGTTGCGCCGTCGAGATGATGCAGGCCTCCATGCCGCGCTACGACGTAGAGCGTTTCGGCTTCGCCCCGCGTGCATCCCCGCGCCAGTCCGACGTGATGATCGTCGCCGGCACCCTGACCAACAAGATGGCCCCGGCCCTGCGCAAGGTCTACGACCAGATGCCCGAACCGCGCTACGTCATCTCGATGGGGTCTTGTGCGAATGGGGGCGGGTATTATCACTATTCCTATTCGGTGGTGCGCGGCTGTGACCGCATCGTTCCGGTCGACGTCTACGTCCCGGGCTGCCCGCCGACAGCCGAAGCGCTCGTGTACGGTATTTTGCAGCTGCAAAAGAAAATCCGTCGCGAAGGCTCGATCGAGCGCTAGGAGAGGATGAGATGAGCGAAGCCCTTCAAGCCCTCGGCGAACACATTGCCGGCCAGCAGGAAAGCGCGGTCAAGTCCTGGTCCGTCACGCATGGCGAACTGACCGTGGAAATCCACGACGACCGCATCGTCGACATGCTGCGCTTCCTGCGCGATGACGCGGCCTGCCGCTTCACCTCGCTGATCGATATTTGCGGCGTCGACTACCCGCAGCGCGCCGAGCGCTTCGAGGTCGTCTACCACCTGCTGTCGATGCAGCAGAACCATCGCATCCGCATCAAGCTCGCCGTCGATGAGGACACCGCCGTCCCGTCCGTGATCGAGCTGTTCCCGGTCGCCAACTGGTTCGAGCGCGAAGCCTTCGACATGTATGGCATCGCCTTCTCCGGTCACCCGGATCTGCGCCGCCTGCTGACCGATTACGGTTTCGAGGGGCATCCGCTGCGCAAGGACTTCCCGCTCACCGGCTTCATGGAAGTGCGCTGGGACGACGAAGAAAAGCGCGTGGTCTACGAGCCGGTCGAACTGGTTCAGGAATATCGCGATTTCGACTTCATGAGCCCGTGGGAAGGCGCCAAATACGTCATCCCGGGTGATGAGAAGGCGGAGGGCTAAGGCATGGCTGATATCGAAACCACCGAATCCCCGCGCAATTTCACGATCAATTTCGGCCCGCAGCACCCGGCCGCACACGGCGTTCTGCGCCTCGTGCTGGAGCTGGATGGCGAGGTCGTCGAGCGCGTCGACCCGCATATCGGTCTGCTGCACCGCGGCACCGAGAAACTGCTCGAGCACAAGACCTATCTCCAGGGCATCGGCTATTTCGACCGCCTCGATTATGTGGCGCCGATGAACCAGGAGCACGCCTTCTGTATGGCGGCTGAGCGGCTGGCCGGGATCACCGTGCCCAAGCGTGGCCAGTATGTGCGCGTGCTCTACTCGGAAATCGGACGGATCCTGTCTCACCTTCTCAATGTGACGACCCAGGCCATGGATGTCGGCGCGCTGACGCCGCCGCTCTGGGGCTTTGAGGAGCGCGAGAAGCTGATGGTGTTCTATGAGCGCGCCTCGGGTTCGCGCATGCACGCCCACTATTTCCGCCCGGGCGGCGTACACCAGGACCTGCCGCCGGAACTGATTCAGGACATCCGCGCCTGGTGTGACAGCTTCCCTAAGGCGCTCGACGATATCGACGACCTCCTGACCGAGAACCGCATCTTCAAACAGCGCAATGCCGATATCGGTATCGTGTCGAAGGAAGAAGCGCTCGAATGGGGCTTCTCCGGCGTCATGGTGCGCGGTTCCGGCATGGCCTGGGATCTGCGCCGTTCGCAGCCCTATGAGGTCTATGACGAGCTGGAGTTCAACATCCCGCTCGGCAAGAACGGGGATTGCTACGACCGCTATCTCTGCCGCATGGAAGAGATGCGCGAGAGCGTGAAGATCATGATCCAGTGCTGTGACTGGCTGATGAAGCCGGAAAACCAGGGCGAGGTTCTGGCCACCGACAGTAAATTCTCCCCGCCGCGCCGGGCCGAGATGAAGCAGTCGATGGAAGCGCTGATCCAGCACTTCAAACTCTACACTGAAGGTGTCCACGTCGATGCCGGCGAGGTCTATGCCGCCGTTGAAGCGCCCAAGGGCGAGTTCGGCGTCTATCTTGTCGCTGACGGGTCCAACAAGCCGTACCGCGTGAAAATCCGCGCACCGGGCTTTGCTCACCTTGCGGCCATGGATCACCTCAATCGCGGTCACATGCTGGCCGATGTCTCCGCCATTCTGGGGTCACTTGATATCGTCTTCGGGGAGATCGACCGATGAGCGTTCGCCGTCTCGCGAAAGAACAGCCGGAAAGCTTTGCCTTCAACAAGAAGAGCGAAGACGAGATCAAGTTCTGGCTCGCCAAATATCCCGAAAGCAAGAAGGCCTCTGCGGTCATTCCGATGCTGTGGATCGCGCAGAAGCAGGAAGGCTGGGTCTGCGAGCCGGCCATCCGCGATATCGCGGACCGCCTGTCCATGCCCTATATCCGCGTCTTCGAGGTCGCGACCTTCTACACCATGTTCAACCTGGCTCCGGTCGGCGAGAACCTGGTCCAGGTCTGCGGTACGACGCCGTGCATGCTGCGCGGGTCTGAAGATCTGATGTCGGTGTGCAAGAAGCGCATCGGCAAGCAGCACGAGATGTCCGAAGACGGCAAGTTCACCTGGGTCGAAGTGGAGTGTATGGGCGCCTGCGCCAATGCCCCGATGATCCAGCTCGCCAATAAAGACGGCGATCACTACATCGAAGATCTCGATGCCGAGACGTTCGAGAAACTGCTCGACGATCTCGCCGCCGGAAAAAAGGTCGAATTCGGCCCGCAATCCGAGCGCAACGCATCTGAACCCCACGGCACCAAGGTTCTCTCCGACCCGTCCCTGTATGACGGTTCGCGTGCGAAGAAGATCAAGCTGCCGAATACCGAAAAGGCGGAGGGCTAAATGGTCGAGCTTCTCCAGGATAAAGACCGGATTTTCACCAATCTGTTCGGGCATCACAGCCCGGGTCTGGACGCAGCCCAGCAACGCGGTGCCTGGAATGGCACCAAGGACATGCTGGACATGGGCCGTGACTGGATCATTGACCAGATGAAGGCTTCGGGCCTGCGCGGCCGCGGCGGCGCCGGTTTCCCGACCGGTCTGAAATGGTCCTTCATGCCCAAGGAAGTGGGCGCGCGCCCGCATTATCTCGTCGTCAATGCCGACGAATCCGAGCCGGGCACGTGTAAGGACCGCGAGATCATGCGTCATGATCCGCACCTGCTGATCGAAGGCTGCCTGATCGCCTCCTTCGCGATGCAGGCGCATGCTTGCTACATCTATCTGCGCGGCGAGTACGTCACCGAACGCCTGGCGATGGAGAAAGCCGTCAAGGAGGCCTATGAGGCCAAGCTGATCGGCGAGAAGAACGTCCATGGCTGGCCGTTCCACGTCTATATCCATCACGGCGCCGGCGCTTATATCTGCGGCGAGGAAACGGCTCTGCTGGAAAGCCTGGAAGGCAAGAAGGGCCAGCCGCGCCTGAAGCCGCCATTCCCGGCCAATGCGGGCCTTTATGGCTGCCCGACGACCGTCAACAATGTCGAATCCATTGCTGTGGCCGGTACCATTCTGCGCCGCGGCGCAGAATGGTTCGCGAGCTTTGGCCGCGAGCGCAATGTCGGCACCAAGATCTTCTCGATCTCCGGCCATGTGAACAATCCCTGTAACGTCGAAGAAGTCATGTCGATCCCGATGCGCACGCTCATCGAGACCCATGCCGGCGGCGTGCGCGGCGGTTGGGACAATGTCAAAGCCGTGATCCCCGGCGGATCCTCGGTCTCGCTGCTGCCCAAAGACATCTGCGACGATGTGCTGATGGATTTTGATGCGCTCTCGGCGCACAAGTCCGGCCTCGGCACCGCAGCCGTCATCGTCATGGACAAGTCTACCGACGTGGTGAAGGCGATCGCGCGGATTTCCTATTTCTACCGTCACGAAAGCTGCGGCCAGTGTACGCCGTGCCGTGAGGGTACGGGCTGGATGTGGCGCGTCTTGACCCGCATGGCTGCGGGCGAGTCGACGATCGAAGAGATCGACATGCTCCTGGACGTTGCCGGTCAGGTTGAAGGTCACACGATCTGCGCCCTGGGTGACGCGGCCGCCTGGCCGGTCCAGGGCCTGATCCGTCATTTCCGCTCTGAAATCGAAGAGCGGATCAATAATTATCGCGAAGGCAAGCCGGTGTTTGTCTCGCAGGCTGTGGCGGCGGAGTAAGCGCGATGAAGTTCATCGGTGATCCACGCTTCATGCATGTCATCTCGCACCAGGGTGAGAAGCTCATCCTGCGCGTCGACTGCATCGCGTCCGTTCGCGAGAACGACAAGGGTGGTGCCACCGTGACTTTCCTTCCCGAGACCAGCTATCTCGGCGAAATCAAGCTCCAGACGTCTATCGAGGAAGTTTCGGCCCTGTTGAAGGCGAAAGAATAAGCCATGAGCGAAGATCTCCGCAAAATTGTTGTCGACGGCGAGGAAATCGAAGTTCCGAATTCCTACACGCTGCTGCAGGCCGCCGAGGCGGCTGGCCGGGAAATCCCGCGCTTTTGCTATCACGAGCGTCTCTCGGTCGCCGGTAACTGCCGGATGTGCCTGGTCGAGCTCGTCGGTGCGCCGAAGCCGGCCGCATCCTGTGCCATGCAGGTGCGCGATATGCGCGGCGGCCCGAACGGTGAACCGCCGGCGATGAATACGCTGTCGCCGATGGTCAAGAAGGCACGCGAAGGGGTGATGGAGTTCTTGCTCATCAACCACCCGCTCGATTGCCCGATCTGTGACCAGGGCGGTGAATGCGACCTGCAGGACCAGGCCCTGGCCTATGGCCGTACCGGCTCGCGCTTCCCGGAAAACAAGCGCGCGGTCGAAGACAAGGAAATGGGTCCGATCATCAAGACGGAAATGACGCGCTGCATCCAGTGTACGCGTTGCGTCCGTTTCGTGACCGAGGTCGCGGGCGTGCCGGAAATCGGCATGATCGGTCGCGGCGAAGATGCCGAGATCACGACCTATCTGGAAAATGCCGTCACCTCGGAACTGTCCGGCAATGTCATCGACCTGTGCCCGGTCGGCGCGCTGACCTCCAAGCCTTACGCTTTCAACGCGCGTCCGTGGGAGCTGAACAAGACCGAAACCATCGATGTGATGGATGCGGTCGGTTCCAATATCCGCGTCGACAATCGCGGCACGGCCGTTCTGCGCATCCTGCCGCGCACGCATGAAGGCGTGAACGAGGAATGGATTTCGGACAAGACGCGCTATGCCTGGGAAGGCCTCGGCAAGCAGCGTCTCGATCGTCCTTATGTTCGCGAAAACGGCAAGCTGCGCCCGGCCGACTGGTCTGAAGCGCTTTCCGTGGCGGCTGAAAAGCTCGGTGGCGACGCTTCCAAGATCGGCGTTATTGCCGGTGACCTGAACTCGGTTGAAGAGCTCAAGGCGGTCAAGGACCTCGCCGATGCGCTCGGGATCGCTTCGATCGATTGCCGCCAGGATGGCGCCAAGGTCGGTGGCGGTGCGCGCGAAGGCTATCTCTTCAACACCACGATCGCTGGCATCGAGGAGGCGGATGCCATCCTCATCGTCGGTGCCGACCCGCGCACCGAAGCAGCCATCATCAATGCCCGTATCCGCAAGACCTGGCTTAATAACGACACCCAGGTCGCGGTTATCGGCGAAGCGGTTGATCTGTCTTACGAGTACGAGCACCTCGGCACGTCGGCAGCGGATCTGGCCGGTCTCAAGCGCAAGCGTTCCGGCTTCATCAAGACGCTGAAGGACGCCGAGCGTCCGATGATCATTCTCGGCTCCGGTGCTCTGACCCGCGGTGATGGCGCGGCCATCCTCAATGCGGCCGGTGACCTCGCCGACAGCATTGGTGCGGTCAAGGACGGCTGGAACGGTTTCAACGTACTGCACACGGCGGCCTCCCGCGTCGGCGGTCTCGATCTCGGCTTTATTCCGGGCGAGGGCGGTCACGATGTGGCGGCAATGCAGTCCAACGCCATGGATACGGTCGTCCTGCTCGGTGCAGACGAGCTCGACATGTCCAGCTTCGGCGATGCGTTCGTCATCTATGTCGGCAGCCATGGCGATAATGGTGCGCACCGTGCTGATCTCATCCTGCCGGGCGCAGCCTGGACCGAACAGGACGGGATTTTCGTCAATACCGAGGGCCGGGTTCAGCTGGCCTATCGCTCTGTCTTCCCGAAAGGTGAGGCGAAAGAGAACTGGGCCATTTTCCGGGCCCTGTCCGAGCGTCTCGGCAAAACCCTGCCGTACGACAATCTTGAGCAATTGCGCATGAAACTGTTCGAGGACCATCCGGTTCTCGCCGGTATCGATCATGCGCCGGGCGCTGCCAGCGCTGCCGATTTCGACGCCAAGTCGATCGGCGCGGCCGGCGATGTGGCGGATGAGGCTTTCAAGCCGGCTGTCACCAACTTCTATTTCACCAACCCGATCGCGCGGGCTTCGGAAACGCTGGCGGCTTGTTCCGCCCTCAAGACCGAACCGGCCAAGGTCGCAGCGGAGTAGGGCGCAATGACGGATTTCGTTGCACAATTCGGCGCCTGGGGCGGGTTCGGCATGGCCGTACTGCAGATCCTGGGCTTCATGATCGTCCTGCTCCTGTCGCTGGCGTTCCTGCTGCTGATGGACCGGAAAGTCTGGGCCGCGGTGCAGATGCGCAAGGGCCCGAACGTCGTTGGCGCCTTCGGTCTGCTGCAATCCTTCGCGGATTTCTTCAAATTCGTATTCAAGGAAATTGTCGTTCCGGCCGGTGCGGACCGCACGCTCTACCTCCTGGCCCCGCTGATCACGCTGATCCTGGCCTTCGTCACCTGGGCTGTTGTGCCGGTGGCCCCGGGCTGGGTCATTGCGGACATCAATGTCGGTATTCTCTACCTGTTCGCGATGTCGTCTCTGGGTGTTTACGGCATCATCATCGGCGGCTGGGCCTCGAACTCGAAATACCCCTTCCTCGGCGCGCTGCGTTCAGCCGCGCAGATGGTCTCCTACGAGGTCTCCATCGGCTTCATCATCGTCACCGTGCTCCTGTTTGCCGGTTCGATGAGCCTGACGACCATCGTCGAGCAGCAGGCCGGCGGGTTCTGGAACTGGAACCTCCTGGCGGGCCACACCTTCCCGGTGCCGATGTTCCTGGTCATGATCCCGATGGCGGTGATCTTCTTCATCTCGGCCCTGGCCGAGACCAACCGTCCGCCGTTCGACCTGCCGGAAGCTGAATCCGAGCTCGTGGCCGGTTACCAGGTCGAGTATTCCTCGACCCCGTACCTGCTGTTCATGATCGGTGAGTATCTCAACATCGTCCTGATGTGTGCGATGACGACCATCCTCTTCTTCGGGGGCTGGAACCCGCCGATCGAGCTGGATACGTCGGAGTGGCCGTATCTTCTGTCGAGCCTGTGGTACTTCTTCTGGTTCGCCATCAAGGTCGTCTTCTTCTTCTTCATGTTCGCGATGGTGAAGGCCCTGGTCCCGCGTTACCGCTATGACCAGCTGATGCGCCTGGGCTGGAAAATCTTCCTGCCGGCTTCTCTCGTCGCAGTCGCCCTGGTTGGCGCCTACATCGTCTACGGAACGTAAGGGTAAAGCTCATGAGCCGTATCCAACAAGCCATTCGCGGCGCGCTCCTCCTGGACTTCTGGTCCGCTTTCGGACTGGGCATGCGCTACT
>NZ_JASBRQ010000045.1 GCF_030149425.1 Maricaulis sp. | reverse complement strand
TTCCGGTCCGCCATCGGCCAGCGCCACAAACCGCAACAGCGAATCGGGCGCTAATCCGTATTCTACATCTTGATCAATGATTGCGGTCAGGACTCTTAAGGATCCGTTCACTTCCAAAAGTTGCTGCAGAAGACCAAGCTCCTGCATCTGCTTGAGCGCATGGCGCGGGTCCGGCGCCGCGAGCAGCTTCTTCAATTCCGACCAGACCCGTTCTACCGAAAGCGTCGACAGCCCGGCCTTGAGCTCGGATATCGCTGCCAGAGCATGCGGATCCGCCTGTGCTTCGCCATACCAGGCCTGGAAGCGGAAGAAGCGAAGGGCGCGCAGATAATCCTCGCGGATCCGGTCGCGTGCGTCCCCGACAAAGACGAAACGCCTCGCTTCAAGGTCATTCAGACCGCCTGTCGGGTCATGAATTATTCCGTGGAAATCTGCGTAGAGCGCATTGAGGCGGAAGTCGCGGCGCTCGGCATCCTCGGCCCAGTCTTCAGTGAAGGCGACCACCGCACGGCGGCCATCGGTCTCGACATCACGGCGCAAGCTGGTGACTTCGAAGGGTTCTCCTCCGGAGATGATCGTGACGGTGCCGTGCTCGATACCGGTCGGGACCGCTTTGAGGCCCGCCGCCCGGGCCGCGGCCAGGACCTCGTCCGGTTTCATCTGCGTCGCAATATCGACATCAGCCACCGGCGCGCCCAGCAAAGCATTGCGCACGCATCCACCGACATAGCGCGACGCGCCGGGTCGCGCAGCCTCCAGAGCTGCGGTCACAGCACGCGTATTGGCCTGGCACATCCAGGCCTGCGTTTGTGGATCAAGGCGGACCGACATCACCGACCGGCCGGCGGGTCCTCAGGCTCCTCGTCCTGATCCTCATCCGGGTCCTGGTCCACCGTGCCGCTATCAACAAAATAACCCGGCTGGATTTCGCCATCGACCAGTCGGGGCGGGATATAGTCCTGACCTTGATGGCCGGCTCTGGAATCGTCGAAAAGCACCAGCACGATCATAACGATCATAACCAGCACAGCGCCTGCTGCGCTGAGCTTGAGCACGGGTGTTGGCGTCACCGGCTTGTCGCTGGTGCGCTGCCAGCGCCAAATCAGGAACAGCGCGAAGGGCAGCAGGAAGGACGCGATCTGAAGCAGGAGGATGCGTGTCATGTTTTACCCGTATAGCCGGTCGTGCAGGGATTTGAGCATGCCTGCGGTTGCCCCCCAGATATAGCGCTCCTGCCAGGGCATGGCATAGAAATAGCGTCGCACCCCCTGCCATTCGCGCGACTGGCGCTGATGATTGGCTGGATTCATCAGGAAATCATACGGTGCTTCAAACACATCCGCGACTTCTCCAGGGTCAGGCCGCAGACTGAACCCGGGCCGGACAATGCCGACGAACGGCGTCACCGAGAAGCCGGTCACCGTCTCATAGGCATCGAAACGGCCGACCAGATCGACATAGCCCGGGGCAATGCCGACCTCCTCTTCCAGCTCACGCAAGGCGGCATCGGCCGGCGTAGCATCGCCGGGATCAATACGGCCGCCGGGAAAGCTGATCTGCCCGGCATGTTTTGACAGGTGGGCCGCCCGTTCAGTGAACAGGAAACGCGGCGCGCCGTCATGCAGGATCAGCGGAGCCAGCACGGCGGCCGGGCGCAGCTCGCGCCCGGTCGGTGACGGCGATCCATTTAGATCGCCATCGCCGCGCGCAGGGAACTCTGCACGGCTCTCGACCGGGTCCAGCTTGGCCCGGAGAAAATCCTCAAGCGCTTGGGTTTCAGGCATGCACGGCTCCCAGCGGGAAAAACGCCCCGCCGCTCCAGACGCCGAGTTCCCCGTCATGCTCAACCGCCAATTCAGCGAGCTCGTAGAAGACAGGACGTGTCATCAAGGCATCCAGGCGACCGCGAACCCGGACGCGCGGTGTCGGCTCTCCCGTGTCCTTATCGCTTCGCACATCGATCGGCCGGTCCGGCCCCGCTTGGGTCAGATCACCAAAATTTGTTGTGAAGAACAGGGTTTGTTCCTTCCCCGCACCAGCAGCGTCGACTCGCACGGCTACAAAGGGCGCTTCCTCGACGGTGATCGAGATCTTCTCTACCGGCGTAACGAGATAATGAATGCCGTCGTCATCTTTCCGCAAGATCGTTGAAAACAAGCGTATCAGACGGTCGCGCGTAATCCGTGTTCCCTCATGCCACCAGGAGCCATCGCGCCGGATGACCATATCCATTTCACCGCAATACTGCGGATTCCAGCGATCGACTGGCGGCAGACCCTCGCCTGCTGTCTCGGCAGCTTGCAGCAGGGACTGCAATGCATCCGGCGTTTGCTCGTCTTCAGGCATGGACACCTCGTGTGTGCAACGTCATCCTCGACGTTTGCATCCTGGTCTATAAATCAACCGTGTGGCGAAGGAATTTAGTGCGATGACAGACAGACATGAAGCCGGTGCGGAGCTGATTGCCGAAGCGGATGCAGCGACAGAGCGCCTGAAAGCGGTCAAATCCTCGATTGGACGGGTGATTTTCGGCCTCGAGAATGAAGTCGATCTCTGCCTCACGGCGATCCTTTCCGGTGGTCATGCCCTGCTCGTCGGCGCACCTGGCCTGGCCAAGACCAAGCTGGTCCAGACCATCGCGATCGCAACCGGACTCGACACCAAGCGCATCCAGTTTACACCGGACCTGATGCCGGCCGATATCCTCGGCTCGGAAATTCTCGAAGAGAGCGATGATGGCAAGCGTCATTTCCGCTTCCTCGCCGGTCCGGTCTTCTGCCGCCTCCTGATGGCGGACGAGATCAACCGCGCCAGCCCGCGCACCCAGGCCGCGCTCCTGCAGGCCATGCAGGAAGGCCATGTCACGGTTGCCGGCGAGCGCCACGACCTGCCGCACCCCTTCCATGTGCTGGCGACCCAGAACCCGATCGAGCAGGAAGGCACCTATCCGCTGCCCGAGGCCCAGCTCGACCGCTTCCTGCTGCGCGTCGATATTCCCTATCCCGAGCGCGATGCCGAGCGCGCCGTGCTTCTGGCCACGACAGGCGCCGACGAGGCCCATGCCGAAGCCATCCTCGACGCCGAAGAGATCATCAAGCTTCAATCGCTCGTCCGCCGCCTCCCGGTCGGCGAGAAAGTGCTTGAAGCCATTCTCGATCTGCTGCGCCTTGCCCGTCCCGACGAAAGCGAGATCGAAGCTGTGCGTGACGGCGTCGCCTGGGGCCCCGGCCCGCGCGCCGGTCAGGCACTGATGCTCGCTTGCCGCGCCCGGGCGCTGCTGCAAGGCCGCCTTGCGCCGTCGACGGAAGACGTTGCCGCGCTGGCCGAGCCGGTTCTGAAACACCGCATGGCCCTGTCCTTCGCTGCGCGTGCCGACGGGCACACGCTGGAAGGCCTGATCAAGACCTTGGCTGACCAGGCCGCCTGATCACATGGCCCGCGGCGTCGACCGACATAAGGAGGCGCAGGTCGTCAAGCTTCGCCACGAAGGCGAAGAGGCGGCCGCCAGCCTGCCGGCCCTCCTGGCCGAAGCCGAGCGTATTGCCGCGACGGTCGCCCAGGGTGTGCACGGACGTCGCCGCTCCGGTGTGGGTGAGACCTTCTGGCAATACCGCCATCATCGTCCCGAGGACGGCCGCGCCGCGATCGACTGGCGCCAATCGGCACGCTCAGATCAGCTTTTCGTCCGGCAAAACGAGTGGGAAGCCGCCAATACGATCTGGCTCTGGCGCGATGGCAGCGCCTCCATGCGCTTTGCCTCGTCCAAGCATGTGCCGCAAAAAGCCGACCGCGCCGCGGTCTGCCAGATCGCTGTCGCAGCGCTTTTGACCCAGGGCGGAGAACGCGTTTCCGTTCTCGGCGAGAGCGCGGTACCGCGTACAGGGGCACTCGGCCTTGAACGTACCTCGCGGCGCCTGGCTTTGGGACCGGGCGCGATGGGCTCGGTGGAAGCCCCTCATATCTCGCGCTATGGCCGTGTCGTTCTGGCCAGTGATTTCCTCGACCCCATTGAAACCTGGCATGCGCGCATGAGCCGCTTCACGGCGCAGGAATGCCAGGGTGTTCTGCTGCGTATCGTCGATCCGGCGGAGGAGGACTTCCCCTATTCCGGCCGTACCCGGTTTGAACCGGCTGAAGCGGGTGACAGCCTTCTCTTCGGCCGTGCCGAGGAAGCGCGCAAAACCTATCGTACGCGCTGGCGCGAACACGGCGAGGCTCTGGCCGAGCTGGCCCGCAGCCGTGGCTGGGCTCTCGTCACCCACCGCACCGACCGCCCGGCGACCAGTGCCGTCCTGGCGCTCTATCGCGCCCTGGCGCGGGAGGCCTGATGTGCTGAGCTTTGGACCTTTGAGCTTTGCCGCCCCCTGGGCCCTGGCCGGTCTTTTGACCCTGCCTGCACTTTGGCTGTTGCTGCGGGCCACGCCGCCGGCGCCCAAGCGGGCCGTTTTTCCGCCTCTGCGCCTGCTGCGCGATGCGCCGGACGATAATGAAACCCCGCATCATGCCCCGTGGTGGCTGGTCCTGTTCCGTCTTTTGATCGCAGCACTGATCATTATCGGGTTGGCCCGGCCGGTCTGGACACCTCCGGCTGTCGAGATTGAAGACCGGCCGATCCTGATCGTGATGGATAATGGCTGGGCCTCGGCGACGGCCTGGAGCGAGATGGAACGCCTGGCCGCACGGCTGATCGACGAGGCTGACCGGGACGGGCGCAGCGTTGCCTTGGCCGTAACCGCACCCGCCGTCGACGCCCCGCTGCCTCTGCGCCTGGACAGTGCCGACAGCGCCCGCCGCCTGCTCAGCAGCGCCGGACCGCAACCCTGGTTCGCTGACCGCACAGCGCTGGCAGAACGTATTGAAGACGCTGTATCCGGCGACGCGCTGACGGGCCCCCTGGCCGTCACCTGGCTATCAAACGGGCTGGATGATAGCGGCGCCCGCGATCTGGCCGGGACACTGAACGATCTCGGCTCTGTCCGCGTGATCGAACCCGATGCCGGTCGCGCACCTTTGGCAATCGATGCACCGGAAGCCACAACAGAAGGCCTGCGCGTGACGGTGCGCCGCGCCGCAGCCGATCTGCCGATGAGCGTCGATATCGTCGCCCTCGGCCAGGACGGGCGCGCCCTGGCCCGTGCGCCAGCCATCTTCGATGGTGGTTCGGGCACGACCAGTGTCGATATCGCCCTGCCGCTGGATCTGCGTAATCGAATTGCCAGCCTGCGCGTTGATGCCCGGCCGGGTGCCGGATCCGTACGCCTGCTTGGCGATCGCTGGCAGCGGCCGCGCGTTGGACTGATCGAAGCCAATGCTGATGACGGCCAGCCGCTGCTGTCCGACCTCCACTATGTCGAAAGCGCTATTACTCCGGTCTCCGTACCCTATCGCGGTGATCTGGATGCGCTGCTGGAAGAACCGCCGGCTGTCCTGGTCATGGTCGATGATGCGCGCAGCGATGATGAGCGCATCAGTGATTTTGTCCTCGAGGGTGGCCTCCTGATCCGTTTCGCTGGCCCGCGTCTGGCCGCGCGCGGCGACGACCTGCTGCCGGTCGACCTGCGCCAGGGCGGCCGTTTGCTGGGCGGGGCGCTGAACTGGGAAGAACCCCAGCGCATGGCCGCCTTCGGCGCGCAATCGCCCTTTGCCGGTCTTCCCGCTGATGCCAGCGCCACGATCGACAGCCAGGTTCTGGCCGAGCCGGGCAGCGCAACACCGGATCGCGTCTGGGCTCGCCTGGAAGACGGCACTCCTCTGGTCACGGCGCAGCGCCGGGGACGAGGCTGGATCGTCCTGTTCCATGTCACCGCTGGCCCGACCTGGTCGGACCTGCCGCTGTCCGGTCTGTTCCCGCGCATGCTGGAACGTGTTCTGGGACTGGCCGAAGGCGGCGAGGTCAGCGCCTCCCTGAGTGGCGCCTGGTCGATCTCCCAGGCACTCGATGCCGGCGGCCAGCTGGCCAATGCACCGGTCAGCGCCCGCCCGATCCCGGCTGAAACATTCAGCCAGACCCGCGTCAGCCCCTCGGCTCCGCCCGGTCTCTACCGGCTCGGCGCTGCGGTACAGGCGCTCAATACCGTACCGGCCGATTTCGCCCTGGCACCCCTGCCGCGCGACCTGCCCGGCGCGATCTTTGCCGGCTTTGACGGTCCGCGCCCGTTACGCTTTGAAACCCCTCTCCTGGTTGCGGCTCTCATCATGATGATCCTGGATGTATTGATTGCCCTGGGCCTGGCCGGCCGTATCCGCCTGCCCTTCGGCGCCACCGCAGCAGCGGGAGCAGCGGCGGTTTTCCTGATGCCGGCCATGCCTGTTGCCGACGCCCAGGAGGCCGACGCCTATGTCCTCGAAGCTGCTCTGGACCTGCGCTTTGCCTATGTGCCCACCGGTGACAGCGTCATCGACAATCGCAGCCGGGCCGGGCTTACCGGTCTGAGCCAACAGCTCACACGCCGCAGCGCCATGGAGCCGGGCACGCCGATGGCCGTCAATCCGGAAACCGATGAGCTGATTTTCTTCCCGATGATCTATTGGCCGGTCGAGCGCGATGCGGCCGAGCTCTCCGAAGAGGCAGCCGCGCGCATCACCGCCTACCTCCAGGGCGGCGGCCTGATTATCTTTGACACCCAGGACGCCGATGTCGCAGCCCTGCGTGCCGGGGCGCCGCATCCGGGCCTGATCACCATTCTGGACAGTATCGATATCCCGCCGCTGGCGCAGATCTCCTCCGACCACGTCCTCACCCGCAGCTTCTACCTGTTGCAGGAATTTCCGGGGCGCTTCTCCGGCAGCCCGGTCTGGGTCGAGGCCAATCCGGACGGCGCCTCGCGCGACGGTACCTCCGGCGTCATCATCGGCGCCCATGACTGGGCTTCGGCCTGGGCAGTGGATGAAAACGGCCGCCCGATGGCACCGGTCGATGGCGGCGAGCGCCAGCGCGAACTGGCCCAGCGTTTCGGCATCAATGTCGCCATGTATGCCCTGACCGGCAATTACAAGGCGGACCAGGTCCACATCCCCGATATTCTGGAGCGGCTCGGACAATGATGGCGACGACGATCGATTTCGCGCCGCTGATCCCGGCGCCCTGGCTGTTCGGCCTTTTGGGGCTTGGCTTTGCCGTGCTTATTGCGGGCGCGCTGCAACGCCTGTCCGGCTGGCTGTGGCGCGGCTTGGCGCTGGCCGTGGTGGGACTGGCCCTCGCCAATCCCTCGCTGGTCGAAGAAGAACGCGACCCGCTCGCCGATATCGCCGTCCTGGTGACCGATACCAGCGCCTCCATGCGCATCGGCGAGCGCGAGGCCGCCGCTGACAGCCTGGCCCAGCGCATGCGCGCGGCGGCGGAAGCCGATCCCCTGCTCGACCTCGTTGAAGTCGAGGCGCGCGAAGGCACGGACGGGTCGCGGGTGTTCGATGCCCTCAACCAGGCCCTGGCCAGCGTTCCGCAGGACCGGCTCGCCGGTGTCGTGATGGCGACGGACGGACAGGTACATGATGCGCCGACCGACGCGGACGCGCTCAACCTGGATGCCCCGCTGCACCAGGCCATGCCGGGGGATCGCAATGCCGGGGATCGCCGACTGATCATCGAGGAGGCCCCGCGCTACGGTATTGTCGGCCAGACCGTGAATTTCACCATCCGTATCGAGGATGAGGGCGTGACCGGCACGGCCCGGGTCGAGTTCCGCTTTGAGGGCGGCGAGGCGCAGGTCCACAATATCCCGATCGGCCGCACCATCCCGGTCAGCGTGCCGGTGGAGCGTCGCGGCCAGAATGTCATCGAGATCGAGGTTGCCGCCGGACCACAGGAACTGTCGCTGATCAATAACCGGGCCGCCGCCAATGTGAACGGCGTGCGCGACCGTCTGCGCGTACTGCTGGTCACCGGCGAGCCGCATAATGGTGCCCGCGCCTGGCGTGACCTGCTCAAATCCGACCCGTCCGTCGATCTTGTGCACTTCACCATCCTGCGGCCGCCGGATCGCCGCGACACCACGCCGGTGGATGAGCTCGCGCTGATCGCCTTCCCGGTCCAGGAATTGTTCGTGGAACGCCTGGCCGAGTTCGATCTGGTGATCTTCGACCGCTATTACCGGCGCAACATCATGCCGCCACTCTATTTCGACAATATCGCCCGCTATGTCGAAAATGGTGGCGCGCTGCTGGTCACCGCCGGCCCGCCCTTTGCCGGCCGCCCGAGCCTGTTCCGCACGCCGCTCGCATCAGTTCTCCCGGTGCGCCCGACAGGGACGCTGAGCGAGGGCGGATTCACCCCGCAATCAACACTATTAGGCCTCCGACATCCGGTCACAACAGGACTGGAAGGCGGCGGCGAGGACCCCAGTTGGGGACGCTGGCTGCGCCGTATCAACGGCACCGCCCTGTCCGGCCAGACCCTGCTAGAGGCCCCGGATGGCAATCCGCTTCTGGTCCTTGATCGCTCCGGACAAGGCCGCGCCGCCATGGTGATGTCGGATCAGACCTGGCTCTGGTCACGCGGCTTTGAGGGCGGCGGACCCTATGCGGAAATGTTCCGCCGCGTCGCCCACTGGCTGATGCGCGAACCGGAGCTTGATGAGGAACGCCTGACCGCCAGCATTGTCGATGGAGAGCTGCGAGCGGATCGCGTCACACTCGCCGGTGCCGCACCGCCGCTCCAGGTCACCTGGCCGGATGGGCAACAGGATGTGCTCGATATGAGCGAGACCGCGACCGGCCGTTTTGCTGCGGCTATCGAAGCGGAAGGCGCCGGCATTGTGCGGCTGCGCTCGGGCGATCTGACCACGGTCGCGGCTCTCGGTCCGCTCAATCCGCTGGAATATGCCGATCTGCGCCCGACCCCGGACGTGCTCGACCCCTTCGTCGATGCCACCGGCGGCGGTCAGTACTATATCGGCGAGGGTGACAGCCTGCGCCTGCCTGATATCCGCCGGACACGCGCCAGCGGCGACCAGGCCGGCCGCAACTGGCTCGGTCTCAAGCGCAATGAACGCTATATCGTCCGCGCCTCTACCCAGACCCCGATCATGCCCGCCCTGCTCCTCGTCCTGATCATCGCGACGCTGATGGGTCTGGGCTGGTGGCGTGAAGGCCGCTAGCCGGCATTGTTTCCTCCACGGAAACTAACAGCGTCCGCACCGCCCGTTTATCGCAAGCGAGCGGCGGCCTATCTCTGCGTCAACACGAAACGCAGGGAGCAAAACCATGATCGAGAAACGTTCCTTTGACAGCCTTGGCCGCTTTCAAAATGAGTGGCTGAACGCCAAACACCATTTCAGCTTCGGCGGTTATTTTGACCCGAAGCGGATCGGATGGGGCGCTTTGCGCGTCTGGAATGATGATGAAATCCAGCCGGGCGAAGGCTTCGCGCCGCACCCGCACAAGGATATGGAAATCATCACCTATGTCCGCGACGGCGCCATTACCCACCGCGACAATCTGGGCAATGAAGGCCGCACCGAAGCCGGCGATGTCCAGGTCATGTCGGCCGGTTCGGGCATCTACCATTCCGAGTTCAACCGCGAGGATGAACTGACCCGGATCTTCCAGATCTGGATCATCCCGGAAACCTCCGGCGGTGAACCGCGCTGGGATGCGATGGAGTTTCCCAAGGGCGAGAGCGCCGGTGATTTTGTCGTCCTCGCCTCGGGCAATCCGGAGCGCGATGGCGGGCTGATGATCCGCGCCGATGCCAAAGTGCTCGGCGCCACGGTTGAAGCCGGCAAGACCGTCACCCACGCCCTGCCCCAGGACCGCCAAGCCTATCTGGTCCTGGCCACAGGTTCGGCCACGGTCAATGGTGAAAGCCTCAAGGCCCGTGATGGTGCCGCGATCCGCGATGTCGGCGAGATCGTCATCGAGGCCGATGAAGACACCGAGCTGGTGCTGGTGGAAACCAAGTAATCAGCAGCAATAAGGCGGCGGTTTTCACACTTCCGCAATAGGAGTAGGCGAAGTCTGGTGCATCGATCCCTGGAGGTTTCCATGCGCCGGCTTCGCCCGCTTGTTTTTCTGCTTCTCGCTGCTCCGGCCCTGAATGGCTGTCTCGCCATCGGCGCTGCCAGCCTGGCCGCCGATGTCGCTATCGGTACCGTGGGCAATACAGTCGAAGCGGCCGTTGATGTAACCGGCGCAGCGATCGACGTCGTCACCCCGGGCGGGGACGATGATGATGACGATCGCTGAGGACACCGCCACAGCGCGTCAACTTGCCTGCCATCGTTAACGTGACATCCGCCTGCAACGTTTGCTAGCATCGCCTTTCGAGGGATGGGTAAAGCAAACGGAGGCGCCTATGACGCGCACTATTCTAGCCTGCCTTGCTGCCGCTGCCATGTCCGGTGCAGCGCTGGCGGATGAACCTATTGATATTGCCCCGATCGCTTTTGGCGATGAATTGCTCGAGAAAGCCGATGAATATGGCGAACGCGAGCTGGAGCGCCTGGCCGGTTACCTCACACAGGATCTGGAGCAGGCCCTGCGCGGTATCGAAATGGCTGACGGCACGCGGCTGGAAGTGACCCTGTTGGACGCCGAGCCGAACCGGCCGACCTTCCAGCAATTGCGCGACCGGGTAGGCTTGTCCTCGCAGAGCATCAGCTTGGGCGGTGCCGATCTTGAAGCGGTGCTGGTCAGTGCTGACGGCTCGGTGATCGAGGATTTCGAGTATTCCTGGTCCTCTTCAAGCCTGCGCGAAGTCTATGGCGCATCGACCTGGTATGATGCCCGCAAAGCCTTTGACCGCTTTTCCCGTCGCGTTCGCGGTGATGTACACGATCACCTCCGCGCCGGGTCATGATCCGCTGACAGCGATCTGACACAAAAAAGGGCTTGCCGTCGGGCAGGCCCTTTTTTCCTGTCTGACGCATAACCCGAAATCAGGGCGCGCCGATCCATTTATGGGTCTGCAGGCTGAGCACCCATTTGGGGTGTTGAAGACAGTATTCAAACGCCGCCTGGGCATTCTCCATCATCGCCGGACCATCCATGGGCTGAAGCGAGAAGCGCTTGAAGTCGAGATGCTCGACGTCTTCCGGTTTGATCTCGTCCTGCGGATAAACCAGTTTCAGCTCATCACCACGGGTCTGAATGACCTCTGCGGTGGCTTTCGGGCTGACGGTAATCCAGTCGATCCCCGCCGGAGCTTTCACCGTTCCGTTGGTCTCCACCGCGATCTCGAACCCGGCTGCGTGCAGGGCGTCAATCAGCGGCGTGTCCAGCTGTAACAGCGGCTCACCACCGGTGCAGACGACCAGGGGCGTCCCGCCACCCGGCCAGTAGGACGCCACCGTCTCGGCCAGGCTGGCCGCGTCGACGAACTTGCCGCCGCCCGGCCCGTCCGTGCCGACGAAATCAGTGTCACAGAAACGGCAGATCGCACTGGCACGATCGGCTTCACGGCCGCTCCAGAGATTACAGCCGGCAAAGCGCATGAATACGGCCGGTCGGCCGGCCTGGGCACCCTCACCCTGGACGGTGAGGAAGATTTCCTTGACGGAGTAGGTCATGCGGCCTGCGTCCACCCTTCCCAGCCGCGAGCGCGCAGCTCACAGGCCGGACAAACACCGCAGCCATGCCCCCACGCGTGCAGCGTAGAGCGGTCGCCGGTATAGCAGGTATGGGTGTCATGGCGGATCAGCTCAACCAGTTCCGCACCGCCGAGCTTGTGCGCCAGGGCCCAGGTTTCGCTCTTGTCGATAAACATGAGCGGCGTTTCCAGCGCGATCTTGCGATCCAGACCCAGCGACAGGGCCGATTGCATGGCATCTATCGTCTCGCGCCGGCAATCGGGATAACCGGAGAAATCCGTCTCGCACATTCCGCCCACCATGACGTCATGCCCGCGGCGATACGCCAGCGCGGAGGCCACCGTGAGGAAGACCAGATTGCGGCCGGGCACGAAGGTCGAAGGCAGGCCGTTTTCCTGCATCTCGATGGCCCGGTCAGCGGTCAGGGCGCTTTCGGCGATCGCTCCATAGCCGGCGAGGTCGATCACATAATCCTCGCCCAGCCGCTCGCCCCAATGCGGAAACTGTGCCGCCATGGAGCCACGGACATCGAGCCGGGCCTGCATTTCAACACCGTGACGCTGGCCATATTCAAAGCCGACCGTCTCGACACGGGCATAGCGATCCAGCGCCCAGGCGAGGCAGGTGGCGCTGTCCTGGCCGCCGGAGAACAGCACCAGCGCGGTTTCAAGGTTCGACGTATCAGTCATGGCGCCGTTATATAGGCGCCTCGAGGAGAGATAGCCATGCCCGCCTATCACTGGATCTACACCACCTGGCCGGACGCAGAGAGTGCCGCCGTCGCGGCGCGGACCCTGGTCGGTGACGGCCTGTGCGCCTGCGCCAATATCCAGCCGGAAATGACCAGCCTGTATGTCTGGGAGGGCGAGGTGCAGGAAGAGCGAGAGACGGTGATGATCCTGAAAGCCTCAGCGTCCAGCCTGGCGCCCTTGCGCCAGCGTTTCCTCACGCTGCATCCCTATGATGTTCCATGCTTCGCCGTTCTGGACATCCAAGCGGACGGATCGCATCAGCCCTATCTCGAATGGCTTGCGGCCAAAGCACCTAAGCCCATGTGATACTCTCACGATTGTTTTCTCACCGGCTGCGCGCTTAACGAAAACGAAGCCCCCATCTGCCTATATTTACTGCGGATGATTTTGGGGTGTGAGTATGAGCCGCTTGGTTCGTGATGTGCTCGTGGATGCGCCGACAGTGGCGCCGGCCGCGCGCGGCGAAGAAGTCTATGACCTGTTCTCCCACGATGATGACCTGTTGGTTGTCGCCGTGGTGGACAACCGCAAGCCTGTCGGACTGGTCACGCGCGATCAGTTCTTCCTTCGCATGGCGGACCGGCATGGCCGGGCGCTGTTCTCCAAACGGCCGATCACATACCTGATGAACAAGGAACCGCTGATCGTCGAGGCCGGGCTGCCGGTCGAAGAGCTCAACACCCAGATCGTACGAGACAAGCCGTCCGCACTGATGGACGGGTTCATCGCGGTTCGACAGGGCGAGTTCGTCGGCGTGGGGACATCGCTGGAACTCTTCACCGCCATGGCGCGGGAGTCCGAAGAACGCAATCACAAACTCTCCGCCCTGACCGAGCAGCTCGGACGGGCCCGGATTGAAGCCCTCGCAGCATCCAAAGCCAAGTCGGACTTCCTGGCCACGATGAGCCATGAAATCCGCACCCCGCTGAACGGTGTTCTCGGCATTACCCAGCTACTGGCTGCGACCCGTCTCGATAAAGATCAGAGCGAGTTTGTCCGGGTGATCGACGATAGCGGACAGATCCTGATGCGTCTGCTCAATGACATTCTCGATCTGTCCAAGATCGAGGCGGGCAAGATGGAACTCGATATCCAGCCCTTCGAACCAGGCCAGCTGGCCCGCGATGCCCAGACGCTGTGGCAGGCCCGGGCCGATCAGAAGACGGTCGATTTTACCATTGAGGTCAACGGTGCGGCCGAACGGGAATTCCGCGGTGACGCGGTCCGGCTCAAACAGGTCCTGTTCAATCTCATCGGCAATGCGATCAAGTTCACCGATGAAGGAACGGTCGACGTCTCCATGGCGTTTCACGATATCGGCCGCAAGCGGTCGGTCATGCGCCTGGAAGTCCACGACACCGGCTGCGGCATCTGCTCCAGCGCCCAGGACGGGTTATTCAGCGCCTTTACCCAGGCTGATGCTGACACAACGCGACGGCATGGCGGTAGCGGGCTGGGATTGGCCATCTGCAAACGGCTGGTCGAATTGATGGGCGGAACGATCGGCTTCCGCTCGGCGGAAGGCGAAGGCTCGGTCTTCTGGTTCGAGGTCCCGCTGCAGGTTCACAAGGCGGGAGAGACGGTTGCACCAGCTCCGTCAACGCCGCATGTCGAGCAGGCCACAGCCTCCGCCCCCCGGATCCTCATCGCCGAGGACAATGCGGTCAATCAGGCCGTCGCCCAGGGCTTTCTCAAGCTGAAAGGGTTAGAGGCGGATTGTGTCGACGACGGCAAACAGGCGCTGGAGGCGGTCAGGGCGCGCGCCTATGATCTTGTCCTGATGGACATGGAAATGCCGGTAATGGACGGCCTGGAGGCCACACGCGCTATCCGGGACCTGCAGAGCGATGCGGCGACGGTGCCGATTATCGCCCTGACGGCCCATGCGCTCTCGGGCGTCGCAGAACGGTGCCGCGCTGCCGGGATGAATGCCCATGTCGCCAAACCGATCGACCGCGAAGCGCTGTTTGCAGCGATTAATGAGGCCTTGGCCATGGACCGGCGGGTGAATCGCAAGGCGGCCTGAGCGTCGACCGACGGAATGTTCTGATCCTTGCGTTCGACTCATGCGAGGGACACGCAAACAGTGAAGGACATGCCATGCCCTACAAGTTCATTGCGATCGCCTTGATAGCGGCCAGCACAGCAGCGCCGGCTTATGCCCACCCGTATCATCCTCGTGCCCATGACGCCCGCGACCGCATCGAGGATGTCTTTGATCGCCGGGAGGATCGCCGCGATGCACGTGAGGATATCCGTGACCGGCGCGAAGACATTCGTGACGCCCGGCGTTTCACCGGTCCGGCTGATCTGATCGAGGACTACTTTGATATTCGCGAGGATATCCGCGAT
This sequence comes from Maricaulis sp., assembly GCF_030149425.1. Lineage (GTDB taxonomy): Bacteria > Pseudomonadota > Alphaproteobacteria > Caulobacterales > Maricaulaceae > Maricaulis. The sequence goes on along the minus strand of NZ_JASBRQ010000045.1, from coordinate 30,606 downwards.
GCCCGCGAAGACGTCCGCGACCGCCGCGAAGACCGGCGGGACCGGCGTTACTAAGCGCTCACAAGCGCGGTGACGGTACCCGATGAGCTCGGCACCAAGGCCGGGCTCAACGCGTTTCTAGCGGTCTTCCAGCTCTTTATAGACCTCGTGAGCCGCCTCATCGAAACCGCGGCGGCGACTGATGATCAGTACAGCGGCGAGCCCGCCTCCGACCAATAGTGACACGACGGAGCCGAGAATCAGTGCGAACCAGCCATGACCGCTCATTCCGGTTTCCGGAAGAATGCTGGCCCCCGCGACGAGATAGGCAATTCCGGCAAGAATGATGATCGCGCCGGCAAACACCGACAAAACTGTTCCAGTGGACATGCGCCCGCTCCTGTTGGTCACAGCGCTGATATAGGTCGCCCGCGCCAAGAGGGAAACGCGACAGAAGCGCGCTTCACGGCGAGTTGATCTGGTCTGTCTCGGGAAGGAGTTTGGTGGTGGCGAGGGAGAGACTTGAACTCTCGACCTCACGATTATGAGTCGTGCGCTCTAACCAGCTGAGCTACCTCGCCACACGTGTTCCCCGCTAAGGGAGGATCGGCATATACGCGCACCGCCCGCGGCTGGCAAGCCGCAGGCGGTGGCGGATTTCAGTTGATCTGCAATTAAGCGGTGCGGACCTCGTCAAGGAAGGTCTCGACGGAAGACTTCAGCGTCTCCGACTGTCGCGATACAGCCAGCGAAGCTTCGAGCACCTGGCCTGCGCTTTCGCCGGTCTCCGAGGTCGCCTGATCGACTTCCTGGATGTTGGAGAAGACCTCGCGGGTACCGTCAGCGGCTTCCTGGGCCGAACGGGTGATCTCGCTGGCCGCAGCGCGCTGCTCTTCCATCGCCGCAGCAATGGCCGTCGCGATCTCGCTCATCTCATGGATGGTGCCGCCGATCGAGCCCATGGCTTCAACCGCCTTGGAGGTCGCAGACTGGATACCACCGATATGCTCGGAGATGTTCTGCGTCGCACTGCCCGTCTGGCTGGCCAGGGCTTTCACCTCAGAGGCCACGACCGCGAAGCCCTTGCCGGCTTCACCGGCGCGTGCCGCCTCGATGGTCGCGTTCAGCGCCAGGAGGTTGGTCTGTTCAGCGATGTCGTTGATCAGGTTGACGATGTCATCGATGCTCTTGGCCGCATCATTGAGCGCCTGCACATCGACATTGGTCTGTTCGACCTGGTCGACGGCATTGCCGGCGATTTCGGTGGAGCGGGAAATCTGCTGGCTGATCTCGCCGATCGAGGACACCATTTCCTCGGCGGCAGCGGCCACGGTCTGAACGTTCTGGGACGCCCCTTCCGAGGCCTGTGCCACGGCAGCGGACTTGCCGGTGGTCGCCGCAGCAGTCGAGCTCATGGCGCGGGCCGCGGTTTCCATCTGCGTCGCGGCCTCGTTGACCTGTCCAAGCGCGCTGGTCGAGGCGTCTTCGAAGGCCTGGATAAGGCTTTCCACGGCTGCAGAACGCTTTTCCTTCATGCGGCGCTCTTCTTCGGTTTCCGCTTCCAGGCGAGCCCGCTCGATAGCGTTCTGGCGGAAGACGTCAACGGAGCGCGCCATATCGCCAATCTCGTCGCGGCCCGGCGTAAAGCCGAGATGGACTTCGCTATTGCCCTCAGCCAGCGCACTCATTGTGCGGGCCATGGCGCTCAGGCGGGCCAGAACCATGTTGGAGACATAGAACCAGGCGATGGCAGCCGCGATCACAAGGCCGATCGCAGCAATAGCGATCAGCAGAATGCGACCGGTCAGAACCGCACTATTGGCATTGGCCGTCGCGGCTTCAACGCGGCCATCAACCTGGCCTTTGAAGTCGTCGGCACGCGCCAGCAGGGTTTCAGCGGCGACACGGGCTTCTTCGGAGACGCGTTCGGCTTCGGCAACAGCCTGAAGCTCGGATTTACGAAGTTCAAAAACGCCGCCATTGCCTTCGCCATAGCTCAGCAGAGCATTGGCGCTGGCGCGCATTTCGTCGGTCACGATAGCGCCGAGAATGGCAATGTTCACATCCAGCTCGCCAAGGGCCATGTCGAAGTCGTCGAACAGCGCATCGACTTCGCCGGCAGAGGCTGCGACATCGGTCTCGGTATACTGGATCAGGATCTGGTTGGCTGCGACGAGCGTGCGCAGAAGGCTTTCGATATCGGCTTCATCGCTGTCATCGAGCGCACCCTCAACGCTTTCGGTGAGGGTGATACGGGCCTCGCGCGCCTGGCTGGTTACATACCAGCGGCGGTCGCGAATCTGCAGGCGCTCACCGACAACCTCATTCATCGTATCAACGAGGGTCGCGAGCTCCTGGGCAGCCGTCGCAAGCTGGGCGGTTTCGGCATTGCCGGACATCTGACGCAGGGCCGAAAGGTCCGCGAGGAGGCGATCGCGCATTTCGGTCAGGCGGGTATAATTGGCCAGGCGCGCCTCAACGGTCGGCGAGAGCGCGAAGGCCTGTAGCCCCTCGGCGACAGCCTGGCTTTCTTCACTCAGCGTCGCCGCTGCCTGCAGCTCCGGGATGGAGCGGCTGGAGATTTCCTCGACCGCGCTGTTTGCTGAGTTAAATCCAAACACGCCAACACCGGCCGCGATCAGGGTCATTGCCGCCGACAGCCCGAAGGCGGCAAGCAGACGAACGCGGATACTGGATGTCTTCTCAGACAGGGTGGCGAAAAAGGAATTCATGGCCTCAGATCCTCCCGACAACGAGTCGGCAATTACAAAAAATCACGGCGACGCTACCGCGCCGCCGTAAATGAATTCTTATTGTTATTTTCGCGTTTCAGTTCTGATGCCGAATTGCGTTGTCTGGATTAACTTTAGCCGCCCAGATTAAAATCGAAGCGCTGCTCCATTCCTTCGGTCACCGCCGCGGCCGGAGCGTAGGCCCAGCCCTCGATGGCGCGGATTACGGCGCGGTCAAAAATACCTTCCGGCTGGGAATCGACCACCGTCGCGTTCTGAACGCTGCCGTCTTCGGCCACAGAATACTGGACCACGGCATAACCTTCGATACCGCGGCGCTCAGCACTACGCGGGTAGGACGGTGCTTCCACAGCTGTACGCTCGCGATCCTGGGCGCTCGCCGGTGCAGCCGCGAAGCTCATCGCCGTCATGGCCGCTGCAATAAACATGATACCTGCCGTTTTCATCGACATTCCCTCATCCATCTCAAAGTCGCGCCGCAGGGCTTATTACCCTCTTCTGACGCTGGGTTATCTCTGCGAGGCTGTTGCCGCCTCGACGTGATGAAGAATGCCAAAGACCGGTTGCTAAACTTTTAAATCAGCGCGAAATTTTCAGCACGGCGCGAATTTCTTTTCGTGAACAAATTCAATCACTTAAATTGGTAAAATTTTACTCAAATCGGTTCTGTGCCAAAACGGAACGGGTTTGGCTTTCAAGTGTAGTTAATATTCGACTAAACAAAGCAAATTGTTTTTATCGACCCGTCCGCTCCCCCTATTTTCAGACGATGCTTCTCCATGATCGCCAATGAACGCCGCTTCGCCGTATCCGACCTGACCGCCTTCGCCCAAAGCCTGCTGATGACGGCCGGGGCCAGGCAAGCGGATGCCGCGCGGGTGGCCGACCATCTCGTCGAAGCCAATCTGAGCGGTCATGACAGTCACGGCGTCGGCCTGCTGCCCGCCTATATCCGCCACGCCCAGACCGGTCTGGTTAAACTGGATGGGGAGCCGGAATTGATCACCGACACGACCGTGCTCACCCAGATGCATGCGCATTCGTGCTGGGGCGCGCCCAGCGCGGAGACGTTATTTGCCCTTGCAGCCCCGAAGGCGCGCGCCCACGGTCTGAGCTGCGCCACACTGGCCGATGCGCACCATCTGGGCCGCGTCGGTGCCTATGCCGAACGCCTGAGCGCCCAGGGCCTGGCATCGATGCATTTCATCAACGTTACCGATCACGCCCCGCTGGTCGCGCCCTTCCGCGGATCTGATGCCCGTTTCGGTACCAATCCGGTCTGTATCGGTTTTCCCGCCTCCAATACGCGCGGGCCCTTCCTGCTCGACATGGCCACCAGCCGTATCGCCCTCGGCAAGGTCCGGGTCGCCGCCAATAAAGGGCTAACCGTGCCCAAGGGCGCGCTACTCAATGAGCACGGCATGGAAACAACCGACCCGAGCGGCATGAGCGATTTCGAGGTCAAGGGCGCCCTCACCCCGATGGCACGGCATAAGGGCTATGGTCTCGCCTTCGCCTGTGAGCTTCTGGCCGGCGTCCTGTCGCGCTCGGGCACGATCCAGCCGGCCAAAGCGCGCCGCGGCGGCATTCTCAACTCACTCTTCTCCATCCTCATCGACCCGGCCGCCTTCGGTGACCCGGCCTGGATGGCCGAAGAGATCGACGCCATGAGCGATTACGCCACCCAGTCTCCGCCGATGGACTGGGACAGCCCGGTCCTCGTCCCAGGCGACGCCGAACGCGCCTGGCGCGGAAAGCGCGAACGCGACGGTGTACCGCTGGACGAAATGACGATCGATCAGTTGAACGAAGCCGCGCAGACTGCCGGCATTGACGGGCGGCTTTAAAGCAAGCCGGCCGTCAACGTGCCGGTAGTTGATCCAGAAACGTATCCAGCGAGATAGTTCGGGGCAAGAACTCACCATCCAGTGTGAAATAGCCGGGGTGGCTCCTTTCCCGAAGCTCAACCTGATTATTCACCACGTTAAACTCTCTCATCGCGTTTGTCGCGAACCGGCCGTTCGCATCCACCGTCGTAAAAAACTCTCCGCCAGGCGGGTAACGGGGACCATCTATATCCAATGCCTGCCCTGGCAGCGGGCACAATATGCCCTGGCTATTCTCAACATGGCGATCCGGCAACCGTTCGATCACGATCAACCTTGTAAGCGAGTCTCTTTGGACCGGAGTTCCGCAAGTCGGATTAAGCTGGTGCCTGAATACCTGTTCGGGCCAGATATAGGCCGTGTTCAGATAGCTGTCCTCGGTGCCGTACAACACGTGCTCGCTGAGTTCGATTGCGCCGTCATCCCAGCGAGCCGTTACGAGAATCATGGCCTCTACTTGCCCGATCCATTCGCCCAAGTCCTGTTGCGGCCCCTCCATAGTCTCATTGGCCAGCGCTTCACGCACGAAACTCAACCAGTGATCCGCCTCACCAGCTATATTTTCAAAACCGAGATTGTAATCGAGCGGGCCAAATACGAGGTAGGTCTGCCCGGCCTCAAAATCCGGAACAATGTTGCAGCCGGTGTTACTGGACGCCCGCCCGCCCATTGGCCGCCAGAATTGTGACGTCTCATGTGCATAGAAATTGGACGGCACAGCATCCCTGCTGTGGCGGAGCGGACGAACAGGACGCGCCCGTTCATAAGTCAGGACGTCAAGGCCCTCGCCTTTGAGATACTCAATGACATCAAGCTCGATCCCCCCGTTCTCATCATGGCGTCCAGCGCGCGCGAGGGCGATCCATCCGGCTTCCCGAATTGTTTCCAGATGCCCTTGATACATGTGCGGCGGTGGCCCAATGCACGCCTGGGCAACACCATTGCCCAGCACCCCCAGAACAAATGCAGCGAAAACAACCAGGTAACGCATCGAACCCCTCCCAACGAGAAGCTGGCTCAATCACACGCTTAAAGCAAGCCGTTCAGCCCGAACGTCTCCAGCACATCATCGCCGACCCGCTTCGGGCGGCGCGTGGCGGTGTCGACGCGGCACCATTCGGTGGTCGCCCGGGCGGAAAAGCGCTTGGCGCCGGGCTTGCGGATATCGACATGGCGATCAAAGCGCGGCCCGTGCACCCTGCCGAGCCAGGTGCGGATCTCGGCGGTTTCGCCGGGCAGGATCGGGTCGCGGTATTCGATGGTGTGTTTGAGCGCGACCCAGACATCACTCTCGATCTGCTGCGGCGGCGAGACCGTGTGCCAGTGGGTGATGGCAATATCCTGCACCCAGCGCAGATAAACGACATTATTGACGTGACCGAGCTCGTCGATCTCCTCCGGCGCGGCCGTCCGCGTGCGCAGGAAAGCCGTTTCGAAGGAGGTGCAGCAAACGCCCTCCCCCTCGAACTGGCGCTGCGTACTCATCCGGCTGGCTAGCGGGTGATCGCTCATCTCGTCTCGCCCTTACTTCTTCGGTGCCGAGATGTGGATCGGGTGCCCCAGCGCCGTCAGCGCCGCCTCGGCAAAGCCCTCGGTCAGGGTCGGGTGGACGTGGATGGTGCCGGAAATGTCTTCCAGGCGCGCCCCCATCTCGACCGCCAGTGCAAATTCACCGGACAGCTCGGAGACATGCGTGCCGACGGCATGAATGCCGAGCACGACATGGTCAGACTTGCGCGCCGTGATGCGCACGAAGCCGCCATCGGTCCCCGCTTCCATGGACAGGTAGCGGCCGGAAGCAGCGAGCGGGAATTTGCCGACAATGGTCTCTTCGCCCTTGGCCTTGGCCTCGTCCGGCGTCAGGCCGACACCGACGACTTCCGGCTCGGTAAAGCAGACCGCGGCGATGGAGACCGGGTCGAAGACACGGCGATGACCGGCGATGAGCTCGGCTACCAGCTCGCCCTGGGCCGTTGCCTTGTGCGCCAGTAGCGGCTCGCCGACGACATCGCCGATCGCCCAGACATTGCGCATGCCGGTACGGCACTGGTCGTCGACCTTGATGAAACGGCCATTGTCGAGATCAAGGCCCATATTCTCCAGACCCCAGCCATCCAGGCAGGCTTTACGGCCGACGGCGACGAGGATCTTGTCGGCTTCAATCGTCTGCGACGCGCCCTTGGCGTCTTCATATTCGAGGACGGCCATGCCGTCTTTCTCGGACATGCCCTTGGCCTTGCACGACAGGTTCACCGCCACCTTGTGCTTCTTCAGCCACATGGTGATGGGGCGGGTGATCTCCTTGTCATAGAGCGGCAGGATACCGTCCGAGGCTTCGATAAAGGTCACCTCAGAGCCCAGCTTGCGGAAGGCAATGCCAAGTTCCAGCCCGATATAACCGGCGCCGACGACAACCAGTTTCTCCGGCTTTTCGGCCAGATCAAGCGCGTCAGTGGAACCGATCACCTTGTCGCCGAACGGCAGGAAGGGCAGTTCAACCTCGACCGAACCGGTCGCCAGGATCACGTGCTCCGCCGTGATCTCGACCTGTTCGCCATTATCCATGTCGACGACACAGGTTTTGGCATTCTTGAAATTGGCCCAGCCGGCAATGTGCTCAGCACCGGCGGCCTTGAGGAGTTGACCGACACCGCCGGTCAGCTTGGAGACGATCCCGTCTTTCCATCCGACCAGCTTGCCCATGTCCAGCTTCGGCGTTTCGGCGAGCGAGATGCCCAGCGCATCATCCTCGGCATGCTTGGCCATTTCCTCATACTTGGTCGCCGCATGTATCATCGCCTTGGAGGGGATGCAGCCGCGGTTCAGGCAGGTACCGCCGAGCCCGTGCTTGTCGACGATAATCGTATCCAGCCCCAGCTGACCGGCGCGGATCGCTGCCGGATATCCGCCCGGACCACCACCAATAACGAGAACCTGGCAAGACCGTGTCTTCATGGAGAAGCCTCTTGAGAAAGAAACGTGCGCAAATGCGCTCAATGTTGCGAGCCGTTTAGCCTCTCAAGGCGCAAAGTGAAAGGGTTTGTGCTCAGACTTTGATGGGGGCGGGCTTTATGCGGGCGTTCGCAGCCCGCTGAGGAATGCGCGCAGCGCGAGCTCTTGCTCCTGCGCCCGCGGTGCCGGGTCGGCATGCAGAGCGCTGAGCGCGATTTCCGCGACCAGCGCATTGACGAGACGGGCCGTCAGATCGAGAGAGCCGACTTGGATCTCACCCGCCTCGATGGCGCGCTCCAGACCACGCTTCATCACGCCGAGACTGGATTGCTCTTCAAGATCGCGCGCCCGCTTCCAGCCCAGAACCTGCGGCCCCTCATCCAGCAGGATGGCCGCCACCTCCGGCTCCCGCGCCACACGCAGCCAGGCCAGGCAGGCCTCTATCAGATCTTCCAGCGGAGACGGCCCGGCACTGCGATCAAGGGCCGAGCGTGCAATGGTCTCATCCGAGACGGTAATAAAGACGGCCTCGAACACATCGCGCTTGCTCTGGAAGTGATGATACATGGCCCCGCGCGACACCCCGGCCGAGGCAAGGATGTCACCGGTATGGGTGTCCTCGAATCCCGTCATGGCGAAATTGCTCCGGGCGGCAGAGACAATCTTGGTCCGCGTCGCAGCGCGGCGTTCAGCTTGAGTCGTCATAAAGCCACTTTACAGACTGCGTGTCGGTTTTGCAGTGTCCGATACAGATACCGACACTGTGTCGGTTTTATCATGGAGACTGTCATGACGGACTACCCGGAAGCCCTCGACCACATGCTGGCGGCCTGGAATGCGGCGGAGCCGGCACAGGTACGCGGTTATCTCGACAAGGCGCTTGCGCCGGACGTCCGCTTTGTCGACCCGTCGATCGATGTCACCGGAATTGAAGGCTTCGAAGCCAATGTGCACGAGGTGCGCGGCAATCTGCCCGGCGCCGTCTATTCCCGCACCAGCGGCGTTGACGGGCAGCACGGCTTCTATCGCTATCACTGGGCCATCCACCAGGACGGCAAACTTCTGCTCGAGGGCTTTGACGTGACCGAGGTCAGTGATGAGGGCCGCATCACCCAGGTGATCGGATTCTTCGGCCAAGTACCGGAAAAAAGCTAACCGTCAGGCGCTACCGCACCAGAAACCGTCGCCCGATAATCCAGGCGGCAGAGCCGATAATCACCGCGAGGGCGGAGCCGAACACAATGCCGGGCAAGCTGTGCGGCTCGATGCCGAGGCGTTGATAGTTGAACATCAGCAGGAAGACGCCAACGCCCCAGACGGCGATGGCGCTGATGGTCAAGGACCAGATCTGTTTGACGAGCTCAGGCATGTATCTAATTGGCGCGGCTTTCAGGCTCGGGTCAAGCGGAGAACCTGTCCTTCAATGACGCCGGTAACCTGCTCGATCAAGAAGGCCTCCAGGGCGTCCGGCGAGCGCGGTGCCAGGGTCATCGATGCGGCCAGGGTAATCAGACCGTAACTCGCCCCCAGCGCGGCAAAGACCAGACTGCGGACGGTGTCTTCCGACGCGTCTGGCCCCAACAGGGCCTGCCCCGCGATCATGAAGTGCCCGAGCAGAGCCCGCACGCTCTGCTCGGGCGCACCCTCCTCAAACAACCGCTCCCGCGGCTGGCTGAGCATCAGGGCATATAGTTTCGGCCGCGCCAGCGCGAAGCGGATCGCCACCTTGAAATCGCGCGTCAGGTCGGGCGTTGAACCGGCGGCCTGCATTGCCTCGAGCAGGTCCGCAAAGCCCAGGGCCGCCACTTCTGCCAGGAGCCCCTCCCGGTCATCGAAATGGCGGTAGATCGCCCGATGGTCGATCCCGACACGCGCAGCGACAGCGCGCATGGTGACCGCCTCCGGACCGCCCTCCTCGGTCAGGACCAAGGCTGCGGTAATGGCCTCGGGCCGCACCTCTCCATGATGATAGCGGCGCGCCACCTAGCCCAGCTTCTTGATGTGCCACGCCACCGTCATCTCGGCGCACTTGTTCTCGTCCGTGTCGAGGAAATCCACAGTGACGTCGAAGACGACCTTGCCGTCATCGTTCAACGCCGCGAGGGCCGCTTCCTGGGTCACGCCCGCCTTGGCGATCGCGGTCAGGTCGGTCTTGGCCGTCTTGATATACTGGATGGACGCATTCGCCGCGACCGGACGCGCCGCCAGCAATTGATCACCGAGCAATCCGCCCATCGCCGCGCCCGATGCGGCCTCCCCCAGCGTGAACATGGCGCCGGCATGCATGGTCTGGATATGGTTCTCGACCTCGGGCCGCTTGCTCAGCCGGGCCACACCCCGCTCGCCATTCAACTCCACCAGCTCCACCCCGATATAACCGGCAAAGGGCACATTATCGGTCATGTGCTGGCGGATCATGTCATAGATTTCCATCGACTCGGCCTCTTATGTCACCATTGGTGACATTGGGTATAGAGCAAGCGGGAGGGTGTGGGAAGCCCATACCGCGGCAAGCCAATAAAAAAGCGGAACACGCAATCAGCGCATCCCGCTCTTCAATTTATCGCCGCCGCCTGCGCGAAGAGACGGCCTAGGCCTAGTGCCGCCAGACCCGCACCAGCGCGTAGACGGCACCGAAGATGAGCAATCCGCCGACGAGCACATCACTGATCAGGCTTGTGACCGTCTCGCCGCCGGCGGCATAGTCGAGATCCGCGCCGAGCAACTCCAGCAGGAAGCTGCCGCCAGCCAAAAACGCCAGTCCGAACAGACCAGCGAGCCCGTAGAACGAACCCAGAAGGCCGATCAAAACGGCGGCGATGCTGATGGCGATCTTCCAGCCGCGCCATTACATGAACAGCGTCGCCGGGTTTTCCAGATAGCCCTTCACACGCTGGATCAGCATGGCAGCGTCATAGCCGTCGACGATGCGGTGATCGAAACAGCTCGACAGGTTCATCACCTTGCGGGCCACGACCTGACCATTGTCATCAAAACGCGGCAGGGTCTGCATCTTATTGACGCCGATGATCGACACTTCCGGAGCATTGAGGATCGGCGTTGTCACCAGGCCACCAATCGCGCCGAGCGAGGTAATGGTGATGGTCGAACCGGACAGCTCGTCCTTGGTGCACTTGCCGGCCTTGGCGGCGGCACCGAGACGCTTGAGCTCGCCGGCGATCTGCCAGATATCGAGCGCTTCAGCGTGCTTGATGACCGGGACCATGAGGCCGTTCGGCGTCGCCGCGGCGACACCGGCATGGATCGCGTCGAACTTGGTCAGCACCATGTTCACGCCGTCGAAATGGCTGTTGGCCTGCGGCGTTTCCGGCAGCGCCTTGGTCAGCGCCATGACCAGGAAGGGAATGAAGGTCAGCTTGGCCTGGTCGTCCGTCTTGGTCGCATTGAGGTGCTTGCGCAGCTCTTCCAGCGCCGTGACATCGATCTCCTCGACATAGGCGATATCCGGAATGGTGCGCTGGGCGTGCGACATGTTTTCGGAAATGCGGCGGCGCAGGCCGATGATTTTCTCTTCCGTCACACCCGTGCGCGGCGCGCGACCCGCCCCGGATCCGCCCGCCTTGGAGGCCAGACGGCCACCGGCGGCGATGAAATCATCCAGGTCGGAATGGGTGACGCGCGCAGCCGGGCCGGTCCCGGGAACGGCATAAAGATCGATATCGGCTTCAAGCGCACGCTTGCGTACGGCCGGGCTGGCCAGCACGCGGCTGCCTTCCGGGCGAGAGGCCACGGCCGGCGCTGCGGGAGCGGCCCGTGTCGGTTCGGGCTTGGGCTCCGACTTGGCCTCTTCTTTCGGTGCTTCCTCAGCCGGCGTTTCAGCCGGAGCGGCCTCTTCCTCGGCCGGGACGTCGCCATCAACGGCGATGAACATGATCTCGGTGCCCACCGCGATCACCTCGCCCGGCGCGCCAACCAGCTTGGTCACCGTCCCGTTCACGGCGCACGGAATCTCCACCGTCGCCTTGTCGGTCATCACATCAAGGACGTGCTGGTCCTCGCTGACCGTATCGCCTTCCTTGACGTGCCATTCGACGATTTCCGCCTCGACGATACCTTCGCCGACATCGGGCATCTTGTAGCGATATTCGCTCATGATCAGGCCTCCAGAACTTCGCGGATGGCGTTGATGAAACGCTGCGGGCCCGGGAAATAGGCCCATTCATGTGCATGCGGGTAAGGCGTGTCCCAGCCTGTGACGCGCTGGATCGGCGCCTCAAGCGCGTAGAAACACTCTTCCTGGATCTGCGCGGCGAGTTCGGCGGCAAAGCCCGAGGTGCGCGGCGCTTCCTGGGAGACAACGCAGCGGCCGGTCTTGTTGACCGAAGCGGCGATGGTGTCGATGTCGTAGGGCACCAGGGTTTTCAGATCGATGATTTCCGCATCAATGCCCTCGCGCTCGGCCGCGGCCAGGGCGACATGGACCAGCGTGCCATAGGCGACAATGGTGACATCATTGCCTTCGCGTACCACTTCCGCCTTGCCGATCGGCAGGGTGTAGTGGCCTTCCGGGACTTCGCCCTTTTCATGCTTGGCCCAGGTTTCCAGTGCCTTGGTCGGGTCACCGTCAAACGGGCCGTTGTAAAGACGCTTGGGCTCGAAGAAGACGACCGGATCGGGGCTCTCGATCGCGGCGATCAGCAGGCCTTTGGCGTCATACGGGTTGGACGGCATGATCACCTGGATGCCCGGCACCTGGGTGAAGAAGGCTTCCGGGCTCATCGAGTGGGTCTGACCACCGCGGATACCGCCGCCGCAAGGTGTGCGCACCACGACCGGCGTGGTGAACTGGCCAGCCGTGCGATAGCGGATGCGCGACAGCTCGGATACGATCTGGTCGATCGCCGGGAAGATGTAGTCAGCAAACTGGATCTCGGCGACGGGACGCAGCCCTTTGGCCGCCATGCCGATCGCCATGGCGGTGATGGCCGCCTCATTGATCGGCGCGTCAAAGGAGCGGTCGAGACCGTATTTTTCCTGCAGGCCTGCGGTGACCCGGAAAACGCCGCCGAAATAACCGGCATCCTCACCGAAGGAGATGACGTTCGGGTCCTTCTCCATGGCATTATCGAGCGCCGAGTTGAGGCTCTGGATCATGTTCATCTTGGCCATGATTAAACTCCCAGATCCTGACGCTGACGGCGCAGACGCCAGTCCGGTTCGGCATAGACATCTTCAAAAATGCTCTCGACAGGTGAGAGCGGGCCATCATGCAGCGTGCCGAAGCTTTCCGCTTGCTTGTAGGATTTGATCACCAGCTCATCGAGTTCCTTCTCGAGCGCCGCATGGCGCTCCTCATCCCACTCACCCAAGCCAATCAGGTGCTGTTTGAGACGCTCGATCGGATCCCCCAGCGGCCATTTGGCTTCTTCGCCTTTGGGGCGATAGCCGGACGGATCATCGGAGGTGGAGTGCGCGTCGGCGCGATAGGTATAGCTTTCGATCACGGTGGCCCCGAGACCGGCGCGGGCGCGCTCGGCTGCCCATTGCGTCGCGGCATAGACGGCGAGGAAGTCATTCCCGTCGATGCGCAACGTGGCGAGACCATAGCCCTGGCCTTTCAGGGCGAAGGTTTCCGCCTGACCACCGGCAATGCCCTGAAAGGTCGAGATCGCCCACTGGTTATTGACGACATTGAGAATGACCGGCGCCTTATAGGTCGAGGCCAGCACCAGAGCGCCGTGGAAATCGCCCTCCGCGGTTGAGCCCTCACCGATCCAGCTCGCCGCGATCTGGCTTTCGCCCTTGTACTGGCAAGCCATGGCATAACCGACAGCCTGCGGGAATTGAGTCGTCAGATTGCCCGAAATGGAGAAGAAATTGCCCTCTGCCCAAGTGTAATGCACCGGCAGCTGGCGGCCCTTGAGATTGTCACGGCTGTTGGAGATGCAGTGACACATCATGTCGACAATGTCGCGGCCACGGGCGAACAGGATGCCCTGCTGGCGATAGGACGGAAACACCATATCGCCCTTGTCCAGCGCCATGGCGGCGGCAACGGCAACCGCCTCTTCGCCGGTCGACTTCATATAGAAGCTCATCTTGCCCTGACGCTGCAGCTTGAGCATGCGGTCATCATAGACACGCGTAAGCACCATGTGCTTCAGGCCTTCACGCAGCGGCTCGGCGTCCAGCTTCGGATCCCACTCACCCACCGCCTGGTGGTTATGGTCGAGCACACGCACCAGACCGGTTGCCAGATCGCGCGTCTCGTGGGCCGCAACGGTCGGCTCGGGGCGCTTGGCTTCGCCGGCCGGCGGAACCTCGATATGGGAGAAGTCGGGCGTGTCACCAGGCCGGGCGTGCGGCGCGGGGACGTGGAAGCGGGGATCGGTCTGCGTCATGGGCTCTCGCGATGACTGCGGCGGAACTGCCTGGATATGCGCGCCCGGGGAATGCCGGTCGCGCGAGGGGCGTCTAACGCGGATGGCAGGGCCTTGTCCAGCGCTGGATCAATGTGCCATTTGCGCGCCCTATCGGCCCTGGATGCGGATGAATTTCGCGAACAAAGGATGTTTGCCGCAAAAAATCATCAGCGCCGCCCCGCCCAGCGCACGCCGAAGCAGGCCGGTGATTGTCTTTTGCCACCAAAACGGGCTTAGCTGCAGCCCTTGGGATCTAGAGGACTATCCATGTCGAAACGCGTAACCGGTGCCATTATTGGCGGGCTGATCGGGATATTGGTCATCCCGGTCTTTTTTGGCGGCTTCATCTTTTTCGTTGGTGAGCGCAATCCGCTCCCCATCCTCGCCGCGCTGGCCGTGCAACCCATCTTCCTGATCATCGGTGCCGGCTTTGGCCTGTTCGGCGCTTTCATGGGCGCCAATCCGGGTCGGGGCAAAGGCGACGGGACCGGCGGAGGCGGTTTCTTCGACGGCGGCAGTGATGGCGGCGGCGGCGATGGCGGCGGCGGCGGCGGCTAGCCCCTGCACAAACACCAGCCTTGCATCGACTTGGATCAATGTGCCATATGCGCCATCGATAACGCTCCGCGTTGGACTAATTTCGCCGAAAATTGGGGATTCGGGCAAAAATGATCGCCGATCTTGATTCCGTTGACGTACGCATTCTCGAAGCCCTGCAGGAAGATGCCGGCCGCTCCGTGGCCGATATCGCCGAGATAGTCGGGCTGACCCCTTCACCCTGCTGGCGCCGCATCCGGCGCCTGGAAACTGAAGGCATAGTCCGTCGCCGCACCGTACAGCTCGACCGGCGCACCCTCGGCCTCATGTTCACCGCCTATATCGAGGTGAAGATTTCCCCGGCCCGCAAGGCCAATTTCGAGAAATTCGAGGCGGCGATCCAGAGCTTCCCCGAGGTTACCGAGGCGGTCACCATGACCGGGCCGTCCGATTATCTGCTCAAAGTCGTGATGCCGGACATCGACGCCTATAATGATTTTGTCTCCGACAAGCTGATCCCGCTCGACGTGGTAGGCGATTTCCGCACCTCGGTGCAGATCCGCAACGTCAAGGACAGCACCGGCCTGCCGCTGGGACATATCGAGGGCTAGCGGGAGAAACGGCTTGGCCGGACGGCGCGAGGAAAAGAAGCAGGCGGTCCGGCAGGCGATTTACGACGCCGCCCTGCGCCTCATCGAGCGCGATGGCTATGATGCGGTCAGCGTCACCGATATCACCCGCGATGTCGGCATCGCCAAGGGCACATTCTTCAATCATTTCCCGGCCAAGGCGGATATTCTCGCGGCTTGGTATGAGACATTGATTGCCGACTATCTCGCAGCGCAATCACCGCAGGACGATCTGGTCGACAGCCTGCTCGAACTGACCATGGGCATTGGCCGGCTCACGCGGCAATACCCGGAAATGTGGCGGGCCAAGAATATCGAAGCCGCCCGGTCGCAAAGCCTGCGCGATGTCGAACAGGATACGGATCGCCAGGTCGCTGCCCGCATCGCGGATCTGCTGCGCCGATCCGCCCTGCCCGAACAGGCCCCAGGCCCTGAGCACCTTGCCGATCTCATCCTGGCGTTGGCGACCGGCACCTGGCGCGAGGCCATGGTGACCGAGCAGCTTGATACCGCGCCGGACCGCATGCGCCAGCGGCTGCAAACCCTGCTCGGCACGATTGGCGCTTGCCAAGCCTGACGCCAGACCATAAAGATGACCACGGTCATTTTTTGGAGTTTCGCCGATGCATCGCCACTTTCTGATCCCTGCCCTGCTCGCCCTGGCGACCAGTGCCAGTGCGTGTGCGGCTCAGCCCGTTCGCGAGGAAATTCTCGGCCAGGACGGCGTTTTGGCCGCAGCGCAGGGCGTGTGGCGATCTCAGGAAAGCGGCTGGATTTTAGAGATCGACGGGTCCGGCATCACCCGCTGGCAGGACACGCCGGCCGCCTGCTATCCCAGCCCGGCCGGCGGACCGACCCTGATGGGACAGATCGAGTACCGCTATTACACCGCGATCAACGCTGACACGGCACGCTTTGAGTACCTTCCCGGCGATGGTCATGCCTGGTTCGAGCGCATCAGCGCCCTGCCCGAGCATTGTCTCGCCAACCCCGATACCTCCTCACAAGCCATTTTCGATGCTTTCGTCTCTGTTTTCGAGCGCCATTACGGCTTCTTCGAAGCGCGGGGTGTCGACTGGAACAGCCAGGTCGAGACGGCCCGAGGCCAACTGCAACCGGATATGAGCCAGGCCGCCCTGTTCGACCTCCTTGCCGCCATGATCGAGCCGCTGGGCGACAGCCACACCAAGCTGATTGCGCACATTGAGGGCGAGCGCCGCCGGGCCCAGTTCGGACTGGGCGAAACCCTGCCGCGCATCGCGGCCTCAACCGGGGAGACGCCCTGGCTGATTGGTCTCATCCAGCAGCTCTTCTCCGATGTGCTCGATGATGGCGCCGCGCATATCGCCAATGACCGTGTGATTACCGGCACCATCGACAACCGGGTCGGCTATATTCAGTTCCTGACCATGGGCGGTTTCATGACGGAGTTTGAAGCCGGTACGCCGCAATGGGCCGCAGCCGAACTCGAGGCGCTCGACACAATCATGGACGAGACCCTGACCCGCTTCGCCGGCATGGACGCCGTCATTCTCGACCTGTCCAATAATCGCGGCGGTTATGATGCGGTTTGCCGCGCCATCGCCGCGCGCTTCACGGATGAGCCCTTCCTCGGTTATTCCGTGAGCGTCGGCGACGAACCGGATCCGGTCGCGCGCTACACAATCGAGCCCGCGGAAGCCCCGCGCTTTACCGGCCCGGTCTATGTCCTCACCAGCGATGTCACCGTCTCCTGCGGTGAGATCACGACGATGATGTTGCGCCAGCTCGATCATGTGACCCAGGTCGGCGCGACCACGAGGGGCGCTTTCTCCACCCCGCTGGCCAAGCCGCTTCCCAATGGCTGGTATCTGGAATTGTCCAATGAGCGCTTCGCGGACGCATCCGGCGCGGTTTATGAAGGCCGGGGCCTGCCCCCGCACATCGAAATACATCCCTTCCCCGAGGATGCCCCGGTCGTCGGGCATGCTGCGGCGATTACGGCAATCCTGGCCGATCTCGACGAGCGGTAGACATGAAAAAGGGCGGCGCCATTGGCACCGCCCTTTCCGTTGCGTTCAGCCCGGACGTCTAGTCCAGATCAAACCGGTCATTGCGCATCACGCCGGCCCAGGCGTCGACGAAATCGCTGACGAAGCGGGCCTCGTTATAGGCATAGACCTCCGCCACGGCGCGCAGCTCAGCGTTCGAACCGAAGACGAGATCGGCTTCGGTCGCCGTCCAGCGCAGATCACCGGTCGCGCGGTCACGCCCTTCAAAGACATACCCACCCTCGGTCGTGTTCCACACCGTGCCCATGTCGAGCAGGTTGACGAAGAAGTCATTGCTCAACGTACCGGCACGATCGGTGAAAACGCCATGCGCTGCACTGCCGGTGTTGGCGTCGAGCGCACGCATACCCCCGACGAGAACCGTCATCTGCGGCACGGTCAGACCCAGCGTATCAGCACGGTCGACCATCATCGCCGACGGAGCCCGGGCCGCACGATCCGCATCATAGTAATTGCGGAAAGCATCAGCAGCCGGCTCCAGATGAGCGAAGCTGTCGACATCCGTCATCTCCTGGCTGGCATCGGTCCGGCCCGGGGCAAACGGGACACGAATGTCATGCCCGGCTTCTGCAGCGGCCTCCTCGATGGCGGCGGCACCGCCCAGCACGATCAGGTCTGCAAGGGAAATCCGGACATTGTCGCTGCGGCCAGAATTGAAGGTCGACTGGATCGCCTCGAGCGTCGACAACACAGTCTCCAGCTCCGCCGGGTTATTCACATCCCAACCGTTTTGCGGCTCGAGACGCAGACGGCCGCCATTGGCACCACCGCGCATGTCGGTGTCACGATAGGATGCGGCAGCCGCCCAGGCGGTCCGGATCAGCTGCGGGCGGGACAGGCCAGAGGCGAGGATCTGCGCCTTCAGGTCCTCGATCGCCGCGGCATCCACGAGGTCATGGTCAACCGCCGGAACCGGGTCCTGCCAGGAGAAGACATCTTCCGGGACATCGCTACCCAGATAACGGGCGCGCGGGCCCATATCGCGGTGGGTTAGCTTGAACCAGGCGCGCGCAAAGGCCGCTTCGAATTCCTCCGGGTTCTCGAGGAACCGGCGGGATATCTCATCGTAGACCGGGTCGAAACGCAGAGCCAGGTCCGTGGTGAACATGATCGGGGTTTCCAGCTCGCCCTCGACATGGGCGTCCGGCACGAACATGGCGGCCTCAGCATCTTCCGGGACCCACTGAATCGCGCCAGCCGGGCTCCGGGACTGGACCCATTCAAAGGCGTAGAGGTTGGACAGGTATTGCATCGACCACTGCGTCGGCGTGGCGGTCCAGGCGCCTTCCAGACCGGAGGTCACCGTGTCGGCGCCGTTACCGGTGCCGCAACGATTGTCCCAGCCCAGACCCTGACGCTCGACGCCATTGGCGGCCGGCTCGGGGCCGGTGCACTCTTCAGGGCTGTGCGCGCCATGCGCTTTACCAAAGGTATGACCACCAGCAATGAGTGCCACGGTCTCTTCGTCATTCATCGCCATACGGCCAAAAGTGTCACGGATGTCCGCAGCAGCCAGAAGCGGGTCAGGATTGCCGTTCGGGCCTTCCGGATTGACGTAGATCAAGCCCATCTGGACCGCCGCGAGCGGGCGCTGCAGTTCACGATCGCCGCTATAGCGCTGATCCGCCAGCATTTCCGCTTCCGGCCCCCAATAGACCAGCTCGGCCTGCCAGTCATCGGCGCGACCGCCGGCAAAGCCGAGCGTCTGGAAGCCCATATCCTCCATGGCCACATTCCCGGCCAGGATCATCAGATCGGCCCAGGAAATCGCATCGCCATACTCGGCCTTGATCGGCCACAGGAGACGGCGGGCGCGATCCAGATTGCCATTGTCCGGCCAGGAATTAAGCGGCTCAAACCGCTGCTGGCCGCCACCGGCACCGCCGCGACCGTCAAACGTCCGATAGGTGCCAGCCGAGTGCCAGGCCATGCGGATGAAGAAAGGTCCGTAATGACCCCAATCGGCCGGCCACCAGTCCTGGCTGTCGGTCATGACGGCGCGCAGATCGGCTTTCAGCGCCTCAAGATCAAGGCTCTCGAACGCGGCGGCGTAGTCGAAGTCGTCGCCGAGCGGGCTGGACCGGGTGATCTCGTTCTGGCGCAGCTGGCTCAGATCGAGCTGGTTCGGCCACCAGGCCAGATTGGACCGGGCCTCGCCAATGGCGCGCTCATAGTGTTGCGAAACCGGCGAGGCTTCACTGGCCATGGCGTCAGCCGCGGGCTCGGCGGCGTCGGTGGCCGCTGCGATTTCCGCTTCATCATTGCCACCCGAGCAGGCGGCAAGGCTGAGTGCGAGCGTCGCGACGCCAGCGCGCCAGAAAGGTTTTCGATTGATCATGATTGTCCTCTCCTTGGTCGTTTTCCGCCGGCTCAGGAGCACTCCAAGGAGGAGGCCGCTCGGCGGTACGCACATTCCCGGTTGCCCCGGGTCTTCAGTGAGGAGGCGATAGGGCGCAGCTGTTACCGCGCCTGCCCCAGCAGGTGCAGGCCTACGCCTGCCGCAACAATCAGTCCAATCTATTAATTTAATGAAACCTATTGATCAGTCTTATTCCGAGCGAGGCGGCGCAAAAAAGGGCGGCACCACTGGCACCGCCCTCTTTAATGTCATCGGAGCTGGGATCGCTTACTGCATGCGCTCGACAGCGATGGCCGTGGCTTCACCACCGCCAATGCAGAGCGAGGCAACGCCCTTGTCCTTACCCTGTTTTTCCAGGGCGGAGAGCAGGGTCACCATGATGCGGGCGCCAGAGGCACCGATCGGGTGGCCGAGCGCGCAGGCACCGCCATTGACGTTGACCTTGTCGTGGGAAATGCCGAGCTCTTTCATGGCGATCATCGGCACGACTGCAAACGCTTCGTTGATTTCCCAGAGATCGACATCATCGGTGGTCCAGCCGGCGCGATCGAGAACCTTGCGCATGGCCGGGACCGGAGCCGTGGTGAAATAGGCCGGCTCGTGAGCGTGGGCGGCCGTGGCAACGATCTTGGCCAGCGGCTTGAGGCCGCGGCGTTCGGCTTCAGAGGAACGCATCAGCACCAGGGCAGCCGCACCGTCAGAAATGGCCGAGGCGTTGGCTGCGGTGACGGTACCGTCCTTGTTAAAGGCCGGGCGCAGGTTCGGGATCTTGTCCGGCATCGCCTTGCGCGGCAGTTCGTCGGTATCGACGGTGATCTCGCCCTTGCGGGTCTTGATCGTCACCGGCGTGATCTCACGGGAGAAATCGCCCTCTTCGGCGGCGCGCTGGGCGCGAGCCAGGGTTTCCAGCGCGTAGGCGTCCTGCTGCTCACGGGTGAACTGGTGCTCTTTTGCGATCATGTCGGCGAAATTACCCATCGGGCCGCCTTCATAAGCGTCTTCCAGTCCGTCCTGCGCCATGTGGTCTTTGACGGTATCGTGGCCATATTTGAAACCGCCACGATGGCTCGGCAGCATGTGCGGGGCATTGGTCATGCTTTCCATGCCACCGGCAATGATGATGTCGGCATCGCCGGCCATGATCGAAGCGCGGCCCATAATGGCGGCCTGCATGCCCGAGCCGCACATCTTGTTCAGTGTCGTGGCTTCAACAGATTTGGGCAGGCCGGCCTTGATTGCCGCCTGGCGTCCCGGCGCCTGACCCTGACCCGCCATGAGCACATTGCCCATCACGATCTGGTCGACGTCTTCGCCCGCCACACCGGCTTCTTCCATCGCGGCCTTCACGGCGACGGCGCCGAGTTCATTCGCGGATTCGCTGGCCAGTTCACCCAGCAGGCCACCCATTGGGGTACGGGCCATGCCGACGATGACGACCGGATCGTCCATTGCGCTCATCTGAAATCTCCTTGCAAAGACTTGGGGCGGGATGCCGAACGGTTTTAGTCTGCGCGCATGTTGAGAAGATGCGGCACTGCGTCAAGCCTTTTCGCACATGCAGCAGGCGTGTTCCGCCCGCCTGCACAACTTCGCCATTACTGGCAATCCCTTGTGATTACGGCACTCTTTCTTGTCGTAGCGGGATATGTCGGACTTTGGTCTGATCTCTTCAAGATCGCTTGGGCAGTTGAATGGCCATCATTCGCGATTGTCGCTGCCGTAGCGTTCCTCCTGCCCTCGCTGACGGAGGAACTGGTGTTCCGGGCCGCACTGGCTGGCCGGGCTGGCTCAATGCGCGCCGCCGCAGCCCTTATCGCCTTTATTCTCTGGCACCCGGCCCAGGTCTGGCTTGGCCTGCCCATGGCCCAGGACCTCTTCCTGGACGGGCGCTTCCTGATTATCGCGGCAGCGCTCGGAGCGACCTGCACCGGCCTTTACCGCCTGACCGGATCGATCTGGCCGGCAGTCCTACTGCACTGGCTGGTGGTGCTGGCCTGGAAAGGTCTGACCAGTCCGGTCTAGTCGGCCAATATAGTCGTACCCGCTAGTCAGCCGGGCCGGACGGGCTCAGGGCAGAGGCCTGAGTGCGTAATTGGCGGGCCCGGCGAGTATCGCGATGCAGGTGGAGAGCGCCATCACGGCCAAGCTCATACATGGTCGCCAGGGTCAGGCAGGCCTCACGGTCACCGGCTTCACATCCCGCCTCGCAATAGGGCGCCTTGGGCAGATAGCCCGGGCGAGTGCCATAGCAGGCCATGGCCCTCGGCGCGGCGGCCTCATCACCGCCGGCTTCAAGCACATCTGTCCAGATGGCGCAGGCATCGGAGAAACCGCGCACACAGCCCAGCTCACCATGTTCAAGCGCCTCGTCCCAATCGCCTGGACCATTGCGCTGGAACAATTCCCGCGCAGCCTGGAAACAGGCCATAGCCGAGCCATTGCGGCAGCCCTCGCGCACCATGGGCAGGAAAGCCTCCTGGTCATTGCGCATCGAGGCGTAGGGATTGGGATTGCCGATCCGCTCGAACTTCCAGCACGACCCGTCCTGGCCGAACCGGCAACCGAGGATACGCAGGCGCACCTGCTCGTCAGCGAGCCAGAAGGTCTGATCACCGCGCTGCCCCAGCTGAGCCGCATAGGCGCAGGCATAGCCCTCGCCGGCCTCGCAGCGGGCGACATGCTCGATATAGGCCGGCGAGCCCACCTGGGCTGCTGCCGGCGCGCCAATGCCAAGCGCCAGAAGTATGAAAGCGATCAGTCGCATGGGAATGATCATAGGGCCGCGAAGCCGGACGCGCTACCCAATCAGCCGCACGCCCGATCCGCTCGCCTTGCCACCGGTGGCCGCGATCCAACCACCACCGAGGACGCGGTCCTCATTGTCGGTGGAATAAAAGACACAGGCCTGGCCCGGCGCCACGCCCTCTTCGCCCTGCGCCAGCACGACCCCGACCGTATCGCCATCGACCGACAGTGCAGCGGGAACCGGCGGCCGCGTCGAGCGCACCTTGACGCGCACCGGCGCGCCATCGGCGAGATCTTCATCACCCAGCCAGTTGACGTCATTGAGGCGGATCGTATCGACCTCCAGCGCTTCGCGCGGCCCGACCACGACCTGGGCGGCTTCCGCATCCAGACGCACGACATAGAGCGGATCACCCGCGGCAACGCCCAGCCCGCGGCGCTGGCCAACCGTATAGCGGATCACGCCCTCATGACGGCCCAGCACCCGGCCGTCGACATGCACAATCTCGCCCGGGCGCGAGGCGCCGGGGCGGACTTTCTCGACAATATCGACATAGCGGCCATTGGGTACGAAACAGATATCCTGGCTATCCGGCTTGTCGGCGACGATCAGGCCGAACGCCTCGGCCAGCTGCCGCGTCTGGTCCTTGTTGAGATGACCGAGCGGGAAGCGCAGGAAATCGAGCTGTTCTTCCGTGGTGGCGAAAAGGAAATAGGACTGGTCCTTGCCCTGGTCCGCCGCGCGGCGCAGTTCCGGGCCCTTTTCGCCGATGACGCGCTGGATGTAATGGCCCGTCGCCATGCACTCGGCGCCGAGCTGTTTCGCGGTCTCCAACAGGTCAGCGAATTTGACCGTCTGATTACAGCGCACACAGGGGATGGGCGTATAGCCGGCCAGATAGGTGCCGGCGAATTCCTCGATCACGGCTTCGCGGAAACGGCTCTCATAGTCGAGGACATAGTGCGGGAAACCGCACTCCTCGGCGACGCGCTTGGCGTCGTAAATATCCTGACCGGCACAGCAGGCGCCCTTTTTCTGGATCGCCGCGCCATGATCATATAGCTGCAGGGTGACACCGACGACGTCATAGCCGAGATGGTGCAAGAGCGCGGCGGTGACGGAACTGTCTACGCCGCCAGACATGGCCACGACGACGCGATGGTCGCCGGGATTGCCGCCAAGACCGAGCGGATCGCCGGACAGGTTGAGATCAGAAAGCAGAGCATCGACAGACGCCTTGGCGCCGCCGGTCGCGGAAGAAGTCATTTTCGCCTCCAGCGGGGTCAAGGCCCGCAGCAAACGGTGAATAAGGTGGCGGGTATATAGGCGATGGCGGGCGTGGCGGCAAATCTGGGGCGGGTCGGGGCTCCGCTGGCTCCTGCTCGACGTCCAACCATTACATACCGTCATCCCCCGGTTTATCCGGGGGACCTCAACATCCTCCGATTGCGGAGAGGTGCCCCGGATAAGCCGGGGCTTGGCGAACACGTGTGCATGGTTGGGGTGGGAAGCCCCTTGGCTCACGCAAGGGTCGGACAATCACTCCTGTTCAAGGCCGAGCCTTCGTCAGGGATGACAATCGCAATTGGATTGCCAGCCCTATCGCAGGAAGTTCAGCAGCGAGACCTGGCTCAGCGAAGAGAAGGTGCGCGCCGACACATCCAGCGCGGTCTGGGCCTGCTGGAAACGGGTCGCGGCATCAGCCATGTCGACATCTTCCATGTCGCCGATGAAGCGCTCAAGGAAGCCCTGGCGATCCTGATGGCTGGTGATCAGGGTTTCGACATGGGCCTGGGCCGAACCGGCTTCACCGGTCTTGTTGATGATATTGTCGATTGCGGCGATGACATTGGTGACCTCGGTGGTCACAAAGGCCTGCTGGGCCGCGGTCATGGGCTGAACGAAGGGCCCGCTGGCGCTGTTTTCGAAATCGACAATACGCTTGAAGGCATCCATCAGCGGCCCTGCCACCTCGTCGGCAAGCAGGCCGACATCGACAGCGATTTGCTGATCGAGCTGGGCCGAAGGGCGGCGCTGGTTGTTCTCGAAGGCTTCTGCGGCCGAGGCCATGGGCAGAAGGTCATTCAGCGAGGTGACATTGATCGGGGCGATGTCCGAGCGGGTACCGCCGAAGACATAGGCGCCGGAATGCGTCGTGTTGAGCGTGTTGATGACGGTGTTAAAGGCCTCGCGGACCTCGTGCATCATGTAATTGCCGTCCTTGGTGGTCAGCGCCATGCGCAGCTCGGTAGCCGCATCATTGAGATGGTTGAGCGCCGTATCCTGGGCCTCCAAACGGGCCTGCGCGCGTACCGCGGCCTGCTCATAGGCCTGGGACCGTGCCAGGGCGGCGCGCGTCGCACTCAGCGTTTCCGCCTCATGGCCAACGCCTTTCAGATCGGTCGCCTTCTTGCCGGTAATCAGCTCTTTTTGCGTATCGAATACGCTACGCTGCGCCTTCATCAGATCGAGCAAAGCGGTCTGGGATGCTGCAAAGGTCGAAATGCGGGCCATGGGTCAAAAGCCTCCTAGAGCACGTTCATCAGTGTATCGGCCATTTCCTTCGCTGCCTGGAGCATGCGCGCCGAGGCATTGTAGGACTGCTGATACATGGTCATGGACGCGAGTTCCTCATCCAGATTGACCCCCTCGACATCGGCTCGTTTCTGAGCCGCTGTCTGCATGAGAACATTCGCGCTTTCCGCTTCGCTTTCCGCCCGCGCCGCGCGCGAGCCGACCATGCCGGCAAAGCGGGCAGCATAGTCATTGAGATTGGCATTGGACTGGGCCAGCGAGCCGGCTGCGTTGAAGGTGCGGGTCTCGCCCAGCGATTGCTGCAACAAGATACCGCCCCGGTTATCCCCGGCACTCAGCACGATATCGCCAGCCACGGTCGCCGCGTCGATATCGAGCTGGCCCAGGGCCAGCAGGTCGGAATTGGCCCGGATCGCCGGATCGACGCTGAAAATCTCCGCGCGACCGGCCTTGGCGTCGAGACCGACGCCGAACAGTTCGGAGAAGGAGACGCCCGATGAGGTGCGTGCCGTTGTGTCCCCGCCCAAGTCCACATTGAAGGCTTCAAAGCCTGCGACCGGCGTCTGGATCAGACGCCCTTGGGCATCAAGGGCAAAATTGACGTAGCGGCCGACGCCGGTTGTAGCGTCGTTAATGGCGGTGATGAGGTCATTGAAGCTCTGCCCGGCGACAACGGGAATATTGACCGAGGCGACGGTTGCACCGGACGTGGTGGTGACGTCGAAGGTCACGGACTCGCCCGCCGAGAACAGGTGTGGGCGTGAGCCATTGATACCGGTCTCGAAGAAATAGGGGCGATCGGAGCGGACCAGATCATTGAGCCCGAAGAAATGGGAGAAGCCGCGACCGCCGCGGTCTGCCGGATTGGCTTCGTCCTGCAGGATGGACACGCCATTGCCGGCCACATCGGCCTGCAAGGACATGACGCCATTGCTGAAGCTCATCGAGCCATTGGCGCCCAGCGCGGCATCGATCGCGGTTGTCAGCGTGCCGATCGTGTTGCCGATACCAACCGCCGCGCCGCCATCGACCGACAGGGTTGCCGAATCGAAATCTACATCTACGCGCGAGACCAGCGCTCCAGTCGCATCACTTACGCCGATCGTCATTTGGCCGGTGAAATAGTGATAATCATTCACATCCCAGCCGGTATTGCCGCCAGTCAGGATCTGCGGAGCCGGGTAGGACGACGCGTTATTATGGGCGGCGTTGAGCGTGTCGGCGAAGCCCGTCGCCATTTCCGCCAGCTCCTCTGCCATATTCGGCAGGTGCACATCGCGTAATTCCATCAACCCGCGCAGTTCGCCGCTGACGATGTGACGGTCAAGCTCGACTGCGACACCGTTCGGCGGCACGGCAGAGATGCTGCCATAGGTCGTCTTGAACGCTCCCGTACCGGCCGGCTGGTAGGTAATGTTCATGGCGAAATTGTCCATCAGCAGGACGCCATCTTCCGTGCGCACCACAACACGGCCGTCGGGCTGCGTGGTCGCGCGGATATCCATGATGCTGGACAATTCATCGAGCAGTTCAGACTGCCGGTTCGCCGCGCCGGAGTTATCGCCGCCGCCGGAGGCCAGGTTCTGGACACTGGCATTGAGTTCGAACAGCTCGCCGAGGATTTCATTGACCCGCTGCACATTCGAATTGATGCGCGCCTCGGCCTCCTGGCGCTGCTGCTTGATCTCGATCGACAGCCGTGTGGTCTCGTCGAAGAAGCTCTCAATGTCTGCAGCGGCCGACAGGCGCGCCACGGACAGGGACGGATCGACACTGGCCTGGGACAGGCTGTCGAACACCTTATTCATGCGCGAGAAGATCGAACCGGGATCATCCAGGCCGCCGAACTGGGCCTGGACGCGATCCAGAGCGGTGGCCAGGGCGCTGGCCCGGCCCTCATCGCTGATCGCCTTGATCGAGGCCGCCTGCAGGAATTTGTCGGCGATGCGGGTCACACCTTCGATCTGCACGCCCATGGCGACACCGCCGACATTGCGCGAGATCAGGTTCGGCGTAGTGCGGGCGTAGCCAGGCGTGTTGACGTTGGCGACATTGTTAGAGGCCGAGCGCAAGCCGACCTGGCTCGCATTCAGACCCGTCAGGGCATTTCCAAGGACACCGCTCAGCGACATGGCGAGCTCCCTTCATTGCGCATGTTTTCACGCGTAGACCGGCGAATAATGCCGCCGGACCGGCAAGCCTTGCCCACATCAAGCGCTCTCAGCACCAACATGCCAAGGCGCTCAGAATGGGAGCAAGTAACTGTTTTCGCGTTGTCTTTCATGCGCTTTCAAATCCGTACAGGGCACGACCGTGTGCGCGCCGTATGATTAACATCGCAATCGACGGGCCAGTTTCGCGCAACCCGGGACCGTCCCCCCCTGAAGCGGGGGTTTTTCCACCCTGGCGAGACATCGCGCGGTGCTCCGGCTCGAACCCGGCAGCATCGGCCTAGCAGGCGGCAGAATGCGCCGGGCGAAGCGAAAATTTACAGGTATTACCGCGAAATTAATGCACGATTTCATGGGCTTATTAGTTTTTCAGAATGGCATGACGCTTGCGGATGATGGGACGGACCGGCGTCACCCTGGCGTCGGATGTGTGCAAAAGAGTGATCAGAACCGACATGCAAGCCAGCCTGTTGAGTGCGACATTTCTAAGTGGATCCGCCGCGGCGACGACCGGGGAGGCCCTTACCGGTGCCAATGCGGGTGCCAGCGGACAGACAAGCGAATTGTTTGCGTCGCTGCTGCCGCAACAGACCGGTGCGCCCGCTGGCCGACCGCTCGCAGGTGATGCTGCGGCGACGAGCGGCACCACTCCGACGAGCGCACAGGTAACGACTGACACAAACAACGCCGTTCCGGCACAGCAGGGCAACGCGCTCAACACCGCAACCGCGCAGCCAGCGGCACCGGATAGCGCAGACCAAGCGCAGATTGCGGTCCCGGGGCAGACGATTCAGGCGCAGCCACAGCCGGTCGTGAACACGCCTGTCGCTGCGACCACTCCTGCTCCTGCCGCTACCGCCCACATGAGTGCAGCTCCGCTTAGCCCGGCTCAAGCGCTCCTGGCCAAGGCCGCAAAGGCCGAGACCATGCTGGCCGGTACAGCTGAAACACCGGCCCAGGACGCGACTGCCACACAGGCCCAATCGGCAGCTGAAGCTACAACGGCTGAAACCGCATCGGGTGAGGCTCTCGCCACGACACAGGCCTTGGACAAGGCCAACGCCAAACCGGCTCAGCCCCAGACCTCTCAGCCGCAGCCGGCATTCTCTGCCCCGCCGCAGGCTGTCACGACCGAACCCGGCTCCGGACAAGTGACCGCTAGCCTGGGCGCAGACAATCCGGCCGGCAACACTGTTGCATCAACTGCAACAACCGCAGGCAGCCTTCCGGCCCAGCCCGGCTCCGCTTCTGTCGCCGCGAATACGCTTGACGGCGACGCCCTGGCCCAACCCGGCCGGGCCAGCGCGCAAGCAGCGCAGACCGGCCCGACGCAAGCTGCAAGCCTGGCTGAGCGCTTCAATCAGCGCGCCGACCTCCTGGCTGCACGGAGCAAGGCGGATGGACAGCCCAATACAGCTCTCGCCGAGGCGATGCGTGCGAGCGGTCAGTCGCGGGCCGGTCAGGCACTCTCCGGTCTTGAGAACAGCAATCCCGGCGCTCAGCCGGCACCGACTTCAGCTGCAGACCAGCTGACCAAGGCGCCCGTTTCCAAATCACTGACCCTGCCGGGACAAGGCGCACCCGCTGCCGCGTCCAACGCGATACCGTCGCCGGCCGAGGCGGGACAGCCCGCCACCCCGGAAATACCGTCAATGCAGACCGGTAGCGGGACAATCCCGGCTACGCCTGCATCACCGGGCTTGCCGGGTATGGCAGCAGAACCGGCGATGCCAGCCACGCCGGCCTCGGTGGCCGAGAACTCGGCTGATGCATCGTCCCAATCCAAACCGGACACTGCCCCGGCGGCCAGCAAGCCGGACGCCAAACCTGAGTTTGCTGCTCCCTTCACCAAGGGCCAGCCCCTTGCTCCGGCCGTAACGGATCCGCGCCCAGCCAACACGCCGGTGCCCGGCGCAGCTGTGACGCCTCAGGGCAATAATGCCGCCGACCCGACCATGGCCTTTGTGCCGCCGGCAACACCACAAGCTTCAAGCCAGGCCCCCGCTTCCGCGCCCGGTGCCCAATTAAAGCAGAAGATCGCCAAGGCTGCCGCCGCATCCGCTGGCGCATCCTCCGGCCAGACAGCACAGGCCGGCGCGAAGCCGGCTACATCGCCCGCCGCGTCCAGCGCCAGTGCGACTGATGCGTCCAGCCTGACCTCGGCGGCCACCTCAGCGGCTGCGAGCAAGAGCGTCACGCCGATGCCGTTATCCGGTGATGTCCTGTCTCAGCCCACCGTAAGCGTCGATTCTGGGACCGGAATGCGCGCTGATACCGACCTGTCCTGGGGCCGGATGGACGCGCGTCCGACCGGCCTGGAGCGCTCCGCGACACCGGATGGTGCGCGGTTCACGCCACAGACCGCGACCAATCTGGCCGCCCAGATCCAGCGCCGTTTCGTCAATGGCGCCCGGGTCTTTGATATCCGCCTCGACCCTGCCGAGCTCGGCCGGGTCGATGTGCGACTGGAATTGTCGCCGGATCAGCGGGTGCAGGCCATTTTGACCATCGAACGCCCGGAAACCCTGGCTGAAATGCAGCGCAATGCGCGGGAGCTGGAACGGGCCCTGGCCGAAGCCGGCCTCGACGTGGGCGATGACGGGCTGGAATTCCAGCTCGGCGGCGACACGCATTGGGAAGACCACAAGGATCAACTCGATGAGGACATGATCCCGGTGTTCCAGGAAAGCGAATATCTCGAACTGGCCGAGGCCGGTGTCGAACCCCAGGCAGAACGTGAAGCCTATGGCTTCCGCCTTTCCGGCGGACGCGACCGGCTTGATATGCGGATTTAGGACGCGAACCCATGGTCGATATTTCCCAAGTCACCAGCACGCTCGGCTCCAATAGCGCCCTGTCCAGTCAGAGCGCGAGCCTCGGCGACAATTTCGAGATGTTCCTGACCCTGCTCACCGAGCAGATGAAGAACCAGGACCCGCTCGACCCGTTGGACTCCACCCAGTTCGTCAATCAGCTGGTCGACTTCTCCAGCGTGGAACAGCAGATCCAGCAGAACCAGAATCTGGAAAACCTGCTGCTCCTGCAGGCCGCATCGGCCCAGAACTCTGCCGTTTCCTATATCGGCAAGGTCGGCGTTGCGGAGACCAATCAGTCCACCTTGAGCAATGGCAGCGCCAGCTGGGATTATGTCCTGCCGGAAGACAGCCGCCAGACCACGCTCGTGGTCAAGGACGCAGCCGGCCGGGAGCTTGGCCGCTTTGAAGGTTCCAGCTCGACCGGCACTCACACCTTTACCTGGGACGGGCGCGACAGCGCCGGTTCCCTCATGCCCGATGGCGCTTATTCGCTCGAGATCCTCGCTGCGGACGCCGACGGCAATACCCTAGCGCCCACCATCCGTGCCTCGGCCCGGGTGACGGGCGTGGATCTGTCCGGATCCGATGTCATCGTTGAGATGGGCGGCATTCGCGTCCCGCTCTCTTCGATACTCTCACTCAGAGACGGAGAGATCCCCGTCTAATTTTCTCAGGCCGCCGGCCTGAACCCGGTCGCCAGAAGGGCGGTCCGGTCAACCTTGAAAGCAGAAGGCTCCCTTTGTCGTTAAACGCAAGGAGCATGCAATGAGCATCAATTCCGCGTTACTGGCCGGCGCTTCCGGCCTGAT
>NZ_JASBRQ010000037.1 GCF_030149425.1 Maricaulis sp. | reverse complement strand
CTATGCGTATGTCGGGAATAATCCGCTTAACGCAACAGATCCGACGGGGATGATGCAGGACTGCACCCACCACGGATGTGGGCAGCAAGAAACCGGTACGATCACAGACGCTGCGGTTGGGGCCGCTGAAGGGTTCGTTACAACCGTGATGGCGCCTCTCGGGTTGCATCCGGATGTTACGATTACAGAGCCGACCTCGAACACCACCATGGGCCAGGCCGGTATTGAAGCTGGGCAGACCGCTGGACTGCTGGTTGATGCGGTTGGTGGCACGCACGGCGGGGCAGCGGTTGCACGAAACATTGCCAGCCATGGTGATGATGTGGCGCGAGCAGTCACCGGTGCCGCTGATGACGTTGGCGGGAGCGCTGCTGGCTCAGGCAATAGGATTGAGCAGATCGCCGATGATGTTACCGAGTTTCTCGGGGGATCGTTTGACGTTAAGCGAAGCGATGATGCCGGCTTCGTCGCGGTCGGTGAGACTGGCAACAGATATCGCGTAGACTTCCAGCAAGCTGATGGCGCGCCACCCCATGCCCATTTGGAGCGACAAACGCCAAGTGGGCGCTACCGAGATGCAGGCGACCGGCATCGCTACGAATTCCGCG
Organism: Maricaulis sp.; assembly: GCF_030149425.1. GTDB lineage: Bacteria > Pseudomonadota > Alphaproteobacteria > Caulobacterales > Maricaulaceae > Maricaulis. Next base: position 22,979 of record NZ_JASBRQ010000037.1, on the reverse strand, counting down.
AGGATGATTGATGAAACTTGGCTACACGGCTTCAGTCCACAAAGACGGCGAGAAGATAACGCTGCGAATCGAAGAGTGGCCCGAAGGGTTTTATGTGTTCTTCCTGCGAGGCGACGCGACGGTTTCCTATCGTGATGAACTTCAGGACACCCTGGATATAGCGATGCTGGTTGGCGAAGAGGACTTTGGCATCACAAAGGATCAATGGGTGCTGGAGGAATGGCCGCGTTGGTTGCGCTGAGGAGTACGGGGTGATCATCCTCGACCCTTGGTTCAATAAACAGGGACACGTACCCATTTCCCCTTACCGCTCCGGCCCGGTCGCAGTCTCAGCTTCGATTTGGTCCCCAGCGCGTCGATCCAGTCATCTTGCCCAAGCGGATAGCCGGTCTGGTAAAAAAAAACGGGGACACGTACCAATTTTTCCGTACTGATTTCTCACTCGTTTTGCGGGGTAGCGCGCCATGAAAGGGTACGTGTCCCCGTTTTTTCCAGGCGATTTCAGCAGTTGACCATTTCGTTGATAACTACGAAGACATGCGCGACGCGAACACGATTGGAGGCGACAAGTATTTCCATTGTGTCGCTAACTGCGAGGCGACCCTAGAAGGCCCGGTCGGTGAAGATGTTGCTGAAACCATCAGTGACCTCCGGGAGTGGGTCGACCAGAATATCAAGGGTGATCCACCGTCTGCCAGCCAGGCAGATCAAATAGCCAATCAGGACGGCCGCACTGGCGCCCGCAACAATCCGAACCAAACCTGTCAGGCCACATGTTCTCATCACCGACCGAATGGTCTTCCGCCAAATTATTGATGTGGAGGGGCTCGTGAGAAAGTCGTTGCTCGCTATCGTTATAATCTTCGTTGCTCTGCTTGGTGGGGCGGTTCTGTTGTTCTTCATCAGTGGTGCGCATTTCTTCTTCGATGATGTAGACCGCTGCCTGGACGCCGGAGGGGCGTGGAACTACGAGAGCGAAATCTGTGAAGGTGTTCCTGCGGACTAGGGAGTTCGTCATATCGTCGAGCCCGCCCCGTATTCGCGGCTCTGGGCTCGCTAAATCTCATCCAGATCAGCGCTGCGTTTTTGGAAAGCTGAGAACGGTTTTTTATCGGTTCTGGCTGCGTGAATCTGGGTGCGTGCAAATTGGACGCATAAAAGAAAAACGGGGACACGTACCAATTTTTCCGTACTGATTTCTCACTCGTTCTTGTGGGGTAGCGCGCCATAAAAGGGTACGTGTCCCCGTTTTTTCCTGGGCTCGTTACTATGACGCGGATCTCGGGCGGTTCCTGCAGGTGGACCCGATCGGGTATGCGGATCAGTGGAATTTGTATGCTTATGTGGGGAACAACCCGCTGAATGCGACTGATCCGAGTGGGCTGTGTATCGTTCCGCCGACAACAGGCACCTGTATTGGGGCTGCTATGGGGGCCGGTGGCGAGATTTGGTCGCAGGCGCAATCTGGTCGCATCGAAAGACCAGAGGATGGGTGGGTGTCATTGGCTACGCTGACGGCAATTAGAAACCAGGCCGATTGGAATGCTGTTGGCAGCGCAAGTCTTCAAGGTGCAGCTTGGGGAACGCTTGGAGGCGGTATTGGCAATAGGGTAGGGCGGAGTTTTTGGGCGGCCTATGCACGACGTTCAAACCGAGAACTTGGTCCAGTTGGTCGCTGGTTTGCTCAAAAGGGTGCTGAGGGAATGGGTGCGGTCGTTGCTCAGCCGGTTGTAAGAGTAGCGAAAGCCTATCTCGGGCTTTGGGATCGCGTGCGGGATGGAATATTTGGCGGTGGTGCAGCAGAAGCCCAAGAGGCTACTCAATATCGGCACATGCGTGGAGAAGCCGTGTATGATGAAGACGGGAATATGACGGACTTTATCGTGCGCGAAGAAACAATCATTACCTGCCCCGGAGACCCAGCATGCGGGTCATCTCATGTGAACGATTTACCGGACGTGAACATCACGTATGAGACAGAGGGGCAATAAAATGAAAGCATGCCTCCGGGCTCGATCTATACCGTTTGGTATTGTGAGTTGGCGAATGTACATCGCGTCAACGTTGTTGTTTGTATTTTTGTGGGTCGGTTCCGAATTGTTGGATCCAATGATTCACGTTGATCCCATTCGGTTTGCAGGCATAGCAAGCATTCCGGTGCTGACTCATTTCGCCGCGTTTCGGGTTTGGCGATTTTTCAACAACAGCAAGTTTAATCGCTACCGTCGGCGGTATCGGTCGTGATCTCGCAATTATCAGATCATAACCCTCAGTAAGAAAGCACCGCGAACGACAAATTCTACGTCTACGACCATAAGCATGAAGCGATGATGACCTGGCTGGCCTGTTTCCCGGGGCGCGGCTGTCCCTGCGCCAAATTCCCCTATGCCAATGTCGGGAACGAACCCATAGGTTTTGTTGACCCTACCGGAGAGAGGCGACATCCTCCCGAGTCTGAAGAAGAGCCACTGGAGCATGAGCCCAACGGCGATGAGGTAACTGACTGTCTCTTGGATCCGGATTGTACGGCAGCGGTGAATCATGAAGATGCGAAAGGGAGCGAAGAGCATGTTCACCTGCCGTCTCCGTTCGAGGAGTATCCGCCGCTAACCGATGAAATAATACGTGTTGCCGAGAGAAGTCTGGGTTGCGCTTACCATATGGCCGAGACCAGATTCTATGAGGCGGTGCGTAATGGCGTAGTATTGGGAGGGGCTATGGCTGGGGGCGCCGGTCTTCTATACAAAGTCGCGGGCGCTGGTCAGTTAGGAGCAGGAAAAACGGGGACACGTACCAATTTTTCCGTACTGATTTCTCACTCGTTTTGCGGGGTAGCGCACCATGAAAGGGTACGTGTCCCCGTTTTTTTCCGGGCCGATTGCGCTGTATTATTTCTCAGACCGCCTGGGCAATGTTCTCGCCGTCACCGATAATACCGGCGCCATCCAGCAGCGCTTCTTCTACACGCCCTTCGGCGTGGAAATGGTCGGCAATGCGACGGGCAACCCTTTCCGCTATACTGGCCGCCGCTATGACGCCGAGACGAGGCTGTATTACTACCGGGCCCGATACTACGACGCTGATCTCGGACGGTTCTTGCAGGTGGACCCGATCGGGTACGCGGACCAGTGGAATCTTTATGCTTATGTGGGGAACAACCCGCTAAATGCGACAGATCCTACAGGGTTGGAGGGAATCATCATCGTAGACGGGCATAACGTTGAGATTAGGGTCAATTACGCGGTGACAGGCTTTGGCGCTACGCCTGCTATGGAGGCGCGCGTCGCTGCAGGTATTCGCGCTCTATCGGGCCAACACGGCCGCTACAACGTGACCGTCACTGCTGTCCTTTCTGACCCAAACGATGCCACAACCAATTTGTTCAACGTCCGAGCCGGTAGGGGACGCGCGCATGCGATTCTTGGCGGAAGACGAGCGACAGTTTTTGGTAACAGCAGTACCAACACCATACGTCACGAGACGGGTCATTTGCTAGGCCTGCGCGACCGTTACAACGAAACTAGAGGCGCAAATGGCAGGGCCTCGTCTTCGCCCCATGCGGGCTGGGAGGGTAATTTCATGGCCGAGCCTTACGGCGCCGTGGAAGAGCGCGATATTGATGCGTTTATCAACAACGGCGCGAACAAAGTTATTCACATCGACCAGAATGCGCCAACACAAGCCGAAGGGCCATTTTCCACTCAGGACCTTCCAAGGGGGACTGGAGTCTATTCTGTGAGCGGTCGAATAGAATCGGAAAATATCGCAGAATGCGGTCAAGTTAGGTGCGATTAAGGGGTGTTTCAGGAAAATGTGGCGTTTCAAGAATAATCTAAGTGTTGTTTTATCCTGTATTTGCGCAATGACGGTGTCTTCGTGCGCTCGTGCTGATGGCGCTGAAGATTTGAATAGGTGCTGTGACTATTTCAGTCACGGATTTTGCTTAGATCTACCGCTTGGCACCGATATTCGGCGCGTTGACCCCGTGGGTGATTTTTTTGTCCACCGAATTTCTGGATTAAGTCGCGAGTTTTCGGAGATGGAGATCAGGATTTATGAGGGCAATGCACCGAACGTCGCTGACTTCACCCCAATTGACGATAGGAGGCTGCGGGTGGGGCTTTCGTCCGATGCCCCTGAAGCTATCGTGCACTATGCTGTGGCTCAGCAGCAACAATCGTCTGTCGCTCGATCTGACCTGGTAGCCGTAACAGGCTACGATTGGCCGGCTTTTGTCCATGTTTCGTACACGTGGTCTAATGCAAGAGAGCGTGAGGTGTACCGGTCGATAGTCTCAAACATGTCCCTCGATAGAGCTGACGAGATTGTCTGGGATCCGATGTGCGAAGCTCGTCAGCACGAGTTCGACAGTGATCACCGGGCTAGTTGGTTCGCCCGCTAACCGAAGTTACCCCCAACCCGAAGTCGCGTCGCAAAAAGCTGGGACGGACACATTTTCTACGCCTCAATCTCTCAGCTATATGTTGATTTGAGAATAAACTGCGACGTGTTCCGATGTTTCACCGGGTAGACGCGCCAGTCAGCTGGGGCCCCCGCCGTTCTCCCCAACCACCTTCAAAACCCACTTCATACTCACCTTGCTCGCTTGATGAACCCCTGCTACGCCTAGCGTGCGCAGGCGATCTCAGCCGCGCTTGAGTGGTGCGAGGAGACCGGATGCGCAAGATGTCTGGGCCCTCAATTATGGTGGGCGGCGCGCGTGTTCTACGCCTTGAAAAACCCTTTTGAACGAGTTCTGAGTGGAGTGGTGTTGGCGGCGATGGCGCTGGCCATGACCGGTGTCGTGACGCAGGCCAGCGCGCAAACAGTTTCGCCCCAAACCGAACCAGAGATCACGTATGGCAATGGCGATTTTATCCGCTCGGATGATCAGCCGCTGCGTCGAGGCCCCGACCGGCTTGCCGATCCCGTAAGTGCCACCTATCGCAATGCTGAGATTGAAGCGGTCGTAAACCAGATTATCGGTGAGGCACTCGGGCTGGATTTTACCGTCGCCAACGATGTGCGCGGCCAGATCACCTTGCGAATGAACAATGTCGAGACCCGCTCGCGAAAAAAAACAGGGACACGTACCAATTTTTCCGTCCTGATTTCTCATTCGTTTCGCGGGGTGGCGCGTCATTAAAGGGGACCTATCCCCGTTTTTTTGATGAGGGCATGGTCCGGCCCATTCCCCTCCCGCTCACCCCTCGTTTCGAATCATTCCCTCTGCTAGCCTTGCTCTGGTGGCCTTGGGGAGCCGGTGATGATCTCGACGACAAATGCGGTTTTGCTGGCACGCGGGTCGCTGGCGCTGATCTTCCTGTGGATGGGGGTGATGAATTTCACCCCGGTTGGCGATGCCACCATGGCCGGCTGGATTGGCGGTCATGTGCTGCTGTCCGGTCTGGTCGACCAGGCCAGCTCGGCGGCCAAGGCGGTCGGCGTTTATCAGATCATCATGGCGCTTCTGATCGGGGCGCCCTTGCCGACCGGGAGTTTCCGCCGCATCGGTTTCATCATGCTGGGCGTGCATTGTGTTGTGGCGCTCAGCGCCTTTCTCACCAATCCGGTCTGGATTGAAAGCGCCGGCGGGTTTCCCGCCATCGGCACCGGGCAGGGATTGTTGAAATATATCGGCATACTGGGCCTGGCGATGTGGGCGGGGAGTTTCGACAGCTCGCGCATGTTTTCCAACCGCCATTCCGATACGCGGCAATGGGCGCGGCCGGTCATGCTGGCGGGTTTGCTGATCGTCCTGGCCTGGATCGGGGCGATGAAATTCACCGCTGTCGAGGCGCGCGGCATTGAACCGCTGATCCGGACCAGCCCGTTTTTCTCCTGGTCGCTCAACCTGGTCGATATCCAGGTGATCTCCAATGCGATCGGCGTCATTGAACTGGTCACGGTGGTGCTCCTGGCGGGGCACTGGTTCAACCGGCGGCTCTACGGCTATGGCCTGGCCGCGGCGGCTTTTACCTTCGTTCTGACCTTGAGCTTCATGGCCAGTTTCTCCGGCAGCTGGGAGGCGGATCTGGGTGGCTTCCCCGCTTTGAGCCGGACCGGGCAATTCCTGATCAAGGACCTCGCCCTGCTCGCCGTCTGCACGGCGCTGTGGGCAGAATTTCGCGAATATCGCTTCGGTCGCCGCGCTTGACGCAAATTTTCTTCGTAACAGTCTGAAATGCGCTTCACATGTGTCGTTGGCACGGGCGCGTTTGCTTGACCAAACGGGGCCGCGACGTATCGTTTTAGCCTTGTGACACGGGCAATTCCGGTCGACAGGGGAGAGACGAGATGGGTGTGCTGAACGCGATTGGTCGCGAGTTCAGATATTTGAGCGGTATGCTGCGGGTTCTCGGCGGCATCAAGAAAGTGGGTCCGGGCTCGGGCGCACGTGTGCCCGATCATATTGAAAACACTGTCGATAAATTCCCCGACCGGCCGATGGCCATCACCGATGAGGGTGAGATCAGCTATGCCGCGTTCGACGCCTATGCGAACCGCGTAGCGCACTGGGCCCGCGCTGAAGGGCTTGAGCCCGGCGATACGGTGGGGCTGTTCGTGCCCAATTGCTGGCAATACATCGCCATCTGGTTCGGCCTATCCAAGGTCGGCGTGGTCACCTCCCTGTTGAACACCCAGCTGGCGGGCCGCTCGCTGGCGCATTGCATTGCCATCGGTGACACCAAGCACATCATCGTCGCCGAGGAATTGTCCGCGCAATACATCTCCGCTGAGCAGGAAGGTGAGCTGCAGGCCAAGGCCTGGCGGCTGGAGGGTGCAGCCGAGTGGGGCGGTGACTTCGCCGCGGCCCTCGCAGAGCAGTCCGATGCCCGCCCGGATCGCAGCGTGCGCGACGGTGTCGAGCCCAGCCATGCGGTGCTGAAGATGTTCACCTCGGGCACGACCGGTCTGCCCAAGGCCGCGCTGATGACCCATATCCGCGCGCTCTATTATCTCAACACCTTCGCCCTGATCTCCAAGTCGCGCGAGACCGACCGGATGATGATGGTGCTGCCGCTCTACCATGCCACCGGCGGCCTGTGCGGCGTCGGTTGCGCGCTGTCCTATGGTGGCGCGCTGATCCTGCGCCCGAAATTCTCAGCCTCCTCCTTCTGGCCGGACGTTCAGCGGCACAAGGCGACACTGTTCATGTATGTCGGTGAGCTGTGCCGCTTCCTGGTCAACTCGCCCTCCGTTCCGGAAGAGCAGAACCACACCCTGCGCTGCGCTATCGGTAATGGCATGCGCCGCGATGTCTGGGACAGTTTCCAGGCGCGCTTCAATGTTCCCGATATTGTCGAGTTCTACGGTTCGACCGAAGGCAATGTCGGCCTCGTCAACGCCATGAACCAGCCCGGCGCGGTCGGCCGTGTGCCGAGCTATCTGAAACACCGGTTCAATATCGACCTTGTCAAGTTCGACATGGACGCCGAAGCACCGGTGCGCAGCGAAAACGGCCATTGCATCCGCTGTGAACCGGGTGAGGTGGGCGAGGCGATCGGCCGGATTGATCCGGAGGATGCCCGTTTCCGCTTCGATGGTTACGGCTCCAAGGAAGACACCGAAAAGAAAATCCTGCGCGATGTCTATGAGCCGGGCGATGCCTGGTTCCGGACCGGTGACCTGATGAGCCGCGACGCGCTGGGCTATTATTATTTCGTCGACCGTGTGGGTGATACTTTCCGCTGGAAATCGGAGAATGTTGCGACCGGCGAAGTCGCCGAGGCGCTGAGCTTTGACGGTATCGAGCAGGCCAATGTCTATGGCGTCGAAGTCGAGGGATATGGCGGCCGTGCCGGCATGGCGGCGCTCGTTGCGCAGGCGCAGATCGATCTCGAACAGCTGCGCGAGCACATCCACAAATCGCTGCCGACTTTTGCCCGCCCGCTCTTCCTGCGCCTGCAGGAGGTCGGCGACACGACCGGCACGTTCAAACTGCGCAAGGTCGATCTGGTCAAGGAGGGCTTTGATCCCAAAAAGATCACCGACCCGCTCTATTTCGACCATCCGACGATCGGCAAATATGTGCGTCTGACGGCCGAGCTGTATGAGCAGATTGTGGGCGGTAAAGTGCGCGTATGAGCGTGCTCGAGCCGACTGCCGACGAGATCCTCGAATTCTGGTTCGACACCGCCGGCCCCAAGAAATGGTATGCGGTCAGCGCAGCCTTTGATGCTGTGGTGCGGCGTCGCTTTGCCCGTGCGGTCGAGCGTCATTCGGCCCGCTTCAACCAGGGCGGACATCCCTGGCTCGGCGACCCCGGCAGTGCGCTCGCCCTGGTGCTGTTGTTCGACCAGTTCCCGCGCAATATCTGGCGCGGATCGGGTCGGGCCTTTGCCTATGATGACCAGGCCCGGGCCGTGTCGCTGGACATGATCGAGCGCGGCTTTGACTGGGCGATCCGGGCCGACCGGCGCGACTTCATCTACATGCCCTTCATGCATTCCGAAGACCTGGCTGACCAGGATCTCTGCGTCGAGCTCGCCGGGAGCCGTCTGGAGCAGGACAATACGCTGCGCCATGCGCGCATGCACCGCGAGGTCATCGAGCGCTTTGGCCGTTTCCCCTATCGCAATGATGCGTTGGGGCGGGAGACCACAGGGGCGGAGACCGAATACCTGACCTCCGGCGGTTATGCACCCGGTCGAAAAGACTCGGCAAAATCCTCCTGACGGCAGTCTCGACTCGGTTCCGGGTTTCGCCCTTTGCATTCAACCAATTGATTTGATTGAAAATATTGGTGCGCAGGTTTGGCCCCGGGCTTGCTCTTTAAGGATCAAACGATCAACCGGAGCCGCCTTTATGTCCGTCCAAGTCACCATCACCGCCCAGGATATGCACCAGATCGCCTGGACGCTGTTTGATCTGCATGGTGCGCAGGCGATCGGCGTGGCCGAACAGGCCGCCCATGAGCTGGACGAGGAAGGTAGCCCGGAAAGCGCGGATGCGTGGCGCATTCTCCGCTCGGTGGTCGAGGATGCGGTGGCGGGCCGGATCGGCCGCGAGTTTGCACCTGTCCTGCACTAATCCAGCGCGGCCTGATGTCCTCTTGCATGCCTCTCACGGCGTGATATCGGGACAGTATGGAAACGACGCCCTGGGCTGAAGCCCTCGCCAAGTACAAATTGCCCGACCCGCTTGACCCGGCGCATACCGCACCGGGCATGCGTGACGCCTTGCGCCGGGCTGCGCCGCACCTTGATGCCAAGGCGCCGCCGCTCGAGGAGGTTCGAGATCTCAGCGTGCCGGGTCCGGCCGGTGAGCGCCCGGCCAGGCTCTACATCCCCCAGGGTTCCAGTGCTCCGGCCCCGACCGTGCTCTTCCTGCATGGCGGAGGCTATGTCATCGGCGATCTCGACACGCATGACCCGCTCTGCCGGCGCCTGGCGGCGATCAGCGGTGTGCGGGTGCTGGCGCTGGATTACCGGCTGGCGCCCGAGCATGCCTTCCCGGCTGCGGTCGAGGATGTGCTGGCCGGGTTCGACTGGCTGGCCGGTGAGGGGGCTGAGACCGTCGGGGCAGATCCGCAGCGGCTTGCCGTCGCCGGTGATAGTGCGGGCGGCGGGCTGGCGGCCATGCTGGGCCAACAGCGCCGCGACCGGTTGCGCTTCCAGTTATTGATCTACCCGCTGCTACAGCTGGTGGAGCGCCGCAAAGCCAAGCTGAAGGCGACCGAGGGGCATTTGCTCTCCGCCTTCACCCTGGACCAGATCGTGCGGGCCTATGTGGTCGAGGAAGAGCGGGCGCACGATACGCGCGTCTCGCCCCTGCTGGAGAATGATCTTGCCGGGCTTCCGGACGCGGCGATTTTCGCTGCCGAGCTCGACCCTCTGCTCGATGAGGGCCAAGCCTATCGCGACCGTCTGCACGCGGCCGGGGTGGATGCGCAGTACACGCTCGGCCGGGCCCTGCCGCATGGCTATTTCAATCTCACTGCAGTGCTTCCCGGCACCAAGGCGCTGGTCAACCAGGCGGCCCTGGCCCTGGGTGATGCCCTGCGCGAGTGAGCCATTGCTTTCCCCCCTCCGGCACCCTAGCTGGAGGCCATGAGCCTTTCTTCGACCTACCGCCCCGATCCGCGTTTCGCCGCCCTAGGCGATGACTTCTCCGATGCCGTTGATCCGGCCGATTTCCCGCAGGCGACCGAGCGCTTCTGGAATGCCCGCTGGGCCGGGCAGACCGGGCTGGATGCGCTGACGGCGGATGAGCGCATCGCCCATTTCCAGCGCTTTGATGCGTTGCCGGACAATCAGCAGCGGCCGCGCGCCATGCGCTATCACGGCCATCAATTCCGCACCTATAATCCCGAGCTCGGCGATGGACGCGGTTTCCTGTTTGCCCAGCTACGGGACCAGCACGGCCGTTTGCTCGATCTCGCCACCAAGGGCTCGGGGCAAACCCCCTGGTCCCGCGCCGGTGATGGCCGGCTGACATTGAAGGGGGCCGTGCGCGAGATCATGGCCACGGAAATGCTCGAGGCGCTCGGGGTCTACACCTCCAAGACTTTCGCGGTTTTCGAGACCGGTGAGGATTTGCATCGCAATGACGAGCCCTCGCCGACGCGCTCAGCGGTACTGACCCGCCTGGGCCATTCACATATGCGCTTTGGCACATTTCAGCGGCACGCCTATGAGGGCGCCGAGGACCGGATCGATCAGCTGATCGGCCATGCGCTGGAAAACTACTACCCCGACCAAGCTGATGCTGCTGATGCGCCCTCTGCCCTGCTCGAGCAGGTCGTGGGCGCCAGCGCGCGGCTGGCGGCGAGCTGGATGGCGGCGGGCTTTGTCCATGGCGTGCTCAATACCGATAATCTCAACGTCACCGGCGAAAGCTTCGACTACGGGCCGTGGCGTTTCCTGCCGCATTACGAGCCAGGCTTCACGGCGGCCTACTTTGACCATAGCGGGCTCTATGCCTATGCCCGCCAGCCCGAGGCCGTGTTCTGGGCCCTGCAGCAATTTGCCGGCGCCCTGTCCCTGAGCGGCGACGCCAAACAGCTCGAGGCCGTGCTCGCCACCTTCCCGGCGGTCTATCGCCTGGCCTTGCTCGATGCCTTCCTGGCCCGTTTCGGCGTGCAGTCGGCCGGGCGGGATAATGACGAGGCGATGGTGCGGGCTTTCCTCGGCTTCATGCAGCCCACCCAACTGCCCTGGGAGGCGGCATTCTTTGACTGGTTCGGCGGTGAAGCCAGCGCCGGGCGGGCAATGTCCGGGGCGCGCGGCAAGCGCTATACCGGCGAGCTGTTCAAGACCTGGCAGGATGCGTTGTACCAGCATGAGCCCGTACGTCCGGAGCGCCTGCAGCATGCCTATTTCGCCAGTGAGGCACCGGTTCATATGGTGATCGACAAGGTCGAGGCGGACTGGGCGGCGATTGCCGAGGGCGATGACTGGTCGCAACTGCACCAGACGCTGGGTCGGATAGCCGACGCGCGCGAGGCCTATGATCTCGGGGCTGGCCGTCGCGGATTTGTACCGGCGGCTTGACCGCGGGGCGGGTGGCTGAGAGTGATATCCGTATGACATCGCAGATCGAATTCCTCACCGCACCGGTATTGGAACATGACCGTCTGATCCACGCTTTCACCACCCGTCCGGGCGGCGTCAGCGCCGGGCCCTATGCCAGCCTCAATCTGACCCGGTCGCGCGGTGACAGTGCCGACCATGTCAGCGAGAACCGCCGCCGCGTCCGCGAAGCCCTCGGGCTCGACTATCTGGTCTTTGCCAAACAGGTGCATGGCTGCGATGTGATTGCCATTGATGCGCCGCCGCTGGGCGAACAGCCTGCGGGCGAGGCCGATGCCCTGATGACGGATAAGCCGGGTATTGGCCTGGTGTGCCAGACCGCCGATTGCACGCCTATTCTCATGCATGATCCGGAGAATGGCGCTGTCGCCGCCATTCATTCCGGTTGGCGCGGCACGGTCCAGAATATCGTCGAAGCAACCGTTGCGGCCATGGCACAGCACTATGGCTCCAAGCCCGCAGACCTTCGCGTTGCCATCGGGCCGAGCGTATCGGCCGGTCAGTATCGTGTCGGCCCGGAAGTCGTGGCGCAGTTTGAAACCGGGTTTCCCGATCCGGTCTTGTCGCTGCGTGACGAAGACGGCGGCGCCCAGCTCGATGTTGCTGCTGCCTGTGCGCATCAATTAAGGGCGGCGGGCATTGCGCCGGAGCATCTCACGCAGCTGCCGCACTGCACCTATAGCGATGAAACGCGCTTCTTCTCGGCTCGCCGATCACATCATCGCGGCGAGAGCGGCCAGTTTGGCGGCCAGGGCGGTATCATCGCGTTACGTGGAGTGGCACTTTGATCAGCGACATTGAGCGCTTGGACTGTGTGTCTACTGACGAATTCCAGGAATGAATCGGGCGCAAGGATGGGCCGGGTCTGGCCGCGAGCCTTTGCCTGGACATAAACCACAATGAAATTGTGTAGCTATTTGCCACCATGGGCTTTAGCGTGTCTTGAATCGAGTCGAGCGCGGGCCAGATTTCTATGCAACTTGAAAGTGTTATAGAGAGGATTGGCGATTACTGCAGCGATGCGATCCTGATCACCGAGGCTGAGCCCTTCCGGATTCCGGGGCCCAGAATTCTTTGGTGCAACAGGGCGTTCACGGCGATGATGGGGTATCAGCCCGAGGAGGTGATCGGGCAAACACCGCGCATGCTTCAACGTGATGATTTCGATCCTGAAGTCGGCCGGCGCATCACGGAGAGGCTCGACCGCTGGGACCGGGTACGCGAGGTGGTGACCAATTACACCAAAGACGGCCGTCGGGTTTTTGTCGAACTCGACATCGTGCCGATTGCCGATGAAACCGGCTGGTTTCACTTCTGGCTGGCTGTGCAGCGCGATGTCACCGACCGCATTCTCGCTGAACAGCGCATCGTGGAGGCAGAGCGCCGCTTCGAGATAGCCGCATCGGTCTCCCTGATCGGAGTTTGGGACTGGGATGTGCGTACCGAGGCGCTCTACTGGTCGCAGGAATTCATGAATATCGTCGGGATCACCGAGGCGGAGTTCAGCGGCGATTTCTCGGCTTTTGAAAGCCGCCTCCATCCCGATGATCGCGACCGCGTGCTCACCGCGGTCAATGATCACCTCGAGCGCGACATTCCCTACACGATCGAATATCGCCTCAAGCATGCGCAGGGCCATTATGTCGATATCCGTGCCCGAGGATCGGCCCAGCGTGATGCGGAGGGCGAGCTGATCCGTATGGTCGGGTCAGTGCAGGATATCAGTGATCAGATCGCCTATGAGGCCGACCTCAAAGCGGCGCGTGACGAGGCGGATAGGGCGAGTGCGGCGAAGTCGCAGTTCCTGGCCAATATGAGTCATGAAATGCGCACCCCGTTGAACGGTATTTTGGGGATGACCCATTTGCTGCAACGCACGGGGCTGGACGAACGCCAGAACATGTATGTCGCCGATATCGGTGCCAGCGGGACGGTATTGCGCAGCCTGGTCGAGGATGTACTGGACATTTCCCGCATCGAAGCCGGTGAAATTGTCCTCGCCTATGAAGCCTTCCGGCTCCGCGATGTCTTCAACGGTGCCGCTGACGCGGTGCGCGGGGCTGCGGCGCAAAAACCCATCGAGTTCAAGACCGGGTTCAATGCCGGTGAGACGGTCACGGCGCAGGGTGATCCCAAACGCCTGCGCCAGGTCCTGATCAACCTCCTGGGCAATGCCATCAAGTTCACCGATACCGGCACGGTCCGGTTTACGGCCCGTCTGCTCGGCCGCAATACGATCCGGGTCGAGGTGGAAGACACCGGCTGCGGCATCCCCGCCGAGGCCCAGGACCGCGTGTTTGAACGGTTTCAGCAGGGCGATGGATCGGATAGCCGCGCTCATGGCGGCTCCGGGCTGGGGCTCAGCATCGTCAAAGGTATTGTCGAACAGCAGGGCGCGCGCATCGGCTTTTCTAGCCAAGAGGGTGAAGGGTCACGTTTTGTCCTCGACTGGCCGCTTAATGCCGGTGATCCCCTGGATTCCGAGGACGAGCTTGAGGTGCTTGAGAAAAGCGCCACAGCGGCCGCCCCGCAGATCCTGGTCGTCGAGGACAATGCAACCAACCAGGCTGTCATGCGCGGTGTTCTGGAGCTGGAGGGCTATGAGGTGACCTCGGCCTGGAACGGCCAACAGGGGCTCGATGCGCTCAAGAGCGCGCCGGAAACGGCCCTGATCCTGCTCGATCTGCAGATGCCGGTGATGACCGGGGAAGAAATGCTGGGGCATTTACGGCGCGATGATCACCCCAATTGCAAGACGCCGGTGATCGTCGTGACGGCCAGTGCCGACCCATCATTGCCGTCGAAAATGGCTGCTGTCGGAGCGCAGGAGGTGCTGACCAAGCCCTTCGATCCTGAGGGCTTGCTGGATCGCGTGCGCAGCTTCGTCAGCGGGGCTCAATAGGCCAGCCAAGCGCGTTCAATAGCGCGGCCGCCCGGAGACCAGACGCACTTCGCCCTGCCGCCGCGCCGGGGCGCAGCTGGCAGGGCAAGTCATGTGCAGGGTTTAGCCGGAGGGGATAAGGTCGTTGACCTTGGCCAGGTCCAGGCTCGATTTCACATCTCCGGTTGCGCCTTTGATGGAAAAGGATTTCCCGGCGCGAGAAAAGCGGTCATTCGCCATCAGCAGCATGCCGATCCCGGCCGAGTCGATCGCGGTGAGGCCACCGAGATCATAGCTGACACTGCTAATGTCGCCGTCCTGTGTCATGGTCAGCAGCTCGCGCATGCCTTCGCGATCGTCAAAGGTCAGCTTGCCGCTCAGATTGACACTGGCAACGCCCGCCGCAACGGATTTATTCGCTTCCATAGATCAGCTCCACAATACTGAATTTTCGGACGCGTCATCATCGCTGTCCGAGTAGTTGAATTGAGTCTGCAAACGGGCCGCTTCTTGCTCGGCGCGCTGAGACGCTGCAGTCACGATACGCGGGATTTCGTGGCGGGCAAGCTCGGACATATCCGCCATATCCTCCGCCGTACCGGCGAATTCGCGGGCCTCGCTCGCTGCCTTCTCCGCAGCCTCGCTAATGCTCTGTACGCCGCCGGCGACACGGCCGGTGGCTTGGCGGGTTTCCTCCACGAAGGTCCGGAAACTCTCCGTTGATGCCCGCTGTTCTTCCATCGCGGCAGAGACCGCAGTGGTGACCTCGCTCAAGGTCGCGATGGAGCCGGAAATCGCGCTGATCGCGTCCACAGCCTCGGCCGTGCGGTCCTGAATGCCGGCGACGCGCTCGTGAATTTCCGATGCCGATTTGTTGGTCTGGGAGGCCAGGGCCTTCACCTCCGAGGCCACGACGGCAAAGCCCTTGCCGGCCTCACCGGCACGGGCGGCTTCGATCGTGGCATTGAGGGCGAGCAAATTGGTCTGCTCAGCCAGGTCATTGATGATCTCAACAAAATTGCCGATCTGCGAGGCCGCGTCGCGCAATTCGCCGACGGTCTGGCTGGACACCTCCGCGCGCTGCACGGCGTCGCGGGCGAGTTCATCGCTGCGGGTGATCTGTTCGGTCACTTCATTGATGGCGACAATCAGCTGGTCGGCCTGTTCGGCGGCTTCGCCGGATTGTTCGCGCGAGCGGGTGGCTTCATCGACCATGGTCTGGGCGGTTTCCGAGGCCGTAACCAGGCTCTCCCGGACCGACATGGCCCGTTCGCGGATATCGGTGGCGGAGGTGACCACACGGCCGAGCGAGCGCTCCGAGGACGATTCAACTTCTTCCGACATGGTGCGCATCATCGTCGTGCGTTGTTCCAGCGACGCTTTTTCCTGCTCGGCTTGTTTGCGTTCCAGCATGCGGCGCTGGGCACTATCGGCCAGGAAAGCCTTGGCGGCGCGGGCCAGTGAGCCGATTTCGTCTTGGCGTTCGGCACCCTTAATGTCGATCTTGTCGCAGCCCTGCGTGATGTCATCGAGATTGGTCGCGATGCGTTTGATCGGTGAAACCACGCCCAGGGTTACAACCACTGAGAGCCAGATCGTGCCGATCGTAACGAGAAGGGCGACGGCGAAGACGATCAGAGTTGCGCGGTTCGAGGTGGCGAGCTTTTCTTGGGCCTGGTCATAGAGATACTGATTGAACTCGGTCTCGACTTCCATCATCGCGTCGATGCGACGCGTCGAGGCGTCGAACCAGGCGCCGCCCTGGCCTTCCGGCACCGCTGCGCCATAGCCTGCCTCAACGAGAATGGCACGGAAGCGGTCGACCTCCGCCTGGGTCGGCGCAATGGTCTCATCGAACCTTGCTGCCCACGTCTCACCCATCACCATCTTGAATTCATGGATATAGGCGTCCTGAGCCGCGCGCAGATTATAGACGCGCTGGTGGTTGGAACGCGGTACAGCGGCCTGACCGAAAGAGTTGGCGCCGATAGCCCGTTCGATACCGGCATTCTCCTTGGCTTCCATCAGGTTGAGCAAGCTGATCATGCCCTCGGTCATCTCCGCATCGCGGGATTCGTGGACCTCTTCGACATAGGCTTCAAGGAAGGCGTTGATGGTCGTCGTATAGGGCGCCACGCCGGCGCCAAGATTGATCTGTAATGCGTCAACAGCGTCACGGTGAGCCGCAATGGCTTCGAGCAGATCATTGGCGCGCTCGACCTGCGCCGCATATGCTTCCGAATAGAGGGCCAGATTCTTAGCTTCGAACGCCTGGTAATACTGAGCAATAACGCGGTCGGTTACGTCGCGCTGCCGTGCGAGTCTGTCACGAAAAACTTCTCCACCTTGGGATCCGATAAAACCCGCCGTGTTGCCGCGCTCACGTTGCAGTTCGTGGATCACAGCGCTGATATTGCCACCAAAAGCGGTAAGCTCGGCCAGGCGTGCCATTTCCGCCGATTGGCGTTGCTGGGACCCGACAAACATGAATGCGAACACCAGAAGGCCGATCACCGGAACACCGACCGCGGCTCCGAGGCGGTGCATGATTGAGGGGGTGAAAAAGCGCATGGATCCGCTCCGGGTTTTAAATCTCGGGCGAAAACGTCTCAATTTGTAGTTTCTGAAAACCTAAGGCCGGGGAGGCGAGCCCGCACAATTCCTGCGGCATCTGCTCATATTCTATAACCATAGGGAAACTGGCGACCCCGACAGGATTCGAACCTGTGGCCTACGGATTAGGAATCCGTCGCTCTATCCACCTGAGCTACGGGGCCGCACCCTGTTTTTCTGGTGCAATTGGCGGCTTTGCGCAAGCCGGGCGCTACGCTTTGCGGGGCAGGGGATCTGCTTCCAGCGGGCTGATGCCGGGATAGGCCTCGATGAGCGCTTTGGCAGCCAAGTTGCGGCGCTCGATTAGCGCTTTGGGCAGGCCCCCATCGCGATCGCGCTGGGCCCACTCAACCAGGCCGTACTTGCTGAATACCAGAGCGTTGACCGGAACCGTGATCAGCGTACTCGCGGCCGCTCCACCCAGCATGAAGGGACCGATCCCCTGCCAGCCGGTCAGCAAGTCATCCCACCCTTCAAAAATGCCGATCAGCAGGCCGGCCACGATCGCTACACCCACCAGCATGATCAGGGTGCGGGCAACCAGCTTCATCGCCTGCCAGCCGATCTCGGGCTGAAACCGCAGCGGTAGCGAGCCGTCGGCATAATGATCCGGGATATTGGCCGGCAATTCCGAGCGGGCGGTGAGAATGCGGATGAAGGCGATCCAGGTGACCAGAAACAGTCCGATCGCGATCACGGTAAGCGCGGTTGATATCTCCTCAAGGCCGAGAAAATAGCTCAGGAAGGCAAAGAAGGCGGATCCGGCCAGCGGCCAGAAGAGCGCAAATATCAGCCGGATTTCCCGCACTGGCGGGAAGAAAAGCGCGCGGTCTTCGCGGGCGCGCAGGGATTGCGGGGTGATACTCGACATCAGGCCTATCAACACCGTGCCGCGCCGGTGAAGTCAATCGCATTGCCGTTTGCCTCCGGTGCGGCGTTGAAAGGATTGCCATGGGCCGGTGATCAATGCCATGGGTCAGGTCTTGCACCAATTACAGGCCGCCCGCGCGACATGCCCGTCATTCCCTATCGCATCACCCTGGCCCGCCGCGCTGCCGAACGCCTGGGCTATACATTCCGCGATCTCGACCGGGGCAGTGGCTATCTGGTTGAGGTCGAGCATGACGGGCGGCGTGTCCATCTCGGCGACGGCAAGATCAGCGCCTATCCGGTCAATAGTGCGACCGCCGACCATATCGCCCGCGACAAGGCCTTCACCAATGTCGTGCTGGACCGGGCCGGCTTGCCCAATCTGGGTGGGCAGCTTTTCTTCGCCAATACGCGCTTTGCCGAGTTTCGCGATGCCAGTCGCGAGATCGCGGACCATATAGACCGGCTGGGCTATCCCTGTTTCGTCAAACCCAATCAGGGCTCCAAGGGGCGTCATGCCCAGATCGTGCACACGGCCGAGAAGATGCGCGCCTATGTGACGCTGGTTGCAGACGAGATTGACCAGATCCTGGTGCAGGACATCGTCGAGGCGGACGAGTACCGGGTCTTTGTCGAGCACGGCACAGCCCTGTTTTCCTACCGCAAGCAGCCCGCGGATGCGGCGCAGGCGGCCAATCTGGCAGCGGGGGCAAAACCCGTCGAGTTCACGCTGACACCGCGGCAGACGCTTGCCGCGCTGGCGCTCGACGCCGCCGAGGCGCTCGACTTGGCCATCGCCGGGATCGATATTTTCGTTCTGGCCGATGGGTCGATGCGGATTGTCGAGGTGAATTGCAATCCGGCGCTGGATTCGCTGCAAATGCTGGAGCTCGATGAGATCGGTATCGGTATCTGGGAGCGCATGCTGACGCGCCTGCTGGCCGCCTGATGCAATCTTCAAGTCTTCAGCTTCCCCGCTTTGGTGATGGGATTGGCCTGGCGCGGACCGCCCGGCTGGGCGCTCTGCTGGATATTGATATCGCCGCGCTGGGGGCGCGCTCGATCGCCATTGCCGGGAGCAATGGCAAGGGCAGTGTCGCGCGCATGCTGGCGGCGGGCCTTCGGGCCAGCGGGCGCCGCACCGCCATGTTTACCTCACCGCACCTGTTTGCCTTCAACGAACGCTATGAGATTGACGGCCGGGCACTTGATGATGCGGCTATTCTTGCGGCCGAACAGCGCGTGGATGAGGCCATCCGGCAATACCGGGAAGAAACAGATGGCGAGGCGGTCGGCGCTTTCGAAGCAAGTTTCCTGACCGCCTGCCTGTTGTTTGCCCGCAATGATCTCGATGATCTGGTGTTCGAGGTCGGTATTGGCGGCCGCTATGACCCGGTGCGGCTGTTGAAGGCGCCGCTGAGCGCCCTGGTCTCGGTCGATCTTGAACATACCGGGCTGCTGGGGAACAGCCTGCAGGAGATCGCCCTCGACAAGCTCGATATCTGCCCGCCGGGCGGACGGATCATCGCCGGGCCCAGCCTGGCGCTGTTGCGGCCGGCGCTGGAAACGGCCGCGGTGCGCAAGGATATCGTTATTGAGTGGAGTGCTGAGCGCATAGCCGTCGCTTCCTTCGCTGACGCCTGGGACACCGCACGGTTCGAGCTCGATTTTGCCGGCCACGGCCTTGCCATCCGCACCGCCCTGCACGGCCGCCATCAGGCCGACAATGCTGCGCTCGCCCTGGCGCTACTGCACCAGCGGCTCAAGGGCGAAGCCCCGGACCGGGTTGCTGAGGCCTTCGCCCAAGCGATGGCGGGATTAAGCAATCCGGGACGAATGGAGGTTTTCGACCGCGAGCCGTCCCTTCTGCTAGACGCGGCGCATACACCGGCTGCGATGTCAGCGGTGCTTGGCGATATCGATGCTCTGCTTGCTGGGGCACCGGCCCTGGCACTGGTCGCTGTTTCGCAGGACAAGGATTACAGGTCCCTGTTACGGGCGCTGGCAGGCCGCTTTGATCATTTCATCCTGGCGCCGGCTCATCGTAGCCTGACGCCTGAAGAGGCAGCTGCAATCCTGCTTGAAGCCAACCCGGCCGCCGAGATCGAGATCGCCGCGAATGCCGCTGAGGCCCTTGTGCGGGGCGATGCCATGGCGCGCAGGACTGGGATCCGCCATATCGCCGGGCTGGGTGGCTTGTTCTGGGCCGGTGCCTTGCGCGCCGAGCTGACCGGGCAGGGCGCAGCCTCTCTCGCGTTTGATTAAGACTGCGGCGCCGGCAGGCCGGCAAAATGAAACGGCCCGCCATCAAGGCGGGCCGTTTGCATTGATCAGGTCGGGATCGGGCTTAGCCGACCTGGCTGCGCAGCGTGCCGAGCTGTTCGGCCACTTCGCGCGTCGCCGCGGTCATTTGGTCAACGGCTTCCTTGCCGCGCGCAACCGATGCTCCGGAGGCGCGAACGCCCTCGAGGATTTCCTTGACCTCATTATCGAGCGCGGAAATGCGGCTGGCGATATCCTCGGTGGCCTTGGCCGTCTGACCGGCCAGCGCCTTGACCTCACCGGCAACGACCGCGAAACCGCGTCCGGCTTCACCGGCGCGAGCCGCCTCGATCGTTGCGTTGAGGGCCAAGAGATTGGTCTGGCTGGCAATCGCCTCAATGGTCGACAGGATGGCGTTGATGCGCTGCGAGGCATCGGTCAGCGCTTCGACCCGGCGCTCGAGCACCTGGCTGCTTTCCTCGACCTGGTTCATGGCATCAAAAGCGACCTGGGCCGCCTCGGCGCCCTGGCTGGCGCGTTGGGCAGTTTCGCCTACCGCTTCGGCGATGGCGTGGCTGTTATCACTTCCGCTGGCGTAGGGCTCGGAAGTCTCGTCGAAAGCATAGGCGTTCATGGCGTGGAATTCCCGTGTGGTGAGTCGGAACAAGGTTAATGGCGATTTTCAAAAGGAAGGGTTAACCGCGCCGGCGCCGGCGCCGGCGTGATGGTGATCACACATAAATACACCTATTACGAGTATATTGATGAAAAGCTCTGGGAGGTGTCATGCGCGCGCTCGTTATCATCATGGTTTGTGCTCTTTGGGGGCTTCCCGCCTGCGCCCAGGACAGGCGTTCCGATCCGGGTGAGGGTGAGCCGGGCCGGGTGGTGGCGATCACCGGGCCTTTGAGTTTGCAGATCGCCCGGGAGGCAGATGAAGTCGAGGTCCGGCTGGGTGCGGTCAACACCCCGCTCGAACGCGAAGCCCAAGCCTGGCTTGAGGCCCAAGCCGCCGGAAAGTCCGTTGAGATCTTATCAGGTGATGAAAGCCGGGACCGCTATCAACGGCTTATCGGGCAGGTGGTCATCGGCGCGGCCGGCCCTGATGGCGGGCGCGTCTGGGTGCAGGAGGCGCTGATCGAAGCGGGCTTGGCGCGTTTTCTGGCCTATGGCGATACCGATGCCTATGCGCCGGCCCTGCTTGCGGCGGAACAGCGCGCCCGGTCCGCGCGGCGCGGCCTGTGGGCCGATCCGGCGCATGGGATTCGCGACCCCAATCCGGACCGGCTGATCCAGGATCTGGGAACCTTACAGCTGGTGGAGGGCCGGGTCATGGACGTGACGCGGCTGGATAATGGCCGCACCTACATCAATTTCGGCGCCGACTGGCGCACCGATTTTACCATCCGTATTGATGAGCGTTTTGCTGACCGCTTCGATCGCGACACGATCTCCGCCCTGGAAACCTATCGAGTCCGGGTGCGGGGTGTGATCATCGATGAAAACGGCCCGATGATCCGGCTTGCCTATCCCGGCCGGCTCGAACGCCTGGAGGATTAGCGGGTCGGGATCAGCTCGATCTCGTAGGGATCGCCGAGACGGGTGACCAGGGCAGATTTGAGTTTCTGCATGGCCGCACTCTCGATCTGGCGCACGCGTTCCTTGGATATGCCCAGCACTTTGCCCAGCGCTTCCAGGGTCGAGCCATCTTCTTGCAGGCGGCGCTCGCGGATGATGTATTGCTCACGCTCGGACAGTTTCGACAGGGCGTCACCGAGCCAGACCTTGCGGCGTTCGCTATCGGTGGAATCCATCACCGCGTCTTCCGGTGCCATGGATTCGTCGACCAGGAAGTCCTGCCATTGCGACTGCTCATCATCACCCACCGGTGCATTGAGCGACCGGTCGGCGGCGGAGAGGCGGTCCGCCATCGACGACACGTCCTCCTCGCGCACGCGCAATTCCTTGGCGATCCAGGCGCGATTTTCCGGGGTCAGGCCAGCACCATCAACATCGCCGATCTGGGCGCGCAGGCGGCGCAGATTGAAGAACAGGGATTTCTGCGCCGAGGTGGTTCCGGTCCGCACGATCGACCAGTTGCGCAGGACATAATCCTGGATGCAGGAGCGGATCCACCAGGTCACATAGGTGGAAAAGCGCACTTCGCGCTCCGGCTCGAAGCGCTCAACCGCCTTCATCAGGCCGATATTGCCTTCCTGGATCAGGTCGGAGAAGGGCAGGCCGTAGCGGCGATATTTGGCAGCCACCGCGATGACCAGACGCATATGCGCTTTGGTCAGCTTGTGCATGGCCCGTTCGTCTCGATGGTCTCGCCAGCGCAGCGCCAGATCAATCTCTTCCTCGCGGGAAAGAAGCGCCTCCGCCATAGCAGCTTTGACGAAGCGCTGTTGACCAGCGTCGGTGTCGGAGGAGGAACGCGGGGTGGAGGCGTGCGCGGTGTTTTTATCCATCGTGACAATTCCTTTCTCCTAGTCCGTACGTAGGACTTTCAAGAGCGGATCAGTCCGATATGTGTATTAGAATATAAAACGCCCGGTGCGGGGCACCGGGCGTTCCAGTCTTAGCTAGCCAAATGGTTGTTTAGGCAGCTTTTTTGAGCAGCGAAGCGGACAGCATTTCGCGTGCTTTTTCGTGCTCGATATTTTCTACAGCCGCGAGTTCGCGGACCATGCGGTCCAGGGCGCTCTCATAAAGCTGACGCTCGGAATAGGATTGTTCCGGCTGGTCTTCGGCCCGGTGCAGATCGCGCACGACCTCGGCGATCATGATCAGATCGCCGGAATTGATCTTGGCTTCAT
>NZ_JASBRQ010000023.1 GCF_030149425.1 Maricaulis sp. | reverse complement strand
GAACTTGTAACCGCGGCGGTATTCGAACTTATCGACGGCCTTCATCAGGCCGATATTGCCTTCCTGGATCAGGTCGAGGAATTGCAGGCCGCGATTGGTGTATTTCTTGGCGATGGAGATGACGAGACGCAGATTGGCCTCGACCATTTCCTTTTTGGCCACGCGGGCCTCGCGCTCGCCCTTCTGCACGGTACGCACAATGCGGCGCAGATCCTCGATCGGCACGCCGGCGCGCTGGGTCAGATCGGCGATCTCGTCACGGATGGCATTGGCATCGGTCGCTTCACGCTCGATGAAACGGTCCCAGGCCTTGGACGTGCCGGCCATGGATTGCGGCCAGTCGGGGCTCAGCTCATTGCCGAAATAGCTGTCCATGAACTGGGCCCGCGGCACACCATGGGCGTCAGCCATGCGCAGCAGCTTGCCCTCGAGCGACATGCGCTCCTTGTTGATGGCGTAGAGCTGCTCAACCAGCGCCTCGATACGGGCGTTGTTGAGGTGCATGGTGTTGAGGTGGGTGACAATGGAATTCTGCGTCGCCTCGTATTTCTCGCGGCTCTGCTTGGTCAGGTCCTTGCCTTCGATACGCGCGGCAACGAGCTTGTCCTGCAGCTTGCGGAAAGCGGCAAAGTCGGTGGCGATGGAATCAAGGGTTTCCATGACGCCGTCGCGCAGCTCCGCTTCCATCGCGGAAAGCGACAGGGCGGCGCCGTCATCGTCATCGTCATCGTCCGAGTTTTCGGAGCTCTCGCCCTCTTCACCCTCTTCGCCTTCGGCCTTGGCGTCGTCTCCATCCTCGTCGTCAGGATCATCCGCCTTGGGACCGGTGGCCGGGATCGGGGTCTCGCCTTCAGCGGTCTCGCCCTCGCCTTCGCCCTCTTCCTCGCTCTCGCCTTGCTGACCGCCATAGGTCGCGTCGAGATCGATGATGTCACGCAGCAGGACCTGGCCTTCCTGCAGCTCTTCGCGCCACACCATGATGGCTTCGAAGGTCAGCGGGCTTTCGCACAGGCCGCGGATCATCGCATTTCGGCCGGCCTCGATGCGCTTGGCAATAGCGATCTCGCCTTCGCGGGACAACAGCTCGACCGAACCCATCTCGCGCAGATACATCCGCACCGGGTCATCGGTACGATCGGCGGAAGAGCCGGTATTCTGGCCGGTGACCGCAGTCTTCGCCGCCGTGGCGACAGCCTTGCTGTCGCTGGCGGGAGCCGCAGCGCCATCTTCGTCACGGTCCTCCTCGGCATCATCATCCTTGTCGATGACATTGATGCCCATCTCGGAGAGCTGTGCGAGCACGTCCTCGATTTGCTCAGACGAGAACTCCTCGCTCGGCAGCACGGCATTGAGCTCGTCATGCGTGACGTAGCCGCGCTTCTTGGCGTTCTTGATGAAGTTCTTGACGGTCTGATCGGTCAGATCGAGCAGCGGTCCGTCTTGTTGTTCCGATGCTTCGTTGGCTTCGGCCGGCTTGGTCATCTAATCGTCCCTGATCGCACGAGTGGCTGGTGCGCGATTTGATTTCGTCTCAATCGGACTCGTCTCTGGCGTTCTCGCGGCGATAGGCTTCGCTGATGCTTCGAACGCTTTCGGAGTCATTCTCTGTGATTTTCTTCTCTGCGAGCGCGCGCAATTCCTCGCGCTGCTCCTGGCTGCCACACTGTCTCATATAGACAGAAGCCAGCCGTCTCCAAGCCCCGGCTCGCACCGCAACTGAAGCGTCTGGTCCACCTATAGTCGCCCGCATGGGCCCCCGATTGACTTCCAAGCGTTTAATATCTTGCGCAAATCCGCGCGACAGAAGCTCTGCCTGAAGCTCGCTGGAAGACACAGCCGGTCCGAGAGAGCATGCGTCTAAAACGCCGTCACGCAAATTGTCAAGCGGACCAAAGGAAATAAGTGCGATTTCTTCAATCAATTCCTCGACTAGATCGGGCCATTCCAGGAGCGCGACAAGCAGCATCATGCCATTGGTATTGGTCACGCCCCGGCGCAGATCGGCTGCGTCGACACGGCCCTGCTGCACACCCAGCCGCCGCTTCATCTCCGCTGAGGCCCCCAAGCGCACCTGGCGCCCGCCGCGCCAGTCGCGCTGTCCGCCCCGCCCCTGATAGCCCTGCTCGCGGCGTGGCGGCCCGAAGGCCGCGTCCATGCGGCGCTCAAACTCGGCCTTGTATTCCTCGCGCACATCGTTGTTGGCGATGGTCGAGGTCAGCGCCCGAATGCGTTTGCGGAATCCGGCGCGGCGGTCCGGGTCGGTCAGGGGTTCCAGCTCCACCTCATGCTCCCAGAGCACGTCGATCAGGGCGCGGGTATCCTCGACCAGGCCATGCAGCGCCTTGGGCCCGCTGGCACTGAGCACATCATCGGGGTCCTGCCCCTCCGGCATGAAAGCAAAGCGCAGCGTCCGCCCCGGCTCCAGCAGGGGCAGAGCCCGCTCGGCAGCCTTCAGGGCAGCGGCTTGTCCGGCGCGGTCACCGTCCAGGCACATCACCGGCTCATCACCCGCCCGCCAGAGCAATTGCAATTGCTCCTCGGTCACGGCCGTCCCCAGCGGGGCCACAGCCTGTTCCAGTCCGGCCCGGGCCAGGGCGATCACATCGAGATAACCCTCAGCGACGATCAGACCCTTGGCGCCCGCCTTGGGGTCGGCCGCAGCGCGGCGCGCCTTGGGAAAATTGTAGAGCACCGAGCCCTTATGGAAGATCGGCGTCTCCGGCGAGTTGAGATATTTCGCCCGCACATCCTTCGACAGCGCCCGCCCGCCAAAGGCCACCAGCCGCCCGCGCGGATCATGGATCGGGAACATGATGCGGTCCCGGAAACGGTCATAGGGCGAACCATCATCGGGCTGGATCAACAGCCCGCACTCGATGAGATCATCGACCGGCGCCCCCGCACTAACCAGCTCGTCCTTGAGGTCGTGGCGCCCGGCCGGGGCATAGCCGATCCCGAAATGCTTGCAATCGAGCCCGGTCAGACCGCGGCCCTTGAGATAGTCGCGTGCGTGTTCGGCCTGTGGCGCGCGCAGGGAGCGCAGAAAGAAGGCCTGCGCCGCCTCCATCCATTCGACCAGGGACTTGCGCCGCTGGGTGCGCTCTTCGTGTTGCGGGTCAGACTCAGGCAGGGACAAGCCGGCCTCGGCCGCCAAACGCTCCGCCGCCTCCATGAAGGACAGCCCCTCAATCTCCTGCAGCCAGGAGAAGGCATCGCCATGCTTGCCGGAGGAGAAGCAATGGTAGAAGCGCTTGTCATCATTGACGTAGAAGGAGGGCGTCTTCTCCTTCTTGAAGGGCGACAGGCCGACAAATTCGCGGCCCTGGCGCTTCAGCTGGACGGACCGCCCGACCAGATCGGACAGGCGCACACGTCCCTTGATTTCGTCAATGAAGTCTTCGCCCAGGCGCATCGCGCTCCTGCCTGCCTTCCTGCCCCGATCAGCCGGACAGGTTGGCCGGAAAAACCGGCCGCGTCACTAGTGCTTTACGCAGCGCCGGTCAGCAGGTCCTTGACCTTGGCCCCGGCCTTGCCGAAATCCATGCGCCCGGCATAGCGGGTTTTCAGCTCCGCCATGCAACGGCCCATATCCTTCAGCCCATTGGCATCCAGCTCGGAGACCACGCCGGCCGTTGCATCGGCGATCTCGCCATCATCCATCGGCTTGGGCAGGAATTCGGCCACGATCGCGGCTTCGCCACGCTCGGCTTCGGCGAGGTCGAGACGACCGGCCTTTTCATATGTGTCGGCGCTTTCCTCGCGCTGCTTTTGCAGCTTTTGCAGGATGGCCATGATTTCAGTTTCCTCGCAGCCACCGCAGCGGTCTTCCGCGCGGGCAGCGATGTCACGGTCCTTGATGGCCGCAGAAATCAGACGCAGCGTCGACAGACGGGCCTTGTCCTTCGCCTTCAGGGCGGTTTTGAGTTCTGCGGAAATCCGGTCGCGGAGCTTCATGAGATTAACTCGCTTTGCTTCGGCACACTGCCAAACCTGCGTGATCTGCCTTTATGTGGGTGGCTTTTTTTGTCGACGCAACTGACGTTTAACGCGTGCTTCAAATCCTTCGTGGTCTGGCACTCATTATTGCAGCGCTTCAAAAGCGCGCCTCCCCAAACCAAGGAGCGGGTGATTATGCCGTCTGTGTGAAAGAATCAAGACACTTTTCGCGACGGCGATCGCGGCAGGTTACCCGGTATTGACCCGAGGTCTAGGACAGACTAGTCACCCGGCCGTTTATCCACCGGTCGACGTCGGCGCGATTCCGCGTCATAAGGCGCCAAACAGGAGATCGCCCCATGTCCGATATGCAAGCCGACCGTCCGACCGCCGCCCTCGCGCTGGCTGATGGCAGCGTTTTCGTCGGCACCGGGAGCGGGGCAACCGGCATGGCCACCGGCGAGCTTTGCTTCAACACGGCGATGACCGGGCATCAGGAAATCCTCGCTGACCCCTCCTATGCCGGCCAGGTCGTGTGCTTCACCTTCCCGCATGTCGGCAATGTCGGCGCCAATCCGGAAGATGAGGAAGCCGCCAGCGCACCGGCCAAGAAGGCCGCGGTCGGCATGGTCAGCCGGGTCGAGATCACGCCGCCGGCCAATTATCGCGCCGAACAGGCCTTTGACGAATGGATGCGGGCCCGCGGTATCGTCTCCATCTCCGGCATTGATACGCGCGCCCTGACCCGCCGTATCCGCGAGCATGGCATGCCGATGTGCGCCATCGCCTATGATCCGGCCGGCGGGATCGACATTGACGCGCTCAAGGCCGCCGCAGCTGGCGCCACCTCGATGGAAGGCCGCGAACTGGCCGCCGATGTCGCCCGCGAAAGCGCGGACGACTGGGACCAGGGCGCTTGGAGCTGGAATGAGGGCTTTGCCGAAGGCCCGGAAAACGGACCGCGTGTGGTCGTGCTCGATTATGGTGTGAAGGCCAATATCCTGCGCCTTCTGGTCGATGCCGGTGCCCGTGTCGCGGTGGTTCCGGGCAAGACCAGCGCGGAGGACGTGCTGAAACTGTCCCCGGACGGTGTCGTTGTTTCCAATGGTCCGGGCGACCCGGCTGCAACCGGCGAGTACGCCCTGCCGACGCTGCAAGGCCTGATCGAGGCCGGCACGCCGATGCTGGGCATTTGCCTGGGCCACCAGATGCTGGCCCTGGCGGTCGGCGGCAAGACGATCAAGATGGCCCAGGGCCATCATGGCGCCAATCACCCGGTCAAGAACCACGAAACCGGCCAGGTCGAGATCGTCTCCATGAACCACGGCTTCGCCGTGGACGGCGCCTCCCTGCCGGACGGCGCCATCGAGACCCATGTCTCGCTCTTCGACGGCACCAATTGCGGCTTCAAGCTCGCCGACAAACCGGTCCAGGCCGTCCAGCACCACCCCGAAGCCAGCCCAGGCCCGCAGGACAGTTTCGGCGTGTTCAAGGGTTTTGTCGGCTCGCTGAAGGCCAGCGAACAGGCCTGATCTAACCCTCCGGGCTACTGCAAGAACAAGGCGCGTTGCATCGCACCGACCATGAAGTCGGCGGCGGCAGGCGGTTGATTGGCGAGGGCGATGATCAGCACGCCCTGGTCGGGCAGCTCGCGCCAATGGGCGTTGAAGTGCCGGCTACCGCCATTGTGCCAGTAGATCGTGCCGAGCCGGTCGTGCTGCTCGACCACCAGGCCATACCCGTAATAGGACCGCTCTTCACCGGTCTCGTCGATATAGGGCGTGCGGACGAGATCACGGGCGTGCTCGGAGACGAGCTCGCTGCGTGAAAAAGCGCCAAGCCAGGCCGCCATGTCGCCGGCGCTGGAGACCAGCCCGCCATTGCCGATCAGATTGCCGCCGGGCGCGTGGCCGCCCCACGACAGATCGATCACGCCTTCACCCTGAGCCGACAGGACAGAGCGAGCGGGGTCATAGGCCTCGGCATAGCCCGTCGCTGCAGCGCCATGTGCAGACAGCGTCTGCATGACCAGGGTTTCATAGCTTTGCCCGGTAACACGTTCGAGCACGGCAGCGGCAAGGCTGTAACCGAGATTGGAGTAGCGATAGGTGCTTCCCGGCTCATACAGCAGCTCGGTCCTGGCCGCGCGCCGGACAATCTCATCCAGAGATACCGCTTCATGATCGTCGCCGAGAATATCCACCAGCCCGGCGCTATGGGTCAGTAATTGATGCGTGGTCAGCTGCGCAATCGTCGAACCGGCCACGTCCAGATAGGTGTCGAGCGGGGCCTGCGGATCGAGATGTCCGGCAGCAATCTGTTCGGCTGCAAGAATGCCGGTCACCGTCTTGGTGATCGAGGCGATATCGAGCTGGGTATCGCGCGAAAAGGCGATGTCGAAATGATGCTCGGCACTGGCATCCTGGCGAGCGCTGCCGGCCCCGTTTTCAAACACGACCTCACCATTGCGAATGACGATGACATAGCCTGTGAAACCGTCCGCCACTTGCCCGTCAAACGCATCCGCCAGCCGTTCGCGCGCACCGGTATCAGCGAGAGCCGCCGCGCTTATACCGAGCGCCATGGCGCCGGCAATCAAGGCGCGTTGGACAAATGTCTGTAACTTCATAATACGACCTTTCATGTCTGTGATAGGTCAGGAGTGCCGCAAAGGGTCGCTGACGACCTGTCGAAAACGTTTTGGATAGATATGACCTCGAACGCTGAACGCCCTACCTGGTATGCACTGGACGCTGTCCAGGTCGAGATCAGCGAAGGTCTGCTTCAGATCGGGGCGGAGCAGAAGCGGCTGGAGCCGCGCATTGCTGGCGTACTTGCCCTGCTGGTCCAGCGCAATGGCGAAGCGGTGACGCGAGATGAGTTCCTCGACACGGTCTGGGATGAAGACGGGTCGGACGAAGCCCTGACCCAGGCCATCTCGCGCCTGCGCCACTTGCTCGGCGATCGCGATCTGATCAAGACATTGCCGCGCATTGGCTATCGGCTTTCAGTCACACCCCTGCGCCTCGCCGCGGCACCGACAGACCAGCACCCGGTGCCGGACATGCCGACGCTGACAATCCCGAAAACCTATATCTACGGCCTGCTCAGCGGTGCCGCTCTGGTGATCGCGGCCCTGGCCATGACCCTGATCTTCGCAGCGCCCTCGCTGGAGACCCGGGAAACAATCGAACTGGAAGTCGAAGACGGCCCGGATGTCGAGTTCCACCGAATTCCCGATGATGGCTAAGCCGGACGGCTGAATATCGAGCGCATGGCCGTCAGCACAACTCTGGCACCACAGTCCGGGCGGGTTAAGTCGGCCCATATCGACTTTGGGTAGAGCCGTGCTAGCCTGCTTCCATGCAAGGCCTTACTGCACACCGGCTCCCCATTCTCCCGCTTTTAATGGCAGGCCTGATGATCGTGGCTGGCTGCAGCACCAATGCCGCGGAGCGGCGTGAGCAGGCAACCCGTGTTTTCCAGGAGGACCTCCGGAACAGCTGGGTGGCTGAGGACGAAGTCCTTGGATACCGCGACATCCGCGTGGCCGATGCAAGCGAGCTGGCCGGCCTGAGTGGCGCCGAGCTCGGCCGGTTTCTTGAGCTCCACCAGGACGGCGTCCGCCTGATCCCGGTTTTCAGCTTCCACCATAATGATCAACGCATTGAGATCATTCAGGGATATCGCGGTCGCGGCCAGTATGCCGGCAATACGGATGTCTACCAGGCCATTGAATCCCCGTTCCGCCAGCATCGGGATTATCAGCGTATTTATCGTCAAAACCACGCCTTCGTCTTTATCG
This sequence comes from Maricaulis sp., assembly GCF_030149425.1. Classification (GTDB taxonomy): domain Bacteria; phylum Pseudomonadota; class Alphaproteobacteria; order Caulobacterales; family Maricaulaceae; genus Maricaulis. The sequence goes on along the minus strand of NZ_JASBRQ010000023.1, from coordinate 15,189 downwards.
ATGGCACGCTCGCCTGGGCACTGGATCAGGATCAGCTCTCTGATTTCGATCGCCTGGCCATCGACGCCTGGCCATTAGGTGCGCCGCCATATAGCGATGGCTTCGACAGCCTGATGGCGCGGCTGGAGAGATTGCGACTGAACGGTCCTGCACGCTTTGCCCGTTTTGTTAATCCGCCTGGCAATGATGACCAGCAGCCACGCTTGGCCCTCACCACTACGCTCACACGCCCAGCGCCAACATCAAGCCGTACGGTTTTCACCTGGCCGCAGGGATGGCTGGACCAGGCAATCAGCGGCTACACGCTGGAACCGGACGAGATCAATCGTCTCTCGACCTATCCCGGGGAGCTTCGCACCATCCGCGTGGGTGATCGCCTTCCGGCTTGGCCAAGCTATTACGAGCAACTGCCCGAGCGTTATGAGCTGGTCCAGCGCTTTCCCGCCGGGCCAGGCTATGCGCTTGTCGGGATCAAAGTCACACCAAGCTTTGAATGCACGCCTTATGGCAATGATTGCGGCTTGATCGCAGACCGGCGCTACTGGATCGGTGTCCGAGAGGGTGTGGTGGAGTGGATAGATCTCGACCTTCCGCCTATCCGTGACAATCACCTGCACGCGTGGAGTGTTCGCGACCGGGTCTGCGCTTACCTGCAGGCGAGCGAACAGGGCACGCAAGGCTATTGCCGGTAAGGCCCGCCGATTTTACCTGCAACCCCTCCGAAAACACGGTTCCACAACCGCAGACTTCGATTAATCTGCACACTGTATCCGTCGTCAGCGCAGCGGCAGGCCCATGCAATACAGATCCTGGCTCGATACTTGGCTTTCGCGCGACCATAGCGGCTCGTATCAGGCCCATGGTCCGCAGGACGGCGATGTCATTACCGGCTGTGCGACCAGCTACACGCCGGAGGAAGTCCAGATTTTCACCCGCTCGCTGCGGCGGCATCATGACGGTCCGGCTGTCCTGATCGTTAATGAAGATGCCCCGATCATCGAGTATCTTCGAGACCACTCGATCGACGCTTTCATTGTGCCGCGCAGCAAGCGATCGGATGTTCATATTGTCACCCGGCGCTTTGCCTACCTGCTCTCCATGCTGGAACTGAAACGCGATTGGGGCCGGGTTTTCACCTGCGATGTCCGCGATGTGATGTTCCAGGCCTCGCCGTTTTCGCTGCCGGTCGAGCACGAACTGGAAGTCTATCAGGAACGCGAGATCGGGACGCTGGCTGAGCATTCCGCGTCGAAGAAATGGACACGCCGCGCCTATGGCGCCGACGCCTTTGCCCGCATCAAGGACCAGCCCGCCCTGTGCGGCGGGGCTATGCTGGGGACGCGGGCAGCTCTGGCAAGACTGGTTCGCGCCATGCTCAACCTCAACCTGATCCCGCGCAGCGCCGTGGCCAGTGCCTTCGGGGCCGATCAGGCCGCGCTCAATCTCGCAGTCCATGATGGTCTGGTAGAGGCAAAGGTGGTCGCCAATCACGAACGCGTCTCCACCATCGGCGCCCATCTCGACGCCTTGACCATTACCCGGGATGACCGGCTGGTGCGGCCCGATGGCTTCATGCCGCCGGTGATCCACCAGTTCGATCGTGACCCGGATCTCACCGCGGCTGTCGAACGTCAGACCGGCCTGCCCTTCGTGACACAGCTGGACCAGAAACACAGCCCGCTGGCAATCTGGTATGACCGGCGCCGGCGCTCGCTGCAGCTGCGTCTGCCGGAATTGCGCTAGGCGGATCGATTGCGCTGGCCTCATTGCCGCGAAGCGCGCTAGCGTCGCGTCATGCCATTTTCGCTTAACCGCCGATCTGTTGTCCTGTCCGCCGCTGCGCTGGCGGCCTGTGGGCGCAATGAAATACCGGCGGACACCTTGCGCGTCGGCGTCACCGACCTGCCCGACAGCCTTGATCCGGCGCGCGGAGAACTCTCGGCGGCGGCGCTGATCTATTATCAGGTTCATGCCGGGCTGACAGATTACGGCCCGGATGGCGAACTGGCGCCGGGCTTGGCGGAAAGCTGGAGCGTCAGCCCGGACGGGCTGGTCTGGACCTTCACCTTGCGCGAGGAGCTGGCCTGGTCCGATGGCCGCCCGCTGACCGCGCATGATATAGTCTGGTCGGCTCAGCGCCTGGTCGATCCCGCTGAAAGCTTTTCCGATCTCGGCGATTTCTACGCCGTCGAGAACGCCCGCGCCGCCCTCGCAGGCGAGGTCACGCCGCAGGCTCTGGGCGTCACGGCGCTGAATGACCGCATGGTCTCCTTCCGCCTGACCACCCCGCTTGGGCTTTTTCCGGTTCTGATGCGCGAATTCTATCCGGTTCCGAGACACCAAATCGAGCGCCTGGGTGATGACTGGATCGAGCCGGAATACTGGGTGTCGTCCGGCGCCTATACCATTGCCAGCGTCAGCACGAGCGCGATCAGCCTGTCGCGCAACCCGCATTATTATGGGCGCAGCAGCGTCGCCATTCCGCGTATCGATGTCCTGTCGGTGCGCGATGATGCCACCCGGGTGCGCCTGTTCCGGGCCGGAGAGCTCGACCTGGCCCAGAGTCCGCCCGCCAACCAGATTGCTTTCCTGCGCGGGGAATTGGGTGACCGGCTGCGCGGCTTTGAGGCGCCGATCCTGCGCTATCTCAAGCTCAACCATGCCCGCTCCCCGCTGGACCAGCGCGCCAACCGGATCATGCTGTCGCGTGCCGTGGACCGGGACTTTATCGCTCGCGAGATCTATGCCGGCGCGGCGAGCCCGGCCCCCGGCGTGCTCAAGGGCAGCCCCAATACGCCGCCGCCTGCGCCTGACAGTTTCCAGTTCTCCCGGCCTTTGGAGATCCGCACCACAACCGGCATGGGCGAACGCGTGGCCGTTGCGCTGGCCGATGACTGGCGCCGCATCGGGGTCGAGACGGAGATCCTCGTCAGCTATCCCACCGACCTCTACCAGGCTGTCGATGCCGGTAATTTCGATATCGCCGTGGCCGGTTTCAATCGCGGCCTGAAATCCGACCCCTTCTTCATGCTCGACCCGTTCGGCCCCAGCGGTTTTGCCGCCAATTTCAACTGGGTCGATGACGAGTTTGCGGCCATCATGCAGGCTGCGCGGGCGGAGAATGACCCGGCGCTGCGGGCTCAGACCTATTTCAGCGCCGAAGCGCGCCTGCTACAGCAGGCGGCGATCGTCACCCTGGCGCATGAACGCGCGCACTGGCTGGTCGAGCCGCGTGTCACCGGTACGCGTGCCAGCGTTCAACCCATGCTGTGGCGCAATCTCGGGCTGGCGGACAGGCGGGCCTGAATCCGCGGACAGGGGTATGTTCACAAGCGCTTGAGTTATAACTCAAACCATTGATTGGCTCGACGCTGCCGACCTATAGTCATAGCGATCTAGCGCGCCATCTCCCAAGGTTCCCGAATGGCCAATCTTGTAGCCAAAATCAGTTCCGACCAATGGCTCGCCGCGGCCCGTGACCTGCTTATCGAAAGCGGCATTTCCGGGGTGAAGGTCGACGTCATGGCGACACGGCTTGGGGTATCGCGTGGCGGCTTCTACCACCATTTCGGCAACCGGGCGGCGATGTTCGACGGTCTGCTGGAGAAGTGGCAGCAGGAGAACCAATTCTTTGATGCCCCGGTTCCGGGTATGAGTGCGCAGGACGCCTGGAATGCGTTTCATACCGGGTTTGAAGTCCTCATCCGCCAAGACCGGTTTGATCCGGAATTTGAACTCGCGGTTCGTGACTGGGCGAAAATCTCGACCCAGGTCCGTGACGCGGTCTACCAGGTGGATGACCAGCGCACTCAGGTCTTTTTCGATCTGTTCAAAGCCCTTGGCCGCCCGGACCGGGAGGCCCGCCTGCGCTCGCAAATGCTCTACCTGCACCAACTCGGCGTCTATGCAGCCCAAGTGCATCAGCGCCGTTCCTTCGACGAGCGGATGCAGGACTTCGCCCCCTATATGCGCTTCCTGATCGGCGACCCTCCACGCTGAAGCGTTACTGTCAGCCTGCCCGCCGGCATCATTGCCAAAGTGTAATTCACCGGACAGGACGGCAATACATACACCACTGCATGTTTTAACCCGGGCACGCCTCGCCGGCGGTTGAACCTTGCCGCTGGCCTTATTCGTCTTGGGGGAGACGCCTATGCTGCACACATGCCGACGCGCTTGGACAGCGCTCCGCACGGCCGGTTCAATTCTAGCGGTAATGGTCATGGCCAGCGCCTGCGCCAGCGGCGGATCATCCGCCAACATCGTTGATCCGCCGCCTCCCCCGCCCCCTCCGCCGCCACCGCCGCCCCCGGTGACCGGGCCGGCTGCCTTCGAGACGGCGGAATACCAGGCCCAGTACGGGCTGGGTCTGATGAACACCTCCCACGCCTATGCCGAGGGCGCCTTTGGCGCTGGCGTCACCGTTGCGGTCATCGATAGCGGGATTGACGCATCACTGCCGGAGTTTGCCGGACGCCTGGCGCCTAATTCAGTGTCGATCTGGGAACAACAGGGCGGCACGGTCGGTGACTACAATAACGGCCACGGCAGCCTGGTCGCCTCGGTGATTGCCGCCAACCGCAATGATGTCGGCACCCATGGCGTCGCGCCCGAGGTGACCGTGCTGGCGATCCGCGTCGACCGCGGCGTCGAGGATGCCTCCAATCCGGGCTCAAGCTTCCCACTCTACACCGAAACCGACCTTGCCCTGTCCATCGATTATGCTGTCGACCAGGGCGCCGATGTGATCAATATCTCTCTCGGCCGGCCGCCAGAATTCTACGAAAGCAATGGCAATGCGATCCGGGCCGCCCTGGAACGGGCTGCCAGTGCCGGCATTGTCGTGTCGATTGCCGCGGGCAATTTCAATCCCAGCACACCACTGGAAAACCGGATCACCACTTCGGTGCCGCAGATCTTTGCCGACAATGCGGAGATGAACGGGCATCTCGTCATTGTCCCGGCGATCGATCAGAATTCACAGATCGCCGGGTTCTCGGCCCGGGCCGGTGATCTGGCCAATTTCGCCATCTCCGCCCCTGGCGCTGACATCTATATCGCGCTGTCCGAAGCGCTCACCGGCAATGCCAATGGCACATCGGCTGCGGCGCCGCATATCGCCGGCGCCCTGGCTCTGATCCTCGGCCACTTCCCCAACATGACGCCGATCGAGGCGCTGCAGCTCCTCTATGACACAGCCCGCGATCTCGGCGATCCCGGAGTCGATGACATCTATGGCCACGGCGCGCCGGACCTGGAAGCGGCTTTCGCGCCGCAGGGCAATGCGCAAATGGCGCTCAGTGACGGCAAATCCACGCTCGGCATCGCCGGTTTGATCGACGATACCGACGGCGCCTTTGGCGACTGGACCCGCCATACCGCCCTGTTCGAGGACGCGGTATTCCTTGATGATTACGACCGGGCCTTTTCGGTCAATGCCTATCTGCGCACGCAGACCTATCTGCCAACCATGCTACCGGCGCTGGAACAGGCCGCCCGGCGGACCACCGACCAGGTCCGCCATATCGCGCTGACGCCCTTCACAAGTGCAAGCCTGCTCGAGCCGCAACCGGAGCTGCAGCCCTTCAGCCAACTTGATGCGGAAATGACTCGGCAACAGCCCGGTTTTGCCTTCGACACGCGCCAGGGTGACTGGCGAGTCCGCGCCGGACGCGGCTTCGGTGCGCCCGGTACAATCGACGGCACGCAGCAGGCTGTGCTCGGCGGTACCGCCCATGTGGGCGCAACGGCGCAGCTTGGCCTGCAGCGCAGCTGGGGTGCCGCCAGCTGGTCGCCGGGCGCCTGGGAGATCGGTCTGCGCACCTCGGGCAATGGCGCGGCGGGCTTCCAGGCCGTCTCCCTGGCCCGCCGCATAGATGATCACCAGATCGCCATGGAAACCGGGAATGTCGTCGAGGCCCGCAGCGCCATGGGCAGCCAGACGCTGGCCGCGGGCTCACATCACAGCCGCACGGCTTTTGCGGCCGTGGCGTGGAGCGGTCCCGTACAGGGGAATTGGCAGGGCTCGGCCCGGGTCGAGCTGGCCTATCCGGAGCTGGCCATGCCCGGAAGTATGGAGGTGATCGAGCCGCCACTAGCGAGCGCCTGGTCGCTGGCCCTGTCGCGCCCGCTGGGTAATGGCGCGCTCGGACTGCATATCAGCCAGCCCTTGCGTGCAGAACGCGGCATGATCCGCGCCGACATGCCGGTCGCGGTCAATGATAACGGTGAACTGGTGTTCGAACAGCGCACCGGGGCGCTGACACCATCCGGGCGAGAAATATCGGCCGAGGTCAATCTGAACTGGACCGTCCCGGGTGGAGCCGGGGCGACGCTCGCGACCCGCTATACGCGGGAAGCCGGGCATTCGACCTATGCCAGGGACGATATCTCGCTCTGGTTCGGATTGCGGGCGCGGCACTAAAACTGCCGCGCAGCGCGCTTATCCGCATCTGCCCTCTCGCCTTCTCTTCGAATCCGGGCTAGGACCCCCTCTCAGCATCCAATTCAAGCGCGACACGCTCCTCCGGGACTTTCCGGCGGGGTGGAACGCGCACGCACGTGAGCAGGACCGCCCATGCCCAAACGTTCCGACCTGAACTCCATTCTCATCATCGGCGCCGGCCCGATCGTTATCGGCCAGGCCTGCGAATTCGATTATTCCGGGGTTCAGGCGGTCAAGGCGCTGAAGGAAGAGGGCTACCGGGTCGTACTGGTCAATTCCAACCCGGCCACCATCATGACCGATCCGGAATTGGCGGATGCGACCTATATCGAGCCGATCACGCCGGAAATGGTCGCCAAGGTGATCGAGAAGGAGCGCCCGGATGCGCTGCTTCCGACCATGGGCGGCCAGACGGCGCTGAACTGCGCCCTGGAACTCGACAAGCGCGGCGTGCTCGACCTGTTCGGTGTCGAGATGATCGGCGCCAAGGCAGACGTTATCGACAAGGCGGAAAACCGCGAGCGTTTCCGGGCCGCCATGGACAAGCTCGGTCTGGAGAGCCCGCGCTCGCGCGTCGTGCACTCGATGGCGGAAGCGGAAGCGGTGATGAGCGAGATCGGCCTGCCGGCCATTATCCGCCCGTCCTTTACCCTGGGCGGCACCGGCGGCGGCATCGCCTATAATATCGAGGAATACCGCACGATCTGCCAGAGCGGGCTCGATGCCTCGCCGGTGACGGAAATCCTGGTCGAGGAATCCATTGTCGGCTGGAAGGAATTCGAGATGGAGGTCGTCCGCGACAAGGCGGACAATTGCATCATCATCTGCTCGATCGAGAATATCGATCCGATGGGCGTGCATACCGGCGACTCGATCACCGTCGCTCCGGCCCTGACCCTCACGGACAAGGAATACCAGATCATGCGGACCGCCTCGATTGCGGTCCTGCGCGAAATCGGCGTCGAGACCGGCGGGTCCAATGTTCAGTTCGCGGTCAACCCGAAGGATGGCCGCCTGGTCGTCATCGAGATGAACCCGCGCGTCTCGCGATCCTCGGCCCTGGCCTCGAAGGCGACCGGCTTCCCGATTGCCAAGGTCGCAGCCAAGCTGGCCATTGGCTATACGCTCGACGAGATCGCCAATGACATCACCGCCGGCGCCACCCCGGCGAGCTTCGAGCCGACGATCGACTATGTCGTCACCAAGATCCCGCGTTTCGCTTTTGAGAAATACCCGGGTGCCGATTCCAACCTCACCACGTCGATGAAGTCGGTCGGTGAGGCCATGGCCATTGGCCGCTCTTTCCAGGAAAGCATGCAGAAAGCCCTGCGCTCGCTGGAAACCGGCCTGGACGGGTTTGACGAGATCGATATCCCGGGCGCCGATGAAGCAACCGATGAGGCCACCCGCAAGGAAGCGGTGCGCGCCGCCCTGACCAATCCGACGCCGGACCGCCTGCGTGTCATCGCCCAAGCCTTCCGCGAAGGCCTGACGCTGGATGAAGTCGAACGCGCCTCGCTGTATGAGCCCTGGTTCCTGCGCCAGATCGAAGCCCTGGTGCATGCTGAGAATGAGGTCTCGACCATGGGCCTGCCGGCGGACGCCAAGGCCTTCCGCCAGCTCAAGATGATGGGCTTTGCCGATGCCCGCCTGGCGCAGCTGTCCGGCAAGACCGAGGCGGAGGTCCGCAAGGCCCGGCGCGATCTCGGCGTCCGCCCGGTCTTCAAGCGCGTGGATACCTGCGCCGCCGAATTCCGTGCCGCCACGCCCTACATGTATTCCTGCTATGAAACCCCGGGCTATGACGGCGTCGCCGATTGCGAGAGCGAGCCGACCGGGGCGAAGAAAGCCATCATTCTCGGCGGCGGCCCGAACCGGATCGGCCAGGGCATCGAGTTTGACTATTGCTGCTGTCACGCCGCCTTTGCCTTCGCCGAGATGGGCCTTGAATCCATCATGGTGAATTGCAATCCGGAAACCGTCTCGACCGATTACGACACCGCGGACCGCCTCTATTTCGAGCCTCTGACCATCGAGGACACGCTCGAGCTGATCGACAAGGAGCGCGAGAATGGCGAGCTGCTCGGCGTCGTCGTCCAGTATGGCGGTCAGACGCCGCTGAAACTGGCCGGAGAGCTGGAAGCGGAAGGCGTGCCGATCCTGGGCACCCTGCCGGATGCCATTGATCTCGCCGAGGACCGCGACCGCTTCAAGCAATTGCTCGATGATCTTGGGCTGAAACAGCCGCCCAACGCGATTGTACGCTCCGAAGAAGAGGCCCGCGCGGCCGCGGAAAAGCTTGGCTTCCCGCTGGTCCTGCGCCCGTCCTACGTCCTCGGTGGCCGGGCCATGGAAATCGTCCGCGAGACCGACAGTTTCGAGCGCTATCTGCGTGAGGCGGTCAATGTCTCGGGTAATTCCCCGCTCCTGCTCGACCGCTATCTGACCGATGCCGACGAGATCGATGTCGACGCCATTTGTGATGGTGAGGATGTCTGGGTGGCCGGCGTGATGCAGCATATCGAGGAAGCCGGCGTGCACTCCGGCGACAGTGCCTGCTCGCTGCCGCCCTATTCCTTGTCCGACGAGATGATCGCCGAGCTCAAGCGTCAGGCCGTGGAAATGGCCAAGGCGATCGGCGTGCGCGGGCTGATGAATGTCCAGTTCGCCGTCAAGGACGACACCATCTACGTGCTCGAGGTCAATCCGCGTGCCTCGCGGACTGTGCCTTTCGTCGCCAAGGCGATCGGTGAGCCGGTCGCCAAGCTGGCGGCCAAAGTCATGGCCGGCGCAAAGCTGTCCGACTTCAACCTGACCGACCCGGCGCCGAAACATGTTTCGGTCAAGGAAGCCGTGATGCCGTTTGCGCGCTTCCCGGGCGTTGACCCGGTATTGGGTCCGGAAATGCGCTCCACCGGCGAGGTGATGGGGATCGACACGCTGTTCGAAGCCGCCTTTGCAAAGGCGGAACTTGGCGCAGGCATCGCCCTGCCGCGCACCGGCGCGGTCTTCATCTCGCTGAAGGAAAGCGACAAGGCGGCGATGATCGATCCGGCCCGGGTGCTGGTGATGCTCGGCTTCACCATTCTGGCGACCGGTGGAACGGCCACGACATTCGAGGATGCCGGCGTTCCGGTGACGCGCGTCAACAAGGTGTTTGAGGGCCGGCCGCACATCGTCGATCTGATGAAAAATGGCGAGGTCCAGCTGATCTTCAACACGACCGAGGGACGCCAGTCACACCTGGACAGCTATTCCATCCGCCGCACGGCGCTGGACATGAAGATCCCCTGCTACACGACGGCATCAGCGGCCCGCGCGGCCATCGCCTCGATCCGCCGGATCGATGACGGAGCGCTCGAGCCGCAATCGCTGCAATCCTATAATGTCTGACGAAAAATCGGCCGCTCCTGACGAGGAGCGGCCGGTTTCTTGTCGCAGCGCTACAGCGAGGGTTAGCCGGCGCCGGCCATGACCCGTGCTGCACCTGCACCGGCAGCAATCGATTCGAAATCGAAATTCGACACGCCACCGCTCAGCCGCAACAGCTGTACCGGCTGATCGTTGGAGATCAGGATCAAATCGGCCTTGCCGTCATTGATCACATTGGCGCCGCCAATCCACCAGTTATTGCGCGAGGACGAGCTGCCCTGGCCGAGATAGAGCGTCACCGGCGCTGCATTGGCGAAGGTCACCTTGAGCGCATACATGAAGTTCAGCTCATCCGGCGTACCGCCGCCGTGATAGCCGGCATATTCGTGGTACTGCCCGCCGCAGGCGTCGTTGAAAGCATCAGCCACATCGGAGGTTTTGTGCCGGCCGCAATTCACCGTCACCTGCCAGACGCCATTGCCCAGGTTTTTCGGCGTCGGTCCGGACTCGTAGGGCTGACCGTCGGAGATCAGAAACGTTCCGTCGATATATTCGATATTCTCGATCAGATCAGATTTGAGGGTCACATCATTCGTATGTGAGGACGTCATAACGCACCACCTTTCCCGTGTTTAAATTGAGGGTGACAAGCAATGCGAACGTTCGCTGGCAATCTCTGCACTGACGCATCTCGAGACGCGCAAGGATAGCAAATCTGGCCCCTTTAAACAACCAGACCGCGCGAAACCGAGGACTGGCAGCGTCTGCATGTCCCGGTGCGCTTGCATGGGGCGGACTGCAAACCTACTCTTGATAGCGACAGCGCGCAGCGCTAGCGTTTTGTGCTCTCCCGAAGATAAGTGGTCGCATGAACAAGATCCCTATGACCGCCGCGGGTCACCAGGCCCTCGACGAAGAAATGAAACATTTGAAAACCGTGGAACGCCCCGCCGTCATTGCGGCGATTGCTGAGGCGCGCGAACACGGCGACTTGTCCGAGAATGCGGAGTATCACGCCGCCAAGGAGCGCCAGGGCTACATCGAGGGCCGTCTGGCCGAACTCGAGGACAAGCTGGCCCGCTCGCAGGTCATCGACGTGTCACGCATGAGTGGCGAGCAGGTGAAGTTCGGTGCCACCGTGACCGTGTTCGACGAAGATACAGAGGAAGAGTCGACGTACCAGATCGTGGGTGATGACGAAGCCGATGTGAAAGCCGGCAAGATCTCCATCTCCTCGCCGATCTCCCGCGCCATGATCAACAAGGAAGTCGGCGATGTCGTCGAGGTCAACGCGCCCGGCGGGCTGAAGTCCTACGAGATCGTGACAGTCGCCTGGCTCTGACAACCGCCTATTCAGGCAGGGAAGATGAACGGCCGGAGCTGCCACTCCGGCCGTTCTTGCGTTCCGGTTTTGGGAATGCGGAGCGGGCTAAAGAACTCCCCGGAACGCAAACCCGTTATTGCAGCTGATTGCGGGCCGGCAAGCCGGGAATGTGCTCGCCCGGATCAACGCGCTCGCCATTATAGCGCAGCTCGACATGCACATGCGGTCCGGTCGAGGCGCCGGTCGAACCGACGCGGCCGATGCGGCTGCCCGCTTGCACTACCTCGCCAACCTCGACATTGATGGTGTGCATGTGGGCATACAGGGTCGACCAGCCCTCACCGTGATCAATGACCACCGTATTGCCCCAGCGCTGCGAGCCGCCATAGCCCATATCGGCATGGGTCACGACGCCGGCGCCGGGCGCATTGATAGCCGTACCCAGGGGCGCGGCGACATCAACGCCGTGATGCATGCGCGGCGCGCCAGCCGGGCGCGCCGGGCGGTCGCCATACAGGCTGGTGATACGGCCATCAGTCACAGTGTGGCTGAAACGAGGTGTAGACGCTGTCAGACCGGCTCCGGCCGGGGCCGAGGCGATAACCCGCGGCAAGCGATCCGCTGATGGTGCCATGGCGAGCACGACCTCGCCGGACGGTGCGGTCAGTCCCGGTTCCACTTGCGGTGCCGGGCTAGGCTCGGCTACCGGCTCAGCGCGCACCACCGGACGGGGGTCGGACGTCGCCCGGTGCACTGGCTCGCCCAGGGGCGCAACGGCAGGCAGGGCGCTGAGGTCGGCGATCGGCCCAACAGCAGGTTCAGGTGTGGGCTCGGGGGTGGGCTCGGCCAGCGGGGCGACAGACGGCAGGGGCTGGACATAGACCGGTACCTGCTGTTCGACACGGTCGGTCATCAGGGTCTGGGCCAGGGCGACGGGGCTAAGCACGGCGCTGGCGGCCAGCACGATCAGCGAGGCAGACCGCGCCGAGCGGGGGCGGCGGTTCAAAATGGCTTTGATACGCATTTCACGAAGTCTCCGGTTATCGGCCCCGAAGGCTGAGGCGGGGGCAGAGGCCGCCTGCATGAGACCGATCAAACTAGCCGCATAGGGCTTGCGGGCCCCGCTTCCCAAAATCTCCAGCACCTCGGCGTCGCAGGCCATCTCGCGCGCCGCATCAAGGTGGAATTCCAACTGCCGCAACGGCCAGTGAAACCAGAACACGGTCTTCAACGCCGTGCCGATCAGACGGTCGCGCTCATCGCCGCGGCGCAGATGCACCAGCTCGTGCAGCAGGGCGAACCGGGCGGTTTGCGGCGCCTCGGCCAGGGCGGCCGGGGCCAGGATGATCTCGCGCCAGCCGGTCAGGACCGGGCTGTCGACATCCTCGCGCACCAGCAATTCCGGCATGCGCGTCCCGCTGAGATGGGCGGCACCGCGCAACACGGCGTCGATTTGCGGACTACCGGGCCGGGCCTCGGCAAGCAGGCGCTGGCGCGTGCAGTGGCGATGCCAGCAGCCGATCAGGGCCAGACCCAACCCCAGCCCATAAATCGCGCCGAGAATGCTCATGAGCGCCGACGCCGACGGCCAGGCCAGCCCGGCCGGCGCCGGCTCTACGGGTTCGGCGCTATCGACATGCAAGCTGTGAAACTCGACCGGCGTGCCGATCTCGTATTGCGGCACCGCAACCTCGCGCGTTTGCGGTACGAAATGAATCACCGGCGCGGCCACAACCGGGAGCAGGGTCAGGATCCGGAAGGCGCGCCAGACCTCGTCAGTGAGCGGCGCGAAATGGCGCTCAAACACGCGCGCGGCGAGCAGGAGCACCAGCCCGGCCAGCACCGACACGGTGACGCCGAGCACGATTGCCTGGACCAGACCACTCATTCCCCGTCCTCCTCAAGCAGGCGGGAAAGCGCTTGCGCCTCCTCCTCCGTGAACAGGCGGCTGGACGCAAAGGCGGTGGCCGGGAGTGGCTGGTCGAGTTCGAGCACTTTGGAGGCGAAATCACGGATCAGATCGCTCATCAGCGAGACTTTTTCCACGCTCGCTTCAAACACGGAGAGCCCGTGTACATCCTTGCGTGCGACCAGGCCCTTGTCGGCCATGCGGGTGATCAGGGTCCGGGTGGTGGAGTAGGACCAGCCGGTTTCCGGTTCGACCTTGGTGTGGATCTCGCGCGCGCTTTGTGCGCCCTCGGCCCAGAGCTGTTTGAGTACGGCCAGTTCGGACTGGGACGGTTGCGCCGGATTTGCCTTGCTCACGCGATCACCTCATAGCGTTGTCGCTACGCTTGTAGCACTGCGTTACAAGTGTCGCAACCCCGGATATGCGCCCGGCTTGACGCGACCGGTCCTGCAGTTTCTAACCGGGTGATGGACGACACGCTTTCCTCTCCCGCCCCGGCCATTATTTGGGTCGTATCCGATGGGCGCCGCGGTATCGAGAACCAGGCCCTGGGACTGGCCGAAGCGGTCCAGCGCCGCACCCATGCGAGTGCAGACAAAGGCACAGGCGCCGAGATCCACAAGGTCGTGGTGCGCAAGGATCGCTATGTCACCCTGCCCGACAGCCCGCCGCCGGACCTCTGGATCGGCTGCGGCCGGGCCGCCATTCCGCTGGTCCGCAAACATCGTCAGATCTTCCCGGATTGTTGCTTCGTCTACGTCCAGGATCCGCGCACCCAGTATAATGAGTTCGACCTGATCCTGGCGCCCGAGCACGACCGGCTGCGCAAACCCAATGCGATCAGCATGATCGGATCGCCCAACCGCATCACGCCGGACCAGCTCAATACTGCCCGGCAGGACTTCGCGGCACAGATCGAAGCCCTGCCCGGACCGCGGGCCGCCATCCTCATTGGCGGCAAGTCAAAGCGGTTCGAGATGACCGGCGAGATCCAGGATTATCTCCTGGGCCGGCTGCACCAGCTTTACGATCAGGGCATTGCCCTGATGATCACCGTGTCGCGGCGCACGCCCGATGCGGTCGCCGAGCGGCTGCGCGAAAGCTTCAAGGATCGTGAGCGGGTCTGGTTTTTCGACGGCGAGGGCGAGAACCCCTATTTCGCTTTTCTCGCCGCCGCCGACTGGATCTTCGTCACGGAGGAATCGACCAATATGCTGGTCGAGGCCGCCGCCACGGGCCATCCCGTCTATGCCCTGCCGATGGCCGGAGAGCCGGGCAAGTTTGCTTGCCTGCACGCCGCCCTGGAAGGCCATGGCGCCCTCAAACCCTATCTCGGCCAGCTGCAGCGCTGGTCCTACCCGCCCCTGTTCGAGACTGACCGGGTCGCCGACATAGTCCTGCGCCGCTGGCGCGCTATGTCGCAATCCGGTGCCAAGATGGAGACACGTGCATGAGCCAGCCCGCCGCTGAAGTGGTCCGCCACGACCGTATTATTCTCGCCGCCCAACCCGACCTTGCAGCCCTGGATGCCTGGGTTGAGGGTGGCGCCAAAGCGCTGGTCAACTCGCGCACCCCGGAAGAGACCGCCAGCCTGCCCTTTGACCTCAAGGCGGAAGCGGAAGCGCGCGGCCTGACCTATCTGGAACTTCCGATCGGCGGTGCCTATGGCGCCTCCCCGGCCCTCGCCGGCCAGCTGGCCGCACTGCTCGACAACACGCAGGGCGATGTCGTCATGCACTGCAAGTCCGGCACCCGCTCGGCCCATCTCTATGGCGCCCTGCTGCTGAGCCGCGACCCCTCCATCGCCAATGTGTTTGACCATATCGGCTGGCCCGGCGGCCGCGACCCGAACATGGTCGCCGCGCTGATGCCCGGTGAGGGCTGATAACCCGACCGCACCGCCGCCCTGCGACGCGTTACTGCAACGCTGGGCGGGCAATTTTGAAAACAGGTCTTATATAGGCGTCAGACGACTCGGCGCCGTCCTGCGCCGCGCACTCAAAAGACTTAAGGAAGACCCATGTCGGACACGCGTCACTCGCGCCTCATCATCATCGGCTCGGGCGCAGCAGGCTACACCGCTGCGATCTACGCCGCCCGCGCCATGCTCGAGCCCACCCTGATCGCCGGCCTGCAGCC
>NZ_JASBRQ010000004.1 GCF_030149425.1 Maricaulis sp. | reverse complement strand
CGACGTGCTGGAGAAATTCCTCGCCGATGACGAGACCAAGTCGATCATCATGATCGGTGAGATCGGTGGTTCTGCCGAGGAAGACGCCGCGCAATTCCTGGCTGATGAAGCCAAGAAGGGCCGCAAGAAGCCGACCGTCGGCTTCATCGCCGGTCGTACCGCACCTCCGGGCCGCACCATGGGCCATGCCGGTGCCATCGTCTCCGGCGGCAAGGGCGGCGCTGAAGATAAGATCGCAGCCATGGAAGCGGCGGGCATCACCGTCTCGCCGTCCCCGGCTCGCCTCGGCACGACCCTGGCGGACGTGCTCAAGGGCTAGGCTTTGAGCCGACCCAACCAGACAAGCCGCGCTCCGGGCAACCGGGGCGCGGTTTTTTTAGTCAGCGTTGGTGCTGCCCATATGAGTCTTGATGAGTTGACCTAGGCCTGCTCCGACCCCGCCGGTCAGCAGTAGATCCTGGAGCGAACCAATTTGCTCAGGTGAAAGCCAACTCCCTGGAGACAGGTAGTGAAAGAAAAGAACAGAGGTTGCGATAACAACCCATCCAAACGCTATTAAAATAGACCAGCGGACGACATGCCCAATTACATTGTGCGTTGCTTCTTGGTTCTCACTACGTGAAAGCTCCCGCATTGTGCGCCGAGCGTTCAGTTCGAGGCCAAGAGCCATTGCAGCTTGTTCTCGTTCAGCTTTGCGATCTTCGGCTGCATTCAAAGGCGGCCGCTGAGCGGGGATTTTGTAGTTGCTGGGCGGCACGGATTACGATCCTGCCAGCTCTTTGAAATGTGCCTTAATGGCTTCGTCTTTGATCGTTGTATTCCTGCCAGGGATTTTCCAAGCTTGATCCCAAGGTGTGTTCGGTTGGTGTGTCAGCGCTGAAAGCTGCACGCCACTCAGCCCTTTGTACGCCTCAAAGACAGAGCCGATTAGATCTTTGTCATCATCGCTCAACTCACCATCAAGCAATTCCTCAATCGGAGCTGCTGGAACTTCAGTGACCGACGATGCTCGGTATTTTTTAAGAGCGTGATATAGGTCTGGAAATACTGGCCCGTATTGCCAAGCTTCCGCGCTATCAGCCACTAGGGGTTCATCCCTGAGTCCGAGCGACCACCCGTGAGCAAGATAGGTCAGCTTGATAAGCTCAAGTGGGGTCAATGACCGACCCTCAAGCTTGGCAAGCTCTAGCAGGTGCCTAGCAATTTGTGTCGATCCAAATGACATAAAAATACCTGCGCGATCTATCTCGGCGAATTGGCTTGCAGCAACGCTAAAGTTCAGGCGCGTGTGCATGCAACGATAAATCACCTAGAGATTGTATATAGTATTTGTCCGCAAGTAGGCAAGGCCATTCTGTCACCCTCTTGTCAGCAGACCCGCGCTCTTCCCTTCTGTTAGTCATGAAAGGGGCCTAGATCATTTTTAACCATTCCGGCTTAGGCCGTTGCTCCAGACACACTCCTGACTCAGGCCCTCCCCCCAATGTCTGACCAAAATCGCTCCGATACCAACCAGGCTTTCCTGGATACCTCCTTCCTGCAGGGCGCCAATGCGCTCTATGTCGAACAGCTCGCGGCAGCCTACGCCAAGGACCCGTCCTCGGTGCCCGAAGGCTGGCGCAGCTTCTTTGCTTCCATGGGTGACCCGGCGGCTGATGCCGCTCGCGCCGCCGATGGTCCGAGCTGGAAGCGCGCCGGATGGCCGCCTGCCGCCAATGGCGAGCTGGTGTCTGCCTTGGGCGATATCGGCCCGGATGAAGGCGCCATGGTGGACAAGGTTGCGGCCCATGTCGAAACCAAGAAGCCGGGCGCCACGGCTGAGGATGTGCGCGATGCGACCCGCGCCTCGATCCGCGCCATCATGATGATCCGCGCCTATCGCATGCGCGGTCACCTGGCGGCTCAGCTCGACCCGCTCGGCATTTCCACGTTCGGCCCGCAGCCCGAGCTTGATCCGGCGACCTATGGCTTCAATGGCACCGCGATGGACGAGGAGGTCTTCATCGACGGCTATCTCGGCCTCGAGACCGCGACGCCGCGGCAAATGCTGGACATCCTGCGCCGGACCTATTGCGGTCCGGTCGGTGTGGAGTTCATGCACATCTCCAACCCGGCGGAGAAATCCTGGCTGCAGGAGCGCTTCGAGGGGCCGGACAAGGACATCCGCTTCACCAAGGAAGGCAAGATCGCCATCCTGAAGAAGCTGATCGAGACCGAGCGCTTCGAGCAATTCCTGCACAAGCGCTATCCCGGTACCAAGCGTTTCGGCGCTGATGGCGCTGAATCCATGGTTCCGGCGCTGGAGCAGATCATCAAGCGCGGCGGCGCCATGGGCGTCGAAGACATCATTATCGGCATGCCGCACCGCGGCCGTCTGAATGTGCTCGCCGCCGTGATGGGCAAGCCCTATCACCAGATCTTCCACGAATTTCTCGGCGGTAATACGCAGGGCGAAGACGAGTTTGGTTCCGGCGATGTGAAATACCATCTCGGCGCCTCCTCTGACCGTGAGTTCGACGGCAATACCGTCCACCTTTCGCTGACTGCCAATCCCTCCCACCTCGAGGCTGTAAACCCGGTCGTCTTGGGCAAGGCGCGGGCCAAGCAGGAAGAGAATTGCCGCAAGGAACCCGGTACGCCGCGCATGAATGTGCTGCCGCTGCTGCTGCACGGTGATGCGGCCTTTGCTGGTCAGGGTATTGTCACCGAAGGCCTGGGCCTGTCCGGTCTGCGCGGTCACCGTACCGGCGGGGCGATCCACTTCATCGTCAACAACCAGATCGGCTTCACCACCGATCCCAAGGACAGCCGCTCCAGCCCCTATCCGTCAGACGTTGCTCTGATGGTGCAGGCGCCGATCTTCCACGTGAACGGGGATGATCCGGAAGCTGTGGTTCACGCCACCAAGATCGCCACGGAATACCGCCAACTGTTCGGCAAGGACGTCGTCATCGACATGTTCTGCTACCGCCGCTACGGCCACAATGAGGGCGATGATCCGACCTTCACCCAGCCGATCATGTATCGCGTGATCAAGGATCTGGCGCCGGTGAAGAAGCAATACCAGGATCGCCTGATTGCCGAAGGCGTGCTCAGTGCGGCCGAGGTCGAAGCGCTGGAAAACGAGTTCGACACCTATCTCGACAATGAGTTCGAGACCGGCAAGGGCTTCGAGCCGGAAAGCGCTGACTGGCTCGATGGCCGCTGGTCGGGCCTGGGTCTGCCCGAGGGCGATGACCGCCGCGGCGAGACCTCTGCTTCGATGGAGAGCCTGAAATCTGTCGGCATGGCGATGACCGAGATCCCCGAGGGCGTGAATATCCACCGCACCCTCAATCGCGTCATCGGTGCCCGCCGCAAGATGATCGAGACCGGCGAGAATATTGACTGGGCCACGGCCGAGCATCTCGCTTTCGGGACGCTTGTAACCGAGGGCTTTCCGGTGCGCCTGTCCGGACAGGATTGTGGCCGCGGCACGTTCTCGCAGCGCCACTCGCACATCATCGATCAGCAGACCGAAGAGCGTTACACGCCGCTTAACAATCTCTCCGCCGACCAGAAGAAGTATGAAGTCATCGACTCCATGCTGTCGGAAGAGGCGGTGCTCGGGTTTGAATACGGTTTCTCGCTGTCGGCCCCTAACACGCTGGTGATGTGGGAAGCCCAGTTTGGTGATTTCACCAATGGCGCCCAGGTCATCATCGACCAGTTCATCTCCTCCGGTGAGCGCAAATGGCTGCGCATGTCCGGTCTGGTGATGCTGTTGCCGCATGGCTATGAGGGCCAGGGGCCCGAGCACTCCTCGGCCCGCCCCGAGCGCTTCCTGCAGCTGTGTGCGGAAGACAATATGCAGGTCGCCAACTGCTCGACCCCGGCCAATTACTTCCACATCCTGCGCCGTCAGATTCACCGTAATTTCCGCAAGCCGCTGGTGATCATGACGCCCAAATCCCTGCTGCGACACAAGCGTTGTGTCTCAACGCTGGCAGCGCTGGGGCCGGGTTCCTCCTTCCACCGTGTGCTGTGGGATGATGCCGACCAGGGCAAGGCAGCCGAGGGCGAGATCTCGCACACAACGATCAAGCTGCAGCCGGACGAGAATATCCGCCGTGTCGTGATGTGTACCGGCAAGGTCTATTATGACCTGCTTGAGCGCCGCGAGGAGCTGGGCCTGGACGACATCTACCTGCTGCGTGTCGAACAGCTCTATCCCTTCCCCTACAAGGCGCTGCTGGCTGAGCTGGCCCGCTTCCCGAACGCCGAAGTGGTCTGGTGCCAGGAAGAGCCGCGCAATATGGGCTACTGGACCTTTGTCGAGCCCAATATCGAGTATGTGCTCACCAAGCTGGAAGACGTGAAGGCCAATCGCCCGCGCTATATCGGCCGGGTTCCGACCGCCTCCACCGCCACCGGCATTGCCTCCAAACAC
>NZ_JASBRQ010000088.1 GCF_030149425.1 Maricaulis sp. | reverse complement strand
GCACCAGGATTCGAACCTGGGAATGTCGGTACCAAAAACCGATGCCTTACCACTTGGCGATGCCCCAACCGGCTCCGCGCGATGCGGAGCGGGCTAAATACCCAACACCGTCCGGGTATGCAACGGGTCAATGCGGTCGCTTTACAGATGAAATGCACCCGCGCCCTCGCCTGCCACTGCAAGGCAGTGAAAAAAGCGCTGACAAACATGTTCGAGGCGCGTTGCGCGGGGTGAAAGAGTTGGCTATAAGCCGCGCCTCGGTTCGGAGTGTAGCTCAGCCTGGTAGAGCACTGTCTTCGGGAGGCAGGGGTCGTGAGTTCGAATCTCGCCACTCCGACCATTTATTCCCCTGCCCCGCAAATCACCTGTAATGACAGCAAAATACAGCCGCCCTGGCGGTACCGATGACGCCTGCGCGCAACACTTTTCGCCAGACGCCTTTCGGGGGACATAAAACGCCGTAATGCCCCTTTCCCGCCCAGAGCAGGCCCACTAGGTTGTCCTTAGAGACCGGACCGTAACTTGCACAGTGCGCAACATGCGCCGTCCGGGCGTGGGTAAAGGGGTTACTATGAAACAGTTCTGGATCACCTTCATGGGTTCCATCGTCGGTGTGGTCGTGGGTTCGGTGCTCGCGGTCATTCTCGTCGTCTTTATGATTGTCGGCCTGATCGGCTCGGCGATTTCCAATGCCAGCAGTGCCAATGAGCCGGCGATCCCGCGCGGCGATATCGTGCTTGAACTCGATCTGCGCACCGCCCGGACCGACAGCCCGATGCGCAGCCCGTTCGGCTTTGCCGGTCCGCTGTCGATTGTCGATATCGTCCAGACCCTGGAACGCGCCGAGGCCGATGACCGGGTCCGCGGCCTGTTCCTGCGCGCCAATGAATTCGGCCTGCCGGCCGCTTCGGCCGAGGAATTGCGCGGGGCTCTCGAGGACTTCCGCGCCACAGGCCGCTTCGTCGTTACCCATGCGCAGGGTTTTGAAGGCACCTCGGTGACCGGCTATTTCGCCGTCGCCGGTTCCGATGAAATCTGGCTGCAGGATACGGCCAGCTTTACCCCGGCGGGCCTAGCAGCCGAAATCACCTTCCTCGGCGGCGCCTTTGAGCAGTTCAATGCCGTGCCCCAGTTCGAGCAGTTCTACGAATACAAGAACGCAGCGAACACCTACACCGAAACGACCCTGACGGAGGCGCACCGCGAGGCGACGCTGTCCTATATGGGCTCGATCTACGACACCACGGTCAGCGCCATTGCTGATGATCGCGGCATGAGCGAAGACGCGGTCCGCGCCGGCTTTGAAAGCGCGCCGCATTCGGCGGAGACGGCCAGCGAGGTCGGCTTTGTCGACCGCCTTGGTCATGTCGTCGAAGCTCGCGAGGCGGCCCTCGCCCGCGTTGAAGGCGGTGCCTCGGCCCTGTCGATCGAGGATTATGCGGAAACCACGCCGGACTGGAGCAATGCACCGGTCATCGCCCTGATTGAAGGTCAGGGCGCCATCGTCACCGGCTCTCCCGATCCGGGACCGTTCGGCGGCAGCGAATCGATCGGCGGCGACCGCATGTCCGAAGCAATCCTGGCGGCCGCAGACGATGATGATGTCCGCGCCATCCTGATCCGCGTCGACAGTGGCGGCGGCTCGGCCATTGCTTCCGACCAGATCTGGCACGCAGTCGTGCGGGCCCGTGAGGCCGGCAAGCCGGTTGTCGTGTCGATGGCCAATGCGGCGGCATCGGGCGGTTACTACCTGTCTGCTCCGGCCGACTACATCTTCGCCCACGCCACCACCATTACCGGTTCGATCGGCGTGCTCGGCGGCAAGGTCGACCTGTCCGGCACGTTCGGCATGGTCGGTCTGAATGCGGAAACCCTGTCTGTCGGCGGTGAATACGCCACGGCGTTCTCGGCCCAGCAAAGCTGGACCGAAACCCAGCGCGCCGCCTACCGCGCCCAGATGGAAGACATCTACGAGGACTTCACCAGCCGCGTCGCCGATGGCCGCGACCTGCCGATGGAGCGCGTGCTCGAGATTGCCCGCGGACGCGTCTGGACCGGCGCCCAGGCTGTCGATCTGGGTCTGGTCGATGAGATCGGCGGCTATCGCGATGCCGTTGCCATGGCCAAGCAACTGGCCGGCATTGCGCCGGAAAGCGATGTCCGCGTGACGCGCTACCCGGCCCTGCCGAACCCGTTTGAAGCCTTCTCCGAACTGTTCGGCATGTCGGCTGAGAATGCCGAGGCCGCTGCGCGCTTCAATGCGCTGATGGAGCTGCCGGAAATCCAGGCCGCCCTGGAGGCCCGCCAGCGCATGCAGGGCGGTGAACTGCAGCTGCGCTCGGACGCTCCGCGGCCGCAGTAAGCAGACCATCAGGTCAAAACGAGAAAGGCCCGCGGATCTCCGCGGGCCTTTTTCTTTGGCAGCGTTGCAAGTTCTGGGTCAGCGTCAGCTGTTCTTTGTTGGCGTCATTGGGGCCTAGGGGAACATCATCACCGAGGCGATGAAAAGCAGCGACATCGCAACAGAGAGAATGATCAGGTAGACGAGGTCCATGAACAACGTCCGCAGGATCGATGAAAACCGCCCGTGCGAATAGACCACCCGGTGCATGCGGTAGAGATAATAATTCGACCAGATGATCAGGATCAGCACCGACCAGGCGCCGATCACCGCCCCAATCGGCATCATCAGCAGGAAAAGGAAGAAGAGGAAGGCGTGGAAGTGGAGTGAGACCACGACGTGGTCATAGTAAAAATATCCACGCTTGTAGAAATGCGTCATGCCGAGCAGGAGCGCATAAATCGGCAGCATGAAGAACATGGCGGTCGGGATCAGTTCCTGGAACATCCGCATCGCCGCCGCGCCGTTATCGTCAACCGCCCGCGAGAGCTGGTCGCGCACCGCCGCCCGCAAGGCATAGGGCGAGCCTTCCATGCCATCGACGCTGAGATTGATGCCGTCCCCGGCGCCCATGACCAGATCGCCATCCTCGTTGATATAGGTGTCTCCGGCCGCCAGCTCCTCGCCTGCCGCAGGCGTATCGCTCGCCGCCTCTTCACGCGGGCAGTCTTCCGGGGTCAAGGACTGGCACAGGCCGGATTTGAGCTCATTGCGCC
The DNA here is from genome assembly GCF_030149425.1 of Maricaulis sp. Lineage (GTDB taxonomy): Bacteria > Pseudomonadota > Alphaproteobacteria > Caulobacterales > Maricaulaceae > Maricaulis. The sequence continues at coordinate 137,007 of NZ_JASBRQ010000088.1, read as the reverse complement.
AGTCATTAAGCGTGCGCGCTGCAGCTTCCGGGTCATCGAGCGTCTCGGACAGCCCCTCCAGGCCCAATCCGGCAGCCTCGATCTGGGCCTGGACCGCGGCCACATCCTCGGCACTGAGCCCCTCCTGCGCGAGCTGATTAGCCAGATCCTCGCTGCGTGTTTCCATCTCCTCCTGGGCGACGGCCAGCCCCTCCTGAGCGGCCTCGACATCATTCATGCTGAGGCTGGGAATGAGGCTGTTGATGGAGAAAAAGATCAGGAAGAAGAGCACGCTCGCCGTCAGATAGAGACGGAAGGGCATGACATAGCGGGCGCGAACGCCGCTGAGATAGCTCTTGGTCAACTTGCCCGGCTGGAACATCAGCGGCGGCAGGGTGCGCCACAGCCGTCCTTCAATGCCGAACAGGCCGTCTAGCACTTCTGCCATCAGCTCCCAGACCGGGCGATGATAGTTATCTGCGGTCTGGCCGCAGCTATGACAGACCGGCCCGCTCAGCGTGGTCGAACAGTTCGAACACACCCCGTCCGGGGTCGGCGAATCAAACGCCGAATCCCGGTCGCGCTTTTTTCGCTTGGATGCGCGGATGGCATCTTCCAGCTCGCCGGCGCCTGCACCTGCAACGACTGCATCACCGACTGTATCTGCCCCAGACATACACGCCCCCGAACTGGCCTGAACACGAGGCTCAGGCTAGGTCGGTACGGGTCGGTCTGGCAAGCGGGACTTAACCGGCGTCGGTCTCAGCATCCGCGAAGCAGAGATAGCGCGAGCGGTGGATATTGACGAGATTGTCTTCCCAACCGGTCACGCGCGGGCTCACCAGGTTCTTGTTGACGTAATAGACGATCGGGATGAACGGCATGTCGTCGATCATCATCTGCTCGGCCTCGGCCATCATCGCCGAACGGCGCTCCAGGTCCTGCTCCGAGTTCGCCGCCGTCACCAGGGCGTCGTAATCCGGGTTGTTATAGCGCGGATAATTCATCGGCACCGAGCGGAACTCCGCCAGGAAGAGGAAGTTGTACGCGTCATTATAGTCCGCGATCCAACCGCCATCAGCCACTTCGAAAGCACCGGCGCGCAGATTGTCGTAGTGGATCTGCGTGTCAGAGACGATCAGCTCGGGCTGAACCCAGTCAGCAATCGCCGACCAGTCATTCTGCACTACCGGTGCGATACGCGGATTATCGCCCGTCGCACGGTAGGCATATTCAAAGCGGAACGGATTGTCCGGACCATAGCCGGCAGCTTCCAGGATCTCGCGCGCGGTCTCCCGGCGCTCTTCAACCGGGATATCGGCCCAGCTGGCGCGTACACCGCTGTCGTAATTGGCCACGCCCGGCGGCACGAAGGCATAGGCCGGCGGCTGGCCGGCGCGGAGGATTTCATTGGCGATGAATTCGCGGTCGATCGCCATGCCCAGCGCGTTACGGACCTGCGGGTCTGAGAACTGGTCCATCGTCGTGTTGATGGAGAAATAGACCGTGCCCATGAACGGGTGGACGCGGACATAGTCCGGGATCTCACGACGCAGGAATTCGAGCTGCTGGCCCGGGAATTCCATGTTCAGGTCAAGCTCGCCATTACGCACCCGGCGGCCCGCGGCGCTATTGTCGACGGTGGGATAGAAATAGACCTCGTCGAGACAGGTATTGGCGTTGTCGAAGAACTGCTCATTGCGCACCAGGTGGACGTAGTTATTGGTGCGCCAGTCGACCAGGCGGAAGGCGCCATTGGTCTGGATGTTTTCCGGCCGGATCCACTCATCGCCATGCTCGGCAATGACGTGATCGGGCATCGGGAAAGTCGTGTAGTGGGTCAGAAGGCCCGGCAGATACGGGGCCGGGTTGACCAGCGTGACTTCCAGCGTGCGCTCATCAATGGCGCGCACACCGATCTCGCTCGGGTCGATCTCGCCGCGGCTGGACTGCTCAACGCCGGCAATCGGGAACAGCAGCGACACATAAGGCGCGCCCGTGTCGGGGTTGGAAATACGACGCCATGCGAAAACGAAATCGCTCGCCGTCACCGGCTCGCCATCGGACCAGTTGGCCTCACGCAGGGAGAAGGTCCAGGTCAGACCATCCTCGGACGTGGTCCAGCTCTCCGCGATACCGGGAACCGGCTCACCGTTCGGGTCCTCGGTGAAGAGGCCCATGAACATGTCGCCGATAATGTTGTTTTCCCAGGTCCCCGAGGCGCGGTGCGGGTCGAGCGAGAGCGGTTCGGCATTGTTACCGCGATGCAGCACCAGGGTACCGGTATCGGCCGGTTCCGATCCCGAACACGCCGCCAGGGCCAGGACGGATGCGGACACAAGTGCGGACTTGACGAATTTGCTGCCAATCACGGTTACGATCTCCCCTTCGAACACGGATGAACTGAGTTTGCGATGACCTTCTAGCCTAAGTCAGGCGGCCGGTCGACTGTTCCATACCGACAGCTTTTGGATGGAATTATTCAGCCTGCACACGCCAAGATGAACCCAGCATTAGCGCCCGCCGTCAGACGCCGTGCCCGATGGTCGACAGGCCGCTCTCAGTGACGCATTATCGCGTCAGCTTTGAACACGGAAATACGACCATGTCTGTAAAACTTACCTGTTTCGCCGGCTCCCTGACGGCGCTGTCGCTGATTGCCGTTCCCGGCGCCCTGGCCCAGGCCAATCCGCTTGATGCGGTCATCGCCTGCCGCCAGATCCAGGATGCCAATGCCCGCCTGCAATGTTTCGACACCGCGGTCGGCCAGCTGGAAGGCGCCAGCGAGGCCGGTGACCTGGTCACCGTGACCCGGTCGGAGATCGAGGCCGTCGAGCGTGACAGTTTCGGCCTCTCCCTTCCCTCCATTCCCTTCCTCTCGCGCCGCTCCTCCGGCCGCGACGCCGCAGCCGCAACGGCCGGCGCCGGCATGACCGCGGAACAGCGCGTCCCGCGCCCGGAAGTCGCCGCTGACGGTGTGGAAGTGCTCGAGCGTGACGATGAGGGCCGCATCATCCGCATGCGCATGCGCGTCGCCAGCGCCCGCCAGGTGCGCGGCGAGTGGGTCTTCACCATGGAAAACGGCCAGGTCTGGCGCCAGACCGAGAACCGCAATATTCCGGTACCGCGCAGCCGCGCCGATTTCGACCTGGAAATCCGCGCCCGCTCGCTGGGCAGCTTTACCGGCCAGGTCAATGGCAGCGGCCGCGCCGTCCGCATCCGCCGCGACCAGTAAAACCGGGCCCAGGCTCGAACGAAGACGCCCCCGCAATCGCGGGGGCGTTTTTCATTGCCGGTATATAGGCGTCGGGCCTGCCCATCACAGATGGACGCCTGCGAGATGCGGCTTAGCGGTCTTTCGGGTCGATGGCGTCGCGCAGACCGTCGCCGATGAAGTTGAGGCAGAACAGCGTCACCATCATCGTCACCGCCGGCACGATCAGCGTCCACGGGGCCACTTCCATATCCTGGGCACCGGTCGAAATCAGGCGGCCGAGCGAGGTCAGCGGCTCCTGCACGCCAAGGCCGAGGAAGCTGAGGAAGCTCTCGGCCAGGATCACCACCGGGATCATCAGCGTGACATAGACCACGACCGGGCCGAGCACGTTGGGGATGATGTGGCGACGGATGATCATCCATTGCGACACACCGGCAGCCTCTGCGGCCTCGACGAATTCCATGCCTTTGAGCGCCAGCGTCTGGCCGCGCACAATGCGCGCCATGGTCAACCATTCCACCGCGCCGATGGCGACGAAGATGAGAATGATATTGCGCCCGAACACGACCATCAAAATGATCACGAAGAAGATGAAGGGCAGCGAATAGAGGATATCGACAAAGCGCATCATCAGCTGGTCGGTACGACCGCCGACAAAACCGGCAATGGCGCCCCAGGTCACGCCGATCAGCAGCGAGACCACAGTGGCCACGATACCGACCATGAGCGAGACACCCAGTCCCACCAGCGTGCGTGCCAGAAGATCGCGCCCCTGCGCATCCGTGCCGAGCAGATGCCAGTTATCCCAGGTCGGCGGCTGGCTGACGCGGTCGCGATAGATCGTGTCGTAATCATGCACCCAGACGCCAAGCTGACCGAGCACGGCCAGCACGACGAGAATGCCGAGAATGATCATCGAGGTGACGGCCGCCTTGTTGCGGAACAGGCGGATCCGCGCATCATCCCATAGCGAACGGCCTTTGACCGCCGCCTTGGTGAGCATTTCCTCTTTCTCTTTCGGGTTCACGATAGTGGTCATGAGTCGTAGCTCACCCGCGGATTGAGGATGGAATAGATAACATCGGCGACGAGGTTGAGGATGATGATCAGGCTCGCATAGACGACCACCACACCCATCACCAGCGTATAGTCACGCTGCAGGGCTGCATCGACGAAATAGGCCCCCATGCCGGGCAGCTGGAACACGCGCTCGATCACCAGCGAACCGGAGATCACCGCCGCAGAAGCCGGGCCGAGATAGCTGACCAGCGGCAACACCGCGGCGCGCAGGGCATGGCGGATAATCACGGCCGAAGCCGACAGGCCCTTGGCCCGCGCCGTGCGGATATAATTGGACCGGATCACCTCGATCATACTGGCCCGCATCAAACGCGCGATGATGGCGATCTGCGGCAGCGCCAGCGTGATCACCGGCAAGACCAGGACGGACAGCCCGAAGCGGGAGTAATTCAGCCCGCCAGTCGGGAATATCCCCATATAGACACCCAGGACGAGCGCCAGGATGGGCCCCATGACAAGGGGCGGGATCGAAACCCCGATCATGGCAAAGGACATCACCGCGAAATCGCCGCTGGTGTTCTGCCTGAGCGCCGCAATCGCCCCGAGGAAAGTGCCGAGCACAACAGCGACCAGCATGGCCAGCGCACCGATCATCAGGCTGACGGGCAGGCCCTCACCGATCAGCTCGGCCACATCCTTGTCGAGGAATTTCAGCGACGGGCCGAAATCGCCCTGAACCAGGCCGGCCATATAGTCGATATATTGTTTCCAGACCGGCTGATCGAGACCGTATTCCGCCAACAGGCGTTCACGGATCTCTTCCGGCATCGGCCGCTCAAGATCGAACGGACCGCCGGGCGCCACCTTCATCATGAAGAAGGCAACGGCCGTGATCACAATGATCGTCGGGATTGCGACGAGCAATCGGCGCAGGACAAAAGCGAACATACGGGGCTTGGCTCAATTCAACTCGGGGTGCAGTTTCAGCGTGACGGCGCACATGTCAATCGATGCTGTGCCGTTGCGGTGCAGCATCTACAGCGGCAATCGGCTCGATTATCACGCTGGCACGCGTCGGACGCTCGACTGCGTTTCCTGCAAAAACCATATGCAAACCGATAATTGCCACGGCCAGCCAGAGCAGACGATTGAGGCGCTTGCTAACAAATTCGACCACGTCCACATTCACTCTTCTGTGATTGACCATCGCGAGCGATCACGCAAAAACCGCGCCGAGTGTGAACGGCTGTGAATTGCATGTCTCAGTTGTCCGCTTAGGATGGGGATCGCTCGCGGCGCGAATCCGCCGGGGGAACTGCCAGGGCTGGCGGGGGTAGTTGTGAGAGGGCCGACCATGCACAGTGCGCTGTGGTGGAGAGATTTCGAGTATCAGGACGGCGTCGTCACCGTGAAGAAAACCGGTGTCCGCGTTCCGCTCGAACCGGGCGTGATCGGCGAGTTCTTCAACTGGCTGCCCTTCTATTTCCTGGTCGAGAGCTGGCGCTGGAAACCGGCGGCCCAGAGCGGTCCGAAAATCTGGTTCGCGCCGGACCGGCCGCGTCCCTGGTATCTGATCTGGCCGGTGCTGCACGCCGCCGGCGCCCAGATCGCCAAGACCGCCAGCGAGGCGGATGCGGTGTTCTACTTCGACGATTCCACCACATGTGAACGCGTCGCCACGCCGAACAATGCCCGCGTCATCAACCGGGATTGCCAGAGCATTGCGAAAAGCCATGTCACCGCCGTCTTCGAACGCGTGTTCGGCTATTCGCTCAGCGTCGACCCGCGCAGCTGGACCGGCCCCATGGTGGCCAAGTCGGAAAAGAATGGCGCCCATGATGGCCGCATTGTCCAAGGCCCCTGCGAGCCGGAGCCGGGCCTCGTCTATCAGCGTGTGATCGACAACACCGTGCCGGGCGGCATGGTCGAGGACTTGCGCTGCCCGACCATTGGCGGTCGCATTCCGCTGGTCCTGCCCAAGCGCCGCTATCAGGCCAATCGCTTTGCCAATTCCAACGATGATGTGCGCGTGGTGGAAACCGACAGCGTGCTCAGCCGTGAGGAACAGGCCAAGCTGGCCGAGTTCGCCGCGGCGATGAAGCTCGACTGGGGCGGGCTCGATGTGCTGCGCGACCGCACCGATGGCCGGCTCTATGTCGTTGACGTCAACAAGACCGATATGGGCCCACCGATCGCCATGTCACTGGACGATAAAATTCGCGTGACCCGGCGTTTGGCCGACACGTTTTTGGAGTACTTGGGGGAAACCTCGAGTGTACGGAACTAATACATGACATCCATACCCTTCGTTCGCGAGTTCGAGTTCGAATACGGACGCTGCGATCAGCTTTCCCCGCTTGTCCGGCGTGTCGTCGCCAATAACCCGGGTCCCTTCACCTATACCGGTACCGGCGTTTACATCATCGGCCGTGGCGAGGTTGCCGTAATCGATCCCGGCCCGGTGATCGAGGACCATGTCGCCGCGCTCGAGGCCGCGCTCGAGGGTGAGCGGGTGACCCATGTCTTCGTCACACACCACCATCTCGACCACTCGCCGATGGCCCATCCGCTGGCGCAAAAGCATGGCGCCAAAGTCTATGGCTATGGCCCGCAATCGGTCGCCCCGGCGGGCGGCGAGGTACGCCTCGAGGCCGGCGATGATGTCGGCTTCAAGCCCGATGTGGAAATCCGCGATGGTGACACTTTCAGCGGCCCGGGCTGGACGGTCGAGGCCCTGCACACGCCCGGCCATACCTCCAACCATGTCTGTTATGCGCTGAAGGAAGAAAACACCCTGTTTGCCGGCGATCATGTGATGGCCTGGTCGACCAGCGTAATTTCACCGCCGGACGGGCATATGGGCGATTATCTGCGCGAACTGGCTCGTATTCGCGATCGCGATTTCGACCTGCTCTGGCCGACCCATGGCCCGGCCGTACGCGAGCCGCGCGCCTTCATCCAGGCCTATATCGATCATCGCATGGAGCGTGAGCGCCAGATCCTGGAACAATTGAACAATGGACAGGATACGATCCGCGACATGGTCGCGGTGATGTATGCCGATATCGACAAGCGCCTGCACCCGGCCGCCGCCCATTCCGTGCTGTCGCACATGATCCACCTGGTCGAGACCGGCCGCGCCCATTGCGACGGCGAACCGGGTCTGCAATCGGTGTTCAGACTGCCTCAGCCGGCCTGAGCGGGCGCCGCTTCCGGCTCCCCCTGCATCATCACCAGGAAATCCTCGACGCGGCGGGCATTGCGTCCGCCGTCATGGACGTCCTCGCGGGCGATGGAGCGGATGTCGACCCGGCTGCCGCCGCCCTCACCCGCCTCGTCCGGGGCGATCGCTTCGATACGCACCACGACATCATCGCGGAAGCCGTACCAGAAGCCTTCCGTTGCCGCCTCGAACATGCCCGAGCGCTCCGACGCGGTCGAAACGTGCAGGCCAAGCTCACGGGCACTGAGCAGTGCACGTTGGAAGGCGATATCGACAGGGGCATCGAGATAAAGCGATGTAATGCCGGGATAGAGCTCTGCCTGCAGGGTGGCGAAACTGCGCCCGTCCGGCCCGGTCCGGACCTCGCTTTCCATCGTCGCCCGGTCGGTACCGCGGCGGGCATAAAACGCGGTGGTGAAATTCGGCGGGCGTTCCAGGTCGGTGGACACTTCCAGCACGGCGGGCTGTGCGGACTGACCGTCGAGGACAAACCACATCCAGCCAAACCCGGCCAGGGACAGAACCAGGGCAATAATCGGCGCCGACCATTCACCGAAATCCTGTTTGACGACAAAGCGGTGCAGCACGATGGCGATGACCGCCAGCGCTGCGGTCACCATGCCGGCGAGCAGCACGTAAAACCCGGCCTCCTGGGTCAGGGTGAGATAACCGAAACGCCAGTCCCAGAACTCCCACTTGGTGCCGAGCACGGCCACAAGAAACCAGCCCGGCACGACCAGGATCAACATCCCGCTCAGCCAGGTCAGCATGGAAACACACGTGTGCAGAAGCGCCCCAAAGCGCGTCATATCGGCCCCCCGAATTCAGCCCGGGGTCAAGGATACAGTCTTGTGATGCTCCAAGGCGAGGAAAAATCCTGTCGCCGGAATGTCATACGGTCGTGCAGACGGAAAGGACGGTCGCGCCAGAACTCGATCGAGACGGGTTTCAGGCGGTAACCGGACCAGTGTTGCGGCCGCGGCACCTCGCCCAGCCCGAAGCGGGCGGCCTCGCGGGCCACCGCCTTTTCCAGCGCGAAACGGCTCTCCAGCGGGCGCGATTGTTTCGAGGCCCAGGCGCCGATGCGGCTGTCACGGGCGCGGGAGTTGAAATAGGCATCCGCCTCGTCCGCGCTGACCGGCTCGATCGGACCGCGCACCCGTACCTGGCGGCGCAGGGACTTCCAGTGAAAACACAGGGCCGCCTTGGAATTCTCGGCCAATTGCTCGCCCTTGGCGCTTTCCAGATTGGTGTAGAAGACAAAGCCCTCGGCATCGACATCCTTCAAAAGCACCATGCGGACATCGGGCAGACCGTCCGCATCCGCCGTGGCCAGGGCCATGGCATTGGCGTCATTGATCTCTTTCTTCTTGGCGTCCTGCAGCCAGCTGGCGAAGAGTTCGAACGGCTCATCGCGATCGAATATCTCCACCGCATTGGCCTCGGCGGTCTCGTTATATTCCTTCTCGCTCGGCGTGGCCGGGATGAGATCATCTTTCTTGGACATGTGAGCCGCCTCCTTGCGTCACCCGCGAGGTAGAGATTGCGCAGCGCGCGTCAACCTTTCGGGAATCTTCTCGGCTTATAAAAGACATATGACACCGCGTATTGGGAGTATCCGTGAAGCGTACGCCGTGCTTGGACTGGATCCGGGCGCGGGCTTCGATGCTGCCAAATCCGCCTTCCGCGACGCGGCCAAGAAACTCCACCCCGATGTCACTCCACCCTCGCCGGACACCCTGTCCGAGCTGGCCGATATCGTTGCCGCCATTCGCTATATCGAAGCGCGCCGCCCGGCCTGCCTGGAGCTGCAGATCAGCGCTGCGGAGGCGGCCAATGGTGTGACCCGGGCTTTGAAATACGGCGATAAGCCGATCATCGTACGCATTCCGGCCGGGGTTGAGGACGGGGCCAGCCTCAACGCTGTCGGCGATGACAGTGTACAGGTCCAGATTTCCATCCTCGCTGGCGAGGACGCGCCGGTCACGGCAGCCGACAGCGCGGCGCTGGAGGACTTTGTCGACACGTTTTCGCGCCCCTCGCCGATGAGCCGGTTTGCCCGCTGGATCCGCAATTCTAACTCTGCCGCGTGACGCCTGCGATTGATCGCACTATGGTCTGGCCAACAAGCGGATAGGTCATGTCTCACAATACTTTCGGTCATCTTTTCCGGCTCACCACTTTCGGCGAGAGCCACGGTCCGGCCATTGGTGCCATTGTTGATGGCTGCCCGGCGGGCATTGCTCTCACCGAAGCCGATCTCCAGCCCTTCCTGGACAAACGCCGCCCCGGCACCAGCCGGCATGTGACACCGCGCCAGGAACCCGACCAGGTCAGGATTCTCTCCGGTGTGTTCGAAGATGAACGCACCAATGGCCAGGTCACGACCGGCACCCCGATCGGGCTGATGATCGAGAATGTCGATGCCCGCTCCAAGGATTATTCGGACATCCGCGACAAATGGCGGCCCGGCCATGCCGATTTCACCTATGACATGAAATATGGTGTGCGCGATTATCGCGGCGGCGGCCGCTCTTCGGCGCGCGAGACCGCCATGCGGGTCGCCGCCGGCGGGATTGCCCGCAAACTGCTCGGGTCCGACATCACCATCAAGGCGGCGCTGACCCAGCTTGGTGAACGGCGCATCGACCCTGATCGCTGGGACTGGTCGGAGGTGGATAATAATCCCTTCTTCTGCCCCGATGCTGAAACCGCAGCACTCTGGGAAGGCGATGTCGATCAATTACGCCGCGACGGCTCGTCCACGGGCGGGATTGTCGAAGTGGTCGTGTCCGGCCTCCCCGCCGGCTGGGGGGCTCCGGTCTACGGCAAGCTCGACAGCGATCTCGCTGCCGCCATGATGACCATCAATGCCGTCAAGGGCGTTGAGATCGGCGCCGGTTTCGCGTCGGCCGCCATGCGCGGCGAAGACGCGGCCGATGAAATGCGCAAGGCCGCGGATGGCCCGGTTTTCACCTCCAACCATAATGGTGGCGTGCTCGGCGGGATTTCCACCGGGCAGGACCTGGTGATCCGCTTTGCCGTCAAGCCGACCTCCTCGATCCGGGTGGAGCGCCGCACGCTCGACAAGAGCTTTGAGGAAACCAGCATCGTCACCCATGGCCGCCACGACCCCTGTGTCGCGATCCGTGCTGTCCCGGTCGGCGAAGCCATGGCCGCACTGGTGCTCGCGGATCACAAGCTGCGCGCCCGGGGCCAGGCACCGCTCGCGGACTAAATCTGCGCCAAGATGAAACAAGCGTTCATGCTGGGCTCATCCCGCCCCCATTAGGTGTAGGGTCAAGCGCCGGGCCTTTGCGACCCGCGTCTGGACACCAGGGAGGTTCCGAGATGAACATGAAACCGTTCTCCAAGGCAGCGATCTTCGCGGCGGCCCTTATGCCGGCCCTGATGTTCGCCATGCCGGCGGAGGCCCAGCAACGCGATGGCCGCGATCGCATGCGCGATGACGCCCCGCAGATTGACCGCAGCCGGTTTGAACGCCAGCCGCAGCAACGCGACGCCCGCTCGGATCGGCAAGTGCGCCGGGAAGGCCGTCAGCAGCAGCGCACGGAAAACCGTCAGCAACGACGCGAGAACCGCACCGAGAACCGACAGCAACGACGAGAAAACCGGACCGAGAACCGGCAGCAACGGCGCGAGAATCGCGCCGAAAACCGTCAGCGCCAGGAGAACCGGGCCGGAAATCGTCAGCGCCAGGAGAACCGGGCGGAAAACCGGCAGCGCCGTGAGAACCGCACGGAAAACCGTCAGCAACGCCGCGAAAACCGCACCGAGAACCGGCAGCAAAGACGCGAGAATCGCGCGGAGAACCGGCAGGAACGCCGCTTCGCCCAGGAGCGAGCCGAACGCCGTGAACGCCGCCAGGAATCCAACGGGCTGGTCGGACGCGCCGCCGAGCGTGCGGTGAACGAAGCAGAACGCCGCGAACGCCGTCAGGACCGCGTCGAGCGTCGCCGCGACAATTCCGACCTGCGCTTTGACCGCCGCCGTGACCGGGCCGAGGACCGGGCCGATCGTCGCCGCGACCGCCGCGAAGACCGCTATGATCGCCGCCGGGATCGTATCAATGATGCCGATACCCGCCGTGACCGCCGTTATTATGAGAGCCGCCGCGAACGCCGCAGCGATCGCTACGACGCCTGGGACCGCCGCGAATGGCGCCGGGAGCAGCGCCGTCAGCACCGCTATGATATTCGCCGTGACCGCTGGGAATATCGTGCCGAACGCCGTCGTGATGAGCGCCGCTGGCGCCGGGCAGAACGCCGCCGTGACTTCTACCGTGATCAGCGCCGCCTGCGCCAGCAGACCCGCTGGCTACGCCATCTGAACCATGGCTGGGGCTATAACACCTATTACGGTCATTACGGTCCCTCGACCCGCTGGCGCTATCACAACCGCTATTACAGCCATGGCTATGACCGCCGCCAGTTCGCCTATTATGACGGGGTCTGCCGCTACGATAACAGCAATGACGGAGCCGTTGTCGGCGCCATCCTGGGAGCCATTATCGGAGGCGTTGCCGCCAATGATGACGACGCCGCTGTCGGCGCCCTCCTCGGCGCAGGTTTCGGTGCCCTGATCGGCTCGGCCGCAGATAATTTCGACGATTGCGACCGCGCCCAGTACCAGTACGCCGTCAACTACGCTTTCGAGTATGGCGAGCCTTACTACTGGGGCAATCCGCACTCGGGTCTGCGCGGCTCGATCATTATCCGCGACACCTACTGGTATAATGATCGCGAATGCCGCTGGGGCGATGCCGAGATCTACATGCCCGACGGCACCTATTCGCTGGACGAAGTCCGCATGTGCCGCGACGCCTATGGCGACTGGCAAGTGGCTCGCCGCCAATAGGCCCAACCGAACACGTTCCCGGACGTGACTGGCCGGCTCTCCCCAGGAGGGCCGGCCTTTCTTTTCCAGCCCCGTCGAAACCCTGCCTTTTGCGCCGCAGCGCCTGGCCGGGCGCGGGATTTGCAAGCAATGGGAGCAGCCGTTCATGCAAGGCTCATCGCGCCAGGGCTAGGGTGCGGCTCAAGAAGCAAGCGTTTGAGTGTAAACTCGCTTGAAGGAGAGATGCGCATGAAACTCGTTGCCAGCGCCCTGTTGAGCGCCACCGCCCTCGCCCTGTTCGCCCCGGCCGCCATGGCCCAGGGCCAGACCTATGCGGAATGCGTCGATGAACGCGAAGACCGTCAGGTCGCCGGCGCGATCTTCGGCGGTATTCTCGGCGCCATTGTCGGCAATGAGCTGGCGGACGATAATGACGACCGCGACTACCGACATCACCGCCGTGGCCACCGCTATGACCGCCATCGCCGCGGCCGGCACTACCATCACCGCCGTCACCGTCATCGCGACAATGATAATGACGAGGCCGTCGCCACCATTGCCGGTGCCGGTTTCGGTGCCGTCATCGGCGCGGGCCTGGCGAGCGGTGAAGATTGCGAACACCTGCGCTATCAGCGCCGCTATGATGATCGCCGGTATCAGGATCAGCGCCATGACAGCCGCTACGACAATCGCGACTATCGCGACCAGGGCTATGATGACCGTTATGAGTACGAGTATGACCGCGGTTCCAATGTCGATCTGCTCGGCGGACGAGAGAACACCCAGGCCCGCACCTACCAGGCCTCATCGAATGACTACTGGACCTGCGAATACCGCAACGCACCGCAATACAATCAGTATGGCGAGGTGAGCTATCGCGAGATCTATATGTGCGAGGGGTCCGACGGTATCTGGCGGCCGTACGAGGCGTATGTGAACGAGTAGAGGCGCAGCGCCATATTGAACGCCCCCTCTCCCCCGCTCCGACCCGGCGCAAAGCGCCGGCCCACCTCTCCCCGGGGAGAAGTGGTGTCTGGATTGGCTGCTAAACCAAGCCTTGCCGTAGATTCCAGGCCTGCGACGGCGGCTTTCGATCTGGAGCAGTTCTTTAATCGAGCGACAGCTTGTCTGTCAGGTTTTCCGCGACCTCCATAGCGTCACGTGATGTGCGGGTGTCAGCAGCGGATGTGGCATGCGAGGGTTCGGCTTCTACAAAGGCCTTTGGGCTTTCATTCCACAAGGCTTCACGCTCCTTGGTCCAGCCCACGACAATACCGGGATTGTGGCTGGTGAAAAATTTCACCAAGCGGCTTACATCCTTTGGCGAGCAAGCGATTTCATTCAGGCTGTTGCGCGTCGTCGTGGTGCGAATGACAACCGTATCGGCATCTTTAGCAGACTTCGCAACGAGGTCGGCCTGCCGGGCGGTAAGCGCGCCGCTCATGGCCCCCGCCTTTGCCAGCAGTTCTGCACCGGACGCCCGAAAATAGAGCCAGGCACAGTCCGTCATACGGACAATCTTCGCATTTGCCGGCGGTGTCATGAAGGCCCAGGAGGGCGTCGCGATCAGCTCTTCGGTCTCCACGAATCTGCCGTCGTCATAGGCCTGCTGGAATTCGTTGAGCGCCACTTCTGGATCGATGCCACGTTTCTTGAGCGATAGCAGCACGGGATTGTCGAGCATGTCGGCTGCGTTCGTGGTGGATGGCCTGACCCAGCGCACGACGAGAAATACAAATACAGCATTCAGGGCAAGAGTGACCAGAGCGACCGGACCCAGCTCCAGGGCCACCAAACTCGTCCATGTCGTTGGCAACAGCGCCCCGAAAGCGGTCCCAAACAACCATTGCGGCCAGTTGACCAGCATGAGGACCAGCCAGAACACCCCCACCAGGACCAGCTTGATACGTTGGCCTGCCTTCGCATTAGCTTGTAATCTGGAAACGATCGGATTGCGCGTTGATACAGTCATTCCGCCCGGCCACCATGTCTGCTTCGCCTTGTCCAGGTAGAAGCATTAACATGGTGAGGCCAAAAGCCGCCAGCCTTCAGCCCGGAACAAGGATTGGTCACCACACCAAGCCTTCCCCTAAATCTCATGCCTGCGACGGGGCCGATCCGAGCCCTCACCCCCGCCGCGCCAGCACCAGATATTCCAGATTCCCGTCTCCGCCGGTGATCGGGCTCTCGATGACATCGACAACACCAAAACCCTCTAGCCCGTCCAGTGCGCCTCGCACGCGGGCGACGGCCTTGTCCCGCAGGACTTCATCCTTGACCAGCCCGCCCCGGGCCAGGCCGTCGCGGCCGACCTCGAATTGCGGTTTGATCAGGCCGATGAAAACGGCATCCGGTGCGGCCAGGGAGAGCGGGACCGGGATGACTTTGAGCAATGAGATAAAGCTGGCATCGCAGACGATAAGCTGAGGCGGCTCGGTGATCTCGTCAGAGCTCAACTGACGCGCATCCTGGCCTTCCAGCGAAACGATACGCTCATCCCCGCGCAGCTTGGAATGCAACTGCTCCCGTCCCACATCAACGGCAAAAACCTTGGCTGCACCGCGCTCGAGCAACACCTCGGAAAACCCGCCGGTTGAAGAACCGACATCGAGGCAGGTCAGCCCCTTCGGATTGATATCGAAGCGATCCAGGGCCTCGACCAGTTTCAAAGCCGCGCGGCTGACATAGGGGTGGGCGGCTTCAGCTTCGATAACAGCCCCGGGGTCGATTTTCTGCGAGGCCTTGCGGACCACCTGGCCATCGACCACCACCCGGCCCGCTTCGATCGCCGCCTGGGCGCGGGCGCGGGTGTCGAAATAGCCATGTTCAACGAGGTATTTGTCGGCGCGGGGCATAGGACTGTCCTACGCCCGCACCGGCTGGCGATCAATCCTAGCCGTCTCCGGTCCCGGCTGGCTCGGCGTCCGTGACCGGTCCGGTCATCACTTCGCCCTGCTTGATGCGCAGCGCAATATCGCCCAGCGCCGACAGGTCGGCGAGCGGATCGCCATTGAGCGCCAGGAAGCTGGCCTCATAGCCCGGCTCGAGCACGCCGATCCGGCGCTGCGGGAAGAGATGGGCCGGTGTGGCGAATAACTCGTCCAGGGCATCGCCGCGGCTGAGCCCGCCAATATCAACCCAGTGCTCGATCTCGGTGACCACTTCCTGCGGCCCGTCCGTACCGGTCAGGATCGGCACGCCGGCCGCGTGCAGACGGCGCAGGTTTTCCGCCTGGACAGCATGCAGCGCATCGAGCTGGGCCTGCGTCGGCCGGCGCTCTTCCGGTAGGTATTGGCTATTACGCTTGGCCACCAGATAGGTGGGAACGACGACAATGCCGGACGCGCCCAGAATGGCCGCTTCCTCTTCGGTGAAGGCTACCGCAGCCAGCCCCTGTTCTGTGCGTTCCAGCGAATAGGCCGGCAGGTGGGCCAGCATGTCAGCTCCGGCCCGGGCGGCCACAACGGCGTCATAGCGGGTCTGCACATGCACCGCCACCGGCAGGCCACGCGCGTGGGCCGCTTCGACCAGATAGGGAAAATTCTCCGGGTTGAGACCGGTCTGGCCGTAGAAATTGGCCTGATTGGCCCGGTTTCCATAATCCTCGGAATACAGGAGATAGGTCTTCACGAAGCCCGCACCCTGCTCCAGTAAAAGGTCGAGGGCGGCGTCGATCTCCCCCTCCGTACGGCCATAATGGAAGGCATTGCCGAGGAAGTCCGGCAGTTCCCAACCCTGATAGACATATTGCGAGAGCTGTTCGACATAGAGCCGTTCAGGATGACCAAAGGGCTCGGTAATTCCGCCCATCGAAGCGCTGACATCATAAGTGCCGCGCTGCGCATAGAACGTCGCATCTGCGGCCGCATCACTCGGTGTCACCGTGTTGGGGTTCCAGACATAAAAAACGCCCGGGTCAACAAACCCCCAGCTGGAGGCCTCACTGGCATAGGTGATATGGTGATGGGCATTGCCATAGGGCGGCACGATATGAGCACCGTTCAGGTCAATGCGCTCGGCATCCGCCGATAGGTCGGACGGGGCGATGAACATGCCATCCCGGATCGCGAGCGATCCGGCCTGGAAGGCATCGCCATTCCAGATCATGGCATTGTGATAGAGCGTGTCATCGGCCTGTGCGGGGTGGCCGAAAGTCAGACTGGCTCCAATCGCAATCCCGGCCAGGCCCGGTTTCCAGTACGGCATGTTCATCTCCTTCTTGCTCTTCAGGCATGAAGATAAGGAACACGCATTCAGGCACTTAGGAGAATATAATCGGCGAATGGACAGGGGCGCCGGTGAATGGACAATGGCCCGCGGCCAATGAGCCTCAGATGGACCGCTCCTTGATCAGCCGCGCTCCGGCTCGGCTGGTGGAGACGCTCTCGCCGCCGCGCAATTGCAGGGTCAGCCGTCCACCGCCCTCCGGCTCGGCCGCCTGGACCGCTTCGATATTGACGATGCGGGAGCGATGCACGCGGACGAAGCGGGCCGGCGGCAACAGCGTCTCGAACTCGCTCAGCGTCTTGCGCGACAGATGCGTGCCCCGCGCCGTCGTCACCTCGGCATAATCACCCGCACCGGAGACGAGGATGATGTCTTCGATATCAACCGGGCGCAGCTCATCTCCCTGTCTCAGGATCAAGGTGTCGGACGTATCCGAAGCCGCCGTCACGGCCTGGGACGAGGCCTGGGCCTCGGCCGTCGCCGCGGCCAGCTCTTTCCAGGCCGCGCGATAATGGAAGGCATAGGCCGCTGCGGCCGCGCCGATATAGAGCGTCATGCCCTGAAAATTCTGCCAGTGGAAAGCGGGGCCGCGGAAGGGCGAGACGGCAAACCCGTCAGCCAGCGAGCCCTGCGACAGACCGAGAAAGACAATGACGGTGACATACCAGGTCACGCCAAAGACCGGTGCGGCAACAATGTGAAAGCCCGCCTGCAAGAGCGGATGGGCGCCGATAATGCGCGACCGGATCACGATCATGACGCCATAGGCATAAATCGCCGGCGGTATGGAATTAATCAGCGCCGTCCCGACCCGGTCGAGCGGGTTACCGCCCATGGTCAGCATAAACACCGCCGTATAGGCCACCACCAGGCCGCAGCAGACCGCGATACAGGCCGCCAGCATGGGCCAGCGGCCGACCATCGCCTGCCCACGGCGAAGCGCGTTTTGAAGCAAGGACATAAGCGGCCGTTCCGGTTCGAAGACCGGGCTATAGTGACCACTTGGTTTTTAGGGTCAAGTTACGGCTTACTCAGCCGGAAACTGGGCCGCGATCACCTGTGCCGCATGTTCCTCTCGGCCGAGCGCCTCCAGCGCCTTGGCGGCGATGTGACGGGCGTTGAGACCGGCGGTTTCATACATGTTGAACGGCGTATCCTGGTCCTGAAAGACATCAGGCAGGGTCATGGTGCGCACTTTGAGGCCGCGATCCAGAGCGCCTTTTTCCGCCAGCAGTTCGAGCACAAAGGCGCCGAAACCGCCGCGGGCGCCCTCTTCCACCGTGATCAGGACCTCATGCTCGCGCGCCAAGCGCAGCACCAGGTCTTCATCCAGCGGCTTGGCGAAACGCGCATCGGCGATGGTCGCCGGGAAGCCCTGGGCCGCGAGTTCGTCGGCGGCCTTGATGGCTTCGCCCAGACGGGTGCCCAATGACAGGATCGCCACCGAGCCGCCCTCACGCAGGATACGGCCCTTGCCGACTTCGAGCGCTTCAATGACGGCCGGCATCTCCATGCCGGAGCCATTGCCGCGCGGATAGCGGAAGGCGCACGGACGATCATCGATTTCAGCCGCCGTGGCGACCATGCGCTTGAGCTCAAGCTCGTCAGCTGCCGCCATCACCACCATGCCCGGCAGCGCGCCCATATAGCCGATATCAAACGAGCCGGCATGGGTGCAGCCGTCGGCACCAACCAGACCGGCGCGGTCGATGGCAAAGCGGACAGGCAATTTCTGGATCGCCACATCGTGCACGACCTGGTCATAACCGCGCTGCAGGAAGGTCGAATAGAGTGCGCAGAACGGCTTCATCCCGTCTGCAGCGAGGCCGCCGGCAAAAGTTACAGCATGCTGCTCGGCAATGCCGACATCGAACATGCGATCCGGGAAGGCCTCGCCGAACATGTCCATACCGGTTCCGCCCGGCATGGCGGCGGTAATGCCGACGACGCGGTCGTCCTTCTTGGCTTCCTCGATCAGCTGCTGGGCGAAAACCTTGGTATAGGACGGCGGACCGCCCTTGGACTTTTGCTGTTCGCCGGTAACGACGTTGAACTTGGCAACGCCGTGATACTTGTCATCGGAGGCCTCGGCGGGGGCATAGCCTTTGCCCTTCTGGGTGACGCAGTGGATCAGCACCGGGCCGTCCTCGCCGTCGCGCACATTGCGCAGAACCGCGACCAGCTGGCCCATATCATGACCATCGATCGGGCCGACATAGCGGAAGCCCATTTCCTCGAACAGCGTGCCGCCCATGGCCATGCCGCGCATGTATTCCTCGGCCCGGCGCGCCGCTTCCTCGACATGCAGCGCCTTGGCAACGCCTTTGCCGAGCTTGCGGATATTGCGATAGCCCTGGCTCGAGACAAGGCGCGAGAAATAATGGCTCATCGCACCGACCGGCGGGGCAATGGACATATCATTATCATTGAGGATGACGATCAGGCGGGAATTGAGCCCGCCGGCGTTGTTCATGGCTTCATAGGCCATGCCCGCCGTCATCGAGCCATCACCGATCACGGCGATGACGTGACGGTCCTTCTCATCCTTGAGATCGCGGGCGACGGCAAAACCGAGCCCGGCGGAAATCGAGGTCGAGGCATGGGCTGCGCCGAACGGGTCGTATTCGCTTTCCGCCCGCTTGGTGAAGCCGGACAGGCCGCCGCCCTGGCGCAGGGTGCGGATACGGTCGCGGCGCTCGGTCAGGATTTTGTGCGGATAGCATTGATGACCGACATCCCAGACCAGGACATCACGCGGCGTATCGAAGACGTGGTGCAGGGCCGTGGTCAGCTCGACGACGCCGAGGCCAGCACCGAGATGGCCGCCGGTTTCCGACACGGCATCAATGGTTTCAGCGCGCAATTCGTCGGCCACAGACCGCAAGGTCTCGAGATCGAGATTTTTCAGATCAGCCGGCGAATGGATCCGGTCCAGATTGGGTGTCTTCACAGACATCTGCAGCGTCCTGCTCTTTACGCTTGGCGGGTCAGAATGAAATCAACCGCCTTTTTTAACAAATTTGCTCGCTCACCGAAGGGATCAAGGTGTTCTTTCGCCTGCGCGGCCAAGTGTCGCGAACGATCCTTGGCGCCCTCAATGCCCAATGTGGTGACAAAGGTGGCTTTTCCTTGACCGGCATCCTTGCCCACGGCCTTGCCCGCCTCGTCTGCATTTCCGGTCGCGTCGAGAAGATCATCCGTGATCTGGTAGGCCAGACCGAGATCATGGGCGAAGCCTTCCAGCGACCGGCGGATGTGATCGTCGATATCCTTGAGCGCTGCAACCGCCTCGGCTGCAAAATTGATCAACGCCCCGGTCTTCATGCGGTGCATGCGGGTGACGACGGAAATGTCCAGCGTCTCGCTTTCGCCGATAATGTCGATCATCTGCCCGCCGACCATGCCGCCGGCGCCACTGGCCCTGGCCAGTTTCTCCACCAAGCGGGCGCGCACGCTGCCGCGCTGATGGGTGTCCGGATGGGCCAGGATTTCATAGGCGGAGGATTGCAGCGCATCGCCGGCCAGCACCGCCGTGGCCTCGTCATAGGCCTTGTGCACGGTCGGACGGCCGCGGCGCAGATCATCATCATCCATGCACGGCAGATCATCATGGATCAGCGAATAGGCGTGGATGCATTCCAGCGCGCAGCCGACGCGCAGCAGGCCGCGTTCATCGGCGCCGACAAGATTGCCGCACTCCATCACCAGGAAGGGCCGCAGCCGCTTGCCCGGCCCCAGCGCCGCATAGCGCATGGCCGAGTTGAGCCGGGCTTCCGGGCCTTCTGCGCGCGGCAAAAGGGCGTCGAGCGCAACCGTGATGCGGTCGGCGGTTTCGTTCAGGGCCTGCTCGAAGCTCTCGCTGGTCATCATCGTCCTTGTCGCCGGGCGCTGATCGCCCGGACCGGGTGGCAGATAGGCGGGACAAACATCCCCGAACGCTAAAACGAAACGCTAGTCCAGCCCGGCCGGTTCGGTGCTCACCGATCCGTCTTCGCCGCGCACGATTTTCTCGACCTTGAGCTCGGCATCCTTGAGCTTGCTGTCGCAATGGGCCCGCAGGGCTGCGCCGCGCTCGTAAATGGCGATCGACCGCTCCAGCTCGACCTCGCCGCTTTCCAGCTGTTGCACGATGCGCTCAAGCTCGGCCAGGGCCTGCTCGAAACTCATCCCGGCGATATCGGCATTGGGGGTGTCGGACATGTATGCGAACTCCAAAAGTCCGGCGCAGCATAGGCAGGGCGGACAGCCGCCGCAACGCGCTATCGCGCGCGATATTCATATTGGCGGTAAGACCAGTAGCTGTCGCCGCCATCGCGGACACAGTGCCAGCCGGCGGAACGGATATGCGGCCGCATCATGCGGTTGAACCAGCCATGAGCGCACAAGAGGACATGACCGTCCTGTGCCGCCTCAACCAGACGCGCTGCAGCCATGGCGGCGCGCGCCTCGGCTTCGGGCCGGCTCTCGCGGCCACGAGCAAAACCGAACCACCAGGAACAGCGGGCAAACACGCCCCAGGTTTTGGCCATGTAACGCCCCGGCATGGCCGGCGGCGGCAATTCGGCCTCGATGAACAGCGGATCAATGTCCAGCTCGCGGCCCGGCGCGGCGGCCTGGGCGGTTTCAATGGCGCGGGTCAGGGTCGAGGCATAGACGATATGGGCGTCGTCGGCGGCGGCCTTGAGCCCGTCCGGGGCGCTCTGCCCGGCGGCCAGGGAGGCCGGCTGGTAGATATTGTCCCACCAGTCCTCATAGCCGCGCCAGTCCAGCCGCGTCTCGCGGTTGGCGTCCGGCTGGCCGTGCCGTGCGATAGTGATACGGCCGGGGCGCTGTGAAGGCGTGGCTGACACGATGCGGACTTTCCGTGACCTGCAAGCGGGGCTCAGTTCAGCCTGCCGCGCCCCGCCGCGACCAGCCACTCATTCTTCATGCCGCTACAGCGCCGCAGCAAAAGCGGCGGCCGCCCGGCCAAGTGCGGGGCAGTCGTATCCGCCCTCCAGCACGGAGACAAGACGGGATTCCGCAGTTTCTTCGGCCACCTGCGCCAATTCCTGCGCGATCCAGGCATAATCGGGCTCGGTCAGCAGGAAACCGCCCAGCGGATCGTCCGCGTGCGCATCAAATCCGGCGGAGATAAAAATCATCTGCGGCTTGAACCGGCGCAGGGCCGGCAGGACTTCCGTTGTGAAATGCTGGCGCCAGACCAGAGCCGGGGTGGCGTCCGGCAGCGGGATGTTGAGCACATTGCCGTTAAGCCCGGTCTCCTTGCGCGTCCCCGTCCCCGGATAGAGCGGCGCCTGGTGCAGCGAGGCGAAGAAGACGCGGCCATCCTGTTCGGCCAGGCATTGCGAGCCATTGCCGTGATGCACATCGATGTCGACAATGGCGACACGCTCCAGCCCGTGCGCCTCCAGCGCGTGGCAGGCCCCGACAGCGACCGAGTTGAACAGGCAGAAGCCCATCGCCCGGTCCGGCTCGGCGTGATGGCCCGGCGGACGCGCCAGGCAGAAAGCGTGACGAGCCTCTCCCGCGATCACCCGGTCGACTGCCTCGATCACCCCGCCTGCGGCGTGCAAACCGGCCGCGGCCGAGCTCTCGGTGACCTGGGTATCGGCGTCGAGGGCGGCCCACTCGCCCTCCCCGACTGTGGCGATCGTGCCGAGGACATGGGCGACATGGCGCGCGGTATGGAAACGCTCCAGCTCGGTGCGTTGGGCTGCACGGCTGTCAATCCAGACCGCACCGGCAAGGCCGGCCAGCGCCGACCGGGCCGCATCATAGCGGCCCTGGTGCTCGGGATGGCCAGGCGGGACGGGATGCCCCGCACTGGCTGCACTGTCGATAATCAGGGCCGTCATGGCGTTAGTGCGAGAGGTTGGACAAATCCATCAGCTTCACCCCCGGAGGCGTCGGCGCATCCTCCTCTCCCGGCACGAAGAAGTCCGGCAGGAGATCGGTGCCCGGCGTGACGGCATATTGCTCGAAATCGGTCACGCCCTCGGAATACAGGAAGGTGTCGTCGATGAGGAAATTGCCGGTGAACTCGGCCGCCGGCTTGGTCAGCACGCGATAGGCGGTGTCGGCCAGGATTTCCGGCTTGCGGCACTGTTTCATCGCGTCGTCATTGGCGAGCACGTTGGAGATGGCGGCCGTGGCCACCGCCGTGCGCGGCCAGATCGCATTGGCCGCGATCTTGCCCTTGAACTCCTCGCCCCAGCCCAGCACACACAGGCTCATCTGGTATTTCGCACTGGTATAGGCCACGTGCGGTCCGAACCACATCGGGCGCATGTCGAGCGGCGGCGACAGGACCAGAATGTGCGGGTTCTCGGCCTTTTCCAGATGCGGCAGGCATTTCTGCGTTACCAGGAAGGTGCCACGGCCATTGACGCCATGCATCAGGTCATAGCGTTTCATCGGCACATCCTTGGTGCCGACCGGGAAGATGGCGGAGGCGTTGTTGACCACCGCATCAATGCCGCCGAAATGCTCGACCGCCTGGGCCACCGCATCCTCGACATTGGCCTCGTCACGGATATCGCATTTGACCGCAAGGGCCTTGCCGCCGGCCTTCTCGATCGCCTCCGCCGCGGTGTGGATTGTGCCTTCCAGGCGCGGGTGCGCGACGTCGGATTTGGCAGCAATGACAATATTGGCCCCATCGCGGGCGCAGCGCTCGGCGATGGCCAGGCCAATACCCCGGCTCGCACCGGTAATGAAAATCGTCTTGTCTTTAAGGCTCATCGCGCTCTCCCCGGCGAAGTTTGTCTTGCGGGGAAACTAGGGCGTGTTCACAGCCCGCGCCAGACCCGTCCTGTCGGACAATGCAAATCCTCGCTGCGGCGGCAGCGATTGAGCGTGAAGACCACGGTTTCGGCACGGCCGATCACATTGGCCAGCGGCACGAAGCCCGGCCCCATCGGATGACGGCTATCGACCGAGTGATCGCGGTTATCGCCCATCAGGAAAAGATGCCCCATGGGAACCGTGACCGGACCGAAATCATCAAGCTGTCCGGCATCTGAGCGCTCATAGATCGGGTGCGTGCGCCCGCCGCTCTGCGGCAGGGTCTCGGTGAAATGCGCCACATGCACACTGCCGGCAAAGGCGCCGTGCTCGCGATAACGGCGTTCATCCACGAGTTCGCGCTCGGCCTGTTCGCCGTTGATATAGAGCCGCCCGGCCCGCACCTCGACGACATCACCGCCAATGGCTGCGACCCGTTTGATCAGGACGATATCGGCGCGCGGCGATTGCAGCACAACGACATCACCGCGCCGGGGGTCGGCCCAGGCAATGCGGCCGTCCCAGTCTTCCGGCAACAGCTCGCCCAGCCCCAGCGGCAGGGAATGACGCGAATAGCCATAGGCCCATTTCGACACCGCGATCCGGTCGCCGACTTCCAGCGTCGGCTGCATGCTCTCGGAGGGGATGTAGTAGATGGCGAAAGCGGCCGAGGTCCAGACGAACCAGAGCGCCGCCACACCGGCCAGGAAATTGGTCAGCTCCTTGGCTTCGCGGATGTTGGAGCGCATCCAGCTGGGCATGCGCCGCAGCAGTTTGTAATGGGACGCCACGGTTTAAAGGCCCTGCCAGACGCGGCCGCGCGGGCAATAAAGCCCCTGTTCGCGACGGCAGCGCTCAAAGGTGAAGAGGACGGTCTCTGCCCGGCCGATCACATTGGCCAGCGGCACCAGGCCCGGCCCGCCCGGCGCGCGGCTGTCGCGCGAGGCGTCACGATTATCGCCCATGACGAAAACAGTCCCGGGCAGGACACGGACCGGTCCGTAATCATCCAGGGCATAATTGTCCGAGCGCTCGTAAATGGAGTGCTCGCGCCCGTCCGGCAGGCCTTCGACATAATGCGTGACGGTCTGGATCTGCTGGGTCGGGAATTCACGGTAATTGCGAATCTCGTCCAGCACCCGTTCGGCCGGCTCGTCATTGATATACAGGCGGCCACCGCGCACTTCGATGGTATCGCCGCCAATACCGATGACGCGCTTGATCAGATTGCGGGCGCGGCCATCGGGCTGGTTTTCATCGCGGAAGACGACAACATCACCGCGGCGCGGCGACCCCCAGGCCAGGCGCGCATTCCAGCTGTCCGGCAGGATGTATCCCAGCCCCAGCGGCAGGGAGTGACGCGAATAGCCATAGGCCCATTTCGACACTACGACCCGGTCGCCCACTTCCAGGGTCGGCTGCATGGATTGCGAAGGAATGTGGAAGACCGCAAAGCCGAGCGTGACCAGCACCAGATAGACAGCCGCCACACCACCGAGAAAGCGTGCGATTTCGAGGATCTCGCCGGCCGCACGATCGGCCAGGCGTTTCATCAGCGGATTCATTTCAGCTTCACCGCCGTTCCGTAGGCGAGAATTTCCGCCGAACCGTCCATTACCGTCGCCGTCGACAGGCGGAAGGTGATTACCGCATCAGCCCCCAGCTCCTGGGCATGACGCACCATGCGATCGAGCGCCTGCTCCCGCGATTCCGCCAGCAGCTTGGTGTATTCCGGCACCTCACCGCCGACCAGATTGCGCAGACCGGCGATGAAATCGCGGCCGAAGAAGCGCGCGCGCACGACATTGCCGCGGGCAACGCCGATCACGCTGTCAATCTCCCGGCCGGGCACATGGTCTGACATGGTGACGATAAGGCTCATGATGTTTTGTCTCCCGGCGGATTGTCAGCGCCGTGCTGTTCCGCTTCCAGATATTGTAAAGCCAGCCCGGCACCGAGCAATCCTGCGGTGATGAGCCAAAGCAGCGAGGCGGGATAGGGCAAGACCCAATCCAGGGCGAGATCGGCCAGCAGCAAGACCACGAAGGTGATACCGCCGCTCAGCAGCAATATCTGACTCCGGTTCTGCACTACCCATTTCACCACCAGGCCAACCCCGTCCGCGTGTGTGTCAGTCTTCCGATACGTCGAAAAGACTCCGTTACCAAGCCTCAAGCGCCAAGATTGCGCCGTTTTCGTGACATAGCGTGGCGGTATTGCTGCAGTGCGGCGGGGGAACCTCACCCGGCCGTTCCCGCTCGCAGCGTTCGCGACGGCCATGCTAGTGACAAGGCTGAAGGGAGATAAGCCTCAATGAGCGACACCATTATTGAACCGGGCAATGGGAAAACCGCCGATCGTGACGACAAACTCATGATCGCGTTGAACTATGTCCTGATGCTGATCGGCAATATCATTGGCGTGACGTCGATCATCGCCCTGATCATCGCCTATGCTCGTCGCGAAAATGCGCCCAATTGGCTGTTCTCACATTACGACTTCCAGATTCGCACCTTCTGGATCGCGCTGATCGGTATCATCGCCTGCACGGTGCTGATCTTCACCGTCATCCTCTCGCCCTTCGGGCTTTTGGGTTATGCCGCGATCTGGCTCTGGGTGCTGATCCGCAACGCTATCGGCCTGGTCCGCCTGATCGACGGCCGCGGCATCGCCCAGCCGCAGACCTACTGGGTCTAGGCGCGCGTCCGATAACAGTCTGTCATCCCCGACGCAGGCCCCGCGCAAGCGGGGCGCAGATCGGGGACCCAGCCATTTTTTTCGGGAGCTCTGCTCGTCGCCCGGCTTAAAGCCAGGCTCTCGTCAGGGATGACAGGCGCTCCAGATTGCGATCATTCCCCGATCGCGAAGCCGACCTCGGCAATCATGTCCATGCCCATGGTGATGTCGTCGACGCGTGACGGCGACAGGGCCAGAACGGCCTCGGCATAGAAATTGGCCAAGGCGATGCGCTGGGCTGCAAAGGCCGGGTCGCCGATATTTTCTTTCTGGCGGCGACGGGCCGCGACGGCACCAACGCACAACATCCAGCCGCCGATCACTTCCCCGGCGAGGGTCAGGAAGGGCGTAGCGCCGGCCAGCTTGTCCGACATGTCGCTGTCATTGAGCCAGGCGGCCGCTTCGCGCAGCGCGTCGAGACCATCCTCCAGACGTTCTGCCAGCGGCGGCAGGTCCGGGTGGGACGAGGTCGAGCAGGCTTCAATCGTCTGCTGGATGTCGTCATAGAGTTCGGTGAAAGCCGCCCCCCCGGCCATGGACAGTTTGCGGCCGGCCAGGTCCATCGCCTGGATGGCATTGGTGCCTTCATAGATCGGGGCAATACGGGCATCGCGCAGGTGCTGGGCCGCGCCGGTTTCCTCGATAAAGCCCATACCGCCATGGATCTGGATGCCGAGCGAAGCCACTTCGACACCGATATCGGTAGACCACGCCTTGGCGATCGGAGTGAGCAATTCTTCGCGCCGCTTGGCCGCTGCACGCTCATCCTCCTCGGCGCCATATTCGGCAAGGTCGGCGGCAACAGCACAGGACAGGCAGATGGCTCGCGAGGCTTCGATCTTCGCCTTCATCATCGCCAGCGTGCGCTGGATGTCGGGATGGTTGATGATGGCATGCGGCGCCGGGCCGTCCGCTTCCGGTGCCCGGCCCTGCTTGCGCTCCTTGGCGTAGCCGAGCGCCTGCTGATAGGCGCGCTCAGCGATCCCCACGCCCTGAACACCGACATTGAGGCGGGCCGAGTTCATCATCGTGAACATGCAGCGCATGCCGTTATTCTCGCCGCCGATCAGCCAGCCCTTGGCGCCGGCATATTCCATCGTGCAGGTCGGAGAACCGTGAATGCCCAGCTTGTGCTCCAGGCCGATCGCCTGCAGCGAATTGCGCGTTCCATCCTCGAGCACCTTCGGCACGATAAACAGCGAGATGCCCTTGGTGCCCTCCGGCGAACCCGGCGTACGCGCCAGCACGAGGTGGATGATATTGTCGGTACAGTCGTGCTCGCCCCAAGTGATGTAGATCTTCTGCCCGGACACGGCCCAGGAGCCGTCCGCATTGGGTTCGGCCTTGGTCCGCAGCGCACCCACATCGGAGCCGGCCTGCGGCTCGGTCAGATTCATCGTCGCCGTCCACTCACCGGTCAGCAGCTTGGGCAGGTATTGATCGCGCTGTTCCGGCGTGCCGTGTGACAGCAGAGCTTCAATCGCGCCATAGGTCAGCATCGGGCCGAGACCGAAGGCCATGTTGGAGGACTGGATCATTTCCAGCACCGCGACACCAAGCGCACGCGGCAGGCCCATACCGCCCGCCTCGGCGGGGAATTGCAGCCCCTGCCAGCCGCCTTCGACGAACTGGGCATAGGCTTCCTTGAACCCGTCCGGTGTGGTGACTTCACCATTCTCGAGCGTGCAGCCCTTGAGATCGCCGACGCGATTGAGCGGGCCCAGCACATCGCCGGACAGCTTGGCAGCCTCGTCGAGGATCGCCCCGGTCAGGTCATCCGTGAATTCATGGAAAGCCCCGCCGGACTTGACCGTATCAACAGCGGCCACTTCCTCGAGCGCAAAACGCAAATCTTCGACCGGTGCGCGGTAATCCATTTTTTCTCTCCCAACCGTGTTGGGGGCGAAGATAACCTCCGCGGCGAAACTTGCGAGCCTGGAAACAGTGATTTTCTGTCGCAGCCGCGAGATTGTGCTTTTCCGGTTTCGCCAACCGCCTACATTGTCGGCTATGAGACTGCACGCTTTAGCCCTCGCCCTGCCGCTCTTCATCGCGGCCTGCGCCACACCGACAACAGACCCGGCGCGCCTGCCTGCAGGGCAATGGGAGCTGGACCAGGGGCATGCCAGCGTCGTCTGGCGCGTGCGCCATCTCGGCCTGTCCTGGTATACCGGCCGCTTCGACAGCCTGCGCGCCAGCCTCGATTTTGATGCCGAGCGCCCGGACGAGGCTCAGCTTACAGCGATTATCGACACCGCATCGATCTCTACCGGCGATAGCGACTTCGACCGCACCCTGGCGCAGGACTGGTTCAATGCCGAGCGCCACCCCGAGATCCGCTTCACCTCGAACCGTATCGAGATCACCGGTGAGACCACCGGCCGCGCCTATGGCACGCTGCGCCTCAATGGCCGCACGGAGGAGACGGTGATGGAGATCGAATTCTATGGCGGCCTGTTCAATTTGCTGGAAGGGCGCAATACGATCGGTTTCGGCGCCGACATGGTCATCGACCGCTCCGCCTTCGGCATCGGCAATCTGCCCGAGACTGTGCTGGGCCGCGAAATCCGCATCCGCATTGAGGCGGAATTCCTTGAGGGAGGAGAATAATGCGCGACGTTTATAGCCCGATTGCGATTACCCTGCACTGGATCCTGGCCGTGCTTTTGATCTCCATGGTGTTTTTCGGCTGGTATATGGAAGGTCTGCAAGAACGCATGCTGGCCGGCGAAGGTGTCGCGCTGAGCGATGTTCAATTCGCCTATAACGCCCACAAGACCACCGGCCTTTTCATCCTCGCCCTGAGCCTGTTCCGGCTCGGCTGGCGCCTGACCCACCCGGCACCGGCGCTGCCCGCCGGCATGAAGCCCCATGAAGTCTGGATCGCCAAGGCGACGCATTGGGGCTTTTACGCGCTGATGATCGGCCTGCCGCTGGGGGGCTGGGCCGCAGCATCCGCCACGCCCTTCCCGACGCTCCTGTTCAATAATCCCGAACTGGTCCTGCCCAAGCTCCCGGTGCCGCAGACCGAGGAATTCGCCGCCTTTGCCGGCAGCGCCCATGGCGCCGGCGGCTGGGCCATCCTGATCCTCTCCGGCCTGCATGTCGCCGCCGCGCTCAAACACCAGTTCATCGACCGCGATAATCTTGTCGCCCGCATGATCCCCCTGCTCAAAAGGTAATCCCCCCATGTTGCGTTCCGCCCTCGCTGCCCTGCTGCTCACCGCCTCCCCCGCCCTCGCCCAGGACTGGACTGTGGACCCTGAGGCCAGCCGTGTCGGATTTGAGACCTCGGCCTTCGGCTCGACCGTGACCGGCGCCTTTGACCAGTGGAGCGCCGAAATCACGCTGGATCCCGCCGACCTCACCAGCGCGCGTATTGATGCGACGGTCAGTGTGGCGACGGGCTCGACCGGCAATGGCCAGCTCGACCAGTCAATGCTGTCGGCAGAGGGCCTGGCCCCGGAGAGCCATGCCCTGGCGCGCTTCACGTCCAGCGATATCCGGGCCGCAGGAGACGGGTATGAGGCGCATGGCACGCTCAATATCCGCGGCGCCGACCAGGCGGTTGTCCTGCCCTTCACCCTCGCCATTGCTGACGGGCGCGCTATTGCCGATGGCGCGCTGGAGATTGCCCGCCTGGACTATGGTGTCGGCGATGCCAGCTGGGGCGAAACCGCGGCCAGCGTCACCATCGTGCTGCATATCGAGGCCGATGCGGCTGAATAGGCGCACAACAGGCTTGTCTTGCCACACCGCTTGGCGCTAGCTCGGCCCATGTCTGCCACCATCCTGCCTGCCAGCGAGACCACCGCCATCACCCGCGCTGCCGACATCCTGCGCGACGGCGGGCTTGTGGCCATGCCGACCGAGACCGTCTAC
Source organism: Maricaulis sp. (assembly GCF_030149425.1). GTDB lineage: Bacteria > Pseudomonadota > Alphaproteobacteria > Caulobacterales > Maricaulaceae > Maricaulis. The sequence continues at coordinate 107,080 of NZ_JASBRQ010000088.1, read as the reverse complement.
GGGCTGGCCGGGGATGCGGGCAATGGCGAGGCAGTGGCGCGGATCTACGCAGCCAAGGGCCGGCCGAGCTTCAACCCGCTGATCGCCCATGTCTCCGGCGCGGACATGGCGGAACGGCTGGTTGAGATCCCGCCCCTCGCGCGCCGCTTGATGGAGGCGTTCTGGCCCGGGCCGCTGACCCTGGTTCTGCCCAAGCGCGATGAGGCGCCGATCTCTGACCTCGCCAATGCCGGTCTCGACACGGTCGCCATCCGGTGTCCCCGGCACAGCGCCGCACGCGCACTGATCGAGGCCGCAAACCGCCCCCTGGTCGCCCCCAGCGCCAACCCGTCCGGCGCCGTCAGCCCGACCAAGGCGGACCATGTAGCAACCGGTTTGGGTGACAAGATCGACATCATTCTCGATGGCGGCGACTGCCCGGTCGGACTGGAAAGCGCGGTCGTCGCCGTGGACGGCGACACCGCCACCCTTCTGCGCCCCGGCGGCCTGGATCGCGAAGCCATTGAAGCCATTACCGGTCCGCTGCAGACCGCCGGTCAGAGCGACGCCCCCGCCAGCCCCGGCATGCTGAAGAGCCACTACGCCCCCGGTGCAGCCGTCCGCCTTAATGCGCGCGCAGCCGGTCCGGGCGAACTGCTGTTGGGATTTGGCGAAATCTCCGGTGACCTCAACCTGTCGGCGACCGGTGATTTGACCGAAGCCGCGGCGCGCCTGTTCTCCGCCCTGCGCGAACTCGACGCCCGCGGCGCAGACACCATTGCCGTCGCGCCCATACCCGGGCACGGTCTCGGCGAAGCCATCAATGACCGCCTGCGCCGTGCCGCAGCCCCGAGAGACGCGACATGACCGAGATCTCCGCCGACACTATTGACCGCCTCAAATCCGCTCTCGGCCCCAAGGGCTGGAGCCAGGATGCACACGAGATCGAACCGCATGTGAAGGACTGGCGCGGGCGCTATCAGGGGCATTCGCCCATCCTGCTCAAGCCGGGCTCGACGCAAGAGGTTGCCGCAGCTGTAAAAATCTGCGCCGAGGCCGGGATCGCCATTACGCCCCAGGGCGGCAATACCTCGCTGTGCGGCGCCTCTACCCCGCAAGGCGAAGTGCTGATCTCGCTGAAACGCGTGAACCAGGTACGCGAGATTGACGCGGCCAATGATTCCATGACGGTTGAAGCCGGCTGCATCCTTGAAACCCTGCAGAACACGGCGGCGGAGGCCAATAGGCTCTTCCCCCTGTCGCTAGGCTCGCAAGGCTCGGCCATGATTGGCGGGCTGATCTCGACCAATGCCGGCGGTGTGCATGTGCTGCGCTATGGCATGACCCGCGACCTGGTGCTGGGTCTGGAAGCGGTGTTGCCCAATGGCGAGATCTGGTCCGGTCTGACCGGCCTGCGCAAGGACAATACCGGCTATGATCTCAAGCAATTGCTGATCGGGGCGGAGGGCACGCTGGGCATTATCACCGCCGCGACGCTGAAGCTTTTCCCGCGCCCGGCCCGCTTGGAGCTCGCCTTTTGCGGGCTCAGCTCCGCCGATGATGCGGTGCAATTCCTGAGCCTGGCCAAACAGGCCTCCGGCGGCGCTGTCACGGCCTTTGAAATCATGCCGCGCAATGCCCTCGACCTGGTGCTCGAACACGTTCCCGGGACCCGCAACCCGCTGGAAGGCCGGCATGACTGGTATGTTGTCTGCGAAATGAGTTTCGCCCGCGAAGACGGTGCCCGCGACACGCTGGAAGCGGCTCTGGGCGAGGCTTTCGAGCAAGGCCTGATCGCCGATGCCGCGATCGCCGAGAATGACAGCCAGCAGCATGATTTCTGGCGCCTGCGCGAAACCATTGCTGAGGCCGAACGGGCCCATGGCAAGGCGCTCAAGCACGACATCTCCATCCCGGTCTCAAAAATGCCGGCCTTTATGAACCGGGCAACCGAGACCGTTGAACGCGACTACCCGCAGGCCGAGGTGATCGCCTTCGGCCATGTCGGCGACGGCAATGTTCACTTCAACATCATGGCCCGTGAGACCGGCGCCGGGGATGAATTCCTCGCCGGCATCAAGCCCGCCTCGGACATTGTCTATGATCTCGTCGACCAGTATGGCGGCTCGATCTCAGCCGAGCACGGCATCGGCATTCTGAAGCGCGAAGAACTGGCCCGCCGCAAGCCGATCGATGTGACAGTCATGCGGGCCATCAAACAGGCCCTCGACCCGCACGGGATCATGAATCCGCGGGTCTTGCTGGGCTGATCGGGTTCGGTGGCTGAGCCGGCCGAATTAAACCGCCCAGCGCAGGGTTGAGGTGCCCCGGATAAACCGGGGCATGACGGAATTTTGAGACGTTTGCGACACACACAAGACCGCTATCCCCCGGTTTATCCGGGGGAGCTCAAAACAGACCACGCCAAAGATCGCGCCACTCGGGATTTTCGGCTTCGATCAGATTGACCTTCCACTGCCGGGGCCATTTCTTGATCCGCCGCTCACGCTGGTTGGCCTCGACCAGAGACCAATGCCGCTCCCACCAAATCAGGGATGTACAGCTATACTTGGTCGTGAAGCGGGCCCCCTCACCCATCTTGTGCTGGCCAACCCGGCGAACAAGATTCTTGGTCACACCGGTATAGATTGGCCCATCAAAACGGCTGCTCATCATATAGACAGCGATGATGTTCTCGGCATCTCGATCCGCGACGCAGAACGGGTTTTGCGGGGTTGTGCCTTCGATGTGCGGGGAGAGTTCATACGGATAGCGCAGCGTTGAGGTGCCCCGGATAAACCGGGGCATGACGGTGGCTGAAAGAGACTGCTTCACCCCTTCACAGCGTTCAGATACTCCCGCCCGAAATCGATCTTCAGCGCGGCCCAGAGCGGCAGGTGATCGGACATCTGGTGGGTGCGCCAATAAGTCTTGAAATAGCTGGCTTTGCCGGCCGCATCGCGGGCCTCGCCTTTTGAATTCTCGTGATAGCGCTTGCCCATGGCATCGATATAGAGCGCCTCATCCTGTTCGCGGTAGACGACATCGAAAAAGTTGAAGGCGCCGGCCTTGATCAGCTGGTCGGCGGGCGCTTTCGGGGTCATGAAGGCAATCTGGTCAAAGAAGCGCTCTTTCTTGCCGACATTGGTGACCTGTTGCAGCGCGTCGGGGATGGTGAAGCCCTCATCGGTGAGCGCCTGGAAAGTGACATCATCCGGATCGAAAATATTGAAATCGCCCAGCAGGATGATGTTTTCGGCCCAGGCGTGCTTTTGCCCGGCCCGCTCGGCCATGGTTTTGGCGATCTGACGGATTTCCTTTTCCCGTTCCGGGTCTTCCGCCCTGGAGGTGCCATAGACGATATGCACGGTGGAAAGCATGAATTTGAACCAACCCGCCTCGAAACCGACGAGATAGGGCGTCCGGGCGAGCTGTTTGACCGGGGTATAGACCTTCTTGCGGTTGGCATCGCGGGTCTCGATCGGCGGTAGCACCACCTCACCCGCCAGCCCGCCAAACCGCACCTTGCGGGTGTCGTAGAAGAAGGCCATCCGCTCCTTATTGCCCTTGGTGCCACCGGTGACATCGGTCACCAGATAATTCCACCATCGACCGAGAAGGCCGCGAAGCTTGTCGAGCGGCTCGGTTTCCAGGCGGACCTCCTGGATGGCGACAATATCGAAACGGGAGATGATCTCGGCGATGTAGTGATAAGGCTCGGACCTGCGTTTTCCGTAGGCCGGACTATCAAATTCGCGGATATTCCAGGTCGCCAGCAACAAGGTATCGTCCAGCGTCTTGGCTGGAATTTCCGCGCTCAGTTTTTCGTCCAGCGCCAGCAAACGCTCCGCGGTGCGGGCATCTTCCGGTTTGGATTTGTCGAGGTCGTAAAAGAATGGCATCGCGTCCCCCTTTAGCGAAGCTGCACGATACTACCTAAGCGCGATGCAGACCACTGGAATCGCCCGGGTGCGAGACCTATGTTGGGGCCAAGAAGGAGATTCGATCCATGCTGGTTTTGTTGTCGCCCGCCAAGAACATGAATTTCGACCCGCTGGAGCGCGATCTGCCCGCGACCACGCCGGCGTTGATCGACGAAACACGTATCCTGTCGAAAACCACGCGCGGGCTGAGCGCGTCCAAGATCAAGGCGATGATGGGCATCTCTGACGACCTCGCCCAGCTCAACCGCGAACGTTTCCAGGCTTTCGATGCAGAACAGCCCGGTGAGAAACAGGCCGCCTTCGCCTTTAATGGCGAGGTTTATCGCGGTCTCGATGCGGCCAGCCTGTCCGAGGACGACCTCAACTGGGCCCAGGACCACCTGCGCCTTCTGTCGGGCATGTATGGCACGCTGAAACCGCTCGATGCCATTCACCCCTACCGCCTGGAAATGGGCCGCAAGCTGCACACCCGCCGCGGCGAGAGCCTGTATGATTTCTGGGGCACGCTGATCGCCAAGGATCTCAACGCCGCCATGGAGGGCGAGGACGAGCCGGTCGTTTTGAACCTGGCCTCGAACGAGTATTTCAAGTCCGTCGACAAGAAAGCACTCAAGGCCAAGGTCATCACCGCCACCTTCAAGGAAGAAAAAGACGGCCAACTCCGCGCCCTCATGGTCTACGCCAAGAAGGCCCGCGGCATGATGGCCCGCTGGGTGATCGAAAACCGCGTCACCGACCCGGCTGATCTGGTCAAGTTTGATGCGGGCGGGTACCGCTTCGTCGAAGACGGCTCCAAGCCCGGCGACCTCTTGTTCACCCGCCCGCAACCGGCTGCGGCGGGGAAGAGGGCGGCTTAGACGGTCACTTCCGGAGGATGCGGCGTGATGAACTCCAGCCCGCGCCCAGGCACAATCAAATTCCTCAGCGGCACGATTGATCGTGAAAACTATCGGATTGCCAACGCTGAGTTTGATGTCCTCGCAAGCGACCGCGCGCTCGCTTATCTGCTGGACGGCGAGCCTTCAGAATCCTTGGGCGTGAACGTCGTTCCGAATAATCCGGGAGCAATCAAGTCAGCTGATGGATGTGGAATTCATCGGGTGTTTGTCAGATCGCACGGTAATCGGGGCTTCACATATCAGCCGAACCATCATGTCGAAGTCTACGAGATCCTCGCCGCACCCGACGAACTCGCCTCCGATTTGCGCCGCGCCATGCGCCTGCGAGTCCGCGCGATTGGGCAGGCGATCCTCAACGTCACATAACGATTTCAGTCTCTCCACTCTCCTCTCTTCCTGTGTTATGGTCCAAGGGCCGCCGGGGACAGGTGCCTCTGCCCCCTTTGGCCGCCCTTTAGGCGATTGAGATACGGATAACGACCTTCCAGCCGCCTATCCGTTCTCTTTTCACCAGAAGGACGAGAGAGCATTTCGGTAAACGAAACAAATCTCCCTCCTTGGATTGGCGCCGGCCTGGATTGGCCGGCGCTTTCATTTTAGCACAAACGCTCGCATAGGTTGCACAACTCTCGTGAACCGTCCCTCTCCCTTGACCTCCCGCGTCTGATCCCCTTTCTTGCCCCAAAGCAAAGTTGAAAGGTGGTTCATGTCTGGGATCCGTACCGATTTGTCCGGCCAGGTGGCCATTGTCACGGGCTCGACCAGCGGCATTGGCGCGGCCATGGCCGAGGCGCTGGCGCAAAATGGTGCGCATGTCGTGCTCAACGGGCTCGGAGACAGTGCTGAAATCGAGGCCTTGCGGGCCCGTATCGCTGCCGATCATGGCGTGGAGGTGCGCTATCACGGCGCCAACATGCTCAAGCCGGACGAGATCGCCGATCTGGTCAATTCCACCGCCGCCGAGTTCGGCCAGCTCGACATTTTGATGAATAATGCCGGTATCCAGAATGTCGCCCCCGTGGAGGAGTTTCCCGCAGCCAAGTGGGACGCCATTATCGGCATCAACCTGTCCTCGGTTTTCCATGCCGCCAAGGCCGCCATTCCGCACATGAAAAAGGCCGGGCGCGGGCGGATCGTGAACCTGGCCTCGGCCCACGGCCTCGTCGCTTCACCCTTCAAGTCAGCCTATGTCGCGGCCAAGCACGGGGTGATGGGCTTTACCAAGACCCTGGCCCTAGAAGTCGCAGAACAGGGCATTACCTGCAACGCCATCTGCCCCGGTTATGTGAAGACGCCGCTGGTGGAGAACCAGATCGCCGATACGGCCAAGGCACGGGGGATTTCCGAGGAGGACGTGGTGCGTGATGTCATGCTGGCAGCGCAACCGACGAAGAAATTTGTCACCTATGAAGAACTTGCTGGCGCGCTGCTCTATATCGTGTCTGATGCGGGAGCGAATATGAACGGCTCCTGGATCAGCGTGGACGGCGGATGGACAGCCAAATAACAGACATCAAACGGCCTGTTGCCGGAGCCGGCGTCGTGGTCATTCGCGGCGAAGAAGTGCTGCTGATCAAACGCGGCAAGCCGCCTTACAAGGGTGAGTGGTCGATCCCGGGCGGCAAGATCGAATATGGTGAGACCTCGGCTGAGGCGGCCCTGCGTGAGCTCACCGAAGAGACCGGCGTCACAGCCGAGATCGCCGGTCTGATCGATGTCGTCGACAGTATCGGCCAACGCGAGCCCGGCCAGCCCGGCGATTGGCATTATCTGCTGATTGATTACGCCGCGCGCTGGATCAGCGGCGAGCCGGTTGCCGATGATGATGTCGATGAAGCCGCTTTCTTTCCCTTTGAACAGGCCATCGCCCTGACCCGCTGGGACAAGACCCGCGATGTGATCAGCCGGGCCGCGGCCATGATCCGCGCCATGCCTGCGCCACAATCGGGCGCATGATGCGCCGGATGCGCGCACTCCTGCTGATATCGGCCCTTCTTTTCTGCGGCAGCGAAGCCCTGGCTCAAAAGCCGGGACGGGGCAATCCACAGCCCGCCTTCGAGAATTTCGGCTCTGCCCAGCCGGAACGCCCGCAGCGCGCCGAGCCCAATATCGATGTTGATCGTATCCTGCCCTATCTCGCCTATACGCTGGGCGAGCTGCACTATCTCGCCTACGCCTGCGAGGGACCGGATGCGCAGACCTGGCGCACGCAGATGATCGCCCTTCTCGCCGCCGAAGCGCCGGACAATAGTCGCCGCCGCGACCGGTTGATCGACGAATTCAATGACGGCTATCGCGAACAGCAACGTTTCCGCGCCATTTGCGGCCCGCAGGCGGATGCCGAACGTCGTGCCCTGGCTCATCGCGGCCGCGACCTTTCCGAGATGATGCGCTCGGCCTATTTCGACTGACAGGTTTTTTCGGCAAGGCGGACAAGTAACGGGAAAATTCCCATTCCGCTTTGCCCGCTTGGCGGGTACAAATCCTGTCACGCGTCTGTTTGCGAGGGGGTAAGTGATGTCGGACCGCAAAGCCAAGCTGGAGTCCCTGAGTATTGACCGCAGCTATGATGACGGCCCGCGCGGTGCCGGCGCGACAACGGTTATCACGGCAATCCTGGTCTCCGCAGCGCTTGGCGCCGGGGGAACCTGGTATCTGATGCGTCCGGGCGAAGAAGCGCCCGCCCCGGTTCAGCCGGCAGCGACGACACCGGCCCCGGCTACGACGCCGAGCGAACCCGCCCCCGCAGCCACCCCGGCGCCCCGCCGCGAACCCCGCGCCAGCGGCCTGGTCGCGTCCGGCTATGTCGTTGCCCGGCGCCAGGCGACCGTGTCCGCCGAGATTACCGGCCGCATCCAGGATGTGCTGATCGAGGAAGGCACCGTCGTCGAGGAAGGCGAAGTGGTCGCCCGGCTCGATGATGAACGCGCCAATATCCAGCTCGACCTGCTGCGCTCCCAGCTCGATGCCGCCAATGCCCGCCGTTCGGCGCTGAATGCCGATCTGGCCGAAGCCCGGCGCGTGCTGGAACGGGCGGAGCGGCTGGAGGAGCGGGAAATCGGCTCGGTCGCCAATACCACCGCCGCCCGTGCCCGCGTTCAGAGCCTGAACGCCCAGATCATCGCCGCCAATGCCGATGCGGAAACCTCGCGCCAGCAGATCCGCGCGCAGGAGGACCTGATCGACCGCCATATCGTGCGCGCGCCCTTTGCCGGTGTGGTGATCGCCAAGAATGCCCAGGTTGGTGAAATCCTGTCCCCGGCTTCTGCCGGCGGAGGCTTCACCCGGACCGGGGTTGCGACTCTGGTCGACATGGCCTCGCTGGAGATTGAGGTCGATGTCAATGAAGGCCAGATCGGCCGGGTGATGCCGGGCCAGCAGGTCGAAGCCCGGCTCGACGCTTACCCGGACTGGCGTATCCCGGCCCGTGTCGAGGCCATTATCCCGACTGCCGATCGCAGCCGCGCCACCATCACCGTGCGCGTCGCCTTCGAGGAACGCGATGATCGCATCCTGCCCGATATGGCCGCCCGCGTGACCTTCATTGAGTAAAAGCACTTTGCATATTAAAGTCGAATTCGAATAACCGAGAGGAAGACGCCCATGACCGCCCTTTACACGCTGACGGATCTGTCCAAGCGCTATACCAGGGGGCGGGAGAGCATCACCATTTTCGAAGAGCTCAACATGACGATTGAGCAGGGTGAATTCATCGCCATCATGGGCCCGTCCGGTTCGGGCAAGACGACGCTTCTGAACCTTCTGGGCGGTATCGACCGCCCGTCCACCGGTTCTGTCGAGTGCGAGGGCGTACGGGTCGACAAGCTCTCAGAGGGCAATCTGGCGCGCTGGCGCTCGGCCAATGTCGGCTTCATCTTCCAGTTCTACAATCTGATGGAAACGCTCTCGGCGGCGCAGAATGTCGAGCTTCCCCTGCTTTTGACCAATCTCTCCCCGAAGGAACGCAAGCGCCGGGTCCGTACCGCGCTGGAGATTGTCGGCATTGAGGACCGCGCCGGTCACCGCCCGGCCCAGCTCTCCGGCGGTCAGCAACAGCGCGTTGGCATCGCTCGCGCCATTGTCGCTGACCCGAAAGTCCTGCTCGCCGACGAACCGACAGGCGACCTTGACCGGTCTACCGCCGACGAAGTGCTGGAAACACTGCAGCTCCTCAATAAGGAGATGAACAAGACCATCGTCATGGTCACGCACGACCCGGCCGCCGCCGGTTATGCCAGCAAGGAACTGCACCTGGACAAGGGACGTTTCGTGGCGAAGGAGAACGCCTGATGAACCGGCTCACCCTCGTCCGCAAGAACCTGTTCCGCAAGAAGACCCGCTCGACCCTGCTGCTGCTGTCGATCGCGATTGCCTTCCTTCTGTACGGCGCCCTGGGCGCGTTCAATCAGTTCTGGGAAGACCCGCCCCAGGCCCCGACGCGCCTGGTGACGCTGAACAAGATCAACTTCACCCAGCCCCTGCCCTACGCCTATTACAACCGGCTGCAGAGCGTGGACGGCATAGTCGCCGCCAGTCATGCCAACTGGTTCGGCGGTTATTTCCGCGAGCCGACCAATGTGGTGACGTCTTTTGCGGTGGAGCCGGAAAGCTGGTTCACCGTCTATCCCGAATTCACCATGCCCGCGGAACAACGCGCGCGTTTCATTTCCGACCGCACCTGCATGGCCGCCGGTGCACCGATTGCCGAGCAATATGGCTGGTCGGTCGGTGATCGGATTCCACTGCAGAGCAATATCTTCACTCGTGCTGACGGGGCCGAGGCCTGGCAACTGGAAGTCTGCGCCATCTATACCTCGACCGCCGATACAGCCGGCGCCGGCGCCGTTTTGCTGCACTATGAGCTGTTCCGCGAGACCGCGAGTTTCGGTGGCAACAGCCTGGGCTGGTTCGTGCTTTTGACCGAGGACGCAGCGCTTAATGAGAGCGTTTCACGCGGTATTGACGACATGTTCGCCAACTCCTCGGCCGAAACGGAAACCTCGACCGAAGCCGCTTTCAACCAGGCTTTCCTGGAACAGTTCGGCGATATCGCCACCATCCTGTCCCTGGTGATCGGCGCGGCCTTCGTCTCCATCCTGATCATTGTCGGCACAACCATGGTGCTGGCCATTGCCGAGCGCACCAAGGAGATCGGCGTGCTCAAGACGCTGGGCTTCCGCAATAATGCCGTGTTCGGACTGGTGCTGGCAGAGTCGGTCTTCCTCTCCCTGCTCGGGGGCCTGATCGGGCTCGGCCTGGCGGCCGGACTGCTGATGGCCGCGGAAGCCGGGCTGGGCGATGCCTTCCCGCCCATTGTCATCACCTTTGAAATCGCCGCCTCCGCGGTTGGACTGATGTTGCTGTTTGGGCTGATCACCGGGCTGATCCCCGCGGCCTCAGCCCTGCGGCTGAAAATCATCGACGCCTTCTCGAAGGGATAGGACCGGATATGCGCCAGACCCTCGCCGTCATCTCCCTCAATCTGAGATCCATCCCGCGCCGCCTGGGCATGTCGACGGCCACAATCGGCGCTGTCGCCCTGGTCGTGGCCGTGCTCCTGGGCTTCCAGGCCATCGGCAATGGCTTCCGGGCCACCGCCGAACGCAGCGGTGCGGAGGATATCGCCATCATGTTGCGCGAAGGCTCCCAGGCCGAGCTCAATAGCGGCCTGTCGCGTGACCAGGCCCGCCTGATCGAAGTTGCCGATGGTGTCGCCCGCGATGAGACCGATAATGGCATCATCTCGGCCGAGCTTTACGTCATCGTCGATGGCGTGCTGCGCGGCGCCCAGACCGAGGCCAATATCGGCCTGCGGGGCCTGGAGGCCAATGGTCCGTCCATGCGTCAGGGCTTTAGCCTGGTCGAAGGCCGCATGTTCAGCCCCGGCGCAGCCGAGCTGATTGTCGGCGAAGGGGTGCAGCGGGAGTTTCTCGGCTTCGAGCTGGGCCAGGAAATCCGCCTGGGCACCAATAACTGGACCGTGGTGGGGATTTTCTCGACCGGCGGCACTGTTTTCGACAGTGAAGTCTGGTCCGATCTCGGCGTGCTTCAGAACCTCTATCAGCGCGGATCCAGCGTGCAATCGGTGCGCGCCCGGCTCACCTCGCCCGGCGGTCTGGAGCAATTGCAAGCCTATGTCGAAAACGAGCCGCGGCTGAATCTCGACGTCCAGACCGAGGCCGAGTTCTTCGCCGGCCAGTCCTCCGGAACCGCAGGCGTGATTTCCAGCCTCGGCTGGCCGCTTTCAATCGTCATGGCGATCGGCGCTCTGGCGGGGGCCTGGAACACGCTCTACTCCTCGGTCGATGCCCGCGCCCGTGAAATCGCCACCCTGCGCGCGATCGGCTTTTCCGGCTTCTCCGCCTTTATCGGCACCATGGCCGAAGCGGTCATGCTGTCTGCCATTGGCGGCGCGGTCGGGACCGCCATCGCCGCGGTATTCTTCAACGGGCTGAGCTTCCAGGGACTGGGCGACAGTTTCACCCAGGTCGTGTTCGACCTGTCGGTGACATCCGACTCGATTGTCACCGGCATCGTGCTCGCGGTTATCGTCGGCTTCCTCGGCGGAATTTTCCCCGCCATCCGGGCCGCGCGCATGCCGATCCTGGCGGTGCACCGGGGTTAGTGCCCCGGGGGCTGATGCGCCAGGGACGAATGACCGAGGCTAGTTAGCCGTAATAGGCGTCCTCGGCGGCGCGCAGCTTTTCCTCATCCTTGTGCGGGGGGAGGATTTCCATTTTCACGTGGCGGCGGCGATTGGTGGAGATGACGAAGAAGCGCTTTTCCGGATAGTCCAGCTTGGCTTCCAGCATGGCCGAGGTGATCAGATCGACATTCTTGAGATCATCGTCGGACATGCCAAAGGAGTGCGGCAGATTACGGCCGAACTTTTCCAACCCGGCCTCGACACATTTGCGGATCGCCATGCGCTTGAGACCTGCGGTGGTCAGATGCGGCCCGAGCTCCTCGCGCACATCCAGATTGGAGACCGGATAGATCGAGATATAGTTCGGTTCCTCCGGCAAATGGCCCGCATCGACGAGCATTTTAATGCCCTGCCGGATCACTTCGCGCGAATGCTGACGGGCGGTGATGATGGAGACCGGACGGCCCTTGAGCACGGCGTATTTGAAAATCTTCCAGGACGGGCCGCGCCAGTTGGCGGTGTCGAGCGCACGGCGGATATCGCGCCAGAAATACTCCTCGCCATGACGATCCTTGCCGTCGGCAAATTCGCGATAGGAGCGCGCCGGCGGATCGGCCCAATCCTCCCACAGCCCCGGCACGCCGAGATAGGAGCGGATCTCCTCATACTCGTGCTGGCGCATGGCCCGCTCCTCACCGGTCACCGTATTCAACAGGTGAATCCGGGTCGGCAGGTGGAGGATGTTTTCGTCGATATCGAAAAAATAAAAGCTCTGACGCTCACTCACCGGACAGTCTCCTGATCTTCGCTTAGGCGTCTTCCGGAAGCGCTTCCATGAATTTCACCGGCTCGCCCTGGCTCGGACCAACCAGCTCATCATCGCGCATGACGATTTTGCCGCGCACGATGGTCGCCATCGGCCAGCCCTTGACGGTGCGGCCGTGGAAAGGCGTCCAACCGGACTTCGAGGCCGACCACTCATCGGTGATCTCACGCGAATGGTTCATGTCGACCAGGGTGAAGTCAGCATCCCAGCCAGCCGCCATGCGGCCCTTGTGGGCGATACCGAAAATGCGCTGGGCGCCGTGCGAGGTCAGATCGACGAAACGCTCCAGGCTCAAACGGCCGGCATTGACGTGGTCGAGCATGACCGGGACCAGCGTCTGCACGCCCGGCATGCCGGACGGGCTTTGCGGATAGGGGCGCGCCTTTTCTTCCAGCGTATGCGGGGCGTGGTCAGATCCGATGACATCGACCACACCGCGCTCGATGCCGCGCCACAGGCCTTCGATGTGATGACGCTCACGCACGGGCGGGTTCATCTGGGCGCGGCCCTTGATCTCTTCGTAAATACCCGGCGCTTCCAGGGTGAGATGCTGCGGCGTGGCTTCCACGGATGCGATATCGCGGTGATGGGCCAGGAATTCCATCTCCTCGGCAGTGGAGATGTGCAGCACATGGATGCGCTTGCCGGTCTTGCGGGCCAGGCGCACCAGGCGTTTGGTCGACATCATCGCGGCTTCCGGGTCGCGCACCACCGGGTGGCTGGTCCAGTCACCTTCAACGGCCAGGCTGCGGCGCTCAGTCAGACGGTATTCGTCCTCCGAATGGAAGGCGGCGCGGCGCTTGATAGCCCGCAGAACGCGCTCGACGCCCTCATCATCGGCAACCAGGAGCGAGCCGGTTGAGGCGCCCATGAAGACCTTGACGCCGCAGCAGCCGAGCATGCGCTCCATTTCCGGCAGGATGTTGTAATTCTCGCTCGTCGCTCCTGCGTAAAAAGCGTGGTCGCAATGCATGCGGTGATGCGCGCGCTTGAGCTTGTCGGTCAACTTGTCCGGCTCGGTCGTGGTCGGCTCGGTATTAGGCATTTCGAACACCGCCGTGACACCGCCCAGAACCGCACAGCGCGACCCCGATTCCAGATCCTCTTTCCACTCCATGCCCGGCTCGCGGAAATGGACCTGGCTGTCGATCACGCCGGGCAAGACATGCAGACCCGTGCAATCAAACACCTCACCGGCCGAGGCCTGGGAGAGATCGCCGATTTCGACAATCTTGCCGTCACGGACACCGACATCGGCGCGGCCGCGACCATCATGGTTCACCACTTCGCCGCCCTTGAGCAGGAGATCGAAGGTCTGGCTCATGACTGGGTCCTTTCGAAAAGATCTATGGCTGCCTGATACGCCGCATCGACGTCGAGGTCGAGCATCAGGCTTTCAGGCTGGAAACGGCGCTTGTCTTTAAAGCGCGCATAATGTTCGGCGTAAGAGGTGCTGCCGCGCACGACCGAAGCGTTCGCACCCCAGGGGCCGTACAGCCGGTCATCGGTCGGGCCCATGAGGCCGAGCGTCGGCGTGCCGGCAGCAGCAGCGATGTGCATCAGCCCGCTATCATTGCCGATATATAGCCGCGGACGTTCAAGACAGGCCGTCACCAGGTCAAGCGGCAATTGCCCGGTCAGATCGACCCAGCGGTCCTTGGCGATCACCTCGCGGATCGGCGCGGCGGCGGCTTCATCGCCCGGTCCGCCGAATATCGCCACCTTGGCGCCCGCCATGGGGCCGTCCTCGGCGATCATCCGGTCGATCAGCGCTGCGAAACGGTCACCGGGCCAGACCTTGTAGGGCGCCGAGGCCGACGGGCATACGGCGAGCCAGGGCTGGGCATTATCGAGAATACCGGCAGCCTCGGCACGGCGCTCTTCGGACACGAACAGAACCGGGTCGGGCGCCGGGTCGAGCCCGAGCACGCTGGCGGCCTCGAGCACCTTGTTGATCGGGGTCTTGGACTGGCTGAGAATGCGACGCGCACCGGCATTGAGGAAATAGCCGGTCGCGGAACAGCGGATATCGACCACCAGATCCCAGCGCTTGCCGACGGTCTGCTTCCACAGATCGATCCAGTGCCCGCCACGCTTCTTCTTGGCCATGACGATGATCTCGTCGAGCCGCGGCACAGCCTTGAACAAGGGCGCAGCCAAAGGCCCGCAGGCAATGGTGAAACGCGCCTCCGGGCGGGTCTCGATGAGGTACTGCAAGAGCCCGGAATTGATGACCGCGTCACCGATCCGTGTCGAGGTGATGAACAAAACCCGTTCCATGCCAGCGGGGCATAACCCGCACCGGCCCTCTTGGCCAGTCATCAAGGCAATGCCATATGCCATGACATGACCGAGACACTCTTCCGCCTGCCCGCCCGATCCATCCTCACCCTGACCGGCCCGGATGCCCGCTCACTGCTGCAGCGCGTCATCACCGCCGATGTCGAAACCCTTGAGGCGGGCCAGTGCCGGCCGGGGGCTTTGCTGACCCCGCAGGGCAAGATCATTTCCGACTTCATGATTTTCGGGCGCACAGACGGGCTCTGGCTGGATGTGCATGAAAGCGCCGCCGAGGCCCTGAAGAAGCGCCTGACACTGTACAAGCTCAAAGCCGATGTCGCGATCGCGCTGGATGAGGCGCTGATGCCGGTCTGGAGTCCATCTCCGTTCGACGGAGCCGCCACCGATCCGCGGCTTACGGGTGTCTTCCGGGCCATCCTGCCGTCAGACGGGACGGAAATTCGCTCGCTCGACGCGGTCGAGATCCCCCAAGGCGTTCCCGCCTTCGGTCGCGACTACGGCGAGGCCGAGGTCTTCCCCACCGACGTCAATCTCGATGTCTATGGCGGCGTCGGCTGGACCAAGGGCTGTTTCATCGGCCAGGAAGTCGTATCGCGGATGAAACGGCGCGGCACCATTCGCAAGCGTTCCCTCGCGGTTGCGGCAGACGCCCCACTGCAAACCGGCGCATCGATCACGGCCGGGTCATCAACGATTGGCGAGATCAGCGCGGCCTCCGGACATAACGCTGTCGGCAGGGTGCGCCTGGACCGCTTGGAAGCCGCGAGCGAAACGCTCATGGTCGGCGATATTGAAGTGCGCATCGATCTTCCCGACGCGCTCAAGCCGGAACCGGCGCCACAGAAAGTCTGACCGAGCCATCATGACCGAACACCGCTGCGCCTGGGTGACCCAGGGCGATCAACTCTATGCCCATTATCACGACACCGAATGGGGCGTGCCGGAATACGACGCCCGCGCCTTGTGGGAGAAGCTGATGCTGGACGGCTTCCAGGCCGGGCTCGCCTGGATCACCATCCTGCGCAAGCGCGACACATTGCGCGACGCCTTTGACGGGTTCGAGCCGGAGCTGATTGCCGGTTATGGCGAGGCCAAGAAGGCTGAGCTGCTGCAGAACCCCGGCATTATCCGCTCAAGGACCAAGATTGATGCCGCCATCGGCAATGCCCGCGCCTATCTGGAGATGCGCGATCAGGGCCTCGATTTCTCCGACTATCTCTGGGACTTCGTCGACGGCCAACCGATCCAGAACAGCTTCCGCACGCTTGAAGACGTGCCGACCGATACGGCGCTCAGCGCCGCGATTTCCAAGGATCTGAAAAAGCGCGGCTTCAAATTTGTCGGGCCAGTGATCGTCTATGCCTTCATGCAGGCGGTCGGCTGCGTTCCCTTTTTCCCAAATCGGCCGCACACATTTGCCACCCAGATCCCCCTGCCTTGCCGCGTATCGGAAGACGGGATCGGGCGTCTGCTGCATGAGCGGCGAAACCAACTCAGGCTGACGAAAGTCGAAGCCGCCGAGCAGATCGGCGTGACCGCAGCAATTCTCCGGGAATGGGAGGAAGCGCACCATGTACCGAGCATGGAGCACATGCCTGCGATCATCGCTTTCCTGGGAACTGACGACTGGCTTCCGGGTGATGCGCTCTCCGACCGATTGAAGCGCCTCCGCGCGCGGATGGGCTGGTCACGCCTGCGCGCGGCCCAATGGCTGGACTGCAGCGAGTCGAGCCTGGCGGAGTGGGAAGGCGGAAAAGAGCCGTCTCGATCACGGCGCGCAAAGCTCGATGCATTGCTCGCACGCAATGAGCAGCGCTTCACACTCCAGACCTCACCGACCCTGCACTAACGGTGCCCGGCCATCGCGCGGACCGCGTCGTGCCGGTGGCACGAAACTTCGTGGTCATTGACCATCCCAACGGCTTCCATAAACGCGTAGACGATAGTCGGCCCGACGAACTTGAATCCCCGCTTCTTGAGATCTTTCGAGATCGTCTCACTCAATGGCGTTTTGGTCGGAATGTCCGATAGCTGTTGGTAGGTGTTCTGGATCGGTGTTCCGTCGACGAATTGCCAGAGGTAGTCCGAGAAATCGAGGCCCTGCTCGCGCATGTCCAGATAGGCCTGCGCATTGCCGATCGCCGCATCAATCTTGGATTTCGAGCGAATGATCCCCGGATCAGCCAGCAAGCGTTCGCGGTCGCTCTCACTGTAGCGGGCGATGATGTCCGGATCGAAACCGTCGAAGGCAGCGCGCATGGTCTCGCGCTTTCTCAGGATCGTGATCCAGGCCAACCCGGCCTGAAAGCCATCCAGCATCAGCTTTTCCCAGAGCGCCCGACTATCGTACTCGGGCACACCCCATTCGGTGTCGTGGTACTCGGCATAGATCGGATCGGGCGTATTCACCCAGGCGCAGCGTGTCGTCACGGAGTTTCCGTCCATTCATTTCTGACCGGGACCTCAATACCGCGCTCGCTTCGAAAACGCAGCTATCAGCTACTGCCAAGGACGGCACTCCTCGCGCTGAAATCGAGGGCCGGATAGCTCGACGTCCACAATGCTGCGCGCCGCTCATTCGATCGATATCGATCTCGACGGCCTATTTCATTCACTGGACAGGGCGAATTTTGACTTGCGCGTAATCGGGGCGCATCAACGGTTCAGGCCTGTTCCCCGAAATCCGATCCAATCTAGGTGTTCATCCAATGTATCGCCGGGCGAGAAGCCCGAAAACTTCCGAACCTCGTCCCCATCCCGCAGGAACACAACGGTCGGGTAGGTAGGAACCTTAAACCGCCTGATCAGGCCCCGTATCTGGTCGTCCCCCGGCACGAATTTGATGTACCGAACAGCGATCTGGTCACGTTCCCAGTCTTGCTCTCGCATGTACTGCGCCAAAGCGGTGCACGGATCACATCCATCAATCGAAAACACCAATATTGTTTTGCCGCGAACAAACACGGGATCTTCATCGGTCAGGGATGCTTTTTCGTTCATCTGATGCCCCACGCGAGATCAAATTAGACTTGTTGAAGATTTCGACGATGATCGTTGACCGTTGCATCACCAGACACGACGGTTCCCCCGGAAACTTCAAAGTGCAGATCAGCCCGCTCGATGAGCGCTGGTCGATGCGCTATCGCGATCCTAGTTATATCCAGCGACTGAACGACATCGGCGATGCGCGCTTCGGTTTCTCGGTCCAGGTTAGCAGTGCCTTCATCCAGAATGAGAACTTTTGGCTTTCTATAGAGTGCCCTCGCCAGCAGCACTCTTTGGTACTGCCCCCCCGATAGCGTCGAACCCATGTCACCGATCAAACTTCTGTACCCCATCGGCTTGTTCATGATGTCCTCATGGATATCCGCCATACGCGCGGCCTCCTCTATTGCCGCAAAATCCATCTCCGGATCAAAGAACGAGATATTTTCGGCAATGGAGCCGGAGAAAAGTTGATCATTCTGCATCACCACCCCAACATTCGCCCGCCAATCGCGAATGCTTCTATGCATCAGCGGAATCGCGTCTATCGCAATTTCCCCTGCCGTCGGCTGCTCAATCGCAAGCAGCAGCTTTATTAGGGTCGTCTTGCCGCCGCCCGACCTGCCTGTGAACACGGCAAAGGCCCCCTGAGGGATCTCAAAGGTCACGTCGTCGAGAATAAGTGGATCCGTTTCGGAGTACCGGAATGCAACCTTCGAAAACTCGATTGCACCCTCAACTTCCGGCAGGGCAAAAGATAACTCGTCCTCGTTCAAATTTTCCGGATCCGACTGAACAATATCACCCAGTCGCTGCGCATGCGTCTCCATAAGAACAAAACGAGTGAGTTCAGTCGTCAACGCCGTCAGCCGGCCATCAAAGGTAAGGCGATAGGCCAAGACAGCAGTCATGGCTCCGATCGACATTTGGCCACCCATTACGCGGGTGGCGGCAAATGCAACGATCAGAACGGTGATCAGGCTAGAACTCGCTTCAAGAATGAAACGCAGCAAAATTCGAAGCTGTTCGAGCGAAGTCCGCGTAGAAATCGCGTGCGCGAACCTATTTTTCCAAGTGTTCTCCCGCTGAGCTTCCACACCAAAGAGCTTCACCGCCGAGGCAGCTCTGATCGTCTCGATGAGGTGAGTCTGCTCGCGTGCTGTCGCAACAACATTTTCGTCCTGCCTCACTCGCATGATTTTTGCGATCATCGTCGTTGCAATAAGCGAGAACGCTCCACCCAGTGCGACAACAAGTCCGATAAGCGGATCATATACGAAGAGCACAGCCAGCATTGTAACCGCGAGGAAGCCGTCTAGCACGATTGTCGGCAATCCTTCTGCCAATAGCGCCTGCAGCGGTACCGTCGACTGCACGCGGGAAAGCACATCCCCTACGCTGCGGCGTTCAAAGTAGTGTGGAGGGAGACGAAGCAGGTGATTCACAAGCCGTCCCATGGAGGCAAACGAGAGCGACTGAGACAGAAAAAGCGATGACCAACTTCTCAGCGCCGACGTCATTGCCGCCAATACAAACGCCCCGAGAAAGCTCACGGCCAGCGTAACGAGAAAACCGACATTTAGCGTTGGAATTGCACGATCGATTACGACTTGAACAAAAACAGGAGCAATAAGCGCGAACACCTGCACAAGGACTGAGAGTGCGACAATTCGGGTGATGGCCTGCCCAACCCCGGGCACGCGCCCAAGTAAGCTGGTTATTTTGAGACGCTCGCCGATCTGCTCCGGTTCAAAATCCTCGCGCGGAGAGAGCTCAAGAGCCACACCCGTATAGTGCTCGTTTAGGCGTTCAAGGCTCATTTCGCGAATACCGGCGCCTGGATCATGCACAACAGCCTGTCCACGCCGCACCGACTTCAGAACGACAAAATGTTTCATGTCCCAATGTAGTATGCAGGGCAACCGCAACGAATTGAGGTGCCGAGCATCAGCGCGGAAGGCCCTACTCGATAGTCTTAGACTGTCAGCTAGTCGCACAAGATCGCTCAACCGCGCGCCGCTCATCGATACGGAGAACCGCCGACGAAGCCCGTTCAATCCGATTTCGTGACCGTGAAAGGCTGCAATCATCGCTACGCACGCAAGGCCGCACTCAGCCGCCTCGGCTTGCAGGATCAGCGGCAAGTTTCGGCCGTGAAAAACCGAGCTTCGAAACGGACTTCCTACCATTGCTTATCGCCCAAGCAGCATCTGGAGAACTGTCACCTCACCGGTGACCGCGCGGGCCGTTACGAGCATCCCGGCCTGCAATGGAATGAAAGAGCTACCGTCAACGATGGCGCCGTCCTGCAGTTGGACAATGGTGCGATAGACTGAACCTTGGAAATCGATGGGGGACGAGATGGCCTCTGCGCTTGTGGCACTGCCGCTAATGTGAACGATTTCGCCGGCTTGTTCACCGAACCTCTGGTAGGGAAAAGCCTCGTAGCGCAGCCGCACTTCTTGCCCGGTATGGATCGCCCCAATCAGCTCAGACGAAGCCAGAATGTGAGCCTGCAGCTCGGAGTTGCCAGGTAGGACGGTCAGCAACAAATCGCCGGCGGTAACGCTGTCGCCTTCTCTATTTGGGATTGTTCCGACCACACCTGACGCTGGTGCCAATATTGAGTACTCGCGTTCGACGAGGATTTCTGCGTGTCGCTGTTCGAGAACCGCGCGCTCTTGTCGAAGTTGATGTAGCAGCGCTTGCGTTTCGTGCCCAGAAGCTGCGGACTGAAGCGAAAGTTCTTGGATGCTCGTTTCCAGAGAACGTTGTGTATTCTCCAATTCAAGCGCTTCCCTTTGGGCTAATAGGAAAGCAGCATACCGATCGTCCAACGTGGTCTGTGCTCCAGAGCCGCGTGCTACCAACGCCGCCATGGAATCATACTGACGCCGTGCTAGGGCGATCAGTTCTTCTTGAAGTCGGAAAAGCTCGGCAGCATCTTCCAGGTCAGCGCGCATCGCGGCTATCCGAATTTCCCATGCTTCACGTTGATTTCGATTTTGCTGCTCAATTTCGACAACTCGCCCGTCAATAATCGCGATCTGTTGGGAGAGAGAGGCAAGTGCATTTTCGTTCGCATTCAGTCCGGTAATTGAAGCCCGGTCAGGTGACAGCACGGCCAGCACTTGGCCTCCAACAACCTCTTCGCCTTCCCGGACCGCGATCTCCACCACCCTCGCCTGACCGGGAACGCGCAGTTGAATCTCGCCGTCAGCCGGAGCTAGCCAACCAGACATCTCGATCGTGGTCGGCACTCGCACAAACACCACCCCGCCGAACGCCAAAAGGACCAATAGGGCAAGGAAAAAAGTACTCAACAGGGAACCAGGCGGCGTCACCCGAACAGGGGCGGATGCTTCGATTGAGTAGCCTCCACCATTGGCCGCCTGCATCTCGCGTTTCCCTGCTTCAGCCATAGACTTCTTCCATTGCAGCAAAGCGCAAAAGCCCGTCAGCGAATATGCTGGAGATGTCTCTTGTATCCGCCCCTATCTCGAGCCAAGCCCATTGACCATTCGCGTTGCATTCGAGAAACCAGTATTGGCCTGTGTCGTCGACGATAAAATCGAAAACACCCGCTTCAAGGCCAACGTCGCTCAAGTAACGAATGGCCGCTTCTCGGATGGAGTGAGGCGGATTTATGCGATCACAAATCTTCGACTGGAACGCTATACGCCAATCCGGATTGGATTCGACACTTCCACGGGCGTCGTTTTTGTAAGCGACGCATTGGTCATAAAAGACTACCATTCTTACTTCAAACGCCCGATCCGTGATCTTTCTCTGGTAGATCGCTGGACAGGCGGCAATTGCCTGCTCCGATGTTAAGGCAAGCTCCTCAACAGTTACATCTCGAGTAAAAACGTACTTGACGCTCATCGGATCGGCGGCAACTGGCGGAGCTATACTGAGTTGAAGAGGCTTTACGATAACGTTCCGATGCTCGGCAGCAAAACTCAATATGTCAGTGCGAGAGCTACTAACAATAGAGGGCGGCAGAGTGAAGCCTGCACTTTCTGCAAAGCGAAGCTGAAATAACTTGCCACCCTTTTCTTGCGTCTTGAATGGGGAATTTGTTATACGCGCTTCCGAATGGCGGAAGTAACTTAATAAGTTGGTCCGCTTAGTTGAAGATGCAAATTTCTGATATTGCTGGGTTTCACTATGAACTAAATCAAAGAAATATTTGTCCCTCCACCAAAACACGCATTCACTTCCATCAATTTTTTCCACTTCGCCGGTTCGAAAATCAGAAGCCTCTAATCGCTCCCAGCCACGTGTTGTGCTGAAAGTTGAAGATGTCGTCTCGAGATAGTCGAGGATCTTTAGGCTCACGCCTAATGAAGCCAGTTCATCGGCCACATGCTGGACGTGTTCGTCTGCTCGAGATCCGACAGCTACAATTTTGGTTTTCACCTTCCCCTACCCCCGCAATGAGCGAGGCGAGGCACGCTGACGCGCACCTCGCCTCAGATCAACTCGAATTGGTTCTTACAGACCAATCTGATCGTCCTGGGAATCACAGTCATCCGTGCTGCAGTGCGTCGGCGGAGAACCGTCCGCGTAGACGGTCGTCGTGTTGATGCACGCCCCGCCGGAAATCGCATCGAGCTCAGCAGAGTTGATGTCGATTTCCTCCGGCGCCGAAACGGCCTTCGAAAGGATAAACGGGGTTTGGTCTACAGTGCGAGCAAGGCTCATAAGTCCCTCCTGTTAAGGTTGAAAGTCGATACTATTTTTAGTTATTTCGAAAGAGTCAACCATCCAGGCGTGTCGCATTGACTAAGGCACACTGATCGGCCCCTCAAGGCGAATATTCTCGGCTTCAGGCCTTTGCACATACAGGTCGTACGTTCCGGGCGGGAGCGCCAACGTAAAGCTCTCCGACGGCGTCTCTATCAAAAGCTGATCAACCGGAATTGTGTCGACGTTAGCGCCGACGGGGCGCGCCTGGACAAGTAGCGGAAGCGTATCTGGCAACAATGCGCTCGAAAGGACTACAGGTTCACGGGCGCTGCTTGCAAAAATCCAACCGGGCCTGCCGTCCATCTGGCCAACCTCAGGATGAAATACAGAGAGGTCGATGTTTCGTGCTTCTGAGAAAGCTACGCCGCTTGAGGTATAGAACACCGTAGATTCCGTGATGCCGTAGGTAGATTGAATATGATCGTTGAGCGCCCGTGACGGCGGGTGCGCTCTCGGCGTTCCGTGAGTTTGATCGATCGTCAGCGGATCGATCCCCGTCAATCTTGTGAAGTGTCCGCCCATATATCCGCGGTTGGGGTCATTTGCGGAGACTAACTCTGCATGGTGCATGTACCCGACATGCACAATCATTCGAGCTGAGGGATTATTTTCGAAGTATGCCGCGAGATTCTGGGCTTGAATAAGCTCTCGTGCCCATCTGTATTCCTGAGGTGAACAATCTGGCTGACATCGCTGATCGCGCCGGACCTCATAGGGGACAAGATCCATTCCAGCCTCGACCGCTCTTTCAATCATCTCTGCGAAGAACGGGTCGTGGACATAAGCCGACGCTGTTCGTGTCGGCCCGTTAGCAGACGCGACCTGCCCGGAAACGTTTGGCGCAAACCCTTCTGCGGCGAAGGCTGTGAAGCCATCCTCGTTTAATGCTTCAATCAACCTTCTCGTAAAGTCTCGATGGCGCGACACATTGTGCGCCTCATTGATCATCACGACTTGATGATCAGCGGCTAGTATCCGTATCGCTTCGATCGCTCGCTCCGGGTTAAACGGCTCGCCTTCGAGATTGGTAACAGAAGCGACCTCGTCTCCGGCGTACGAAGCTCGAAATCCCTCAAATGCACCGACCTCGTCCCCCATATACGCCCTGAGGGTGCCAGACCTCTCTCCAACTAACTGAGCATAACTGCCTGGCTCTGCGATACTTTCGATCAGCACGAGAGCTTCCAGGTAGCGCCCATCCCTTTCAAGAACAAAACTCTCGTTGATCCTCTCAAGGACCACTTCATCATCGGCTAGGGCATCAGGCGTTACCAAAGCAACGGCACAACCAGCGATCACGACCAGCTCGCCTAAATCAACGCGCATTTTTTATCCTCAGCTGCCTCGGCAAAGCCTATATCGCCGAGACAGGAAAGCAATCTATGATTGCTTATATTCAGCTGACCCTCCTTAAATCTTCTGAGGATCGCTCATCGATTCCTCGCGATTAAAGGCAACTTTCAAACAATACAAAACACATAGGACTGTTACGGAGCGCGCTTACCAAGGGCGACACTCTTCGCGCTCAAATAGAGGCCCGGACAGCTCGACGTCCACGATGCTACGCGTTCCAACCAAGTGCTCCGCACACCCACCGAGGACCTCTCTCGCCCACTGGCTTGGACGAAGGTCGGAGGTGCGCATCGTCCGGACGGCATCAACGGCTCTTTGCGGCAAGGCTGGAATATCGAGGGTGTGTTCAGCGTACGGGATTGGCTGACCGAGCCCGTTTGCATCAAGAAGCTCAACCGTGATCGGTCCACCTTCTGCGAGCACCGACCAATAGGCCCCCGCCGAACTGGCCGACACGTCCCAGCTCACCGCCACGCTCCTTGGAAGCGCGGTGAATTCATTTCGAGCAACCACATCCGAGAGCACGACCGCACCATCTTTGTAGATGCGGATGACGACGTAGCGCGCAGAGCGCGGCGGCTCCATGAATGCTCCCCACAACTCGTTCGAGCACGGCGTAAAGTCCGTCCGTTCCGATGAGCATGTCACCGCAATTCCACCGCCGCCTGGAAAGGTCGCGCTCGCCATCATGTGCCCAACCACCCGCGTGGGCGCGTATTCGATACGAAGCGTTCCCGACCAGCCTCGTGCGCTCTGCGCGCCAGTGTCGGCACTGGCCAGCAAGGCGGCACACGCCGCCCCAAGGCTTATTCTCAGCGCACGCATTGGCCTACCACGTCCTGGGCACAGCTCATCGGTGCTGTGAGTGCCGCGGTCCGCTCGCGATCGGTATTGCCAGAAGCGATATCTTTGAGCCGATCGATAATTGCCCGTCCGACAATGGCCTGCGCTTCGTTATCGCTCGGTAAGCTGCCGCCAAGCCGTGCGACAGCGCCAAGGTTCGAGGTCCAGAGCCGGCCATAAGTCGGGCTATAGAGGATGACGCGATAGTTCTGGGTCAGGGTTGCGCGTTGAAGCGAGAGCATATTGGTCTCGTGCTCGACACCAAGTTTGACCACACCGACGATGAGGTCCGCATCGAGAATGTCCGCAGCCCTGGCGAAGGCCTCGTCCTGCTCACGCCTTGTCATCTGCGCAAGCTCGGTCGGGATATCGGTTTGCCGGATGCGGGCGCCGGTCGTGGCCGGCGTGATGATCTGGTCGAAGGAGATTTCCGTTTCCGCGATCTGCGCGGCTTCGACGAGCGAGCGGTCCGGAGAGACCCAGAACGCGAGCACGTCGGCGTCCCTCAAGGTGCTCTGGGCGGACGGATGAATGTGCTCATCCTCAAACTCGACGCCGATCTCACCGCCCGAAACGGATTGGTAGACCTTGTATCCGCCGTAGACGCTAGTTGCGACCGCGATACCCGAGGCCGCCATCATGATGGCTGGGGCGGCGGCCACGCAGCCCGAAACAGGAATTGTCAGTGAAGCTAAAAGCACCGCCCGCTTAGCGATGCGGACGGTTTGGGCACCAAAGCGCATGAGATCCCCCTGCGTTGAACACTTTAGTGCATAGTGTTCAACCTTACCGCGCGAATGCCGCCTCCTCCGGAACACTCATAGTGGCACAGCGAACCGGACGCTCGCGGGCAGCTAGGAACAGCCGCCGAATGAACGCCGAGCCGGGAAGCATCGAAAACGACCGTAAAACGAGCCTCTTGATTGTTGCTGCAGTCTTGATACTGTAAAAGGGGGTATGGACCCATCGAAGTAGCGCGTGATGACAGACGAACCTACTACTTCTCCACCTGTGCAGTATTCCCGCGATTGGGGCTGGATCGGCGTTTTAGTGGGTTTTATCGCGTTTTCAGTATTTCTAGTGTTCCAAACTGAGCGGGCGTTTATGGCGTCCGCCATTGTGACAGCGGGCTGCGTCTGGGGCCTTTCTCATGCTCTGCGATCTCCCAAATGGTTTATAATTGACTATTCGAGCGGAGAGGATGAGGTTCTTCAATTCGAAACAGAAGCTGATGCTTGGGCAGCGATTAGCGAAATTGAAAACCGGCGGCGGTGAAATGAATTCGCGCACGGCCCAACTATTCGGAGCTCGAAGCGGGAACGGCCAGGCAATGTCGTAGGCACTTCCGACCCACTCTCGACGGTCGCGAATGCCGATGAATGCCTATCGGCTCAAAATCAATCCCTTAGTCGAATGTGTTTTTCGACAATTTCAATTGCTCTTGGCAGAGTAGCGATATCACTTTTCCAACGCGAACCATCGCGGTGAATACTAAAACTCGTGGTGAAAGGTGCGGTTGATCTAATGATCTCGTATTTGTGCCGCTTTCCAAAACGCGCTTCGATCACTTCTCTTACCACCACGGCGGGCCTCCCATAGCGATCACGAGGTATTTCTCGCCTAAGCACACCATTCCCTCAAACTGGCATCGGTTGGCATCTATGCCAAGAAGGACCGATCGATCGTTGGGTTGTGCACGTGCGACGGTCATCTGCGTGCTTGGTGCGGGGAACCAACGAGGGCACCATACGCCTGCCCAATAGTGAACCAAGTTGACCGTACGAGTTCCGTCGCGGGCGAAGCCTTATCGCGTCCACTCGCGACCTCTTTGGAATGCAGCCGCCTAATCTCCAATCGGGACAACTGGAAGCTGAGGAGTTGTGTCAAGATCGATACTCCCAACTAAGAGATTTACGATCCCCCAAACGGAAATCATCACAAAGAACGCAATCAAGCCCCACAACATAAGCTGCTGCCCTTTCGCGCGCTTCTCTGGATCGGCACCGCCAAAAATAAAACTCGACACAAGCCCCCAAAGAAATACCACGAACGCAATCGCGAATATGAGAACGACCAAGGTGTCATTGATAAAATCGGTTATCAGAACACCTAAGTCTTGTAAGCTATTGACCACCTCTTGCGCGAATACGAAGCTTGGAACTGCAAGACCGCCGGCTGTAAGGATTAGCCCTCTCGGAAAGAGTGCTGCAAACCCGATTTTGGTATTATTTTTCATACCTATGCATCATACCGAAACATTTCAAATCGGATTGGATTACACCCTCTCACTGTGGATAGCTTGCTAGAAGCTCACGCCCAGAAGAACTAGGCTGCCCTGTCACGTTGGACACCTCATGGGCCGTCGATGAAATACGGTGCGTTCGACTGGGCCGAACGCCTAGAACAACAATCGCCCCACAAACGCGCTGCGATCGTTCGCTCCTCGTCGCCTATCGCATTCGCATAAATCGCCGTCGTCTCGATGCTTGCGTGCCCAAGCCAGCGTTGAACTAAATTCAGAGGAACGCCAGCCTGGATAGCAAATACGGCAAAACCGTGCCTCAGTCCCTTCGGGCTGGCATGACCGCCCACTATGCCTGCCCTCGCCATCGCTCGCTTGACTACACTCCATCCGGTGGTTCGGCACCACGGCCATATGCGGCTATCGTCGGACATGCGGTCTGCAAACCCAATCAATTCCTGGAGCATCCAGTCCGGTATTGGAACTACGCGGTAAGCCGGTTCGGGCCCGCGTTTTTTCAAAGTGCGCAGTACAACCGCTTTCATATCCAAATCAATTTGGGATTTGCGAAATTCAAGGGCCTCACTGGGCCTGCACCCCGTGTAGGCCATAAGCAGACAAAACAATCGTTCCGCGACTGGCATTTTTTTGGACGAGCGAATGAACTTATCGCGCTCTTGTGGCGAGAGGTACTTCCTTCGCCCCTGCAAATCGAAAAGCATAAAGCCCTGCACCCGGCATATTGATCCAATTAGTCGATCAGTTGTTGACGCGGGCTGTTAGCTGATAAACACTATGCACTATAGTGTTCAAATTTAACCATTTTTCGTGAATTCACGCCACTTAGGCGTCGTCTGGCGGATCGCTTGGCTTGCTCGATCGAGCCAGGATTTTGGCGATGGTTTCGCGCTTGAATTTGGCCTCCTCCGGAGAGACCGGGCTGAAGTTCGTTCGCACACGGTAGCCCCTGATCGTTTCCTCCGTCGAGGAGAGCTTTGCGGCGTGCCTGTCTAACGCTTGGATAAGTTCTTCAACCCCCACTGCGAAGACCACTCCACCGCTCTCTCCCCGCAAACGTTCCTCAAGCGCTTGGGCGATCTTCCCCCGCTTCTTGGGATCGGGGACGAGGAGATAGGTCTCCGAAAACCCGGCCTCGACACACTTTGCAGCATTGCCAAGCTCGTGATTGACGTCGGTGGTATTAGAAACTTCGACGGCGATTGTGAGATCGTCCCGTTCCAGCGCGACATCGACACTCCCCTTCCCACCCAGAACGGTCTGCTCAATCGTCGCTTTGAAGCCACGCTCATGCCCGATCGCGCGAACACGGTCTTGCCATTTCTTGTGCTCACGCCCGCCAACACCGGCGACGTAGCGATCGATTTCCTCGCGCCGATCGTCGACCGGCTGCGGCTCACTTGGCCGTGCTGGCGGCGGTGCTTCTGACTCCGCCGCATTCGCATCCTGAGACGCAGAGCACTCTTCGTTGATCGGCGTTACAGGCGCGCTTTCTCGCGATGGAATGTCGTCCGCTTGCTCTTGCACAGGTGCGCGCGTGTCCTCGCGGATGAGATCTTCGATCTCGTCGAGAGGCACGCAATAACGCACCCGGTTCTGGTCCATCAGAGCCTGGAACCGGTCATCGTCCATCGCGCCAAGCTTGTTGATCCGGCCAAGCTCGACATTCACGTAGATGGCGTTAGGCGTTCGGTTCTTCACATAGGTCGCAAATTCAGAACGGCCGGCGCGCTTGCGCGTCGCCTGGATGAAAGCCGCATCTGTGCGCATGTCGTCGGCCAACTGGCGCGCATCGCGCGCGGAGACACCGCCCGCGAACTTCAGCGATGTGGACGCCATGACGGTCGATCGCAACCGCGTGGGCATTTGATCGAGGTTCTGAGCGGCGACATGGAGCCCAACGCGGTATTTGCGCGCCTGGTTGAAGAGCTGTTCCAGCGTTTCGTCGAAATAGTCGTGCGCTTCGTCGATATAGACGTGGACGGCACGCCTTTCATTCTCGGGGAGCGTTGCCCGCTCCAGTGCGGCCTGGGCGATCTTGGCGATAAAGAACCGCCCGAAGATCGAACACCCTTCCGCCTTCAGGAGGTCCTTGGCCGTGTTTATGAGGATGATCTTGCCCTCATTCATCGCGCCGAAGAGATCAACCTTGTTTTCCGGGTGCGAGAACATGCGCTCGAACACTTCATTGGCGAGCACGCCCCACAACCGCCGAAGGATCTGCTTCTTGGTCGCTGCAAAGCCCGGCGAGAAGAACTCGGTTTGGAAGAAGCGGCGGGCGGAACCTTCCAACTGCGCCATGTACGGTTTGAACGGTTTGCCGTCCTCCATCAGCTCGCGCAGCGTTTGAACCGTGGCATCTGGGATTTCCAGCATCAGCCGCGCGAGATAGCGGAAGACCACGCCTTGCTTCTGCGTCAGCTCCGCCCCGAGTAGTGCCGTGAAGAAATACTCATAAAGATCGATCACGGAATTGAGGACGCGTTGGCGGTCGGCGCGCGAATACTCCCCCAGTCGCGCCTGGTCGAAGGCAAAGAGATTGAGCGCGACCGGAAACTCGATGTCGGCGGGATCGATCAGAACCAGCCGATCGCTGAGCGAGTGTTCTGCGTCGGGGTCGAAGATCGGGAGACGCGCCAACGTCTCGATCAGATCGCCTTGGCTATCAATGACGATCACGCCCGGCGATGCCGCGCCTTCCTGTTGGAGGTCGTGCAGGATCAAGGTCTGGAGCAATTGCGTCTTGCCGTGCCCCGAGCCGCCGAGAATGAGCGCGTGCTCTGAGCGCACTTGCTCCGGGATAGTGATAGGCAAGGGCGCATCGAGGAGCGCTTTGAGCGGAGTGTATCGAAGATAGGTTTCGACCAAATCAGGCACGGGCGCTGGCTTCGCCTGGGACGCCATCACGAACGGACGGTCGGTGTGCGGTGCATGAGCTGCTGCCGGTTTGAGCCCCGACGCGAAGAAGAGGTTCCGCATGAGCTGCTCACGCACCGGAACGAACAACTCGCCTTTGCGAAGTGATCGGCTTTCGCTGCAGAAGGTGGAAAGTATGTCGTCGATCGCCCCTCTTGCGTCGCTGAGGACGCCTGAGACGCTCATATCGAGCGTTAGAGCGCTTGGGTCGGCTTCTCCAGCAAAAAGCCCGTCAGCGGCCATGTCGTCCAGCAGAGACGCCAAGAGATCGATGATCGAACACTTGGCAGCTTCCAGCGCCTCATCGAGCGACGCGTACAAGCCCTCCTTGCGACGCAAGTAAGCTCGCAGGTCCACGCGGGTCGCCATTTCCAGGCGGCCAATATCGCCGTCATCGTATCGAGGGAACCAGACAAACTCATCGAAAACGAGATCGTAGAGGGGATCGTAAAGGGCGTGCACGAGCGGCTCGAACAGCCCTTCCGCCCGCCCCGCGAATGCGCGGAGCATGATGTCGCTCACGATCGCGGCGACCGGACGCTCCCCTGCCAGCATCGACGCGTCGTGCATCGCCTCGACGCTCGCATGGAGCGCAACAAGCTCTTGAACCTCACGGTCTCGTTCGGTGAGGAACCAATTGGAGAAAAGCCCGCGTCCGACCGTCGGCCCAAACGAAGGCTGATTTGCGCTAGCTTGTGCACCCTCCCGCCACCAGCGTGCGATGTCTGAGAGTAGATCGTCGCCCATTCAAGTTAGGCCGGCTCGACCTCTAGGATCTGTTCCGTGCCATCGAAACTGCGCGCCACGTCCAAATAAGCGCGTATGTTCTTGCACGCCTCATGGACCTGGACCTCGGTGCCGATCACCTCGTTGAGGTCCTTGCACTCGATATGTTGGCCGTTCACGAGATCACCCAGCGAGAAGGATCGCTTGGTCAGCCGATCCATCATCACGCCGCCGAATGCCGAAAGCCGCCCATTGATCGCATTGTCGCGGTTCGCAGCCGCGGCGTCTGACTGATAGACGAGCTGCTTGCTCAGCCGATACTTGCTGACCAGCTCGGTCTCTTCCGAATTGAGCTCCGCCATCACGTCGAGGACAAAAATCGGCGTACCGGTAAGCCCTGACTTCTGGCTCCTGCGGATTTTCAGTTGCATGCCATCCTCTCTGTCGTTCTTGTGGGAATTGAATATCACGAAACAAACAACCTTAGCGAGTCGCTTGCTTGTTTAACGCGTCCAGGGGCGTTTAATGGCTTGCGGGAGGATTGTCGTCGCGCTGAAGGGGCGGCTTGGAGCCCCCTCGATCATGAGGCGCAGGCAGATGTCGTAATTGGCGAGATTGATGAGATCGAGCCTCTCAAAATTGGGCTCGAATTCCTTGGCCAGATAGGCCGCATCCTCCGCTCCCACACGAAAGGCGATGAGCGTTCCAGCATTCCCCAAGACCGAATGGCGGACCGGCAAGCTCACCTGGCTTAAGAACTGATGCGCCAAGATGAGCGCAACGCCGGTCTTGCGCATCTCCGCCATCATTTCGGCGAAGGCGAGGGTCGTGAAGGTCTGGAACTCGTCGACATAGATGTAGAACGGCCGACGCTTCTCCTCCGCTATCGCCACGCGGGAAAACGCGGCAACGCCCAGCATCGTCGTGAGTACACCGCCCAGGAGTGCCGAGCTGTCGCCGCCCAGACGGCCTTTGGAGAGGTTGACGATGAGCACCTTGCCTTCGTCCATGATCGGGCGGAGCCGCAAGGCGTTCTTCTCGCCCGTGAAAAACCGATAGAGACGCGGGTCGGCTAAGAGTGCCCCCACCTTCGACTGGATCGGCGCGATTGCGTCGCCCCGATAGCGCTTGGCGTAGTTTGGAAACTCATGTTCCCAATAGCGCCGAACTTGAGCGTTTTGGATATAAGGTAACGCGCCTATCCGAAACGCGTCATCCGAGATCAGCGCGAGAATATCCGGCAATGTCGCCTTGGGCTGATCAAGGAGCGCCAGGAGCGCATTGCGCAACACATGCTCCATGCGCGAACCCCAGGCATCGCTCCACATCATCTTGAAGACATCGAGGAGCCCGGCCGCCACGAGCGGCCGCAGAGGCGCGCTGACGCGAACCAGCGGATTAAAGCTGGCTGCGCATGATGGATCGGCCGGGTCGATATAGACGGCACACCGTTTCTGGCGTTTGCCCATGCGCGTCCACAGGCGATGTGCCAGATCGCCATGGGGGTCGAGGAGCGCGCAGCCGAGCCCGTCGCGAATATCGCCGGACAGCATCGTCTCGAGCAGCGTGGTTTTGCCCGTTCCCGTCTTTCCGACGATGTATATGTGCGAAGCACGGTCAGCCGGCCGAATTCCAAAGAGGCGATTATCATCGCGGTGCCGAAGGCGTGCGAAGTAGCGAATACGGGAGGGATGCTGGAATGGCATAGGTGCTAAGCCTACCGGACCCCGCGACCGACCCGTAGACGTGGGGATGTGCGAGACGCGCAAACGCCCACGCCTTGAATAAGAAAAGGCTCCGCGACAGGCGGAGCCAAAGAGCTAGTATTCATCTGCGAACATGAGGGTAAGCACGCGGGTGGTTTTCTCCGGATCGGACGGATCGTCCGAGCCGAATTCCAGGTTCTCATCATAGTAGTCGATCTTCCAGAGAAGCGGCTCACCCTTGATCACCACCCGCCCAAAATCATGATCCCCATAGGGATCATTCTCCTGGGTGAAGTCGTCGAAGTCCCGAACGGCTGCGAAAGCTGCCAGAATGAAAGCATCGCCTCTTTTGTAGACGCCTCGTGTCATCATGAGGCGGCCGCCTTCTCCCTTCGTCCGCAGCGCATCATTGAGCTCGCGGATCGTGCAGGTTCTGCACTCTGCTGTGGTTTCCATAGTTCTCTCCGTATCGCGTCGCCGGCACCGCCAATCGGTGCCGGCGGACGACACCGAAAGACCGGTGCATCCGACTGAGCCCATCCGGGCAGATCACGCAGGCAGGCAAACTCCTGCGCCTTGCCATTGTCTCAAGGCAGCGCTTTGAGGAGTAGACGTGGGCATGTGCACGCTGTGCACATGAGGACATTGAGGACGTCGGGGGACGTTGTACGGCACCCATACTCCAAAACAGCGCTATGCTTGGTTTATAGGGTTGTATGGCGCCCCTATCTCAGGAACGTCCCTCAACATCCCCCACCTCTACGCGAAGCGTTTCTCCGAGCTGCTCGCATAAATGTGCGACATCCTCTTCGGTAATGTCGTAGCGTTCATAGAGCGTCTTGAGCGCCGGGATTTCCGCTTTGTGGATGATGAAGACGCCATGGCTCTTGGTGGTCTTCAAATTGAGCTTCGTGCGGACGATATGCCCCACCGCACGCGCGGCCAGAGGCTTGCTCACACTGTCGAGATACGCGCGGCCGTGCACCTTCGCGATTTCCTGCATGCTCACACCGGCGCCGTCTTCGCCCAGCATGAGCTTGCGGATGACGGTGAGCACCTCGGCTTCAAGCGTCTGCCCCCGCGCTTCGCGCAGCCGCTCTTGGGCAACCGAGGCATGAGCGAGGATCGCCAAGCGGTCTGTTTCATCCTCCGCAATGGATAGGAGCGGGCTCAGGATTTGGCGCATGCGCGGCTCGATGTTGGGCGCTTCCGGTC
This sequence comes from Maricaulis sp., assembly GCF_030149425.1. Lineage (GTDB taxonomy): Bacteria > Pseudomonadota > Alphaproteobacteria > Caulobacterales > Maricaulaceae > Maricaulis. The sequence continues at coordinate 73,729 of NZ_JASBRQ010000088.1, read as the reverse complement.
CTAATGGCTTGGGCTCTCCGAAACGCTCGAAATTATCGAACCGATATTGCAGCAGTTTCGAGCGCAGCACGGCGGCCTCTGCCGCCTGATCACTCGGCAGATTGATCGGCACGTCTTTTCGGTCGGATGGATTGGATGAGGTCTCAGTGAGGAATCGGCTTTCAAGCGCCGGATCATCATAGCGCCCCCGCATGCCGACAATCTTCGGCCCGAACACTTTGAAGGCGCGCGGCCGAAAGTCCTTGCCATTGATGCTCTCGCTGCGAAGCACCGGGTAGCCCTTCACATTGCCGGCGTTGAGGATCTTCGCGATGAGCGCGCTTTCATCGGAGAAACGAAAGTCCGCCTCGTCGATCACCAGCGTGCCGCCGATGCGGTTGAGCAGGTGGAAAATCGGCGAGGTGGTCGATGCTCCTCCGGCGAATATTGGCTTGTAGCAGATCGATCCCACCACTGTGAGGAAGCGGGTTTTGCCGGTCCCGTAGTCTCCGCGTCTGCGGAGGTATGGAAGCTCGTTGAAGCGGTCATAGACCCAGGTCAGAAGGACATAGTTGGCGGCCAGGCGTTCGAAGGCTTCTGAAACATCGACATATTTGTGGATGTAAGACCGGATGGCGCTGAGCAGGTCCGACGTTTCCCCATAGCGCATGGGCTCATCTGGGAAACGTACCACTCCATGCTCGACGAGTGCTCCCGCGCTTGAAAGCGGGACATAGCGGGTGACCTCATCCGGCGCATACGTATCAACGATTGCGGCCTTTTGATTTTTCCAGATTGCGAGCCGCGCTCGCTCCTTGTTCGCGTCGAAGATCGTCTCGATCAACTCGCGATTGGGACCGATGCCCGAGACGATCTGGATAGTGGTTCTGTTGGGTTTGCTTTGTGTGCGCTCCGGCTGTTTCGGAGCGTCCGGTTTGTGATCTGGCATATGCCTCAAGGCTAGCTTGAGCACCCCGCCTCAAACCAGACGTGGGGATGTGCGGATGGTGCAAATGCCCACGCCTACTGCATCGCTCCCCCGAGGCGTATCCTGAGAGGTCTTATGTCCGATACACCTCACAAACGTCCTCGAATTGAGTTTCTCCGGAAACTCCTCCCGGTGGACTTCACTGAGGAGCAAATCCAGGTCGAGGAGGACCGGCTCTTACGTTTCATCGCGCTTGTCGAAAGGATTGTGCTGCGGACCGAATTTGAGGAGCACGCGAGGAAGACCACCCAACGAGATTCGACTCTTTGCGATCAAGATTCTATCCTATGAATCTATAACTAATTGATTTATGGGAAATTATTACGCTTACATTCGCGTCTCAACGGTCAAGCAAGGCCACAAGGGCGTATCGCTCCAAGAGCAACGCAGCGCAATCCAACAGTACGCTGACCGCAGGCAGCTCACCGTAACCGAGTGGTTTGAAGAGCGGCAAACCGCCGCCAAGCAGGGACGGCCTGTTTTCGGGCAAATGCTCAAACAGCTACGCCGCAAAAAGGCTGAGGGGGTGATCCTGCACCGCGTCGATCGCGGCACGAGAAATTTCCGCGATTGGGCAGATTTAGGTGAACTCACGGAGCTTGGTGTCAAGCTCTACTTTGCGAACGAAGATATCGACTTTTCTTCCCGAAGCGGACGGCTGACCGCTGACATCCTCGTTGCGTTCGCTGCGGACACCATTCGCAATCTACGCGAGGAGACCAAAAAAGGATTCTATGGCCGGCTAAAACAGGGACTGTATCCTCTCCCGGCCCCGGTCGGATATCTCAACCAAGGCGGCGGCAAGCCCAAGGCGGTCGATCCATTGAGAGGCCCGTTGGTTCGAGAGGCTTTCGACCTCTACGCGACCGGACAGTATTCCATCACGACATTGCGGGAGAAGATCACAGCGATGGGTCTTCGAAGCGCATCGGGCAAACCTCTCTCCGTAAGCATGATCGGCCGGATGCTAAACAACCCATTCTACGCCGGGATCATGCGGGTTCAGAAAACAGGTGAGGCGTTCAAGGGAATACATGAACCACTGATCTCGCCCCACCAATTCAAGCGCGTTCAATCGATCTTGCAGGGTAAATCCGGTGAGAAGCTCAGACGACACCGCTTCTGCTACAAGCGCCGGCTGCGATGCAAGAGGTGCGAAGGCTATCTGATCGGAGAACTCCAAAAGGGTCGGGTCTATTATCGATGTCGGACCCGCGGCTGCAGTGGGTGCTGCATTCGAGAAGACATGGTGGACGGACAGATCCAGGCCGTCCTATCCACCATCCAGATTTCGAAGGCCGAGGCGAAAGCGCTCATCGCCGCTCATCAGGATCTCAAGAACGATTTTCGGGCTCAGGAAACTGAAAATCGAAAGAAGATCAGCTTGCGAATACAGCAATTGAAACAGCGCCTGGAGCGGCTAACAGACCTCCTTATCGATGGCACGATTTCAGACGAGGTGTATCGAAGCCGACAGGAAAACCTGCTGATGCAGATCGCGGAGGCCGAACACGAAAGTTCGAATATTGGGGCCACACGGGGTGAAAATCGTGATCGAGTTCGCAAAATGTGCGAACTCGCTCAAAGCCCGCGGTTGAGCCATTTCTCAGCAAATGCGCCAGAATCTCTGGAATTGCTAAATGAGACGTGCGCGAACTTTTGGGTGGATGGAAAAAAGCTCTCTGTTGAGCTGCATTTTGCCTACGAACTGCTCGCAAAACGCACTTCCATCCCGACTGGCTGCCCGATGAGTGCCATTATTCGAACTTTGACGTGGTGGTTTGCACAGGGTGCACATGACCATGCCAAAACCACGGAAATGAAGCGACACTAACCTGATCGAATTCTCTGCTTACGTGCTAACTTTCACGTTCGGCGACACTAATCGGCTTCCTCTTGCTTAAGCGGCTTGTTTAGTGCGGCGCTGGCTTCACGTTTAGCAGGATCCTCGACCCTCCTGGCTATTAGTGGACGTTCGCTCTTGATCGCTTTTCCATGCGCAATGAATTCCAAAAAGCGCAAGTTTGGTATTGCTTTTATATGCTGTTTTCCAAGTACATTTTCGAGATAAGACAGGCTGGTTTGATCGACGAGGCTGTGAACAAAATGAGTATTACATTGCGATAAAATCGTTTTACTAACCAATGCCGTTCTCTGTGAGACAAGCATGAGACCTACTCCGTACTTTCGACCTTGCAGAGCAATCTGTCCAATTTTACCAACAACCCATTGAGTATCCTTATCCGCAGCAAATGTTTGTTCGGGAATGATAGTGTGAGCCTCTTCAAGGACAATTAGAATTTCACGCGCGCATCTATTGGAACGCGCCCAATTCATAATCGTCGAGATATACATTTCAGTAGCTTGAATTGTTGCTTTAGTGTTGCTGATTTCAGGCAGCTCAAAAATAGCAATCTTCTTATCTGCATCTTCGCTTTCAAGAAATTCCGAAACTTCCGCGTTCACAGCAGGTCGAACTTCGTCGACAAACTTCTTGAGTTCTTTTTTCTCTGCCGAAGCCCTGTATTCGCCGGTGTCCACGTCGAACAGAAGGCCTTCAAATTTTTCGATTGTCTCCGCGGAAACTCCCATCGAAATCGGGTTAAGATCGGCAAGGCGTTGGACATACTCTCCTGTAAAGTCGACTACAAACACCTTGTTTCCACGATTGACAGCGTCTCGCAGCAAATCAAACACAAACTCCGTCTTTCCCGTCCCGGTCACACCAAGGATGGCGGAGTGATATGCTCGAAGATCGTCTTGAACGATTGGCACTCGGTAGCCAGTGTCAGGCACCTCTCCGAGATATAGGATTCCCTCAACATCCGGCTGCTGTGTGGCCACCTTATCAACTTGCCAGAAAATTGGTTGGTTCATGTCCGGAAGCCATGGGTATTTCAGAAACCCCTTCTCGTCATCATAGACCCCTAACTGAGAAGCTGTGACGATGTGTGCTCCGAATGGATTTTGCTCGAAGCTCTCTTCAGCCGTACTCGCATCAAGCACCTGAAAATGGACCATTTCGCCTCTCACGTTAGCAAAAACGACCATTCCCTCGCTTAGCTGCGCACCACGAACAACCTGGAAGCGTATTGTTTCGATCGTGGAATTCTCAACCACGATCCCGACCAGCCTGCTCTCGTGGTCCACGCCAGAAAGTGACTTGGTCAAGTCTGCAGACTTGGGCTGATCGTCACCATCGGGCAGCTGGAAGACTAACCCCTTTTCAGTGTCAGTCGCTTCGATGCCGGTTGGAGTATCGCAAATTATTCCTGTTCCCAGCACCTCTTCGTTCTGGGTTTGCGAAAACAGGGGCAGGACGTACTTCGGTCGCCCACCTGGAAGGTAAGCGAGATGGACATTGGTCAACTTCCAACGTGAGCGCTTGCCCTCTAGCCGGACACGAACAATCCCAGGGTCGTCAATTCGAAGCACAACCCCCGAAAACTCGCGCGCCTTATCCAACTCACTTCGACTGCGAACATAGTTGAACACTCGGCCGATCAGATCGAATGGCTCAACGAGGATGAAAGCTGTCCAGAAAGCGAGGATGACCACTGTCGCGACGAGGTCGCTTTGGTAGAAACCAACAGCGCTAATTACCACCGCCGGCGTGAATAGAATGTCGCTTCTACCTAGCGCCCCCGTCAGGCGGTAGGCAACTTCGCCGACCCACTTCCCCGACTTAAGGAAGAAGATCGCTGTCAGGGCTCCCGCGGCTACGATTAGTGCGTAAGTCAGGAAGGAGTATCGGGCTACTTCCAGAGTGAGTTGAAACTGCCCAGTGGGTGAAAGGTCGATCGTGCCGAGCAGCACAGCAACAGTAATTGCGGTACTCAGTGCGTCTTTTGGCGGATTGAAGAATGGGGCCGCGACAAGAACAATTATCCAGTGCGCGATGGCAGCTAGATACCACACACTTTCACCAGATCCGGTCGGGACAATTGTTCCAAAGATAAAGAAGTGGATGCTAGCTGCTGCTAGAACATTCAACGCCAGTACGACCACCCGTCCTGGCTGCTTGAGCTTTTCGATTTGCGCCACTGCCCACCCTGCCATGATAGCTTTAGACTACCATAACGTGCGATGAGGGCGTCGGATAGCACTAGCCCACTGAGCGACCTTCGCAACACTGCTAGACACCCAATGGAAATCCTAGGCTGCTGGCCGACACGTAGTGTCGTCCAAACTTCCCCCCCAACCCTGAGAGCAACTAGGGACAATCTCACTCATGGCCTGCGGTGATCATACTGATAATGATGTCATTCAGGAGGCGACCGCGGAAATTGACCAAGACAACATTGCGATGCCGCTCTAGCTCGTCAATGGCCTCGTTATCCACTCGACCGCCTGCATGTGGAGCGTAAACGACCAGGGCTGTTTGATCTTTTTTCAAAGTCAGAATTCGACGAAGTCCGTCCACTCCCCAGTCAGGCCAATGAACCAGATAGGTTTGTGCATTTTCGGCCCGCCCCAAGTCGTTCAGCCTACTCACCGCAACGATATTTTTTTTGGTGAAAAGCTTGGTGTCCCCGAGAAGGTCCACAAGACTTGTAAGCGTATCTCCCGATGCAAAAACCGCTATCTTCTTGTGACGGAGTCCGTTCCCAAGCCGCCAAAGCGCCGGCAAAAATCCGATTACCGTCAAATAGCCTGCATAAACCACACCAGCCACAACGAATAGCGACAAGATCAATCGCAAATAAGGAAAGGCCGCCTGAACGAAATCCCACATCATAATTCACCATACCGGAAACTGTGCGCACCTGCCTTGCGCAATAGTTAGAAAAGTAGACCAGAAAAAATGCCTATGTGCGCGCAGTTGGGAACAAGATAGCGCCGAAGCTTTCTAATCCGGACACCCATTAAATTCTCAGAATATCAAGCCCTCCCAGAGCTCAAGACGCTTTGAATGGGGGTGTTGCGGCGAGATTGCGGGCAATCTCGATCGCTCGCTGCTCACTAACCGGATGATTTGGGAACGCTTCTAGAACGATCGTAGGCAAAAGCCGTTGCGTCAGGTCCGAATACGTAAACCCGACCTCTCGGGCTTGGCTGGGTCCCGTCGCGGAAACAATCTGGCGCACCCCCTCCTGACTGACACCAAGTTGCTGCAGGTAGGGTGACAGTACCGCCGCTCTTTGTTCTGGATTGGGGCGAGAGAACTCAATCACATCGGCAGAACGCCGCCGTACAGCCGGGTCGAGCGCTCCCAGGCGGTTGGTGCACATGATGACGGCAGCGGGCAGTGCATTGTTGGCAAATTTGTCGATCCCGCGGATGAAGGCGTTTACGCCGGCACGATCTTCATGGTGCATTTGATCTGTCTCGCGAGACTGCGCCAAAGCGTCCGCTTCATCCACTAAGAACAAAGCCGCGCCACGAGCTTTTCCGCCCGGGTTTTTTAGACGTTCCGAGAACGCTGCCACATGGTCGAACGCCTCGGTTAGGAGCTGGGTCATTTCACCGACGCGGCCTTGCCCGCGCGTAGAGAGGCTTAGCGGAAAGAGCGTGATACTTATCCTTTGCTCCCTCGCGACACGATCACCGATTGTCTCAGCGAGTTCGGTCTTGCCTGAACCAACATCACCCGCAAGCACAACCAACGGCGGCCGTCGACCAACCAACTGAACAACACCTCCTGCGCCAGCATGATGTCTTTGAGCCCACGCCTGCAACGCGTTTGGGTCGACCAGAACTCCCAACATTTTGGATAGTCGGGCGATTTTATCGTCCATTCCAACCAAGCGGCTCAACCGCTCGTTCGCGTCGATGTCAGGCAACTGGACGGTGGCACCAAAAAGATTCTGATCTGCCATCCTTAATACCCCTTCACAACAGAACGGTTTAGGGCACGCCCACCAGCGCTATAGGTTTGATCGGAGGAGAGGTAGCCAGAAATTTCAGGCTTAGGCGCCCCCACACGTTTTACCGCGAGCTTGGATCTAAACGCTTCTTTCTCTGTTTCGCTAAGGGCGTTCCAACGGCTGGAGTAGGTGAGGTAGGAGTAGAAGGATGCACCCTCGATATCTTTGCGGGTAGGCAGCAATCCAGGACGATCATCCGCCCCATCGCCACTCAAGTCGCGAGCGGTGTATTTCAGGCTTGGTTCAATCCATTTTTCATCACGCCTGAAGCCATACCAAACTTCACCCAAATATCCTTCTTTGAGAAAAGCTGTCACTTCCTCTTCGTATTCATCGATTTCATTCAATGACGGCTTGCCATAATACCTATGCATACGCATCAAGTCCGTCCGAACCTTTGACGCCAAATACTTGGCATGGGTAAGAGTGAAGGTGGTGGTGTTCGATACGGTATACGATCCACTCATTTGGTCTGCCTCATACTTGGAAAGTTGGACCGAAAACGCCCTGCCAAGCTTCAACAGTGGCAGTCTTTGTCGGTGCAGAAAGAGCCCAATCAATTGCATCGCCGGCGGCTTCCGCAGCATCAACGATCGCATTCACATTTGCTGATGTGTACAATCGAGCAACATTATTCTTGGCATTCACTGGATCGATTATTTGCAATACATCGGAGCATTCGACATCCGCGAAATCATAGTGCTCATTAAACACAATGCGTTCGCTCAAGTTCGAATTGATGATGTAGGTGAAGAATTGCTGGAGCGCCTCCGGGTAGTCAGAAAAATCCACCCCCTGATCTGCCAATTTCGCCATAATCAATTCGATCATGAACGACTTAAATCGGAATGACGCATCTTCGTCTTTGCGTTGCTTTGACCAATACTTGAGCAGCCTAATCACTTGCGCGTAGTGATTGGGCGCTGCCTTTTTCCGATCTCTTATGAAATCAAGATGAAGCGGAATGCTGGTTTCCAGGAATGATCCATCATCCTGGCTCACGAGGTCGCCCCGCCAGTCGGGGTCTCCGTAATAGAGGATCGGAACGATATCTACGTCGAGCCCCGACCCTTTGAATGACAGTGTAATACTGTAGGTATTTCGGGTGAGCTGGTCAGACGTGACGTTGGGGTAGGCTTCAACGATCTTGTCAGCGATATAATCCAGCAACCCACCGATATCGTCGGGCACACTGGAACCCGCGACGTACACGCCAACATCAATATCGTTTAAGGATCGCAGCGCAGTACCTTTTGCGAGACTGCCCGATAACAACATCTTCTTGAGCGAGAAGTTCGGATGCGCGTCGAGGTGAGCCTTCAGACGATCACGAAGACCACGCACCTGCTGCCGATACTTTGACGCAACATCCTGCGGAAGATTAACCTTTGCTCCCGCAAACGTTGCGATTTCCGAGTGACCTACGTGTTGCCGACCCATCGATATTTCCCAACCTGAACATCCAAGCTCAATATGTATGGGCATTGCAGGCCTCACCCGCAAGATGTAGCAGAAAGAAATTCTTCGAATTCCGGCAAAGGAAATTTCCGAAGTTGACCGCATGATCCAGATTATGAAGTTTTATCAACTATTTAAGTAGTTAACAGTCGAGATCCGGTGCACGTTTTGGTCGAGCAATATCTATTTGTTGTAGGTCAATTTTCCCTAATGCTATCCTGAACCTTTCCAACACCCGACCTTGCCAGCGTCATACGATCTCTTCCCTGTCCAGACGTGGGTATGTGCACACCCCGCACATCCCCACGCCTCCCAGGATCGCTTGAACATGCAACAATAAGCATGCACTGCGCTGCTAACGGCGCCGTGCCCTTGCATCATGATTGACGCCAACGCCATTCGGCTCAAAGCCTGTCGGCGGCGCGGCGGGCTCGACCAGGCGGAACTCGCTCGACTGGTCGGCACCACTCACAGCACGATTTCCAGATATGAAAGCGGCCGGCTGCGCCCTGATGTCGGCACGCTGATCACGTACGAACTGATTTTCGATATACCCGCATCGACGCTTCTGCCCGACACGACGATCGCCAATCGCCGAAAGACACTCGCTCGCGCCCACGCCCTCAAGAAGCGGTACGAGCGTTCCAGTGGTGCGCTTCCCGCAACCAAGGTCGAATTTATCCGAACACTCTGCCATCGGCTTGATGGCACTTCGCCCTGAGCCGCTTACACCACATAGCCCATGTACTTGCGATCGAGCCCAGTTCACGGGGGCTCTATTTCGCCGTGTTCGACGACAAGCGAAGGCTTTTGGATTGGGGCGGGCATGAGGCTCGTGCGAACAAGAACCAGGCATGCCGGGGCATTGCCGCAAGATTGTTGCGTGGTTATCGACCTCGCCATCTCGTGCTTGAGGATGCACTGACGCCGACGTCGACGCGCCACGTGCGCATTCGACGGCTCCTGACCTTGATTGCTGAAGACGCAGCCTGTGAGACGTGCGTGATCGTCCAAATTCCGAAGCTCAGGGTCCGGCAGCGTTTCTGCATGTACGGCGCGGCCTCAAAAGACGATATCGCCTCCGCCATCTGCTCCCTGTACCCGGAGCTCAAATCACGCCTGCCGAAGAAGCGACGTCCATGGCAGAGCGAGCACTACTCGCTTGCCGTCTTCGAGGCGGCTGCGTTGGGTGTCACTTTCTTTTCTCTTTCCGAACAACCCCGCTGACTTCCCAATTTTGACATGCGCCAATCCGCACGCTGACGCGATTGAGCTGAACGCTCACTCCTCTCCCCCAACAGCGGTCCATCCGCCCCCCAAATTCTCGCGTTACCTTTTACAAAAACAAACACCTGTCCACTTAAATTGCTGAATTTAAAGAAACATATGTTTCGCCGTCGCTATTCGTGGTACGTTTGGGCGTCTCCGTATTAGAGGAGCGCACCATGGAGAATGTGGAGCGGAAAGCCGTCGGGATTTGGATCCGCGTTTCGACCGAGGATCAGGCTCGCGGCGATAGTCCGGAAGTGCATCGCCGTAACGCTGAGCAGTTCGCCCAATTGCGAGGTTGGGACGTTGTTGAGGTCTATGACCTTTCGGGCGTGTCCGGCAAAACCGTCATGGGACACGCCGAAACGCGGCGAATGCTCACCGACATCAAGTCAGGACATATTTCCGGGCTGGTGTTCTCCAAGCTCGCCCGCCTTGCGCGCAACGCCCGCGAATTGCTGGAATTGGCGGATATCTTCCAGGCACACAATGCGGACCTGACCTCAATCCACGAGAGCATCGATACAAGCACACCGTCTGGGCGGATGTTCTTCGGCATTATTGCGAGCGTCGCCCAGTTCGAGCGCGAAGAGACGGTGGATCGCCTCCGGCTTTCGATCGCCACGCGGGCGAAGATGGGCAAACGTCTGTCCGGGAAAACCTCGTTCGGATTTCGTTGGCAAGGTGATGAGCTTGTACCGGACCCAGACGAAGCGCCCATACGCGCCCTCATATTCGAACTCTTCGCCGAGTATCAGCGAAAGAAAACAGTCGTGCGAACACTGAACGATCGCGGCTATCGCACGCGAAATGGATCGCTCTTCTCTGTCCCGACCATCCAGCGCCTACTGACCAATCCGGACGCAAAAGGCCTCTATCGGATCAATCACACATGCGTCGGCCCCACGGAAAACTCCCGGGCTATGAAGCCCGAAAGCGAATGGGTATGGATGCCGTGCGAACCGATCGTCTCCGCGGAATTATGGGATCAATGCAACGCTATCCTTGCCCGGCAGGCCAAAGGCAATAAGCCAGGCCCCCGGGGACAATACCTGTTTGCCGGCAAGGTCAGGTGCGGCTGCGGGAGCAAGATGTATGTGCTGTCCAAGCGGTACAGGAAATTCGTGTGCCGGCAATGCCGCAACAAGATCCCACAGGATGACCTGGAGGCGATCTTTCGAAGTCAGCTCCAGACCTTCTTCGCGTCCTCGACGGACATCGAGGCCTATCTGGCGTCCAACGAGGCCGAAGCCACAGCCAAAGAAAACCAGATCCGCGTTTTCCGCCGGGAGTTGGCCGAGCTCAAGGAAGACCGTGAACTCGCCTGGAAGGGCTACAACGACGGTGTGATTGAGCGAGACCGGTTCAAGGAATTGGAGACGAATGCGAGCACCAGGATCAAAGCGATCGAGACCGGCATTTCGGAGCTGGAGAGTGAACTCGCCTCGCTAAAGGAAATTGGCCGCTCTAGCGAAGAGGTCGTGTCATCCGCCAGAGACCTTTATGGCCACTGGGAGATGCTGTCTTTCGAACAGAAAGCCAGCATCATTCAATCGATCACCGACGACATTGTCGTCGGTGATCGGGACATAGCGATCAACCTTCACTATGTCCCTTCCCCGCAAGACGCTGGTAACAGGGGCACGGAGCGGGTCGGCATGGTCAATGACCATGAGGCCAATTGCCCGCGCCATGCGGCCTGCGCCGCCCTCGCCCGCTAGCCGCGCTCACACACCATGAAATACCGGCGATAGGTCTGCGCGCCGCCGGCGGTCAGGTCCTGCGTATCCATCGCCCCGCACTCCAGCTCACCCCAGCGGGCGGACGCCTGGCGCAGAAGTCCGGTGATTTCCGGCGGAACCCCGCCCTCATCGCGCCACATCACCAGCACGGTTTGCGGTAGCTGCTCCAGCGGCGGCAGATATCCATTGGCCACGGCGACCGGCACATTCATCGCCAGATGCAGATTGCCAGCATCATTGATGTGTTTGGACAACAGGATATCCGGCTCTGGATAGGCCGCCGAAATCTGCGACGCCATGTCCTGCCAGCCCGCCTGGCGAGGCTCTTCCGAGGCCTGCAGATCGACAATACGGGCGATCAGAATGAGGGCGATGAAGACAATCGCAATCCGCCCGGCCCAGCGTTTGCCGTTATCGCCCAAGGTCCGGAACATGGCCGCGGCCCAGACCGGGCAGAGCCAGACCAGGCCCGGCGCCAGCCAGCGATCGCGTACGACGGATGTATTGGTGATGATGATCGAAACGGCCCAGATCGCCAGAAAGATCAGCCCGCTCCACAGCAGGACACGCTCTTCCTGGCCCATTTCGCCATACCAGCGGGCAATGCTCGCCTTGTAGCGCACCGCCATATAGATGCCGGTCAGCACCAGAAGTGCGGCCTCGGCGAGAATGGAGCTGAGAAAATCGCTGAGTCCGCGCAGGAAGGCGAAGGTGCTCTCCCCCATGCCGAACTCATTGAGGCCATTGTCGATTGCGGCACTGGTAGAGAGCAGCTGGATAAAGAAGGCCGCATTGAGCGCCAGCATGATCAGCGCCGCTATCGCCGCCTGTTTGCTCAGCTCGACCCGCGCCGGCACGCGCGCTACCCAGAGCGCTGCGATCTGGGCGACCGCCAGCATGATCATGGTGTGTTTGAAGGCCAGGCCCAGCGCCCAGACCAGCCCGAGGACGAGCCAGAAGAAGCGCCGCGGTTGCTGCATCTGGCGGAAGATCAACAACGTGGAGGCCAGGCTGACAGCGATCATCGCCACGGTGTGGGTGGCTTCGCTCAGCGCATCCTCGCCCATGGTCGGCAGCGACATGGCAAAGGCGACCGATAACAGCGCCGCAGCAGGGGAATGGGACACCCGGTAGGCCAGCACACCGCACAGATACAGACCGGTTATGGCAAAGATCAGCTTGAAGGCTTCCAGCGCGGCGACATGGCGCCCGGTCAGCTCCAGCAGGCCCTTGGCAATCCAGGCATAGAGCGGCGGCTGTTCGTCATAGACCAGCTGGAAGGATTGGGAGAGGACGAGCATCTCGCCCTGGTCATTGAGGAAAACCGGATTGACGAAGCGGCTGATCAGGGCGCCGGCAAAGACCGCCAAGAGGACAATGCGCAGTACCAGGAAATCGCGCTGCCCGCCGGGTCCGGCCATTGAAGAATTCTCCGTCACGTCTCTATTCCCCCAAACAAGACGCCGCAGTTTTACGCCCGCCTTGTTTGATATCAAAGCCTAAAGTCATTGTGTTTTCTTAGTGATACTTATGCGCGAAGCAGGCTGGCACAGACCTTGTTACAGTAAACGCAGCTGCCCGGGTGACGTGCTGGTCCATTGCCACTAATTTCCCGCCAGCCCAAACCGAGGGAGTAAGGCGTATGAATGCAGTGATCCGGTCGACCGGACTGTGGCACCCGGAAGAGACGGTCAGCAATGATGAGCTGGTCGAATGCTTCAACGCTTATGTCGAAAAATTCAACGCCGAACACGCCGACGCCATTGAGCGCGGTGTCGTTGAACCGCTCAATGCCTCCTCGACCGCCTTCATCGAGAAGGCCTCCGGCATCAAGTCACGCTACACGATCGACAAGGCGGGCGTGCTCGACGTTGAGCGCATGCGCCCGAGCGTCGCGCCGCGTCCGAATGAAGAGATTTCGCTGATGGCCGAAGCCGGCCTCGCCGCCGCCAAGCAGGCGCTGGAGAATGCCGGCCGGGACGCCAAGGATGTCGATGCGGTGATCTGCTCGGCCACCTCCATGCAGCGCACCTATCCGTGTATCGCCATCGAGATCCAGCAGGCGCTGGGTATTGAGGGCTTCGGCTATGACATGTCTGTGGCCTGTTCCTCCGGCACGTTCGGCATGATTTCCGCCATCAATATGATCAAGACCGGCATGGCCAAATCGGTCCTGGTCGTGACCCCGGAAATCACCACACCACAGCTCAATTTCCGCGATCGCGACAGCCATTTCATCTTCGGTGATGTTGCCGTGGCGGTGCTGATCGAGGCGGAAGACGTGGCCGGCGATGACGGCTGGAACATCCTGTCCAACCGGATGATCACCCAGTACTCCAACAATATCCGCTCGAATTTCGGCTTCCTCAACGCCTCCGAAACGCCCGAACCGGCCTTCGAGGAGCGCTATTTCGTGCAGGAGGGCCGCAAGGTCTTCAAGGAAGTCTGCCCGATGGTGATCGAGCTCATCCTGACCGAGCTGGGCAAGATGAAGCTCTCGCCCGCCGACATGAAGCGGATGTGGCTGCACCAGGCCAATATCAACATGAATATGATGATCGCCAAGAAGGTCTATGACCGCGATTTCGAGCCGCATGAAGCGCCGGTTGTGCTTGACGAGTTTGCCAATATCGCCGGCGCCGGTTCGCTGGTCGCCTTCCACCGCCACCATGACGGGTTTGAAAGCGGCGATAAGGGTCTGATCTGCTCCTTCGGTGCAGGTTACTCGGCCGGCACGATCTTCCTGGAGAAGCGGTAGCGGGAACCACCGTTACCGATGCGCCGCACAAATAGCGCACCGCAACGACCTTCATCTTCCCCCCGACGCATGTCGGGGTCTGGCTGAAACACACCGTCGATGACTCTGGGAGCTGACAGCGCCACGAGTCATCGACGTTTTTGTTTCTACCGGGCCCCGGAACAAATCCGGGGGAATTGTGCGTTGCAGAAAGCTAGCGCCCTAGCTCCCCACCGATTCCCCGTGCAGCTCGGTATCGAGACCCTTGCGTTCAGCCTCTTCGCTGACCCGCAGGCTCATGAATTTCGACATCACGAACAGGATGATGAAAGTCACCGCGCCGCTATAGAGGGCAACCGAAAGCGCGCCCCAGGTCTGGGTCCAGACCTGCAGCAGATTGCCTTCAATGGCCCCCGGCGCGCCGCCAATCGCCTCAACCGCAAACACGCCAGTCAGTACCGCGCCAACAAAGCCGCCAATGCCATGCAGGCCGAAGGCATCGAGGCTGTCATCGATCTTGAGCAGGCGCTTCAGCCCGGTCACGCCCCAATAGGCGCCGGCCGCGCCGCCAGCGCCGATGATGAAGGCCGCCCAGGCCGGCACGAAACCGGCGGCCGGTGTAATCGCCACCAGACCGGCCACGGCGCCTGACGCCGCGCCCAGGGCGCTGGCCTTGCCGCGCAGGCTCCATTCCAGGATCATCCAGGTCAGCGCCGCCATGGCCGCAGCGATCTGGGTGGTGACAAAGGCATGCGCCGCCGCACCATCCGCCGCCAGGGCCGAGCCGCCATTAAAACCGAACCAGCCCACCCAGAGCATGCCCGCACCGATCAGGGTGAGGACGAGATTGTCCGGGATCAGTGCCCCGCCCGGCCAGCCGCGCCGCGGACCCAATACCTTGGCCAGCACCAGACCGGCGACACCGGCATTGATGTGAACAACCGCGCCACCCGCAAAATCGAGCTTGCCGGCATCGCCCAGGAAACCGCCGCCCCACACCCAGTGGCAGACCGGGGCATAGACCAGGACCAGCCAGAAAGCCGCGAAAATCAGGAACGCCGAAAACCGGATACGCTCAACCGCCGCACCGGCAATGATCGCCACAGTGATAATGGCGAAGGTGAGCTGGAACATGAGGAAAAGATTGGCCGGCAGGTCACCATTCATGGTCTCCGGCGCGATCCCGGCCAGCCCGGCATTGCTGAGACCGCCGACAAAGGCATTGACCGGTCCGCCATGAGAGAAGGCCAGCGAATACCCCACCAGCGCCCATAAAACCGTCACCACAGCGGCAGCGCCGAAACTCTGCATCAGGGTGGAGAGCACGTTCATGCGCCGCACCATGCCGGCATAGAACAGGGCCAGCCCCGGCAAGGTCATCATCAGAACAAGCGCCGTCGATGTCAGCACCCAGGCATTGTTTCCGCTATCCACGACCATTCCCTCCACATCACTGCTGGCATGTTGCGTCGCAGCAGAGCTAGGAACAGGGCCGGACGCCTGTCCATGCAATTGCGCGGATATTGTGCGGAAGCGGCTCTGGCGCTCGAATATTGTGCAAACCTGCCTCGTAAACGAGCACGGACGCAAAATTCTGCGTCACAAACCGACTGACCGGGTGACCCATGCCCGAGCTGCAGACAAAAAAAAGGCCCGGCTGCGGTTGGCGCAGCCGGGCCAGTCATACGTCTTCAACCGGGGAGGAGTGGTTTCGACGCTTTAAAACTCGCTGCAGCGCCTCGAGACAGACTCGAATTGCTGCGTCGCAACAATAATTGGTGCAGCGCAGCGTGAGGTCAAGGGGGGTGGGTGAAGTTTTCCGCTGAATAACGCTCATACGAAAAGTTTTGGGCGAATTAACCGGCCCAGCCATAAGCGCTGCACGTTTGTTTTACGGTGCAGCGCCGCATTGATTAGACGAAATCATCGGCTAGGCTGATCGCCGAGGGAAGAAACGGGCCAATAATCGTGCGCAAAAGCATTATCCGGTCGACGGGGCATTACATCCCGGAAGCCGTTATTACCAATGAAGAACTCGTCGCCAGCTATAATGCCTGGGCCGAGCGCTTCAATTCCGACAATGCCGCCGCCATCGCCGCTGGCGACATGGCCGAGCAGCCATTGTCGAGTGTTGAGTTCATCAAAAACGCGTCCGGTATTGAACGTCGTCACGTCGTTGAGAAGTCAGGCATTCTCAACATCGACACGATGACGCCGGAGATAGCGCCGCGCCCGTTTGAGCAGACCGCCTTCCAGGCCGAGTTCGCCATGAAGGCGGTCACGCCCGCGCTGGAAAAGGCCGGTATTTCCGGCTCTGACGTCGATGGTGTCATCGTCGCGTCCTCGGCCCAGCAGCGAAACTTTCCGGGCCTGGCCTGTGAAATCCAGGACCTGATCGGGTCGAGCGGGTTTTCCTTTGACCTGACCATGGCCTGCGCCTCGGCCCTTTATGGCCTGCACATCGCCAATGGCATGATCCAGTCCGGCCAGGCCAAGCGCATGCTGGTCTGCTCACCGGAGATCATGACCTGTATCAATGTGCATTCCCGCCGTGATGTGCACTTCATTTTCGGTGACGCAGCAAGCGCCATTCTCGTCGAGGCCGATGACGGCCAGGACGGCGGCTGGGACGTGGTCGGCACGCATTGCCAGAACAAGTATTCCATCGCCCTGCGCTCCGATTTCGGCTTCATCAATGACGCCGAGCGCACGGTGGATCCCGATTATGCGCCGGGCCTGGACCAGGACGGGCACAAGGTCTTCAAGGACGTGGTCGGCTTCGCCCCGACTGTCGCCCGCTCAATGATGGATGATATCGGACTGGAACCGTCCGAGGTGCGCCGCACCTGGCTGCACCAGGCCAATATCCGCATGGTCGACATGATCGCCAAACGCATCCTCGGCCGCGACCGGACCGAGGAAAACGCCCCGGGCATCCTGCACGAATACGGCAACACCTCCTCCTCGTCCGTCGTCATCAATTTCGAGCAGAACTCCGATGACATGGCTTCAGGCGAACATGGCGTGATGTGCGCTTTCGGCGCCGGTTATGGTGTCGGCGCGGCGGCTGTGCGCAAACGATAGGAACAAATACGATGAAATATCCGGCTTTCGGCATTGCCCTTCTCACCCTGACCGCCTGCTCCGCACAGGAACCGGTCGAGGAAACCCCGGCAGAGACGCCGGAAGCCGTCGTAGAAGACGCCCAACCCGCGCCGGAAGAGGCCGCTGAGGACGCGGCTCCGGCCATGCCGGGCAATGACATCTTCATCTACGCGCTGGAGTGGGAAGACGGTGTCCCGTCGCTGGGCGAGCGCGTCACCCAGGTCGACCGGCCGGGCTATGACAATCAGCCCTTCTTCACCCCGGACGGCACCGCCCTGCTCTACACGGCCGGGGATAATGAAAGCGGTGAGACCGATATCTGGCGCCTCGATATCGCTTCCGGCAATTCCCAGCCCGTGACCCGCACCCCGGTGGAAAGCGAATACTCGCCGCGCATCGCCCCCAATGGCATGCGTCTGAGCTATCTGCTGCAGCCTGAAGGCGGCTATGCCGGCAATGCGGCCCTGGCCCGGTTCGACAATTCCGAACGCGAGCTGGCGCATGAGCTGGCCCCGGTCGGTTATTATGTCTTCTCCGGGGACATGAACCATGTCGCCGTCTTCTATCTCGGTGAGCCGGGCAGTGTAGGGCCCTTCACCCTGCAGCTGATCGACCGGACCACCACGCCGGAAACCGTGACCCAGATTGCGGAAAATCCGGGCCGGACCCTGTATCGCACGCCGCGCGGCCAAGCGGCCTATTTCTCCGTCGGTGATGCTGAAACCGGCGCCCACACGGTGCACACGCTCGATTTTGCCAGCGGCACGGCCGAAGTCCTGTTCGACCTGCCCGGCACCAGCCAGGACTTCGTGTCCATCGGCGCGCCTGATGACACGGTCGATTTCCTGTCGACCAATGACGGCCAGATCGTCTGGCGCAATGATGAGGGCACCTGGCAGGCCATCTTCGACCTCGCCGGCGCCGGCCATACCGGCGTCACCCGTCTGGCCGTGAGCCCGGACCGGTCACTGATCGCGCTGGTGGCTGAGGAATAGCGTGAGCCAAGCCGGCTTCCCAATAAGCGGTAAGCAAGCATAGACAGACGCCTCCTCGCCCTTGATGGGCGAGGTGGATTGCGGCGCAGTCGCAAGACGGAGTGGGTGCGCGCCGAAGGCGCACATAAAACCTGCAAAGTTCGAGTTGGTTCGCAGTAGCGGCTTCGCCGCGTCACCCACTCCCCCGCTGCGCGGGACCTCGCCCATCAAGGGCGAGGAGGGTATGTCAGCGTGTTGTCGCTGACCTAGACCCGGACTTGCCTGCCCTCGCGGAAGCGGGGCATCCGGGCGGAGATCCGGGACCGCGCCGCGAGCCTCGAGGTCCCTGATCTGCGCCCCGCGTGCGCGGGGCATCCGTCAGGGATGACAATATTGGGAAGAGCGCAGCGGAAAGCGGCACGTGTCACCGCTCTCCTTCTCCCTTGAGGGAGAAGGTGCCCGGAGGGCGGATGAGGGGGGAATCGCAGGCGTTGGCGTTTCCACCCTCTCGCTTAATCCCTCTCCCGTGGGAGAGGGGGAGCGGCCAGCCTACAAGCCCCCTAAACCGGCTGAGCCTCGGTGATCTTGTAAGTCAGATCATCGCCGTCAGCTTCGTGGATGGTGAGATACTCGCCGACACGCATGACATGCTCGCCGAGGCGGAAGACCGGCTCGTCCGGGCCTTCATGCTCCTCGTCATAGTGGAAGAACCAGTGGCTCCCGCGATGGGTCAGCCAGCCATCGGCTTTTTCAGCCTCGTCAGGAGAGAAGCGGTCGACGGTGCATTTGGCGCGCTCGGCCCGCCATAGCTCGACATCGAGATGGCCGTCCTTGTCCAGGGGGGCGACAACGACATAGCCGTGATTATCATCGCCCTCTGGATAACCGGCATCCGGATTTCGGCCGAGGCGCATGACGATACGGGTCAAGGACATGGATATCTCCCTCATTTGTTTGTGCCCATATCAACCCGACCGGGCGGCCGCGTCCAGCACTTCCGGCGCGTCAAACACGCGCAGGCCTGTTGGCAAGATCAAAGCGCTTCTGCTACACCCCGGCGCCCGCTTGATGAGGAAACGCCCCGCATGTCCAAAGACGCCGCGAAATCGAATGCCCCACGCGCCTGGCAGCGCATGATTTCCGGCCGGCGTCTCGATCTGCTCGATCCCTCTCCCTTCGATGTCGAGATCGAGGATATCGCGCACGGCCTCGCCCGTGTGGCGCGCTGGAACGGGCAGACCAAGGGCGATCATGCCTTTTCCGTCGCCGAGCACTCTGTTGTAGTGTTGAACATCCTCGACGCGCTTTATCCGGGGCTCGACGCCAAACTCCGCCTGGCGGCTCTGCTGCATGATGCGCCGGAATACGTCATTGGCGACATGATCAGCCCGTTCAAGGCCGCGCTCGGCGTGGATTACCGCTCCTTCGAGGACCGCCTCGAGGCGGCGGTGCACCTGCGCTTCGGTCTGCCGGCCAAGTTGTCGAAGGAAAACAAGCGCAAGATCAAGCGGGCCGACATGATCTGTGCCTATTTCGAGGCGACCCAGATAGCTGGTTTCACGCATGAGGAATCGATCAACTTCTTCGGCCGCCCGCCGGCTGGCCTGGAGATCGCCATCCGCCCGCTGCCGGTGAAGCAGGCCCAGCTGCTCTTCCTCGAGCGATTTGAAACCGTGCTGGCCGAGGTCGAGGCCAAAGGGTAAGACGGGGCCATGGCAGCGCTCGACAACAGCCTTATCGTTGGTCTCAACGCGGTGATCCTGTCCGTCGATGCGGACCGGCCGCAAGTGCTGGTCGTGGCCCAGCAGGACGGTGAGGTCGCCCTCCCCTTCGGCCCGTTCGATCCGGACGAGCATCGCACTTTCGAGATCGGCCTGCGCCGCTGGGTCGCCGAACAGGCCCGCTTCCAACTCGGCTATGTCGAACAGCTCTACACCTTCGGCGACCGCGGCCGCGAGGCCCCGATCGCCGCCATGGGCGACGCCGACGATGCACGCATCATCTCGGTCGGCTATCTCGCTCTGACCCCGGACACGGAAACCCCGCCGGATGGCGGCGGCATCTGGCAGGACTGGTACAGCTTCTTCCCCTGGGAAGACTGGCGCCAGGGCAAGCCGGCTGTGATCGACAGTGAAATCCTGCCCCGCCTGTCCGCCTGGGCGGATGAGGCCGCGGTACCCGGACGCCGGGCTGCGCGCCATGACCGCCTGAAGCAGACCTTCGGATTGGGCGGATCAAGCTGGAATGAGGAACGCGTTCTGGACCGGTTTGAGCTGCTCTACGAGGCTGGCCTGATTGCCGAGGCGGCCCGCGACGGCCAGGCCGAACGCGATCCGGGTTGCGCCGGGCTCGGCCGGGTCATGGCTTCCGATCATCGCCGGATTCTGGCCACCGCCCTGTCGCGCCTGCGCGGCAAGGTGAAATACCGCCCGGTGGTCTTCGAGCTGATGGAAGACCTCTTCACCCTGTCCCACCTGCAGCATGTCGTCGAAGCCATCATCGGCCATCGCCTGCACAAGCAGAATTTCCGTCGCGCCCTCGATCGTGCCGGTTTCGTGGACGGGACAGGCAAGTTCGAAAGCCAGACCGGCGGCCGCCCGGCAGAGCTCTTCCGCTATCGCCGTGAGGCGCTCGCGGGCCTGCCCTCACTGGGCCTGGCCACCCCGCGGCTGAAAGACAGCTGACTCAACCTGTGACGGATATTCTGGACGCGAACCACTCTAAACGGTAAGGTAACGAGTGAGCTGGGGGGCTTGTTGTGCGTACCATCATGACCTGTGCTGCTATCGCCATCGCCTACGGCATCGCTTTGATGTCGGCGATCACAGGTGCCTGGTGGCTGGCAGCACTGATTGCCGCGGCGACGAGCATGGCTCTGGTCTATCTCCCCGCCTCGACGACACCGCCCAAGCGCGCAGCCTTTGCCGCGGTGATGCTGGCCACACTGATCGTCGGCATCTCCCAGTAAGACCCGACTTCGGTCACATCGACGAGGAACCTGGTTTTACCAGCTGGTCGCTTGCGCTTTGCTCAAACTGAGCATATATCGGTTCCATCATTAGGCTCAGTTCGAGCATAAGGCGGCTTTCAAAAAGTCGCCGTTTATCGGATCTAACAAATGCTCATTTAGAGCATAAAGGCGTCAAAATCATGATGCCGAGACGGGGAGTAACATGATGGACCGCTTGAATTGGGACGGCAGCCAGGCCAGCACCGATGCGAACGCCAGCGAGGCCTCGAACCCCTATCTCCTGCCGTATACCGATGAGGTCAAGGCGGCAACGGACCATCTCTATGAGCGCGTCAAACACGTCGTGACACCGATGGAATGGCCGCAGAAGGCCGCCCTTATCCACGCCATCAACACGCTGAAGGCGGAGAAAAACGCCGTTATCCTCGCCCACAACTACATGACCGCGGATATCTTCCACTGTGTCGGTGATTTGATGGGCGACAGCCTCGCCCTGGCGCGCATGGCAGCGGAAAGCGATGCCGATGTCATCGTCCAGGCCGGGGTTCACTTCATGGCCGAAACCGCCAAGGTCCTGGCCCCGGAAAAAACCGTGCTCATCCCCGATATGGAAGCCGGCTGTTCGCTGGCCAGCTCGATCACCGGTGAGGATGTCCGCCGCATCAAACAGGCCTATCCCGGCGTGCCGGTTGTCACCTATGTGAACACTTCGGCGGATGTGAAAGCCGAATGCGACATGTGCTGCACCAGCTCCAATGCGGTTCAGGTCGTGGAAAGTCTCAACAGCGATACCGTCATCCTCCTGCCGGACCAGTATCTGGCCAAGAATGTCGCCGCCCAGACCGATGTCAAAATCCTCACTTGGGCCGGCAGCTGCGAAGTCCACGAGCAATTCACCACCGAGGACGTGCAGGACCTGCGGGACGCTCATCCCGGCGTGGTGATCATCACTCACCCGGAAAGCCCGCTGGAAGTCGTACAGGCGGCCGACTTCGCCGGTTCGACCGCCGCCATGGCGGACTGGGCACGCAAGAGCGGCGCCAAGAAAGCGGTGCTCCTGACCGAGTGTTCGATGAGCGATAATGTCGCCGTGGAAGTGCCTGAGATCGAGTTTATCCGGCCCTGCAATCTGTGCCCGCACATGAAGAAGATCACGCTGGAAAACATCTATGACGCCCTGCGCTTCGAGCAGCATGAAGTGCATGTCGACGCTGATGTGATCGAGGGGGCCCGCGCCTCTGTACAGGCCATGCTCGACCTGCCCAAGCCGGCCGCACCGGCGAGCTTCGACCCGGCCTGCCAGGAAAAACCCGTGGATATTGTCACGGTCTAGGAGAGCGGCGTGAAACTCGTCAGCCAGGACGGTCGCGAACTCTACGATTTCGGTACTGACCAGGACGGGCAGAGCCTGCTCAGCCTGTTGATCACCAATGCCAAATTCCAGGACGGGCCGTCCGACGCCGTGGCGCATAATGACAAGGTCAACGCCCTGCTGCGTGCCGTCGACCCGGCCAGTATTGCCGGTTTCGAATTGCATCAGGACCGGTTCGACGGTGAGGATGTCATGAAGATCCGCCGCTCGCTCCTGTTCCAGGCCGTAGGCCGGCATTTGGCCGGGCGGTTTTCCGATGCCGAGCGCGACCGGCTGATCGAGATCAGCTTCTTTCCCATGAAACTCAACCGGGCCCAACACGCCCAGGTCTGCAAGGACCTCAACAAGGCGCTGGACGATTTCGCTGCGGCGCGCGAGCGAGGCCGTAATGGCTGACCGCACGCTCATTATTGGAGCCGGTATTGCCGGTCTGTGGGCAGCCTTGAAGCTCGCCCCC
The DNA here is from genome assembly GCF_030149425.1 of Maricaulis sp. Lineage (GTDB taxonomy): Bacteria > Pseudomonadota > Alphaproteobacteria > Caulobacterales > Maricaulaceae > Maricaulis. The sequence goes on along the minus strand of NZ_JASBRQ010000088.1, from coordinate 50,810 downwards.
AAACCGGTGACCCTGCTGACCGGATCGCCACTGGGTGAAGGCTCGGCCTCGGCCTGGGCCCAGGGCGGGGTATCGGCAGCCCTGGCCAGCGATGACAGCGCGGCGCTACATGCGGCCGATACGGTCCGCGCCGGCGCCGGCCTGGTTGCCCCCGAAGCGGCCCAAGCCATGGCCGAGGGCGCGGCAGTAGAGGTGGAAGCCCTCGCCGCCCTGGGCGCCCCGTTCGAACGCGACGGCCATCGCTGGGCCTTGTCGCGCGAAGCCGCTCATTCCGCACACCGGGTCGCCCGGGTGAAGGGCGATGGGGCCGGCGCAGCGATCATGGCGACCTTGATCAAGGCAGTGCGCAGCGCCGCTCATGTGGAGCTTCTGGAGGGCTGGACGGCCATTCAACTCCTCGGTGACGAGACCGGCTGCAGCGGCGCGCTCGCACGTGGACCACAAGGCGATACGACCGCCATTACAGCCGCCCATACAGTGCTGGCCACCGGAGGCGCGGGCGGATTGTTTGCGCTGACGACGACGCCCGCCGGCGCCCAGGGCCAGGCCATGGCCATGGCCGCGCGTCTGGGTGCTGTGATCCAGGATCCCGAATTCGTGCAATTCCATCCCACCGCGCTCAATGCGGATCTGGACCCTGCACCACTGTGCACCGAGGCCCTGCGCGGCGAAGGCGCGACCCTCACCGACACATCCGGCAAGCGTTTCATGAAACCCGTTCATGACGATGCCGAGCTGGCACCGCGTGACGTGGTCGCCCGTGCGGTCCACCGCCAGAATGCTAATGGACAGGGTGCCTATCTCGATTGCCGCGAGGCCATCGGCGAGCACTTTCCTGATCGCTTTCCTGCGGTTTTCGCCGCCTGTGAGCGCGCCGGTATCGATCCACGTATCGAGCCCATCCCCGTCGCCCCGACCGCGCATTATCATATGGGCGGAGTAATGACGGATATTGATGGCCGCACCAGCATCAAGGGTCTTTGGGCGATTGGCGAATGCGCCTCCTCAGGCCTGCATGGCGCCAACCGGCTGGCATCGAACTCGCTGGCGGAAGGCCTGGTCGCTGCGGCACGCTGCGCCAAGGCCGTCCGGACCACAACACCGCGCCAGCCTCAGCCCCCCCGTGCCGGGCAACACCCTGAAAACGTGGAAGCCGCTCCGGCACTTCCGCCCCTCGCCCTGACCCGTCTGCGCCAGGCGATGTCGCGACATTGCGGGGTCGAGCGCTCGCAAGCCGGACTGTGGCAGCTGGTCGAGCTGATCGACGAGATTGAAGCGCGCTACGGACAGAGCGATGCCATCCTGGCGGCACGCTTCATAGCCACCGCAGCGCTTCAGCGTGAGGAAAGCCGTGGCGGACATTTCAGGACCGACTATCCTGAAACCAGCCCGGACGCCCGGCACACCCGCCTGACCCTTGCAGATCTGGCGGTAATGCACGCATCTCGCCGCTCCAATGCCCTGCCGGCCGAATAGGACACATCATGACCGTCAATCCCATCCCGCCGCATATCCTGCGTGACGCGGTCAGCCGCGCGCTTGCCGAGGACCAGGGTGGCCGCGGCGATATCACCGCCCTGGCCTGCATCCCGGCGACTGCGAATGCGAAATTCTTCTTCAAATCGCGCGGCGACGGTGTGATCTGCGGCATGCAGCCGGCGCTTGAAGCGATCTGGCAGATGGATCCCGAAGCGCTGGTCAAAACCCAGGTCGAGGATGGTGAAAGGGTTGAGACGGGCGATATCATCGCCAGCGTCCTCGGCAAGGCGCGCGCGCTGCTGTCGGCAGAGCGTATCGCCCTCAACTTCATGGGCCGGATGAGCGGGATCGCGACCTTCACCAAGCGTTATGTCGATGCGGTTGACGGCACGGGCGCGCGGATAGCTCACACGCGAAAAACCACGCCGGGCCTGCGCGCCTTTGAACTCCAGGCCGTTCAGGCCGGCGGCGGCGCATTACACCGCTTCGGGCTCGATGACGCCATTCTGATCAAGGATAATCATGTCGCCGTCTGCGGCGGGGTCGCCGAAGCGGTACAGGCGGCCAAGTCCAATGCCGGGCATATGACCCGGGTCGCGGTCGAGGTTGACCGGCTGGATCAATTGCCCGCCGCGATCGAGGCCGGGGCGGAAAGCGTACTGCTGGACAATTTCTCGCTCGAGGACCTGCGCGGTGCCGTGGCTGAAGCCAAGGGCAAGGTCATCCTGGAGGCCTCCGGCGGGGTCAATCTGGAGACCGTGCGCGGTATCGCCGAGACCGGGGTCGATGTCATCTCCGTCGGCGCGCTGACCCATTCAGCACCGAACTTCGACATCGGTCTGGATGAGGCCTAGGCGACTTTCGCCAGCAACTCGGCCAGTGACCGCGCGCCGGCAACCGGTTCCGGCAAGACCTGTTCGCCGAAAGTTGTTCCTGCGCGGAATTCCTCAGCCAGGCTGTCATACCAGATCAGATCGCCCTCATGGCGGGCCAGGACCCAGAAGCCGACGCCATGTTCGGCCCCGTCCGCGGGGGACCAGACTTCCGGCTCAATACGGATATCATTCCACAGTGCGGCCTGCGCGGCATCCAGCTCGCCCTCGGCCACCAGGACCATGCCGCGAATCTGCGCCTCGGTGACTAGGCTCATGCCTCGTCCGTCACCGGCGGGGCCGCAACACCTTTCGCCGCCACTTCTTCCGGACTCAAACCACACAGCTCGTGCGGAAAGACCAGCCAGTCATCGCATTCATGCAGGAAGAAGTCCGGCGTCAACTCGGTCGTATTGCGCTTGGGTTTGTAATAGACGGTGGCGATACGGGTATCGACGGGATAATTGCGCCGCAGCTTCGACTTGAGGACACGCAGGATGGCCTCGATCGAACGGCCGCTATCGAACACATCATCGACGATCAGAACCCGGTCCGTCGCATCGAGCGTGTCGACCAGATAGCCCTCGCCATAGACCTTCACCTCACGCGATTGCTGATCAATGCCGGTATAGGACGAGGTTCGCAGGGCGATGTGATCGGTTTTGATGCCCTTGTATTCCAGATATTCCTGGACCGCGATCCCGACCGGCGCTCCACCGCGCCAGACACCGACAATATGGGTGGGGAGAAAACCGCGTTCGATGACCTGGGAAGCCAGTTTGAAACTGTCGCGCAACAGCTCATCGGCGGTGATGTAAGTCTTGGCAATGCTCATGCTTCAACTTGGCCTGACTTGCTGCTGATCTCAAGCGCTTGCCTCGGCTCTGCGCATGGCTAGGCTGGCGGCAAATCGCAAGAGGTTCCCCATGCGCCGAAACTCCGACACCCCCGCCGGCACGGTTACGTCGATCACCGTCACCAGTCAGGCGATTGCCAATAATATGCTCGGCGACGACCTTGACCGCCGGGTCGATGTCTATGTGCCGGCCGGACATGACGGCAAAGGCCTTCCGCTCCTGGTCGATCTGGTCGGGTTTACCGCTGGCGGGCCCAAGCACACCAATTGGCAAAATTTCGGCGAGAATGTTCCCGAACGCGCGGACCGGTTGATTGCCGAGGGCAAGATGGCGCCCTGCGTCATCGCGTTTCCCGATTGCTTCACCCGGCTCGGCGGCAATCAGTATATCAACTCTGCGGCGATGGGGAATTGGGCCGATTTCCTGATCCGGGAATGCGTACCTGCGATCGAAACCCAGTTCGGTTGCGGCGGTGATGGCAAGCGTGGCGTGTTCGGGAAGAGCTCAGGCGGGTACGGCTCCATGGTGCATGCGCTTTTATATCCCGATTTCTGGGCGGCAGCCGCCTGCCATGCGGGCGATATGGGGTTTGAACTGGGCTATGCGCCGGACTTCCCGCACACGCTGCGCCGCATCGCCAAGGGCGGTGGTACCATCGAACGCTTCATCGACAGCTTCGAAAACGCGGTGAAACTGTCCGGAGATGACCTGCACGCGCTCATGATCCTGGCCATGGCCGCGACCTATGATCCTGATCCGGACAGCTATCTCGGCATCCGCCTGCCGGTCACCATGGATACCTGCGAGCTCATTGAGGAACGCTGGGCGCAATGGAAACGGTGGGACCCGCTGGAACTTGCCGACGCCCATGGCGAAGGTCTGAAACGGCTTAAGGCGCTCTATATCGATTGCGGCGATGTCGACCAGTACAACCTGGTTTATGGCGCCCGCCGCATGACCCGCAAGCTGACGGCGATGGGAGTCGAACACATTTATGAGGAATTCCCCGACAATCACTCCTCGGTGGATTACCGGATGGACATTTCCCTGCCCTACCTGGTCAAGGCGCTGAGCGGCTGAGCCCTAGGCCGGAGCAATAATGCGCGGCTTGTTGCCCACCATGGCAGAGGTGAAGCTCGTCGCGACCAGGGCGATACCGATGCGCGCCACGATGGTGAAGAACAGCAGCAGGATCTTGTCGTCAGACACGATGTAGCGCACGCCCGCCGTCCAGCGCCCCGGCAGCGGCAATTGCGCCAGCATGTCTTCGACATAGTCCGCCATATCGAGCATGGCATGCAGCAGACCTTCCGCCGTCAGGGCGAGCGTCGACAGCATCAAAATGGCCAGCACGAAGGACAGCATCAGGGTCGAGATCATCGACGCGATCGAGGAAATCAGGCCCGGCCCTGCGACATGGTAGCGGTCGCGCTGGGTAAAGCGGGTCCAGATATTGCCGATCACACCGAGCATGATGCGGGCGATAATCGTGAACAGCAGCAGGACGATCTTGTCGTCACTGGCATAGATGCGCACCAGGTTGTTGTAGCGCTCGGGCATCGGGATGGAGACGATGGCGTCCTCGATCAGGTCGGCACCGTCCTGCACCCAGCCGAGCCATTGCGGCAGGTAGAACCAGAGCGAGACCAGCATGACCATGGCCAGAACCATGGACACGAAAAGCGTCACGGAAATTCCTGTCAGACGGCTCATGGCCCCGCTCCCTTTATCCCCACGTCCTTCTTAGCCCGGCTAAACGCCGGACACATGACAATACTCTTTGCAGGGGAATCCGGCGGGAAAACGGCAGACTAGTCGATCGGTTCCTGATCGGCGGCCGGCTGCCCGGGCGCTTCCACGATCTGGACCCAATACTCACCAATCGAATTGATCACCCGCATCAGGCGGTCGAGCGAGATCGGCTTCACGATATAGGAGGACGCACCCAAGCCGTAGCTGGACAGAATGTCGTCTTCGCTCTTCGAGGTAGTCAGGATGATGATCGGGATATCGCGCAGATTCGGGTCAGCTTTGACCTCTTCCAGCGCTTCACGCCCGTCCTTCAACGGCATGTTGAGATCGAGCAGGATAATGCCCGGGAAGGGCTCGCCCTTGAGGTGAGCGTAATTGCCCTCGCGCTTGAGGTAATCGAGCAATTGCTCGCCATTCTCGAGGAATTCGAGCGGATTGCGCAGGCGCACTTCCTCGCACGCCTCTTTGAACAGGAGACGATCATCCGGGTCGTCATCCACCATCAAGATCGTGAAAAGCGCGTCTTCAGTGCTCATATGCCCGCCTCTTTGCTTGTCCCAACCCGTAGCCCCCAGACCGGGTTTTTTCAACCTTTACTGCTGAGCCGGTAGCCCCAGGGTGAAAGTCGCGCCCTGTCCCGGCTGAGAGCTCGCGCGAAGCGTGCCCTTGTGACGCTGAACGATTTTCATACACGTGGCGAGACCGATACCGGCGCCACTATACTCATTGCGCGAATGCAACCGCTCGAACATCGAGAAGATACGATCGGAATATTTCGGATCGAAGCCGATACCATTATCGGCCACGGAGATCTCCGCATATGCCCTCCCGGCATGCTCGGCCTGCCCCGCCGAAAAGGTGATTTCCGGCCTCTGCCCCGCCGGTTGGTATTTCAAAGCATTACCCAGAAGGTTTTGTAACACAATCCGTATCTGCCCTGCATCCCCATAAACGGATGGCAAATCTACGGCCGTGATCACCGCACCGGAGCGCTTGACCTGTTCGGACAGGGCATCGAGCACGATCTCCAGCACATCGTTCAGATCGACGCGCTCATGCTTGATGTCGCGCTGGCTGGCGCGGGAAAACTCCAGTAGCGAATCTATCAGATGCCGCATTCGACCGGCCGCATCGATCATGCGGTCGAGATAGAGCTGACCGTCATCGCCAAGCTGGTCCGCATAACGGTCGGCCAAACGGCCGCCGAAACTCTCCACCTTGCGCAGGGGCTCCTGCAAATCGTGCGACGCAGCGGAGGCGAAAACTTTCAGGTCTTCATTGATCCGAGCCAGCTCTTCGGCGTGTTCCGATGCCTCACGCCGAGCCCGTTCCACTTCGGTCAGGCGACTGGCCAGATACAAGGCCGACCCCAGTCCGGCTCCGGTTACCGCGACAACCGCCAGCGACGTGACAGCGCGAATATCCGCCGGTAGACCCGGCAGGATCAGGGCGATCACCGCCCCAGCGGCCAGGATCACCGGGATAATACCGATCAGCATGTCCGGTCGCAGGAGGCCACGCTCGGCGGGCCGCCCCCCGCTACGGTCCTTATTGTCCTGTCCCTGGCTCATATCCCGCCGCCCTGCCGGATCGGCAATATCAGCGTGAAGACCGCGCCCGCATCCGGCTCGCCCCAGGCGGTCAGCTCGCCGGAATGGCGCTCAGCGATCTTGCGACAGGTTGCCAGTCCGACACCGGTTCCATCGAACTCCTCGCGGCCGTGCAGACGCTCAAACATGCCGAAAATCCGCTCCGCATGGCGAGGCTCGAAACCGATACCATTGTCGGCAACAGCAATACGGGCCACCGCACCGGCCTCTCCGACCTCAACCGAGCCTTCGATCGAAATCGAGGGCTGCGTCCCGGCACGGCGGAATTTGAGCGCATTGGCAATCAGGTTGAGGAAGAGCTGATGCATTTGTGCCGGATCGGCTTCGATTGCCGGCAGCTCGCCGACGCGGATTTTCGCATCTTCCGAGGCGATGCGTGGCTCGAGGTCAGACACGACATCCGCGACCACGGCAGACAACTCAACCGGCAGGAAGGAGGTGGTCTTGGAATTGACCCGGGAATAGCTCAGCAAATCATCGATCAATTGCCGCATTCGGCCCGCGGCATCGACCATGCGCTCGAGATAGTGGCGACCGGTATCATCGAATTCGGCGCCGTATTTGTTCGACAGGCGGTCGCCGAACGCCTGGATTTTCCGCAACGGCTCCTGCAGGTCATGCGAAGCGGCGTAAGCGAACTCCTGCAGCTCGGCATTGGAGCGCTTGAGCTCCTGGGCATAGCGGCGCAGCGCCTGTTCGTCCTGACGCCGTTTGGAAATATCGCGGAAGGTGACAACAGCACCGCCGCTGACATCATCCGGATTGATCGCCGTGGTCGAGAACTCGATCGGAATGGGCTGACCGCTTTTGGTCCAGAACACTTCCTTGTCGGTTTCCACAATTGGAACGCCAGCGGTATGAACCGGGCATTCCTCGCGCGGATAAATGGTACCGTCGCGATGCGAATGGTGGATCATGGCGTGAGACGATTTGCCGACCAGCTCGTCCTCGCTATAGCCCAGCATTTCGCAGGCACTTCGATTGACGAAGGTGATCGCCCCATCGCGATCGATGCCGTAGATCCCCTCGCCGGCCGACATCAGGATCTGGCTCAAGCGCTGACGCGCTTCCTGCGTCACCAGCGCGCGCTGGCGACTGATATTCCGGTGCGCACTGAAAAGGACCGCAAGAAGAATGAATGACAGCGCCATGGCCACAGCGAAAACGCGCAGAACAGCCTGCGCCTGGCTCGCTCCGGCCAGCGCTTCTGAGAGTTCGATCTCGGTGATCACCCCGAAGTCGCGCTTCTCACTCCATTCCCAGGCCCCCATCACCAGAACGCCGCGCGGATCGCGATAACCTTCAAGGTTCTGTCCCCGATTTCCGGCCGTCACATCGCGCGCGGCGAAGGTCAACGGCCACTCGCCATAGGGGCGCACTCCCGACGAGATCGAGCGCAAGGTCATTCCCGGATCACGCGCATCGAGATGCAGCATGGACGGATGTCCCTCGGGCAACAGCCCGGCCTCAATGAATTGCCGGTCATAGCGCGAATTGCTCAACAGGCGACCGGAGCTGTTCACCACATAGGTATCGCCAGATACGCCAGTGCGCCCGACCTGGAAGGTCGAGGTGTATTCGCGCAGAGGATCGACCTCGAAAATCAGAAAGCCGACGACCCCGGCAGGCTCACGCAGCGGGATGATCAAGTCGATGACGCTCAGCTCACTATGACCATCGCCCTCCTCGCCGGACTGCAGCCGGTCAAGGATGCGCGGCGAGGTCAGCCGAATACCATCAGCCGCTGTGCCCGAGACGCGCAGGGCCTCGCTTTGCAGGCCGAGCCGCTGCTCGTCCATTGCCGACAGCACCCTGCCGCCCCGATCAACGAGCTCATAGCCACGATAGCCATATTCGGCGACGCGCGTGTCGAGGCGCATGCGCGCCTCGAGCTGCACGTCAGCCGACATCAGCTCTGAAGCGCTTCCCAGCTCACGCAGCTCTTTGACCGTTGCGATCAGCCCTTCATCATCGAGCCAGATACTGCCGTGATCCTCCTGGTGCAGCGCCCAGGCCTCAAAACGCTGTATCGTATTGGCCAGCACAGATTGCAGGGTCGAGGCATTGGTTTGTCGCGCTGACGTCATCAGCGCGCGCTCGCCTGCGGCCACGGCGAGAGCAACCACAATCACGAAGGCTACAGCCAGAATGCCCGGCAGCACCTGGGACACCCAGGTCTCCGTGTCGGAGCCGTCCTGCCAGTCGCCGGCATCACTGCCCAGCCCCGGCTCGACTATCCTGTCTGGCCTTTGTTCCGACATTTATGTCTCAACGAATCGATCCCGTGCTCAGTGTAGGCGTTACGCAACAAAGAAAGGACTAATAAAACACGCTCTTCACCAGCAAACACGGCGAAACTGAGCCGGCAATAGTCAGCCGGGGTTCAGACTGACGCGCTTAAAACATCACCGTGCGCCCCGCGGTGTACCGGCCTTTCAGTCAGTTTTACCCTCGCATGGACGCTGATTGGCTGGTGCACCGCACCTTTTCCGCCGCTCCCGCCTTTTCTGCCTTTCCCGCTACGCCGCACAGCCGCGACAGCACACTCTACCACTGCTCGTCGACTTGCCGCGCATGATAGTATTCCGCAAGGCGTCGCCGGGTGCCCGGTGAAGTGTCGGACGGCAGGGCATCCGGCGCGAACCAGCCGACTTCTTCAATCTCGCCATCGCTATCGCAGGCGCACGCCTCCAGGGCGCTGGCAAAGTAAAGCAGAACGTGATCACCCCGGAAGACGGCGTGGTTGGAAAAGATGCCGACCAGTTTCAGCGGTTCGAGCGCCCGCATACCGGCTTCCTCCTCGAGCTCTCGCATGGCTGACAGCGCAGCCGATTCGCCCGCTTCGACCCCGCCGCCCGGCAAATGCCAGCCGCTGATATAGGTATGGCGGACCAGGACCACCTGCCCGGCATCATTCTCGGCGATCACACGGACGCCCAGCGTGGTGCCGCGCCGCAGCCGCCACCAGAGCTGAAACAGTGGCCTTACATAGGGTTCCACACGTTGACGCCAGTTCATGGCACCAACTTCGCTGGCCAGCGGCCACCAGCCGCGCTATGTACCCGCTCGAACCATATCAGTTGGGGAAGAACCATGTTTGCTTTGTACGCTATCGGCGGCGTTGCTGCCCTGTTTGCTCTGCTTAATCTTATCGAATACCGCCGCATCGATTAATTCAACGTCTCAGCGGCGAGTAGTTCCATGTCAGCACCTGAGTTCATCGGCCTGATTCTCGGTGGGATCGTCATCCTCCTTTTCGGTGGCGACTTCCTCGTCCGCGGCAGTGCCGCCCTGGCTCGCCGCTGGAAACTTCCGCCGCTTTTCGTTGGTTTGACCATTATCGCCTTCGGCACATCAGCGCCGGAACTGGTGGTCAGCGTCCAGTCAGCCTTGATGGGCGCGCCCGGACTGGCTCTGGGCAATATCGTTGGCTCCAATATCGCCAACTTCCTGCTCGTGCTCGGCCTGCCAGCCGTGCTCGGCACGATCCACACCACGACACCGGGTCTTCGCCGTAATGCGATGATCGCGCTCGCCGCCGCCGTCGCGCTGATCGTGGTCGGCTGGGATCGCCAGATCGACATGCTGGAAGCCTCGATCCTGACGATCACCATCGTGCTGTATGTCGGCATTCTCGGCATCCTGGCACGTAATAACACCGATGATCCGACGCTCACCGAATTGACCGATGTCGATGGTATGGACGGGCTACCGGCCAGCTGGCGCGGCATCATCATTGCCATTATCGGCGGCCTTATCGCCCTGCCGGTCGGCGCTCAGATGATTGTCATCGGCGGCACCGAAGCGGCACGCGCGCTCGACGTCGATGAAGCGGTCATTGGTCTGACGGCCCTGGCCTTCGGCACCTCTTTGCCGGAGCTGGCTACCGTGGTGATGGCTTCGCTGCGCCGCCAGGCCGATCTGGCGATCGGCAATATTCTCGGCTCCAACATCTTCAACGTCTTTGCCGTTGGCGGTGCAACCGGCCTGGCCGCAGGCGCTGTGGGTCAAACCCTGCCGATGCCGGAAAGCTTCTTCGGCCTCGACCTGTGGGTGATGCTGGGTGCCAGCCTCGTCATCGCGGCCATCGTGCTGCTGCGCCGCCCGATCAACCGGATCACCGGCGCCATGTTGTTTGCCGGTTATGTCGCCTATATCGCCTACTTGGCGCAAACGGCACTGGCTTAACATCTAACGCTTGCGGCGGAACCGGGTCAGGCCGACGGCCTCGGCGTCCTTGTAGGCCTCGGTCTTGCGCGTGGTCACCTGGGCCGCCATCACCGCTTGGGCACTCAAGGCGATGTCGAGGATCTCTCCGCACAGGGTTTCCTGCAGGTCGAACTGACGTTCTTCCAGTGCCTTGATGCCGTCCAGCAGGTAGTCGTAATCCACCACCGTGGCGATATCGTCGGCGCCGGACCAGTCCTTGCTGACCACCGTGACGACATCGACCAGCACTTGCTGGCGCACGCCGCGCTCATAATCGTGAATGCCGATTTCGATCGACATTTTCACGCCTTCCAGACGGTAGATAAAGACATCCTCACCGGTCGTATTGGCGAGGGCGTTTTCGATGACCTGGTCGAGTCTCAAGCCTTGTCCTCCGGCACGCCGGCGGCATACATCACATCGCCGTCGCGCGCGTCGAGATGCTGGCCGCCATCAATGATCATCGTCTCGCCTGTCATCGCATCGGTCGCAAGGATGAAACGCACCGCGCGGATGATATCCTCGGGCGTTGAACCGCCCTGCATCGGATTCAGTCTATGCGCGCGTTCGAACTCTTCCTGGTCCTGCCCGCCGGACGGCAGGGTGATGCCCGGCGCAATGCCATTGACCCGGACGCGCGGCGCGAACGCCATCGCCATCGTCGTGGTCGCGCCGAGAAGCGCGTGTTTGGACAGGGTGTAGGAGAAGAAGTCCGGGTTCAGGTTGAAGAGTTTCTGATCAAGGATGTTGATCACACACCCAGAGGCACGGCCGCTGTGCTTTTCAGCCATGGCCGAGGCCAGCAGGACTGGCGCCATCAGATTGACCCGCATGGCCTCATCCAGCATTTCGGCCGTTACCGCCTCGGGCCGGTCCATTTCGAAAATCGAGGCCGAATTGATCAGCGCATCAACCCGGTCGAGGGAGGACATGAATTCACGCACGCCCTTTACATCACCCAGATCGAACTGCGCGGTGGAAGCGGAACCGCCCTTTTCCCGGATCGCAGCCTCAACGGCCCGGGCCGCCGTGCCGGAAGAATTGTAGTGAATGATGACATGCCAGCCATCTTCAGCCAGGGCCGCCGCGATTTTAGCACCCAGACGCTTGCCGCCGCCCGTTACCAGCGCGATCTTGTGATCCATGAGTCCCTCAAAACAATCTTCGTCTGCGATAGATGACCCGTCCGCCGCGCCGGCGCAATCGCTGACGGGACCCAAGCTCATCGCCGAATACGTCAAACGCCTGCCCTCCAGGCCGGGCGTTTATCGCATGTTCGGCGAAGATGGAGCGGTGCTCTATGTCGGCAAGGCACGCAATCTGAAAAACCGCGTCTCCAACTATGCCTCCGGTCGCGGCCATTCCAACCGCATCGCCCTGATGATCGCGCTGACGCGGTCGATGGAATTCGTCGTTACCGAGACCGAAACCGAAGCGCTGCTGCTCGAAGCCAATCTGATCAAGACTCTGAAACCGCGCTTCAACATCCTGCTGCGCGACGACAAGAGCTTCCCCTACATTCTCATCCGCAAGGATCATGCGGCCCCGCAATTGCTCAAACATCGCGGCGCGCGCAAGACCAAGGGCGATTATTTTGGCCCCTTCGCCTCCGTTGGCGCGGTCAATCACACCCTCAACACGCTGCAAAAGGCCTTCATGATCCGGACCTGTTCCGACAGCGTCTATGAAGGCCGCACCCGGCCCTGCATGCTGTATCAGATCAAGCGCTGCGCCGGTCCCTGCGTCGATCTGGTCAAGCCGGAGGCCTATGACGAGCTGGTCGCGGAGGCGACAGCCTTCCTGCGCGGCAAGTCCAACGCACTGCGCGCCGATCTGCAGGAACGCATGCAGGCCGCCTCAGACGACCTCGATTTTGAAGGTGCAGCGCGCCTGCGTGACCGTATTCGCGCCATTGCCGCGGTGACAACGGACCAGGGCATCAACCCGACCGGGGTCGAGGAGGCGGACGTCATCGCCGTGGCCCAGGATGGCGGACGCTCCTGCGTGCAGGTGTTTTTCTTCCGGGCGGGCCAGAACTGGGGCAATCAGTCCTTCTTCCCGCGCCATGAGGATGACGCTGAGCCGGCCGATGTGCTCGCCGCCTTCCTGGCCCAGTTCTATGACGACAAACCGGCCCCCGGCCTGATCCTGATGTCACATGAGATCGAGGACGCAGAGCTGTTGGCCGAGGCGCTGAGCCTGCGCGCTGATCGCAAAGTCAAACTCCTCGCCCCCCAGCGCGGGGAAAAACGCAAGCTGGTCAGCCAGACTGAGACCAATGCCCGCGAAGCCCTGGCCCGTCGCCTGTCGGAAAGCGCCACCCAGGCCCAACTGCTCGGCGGTGTGCAGCGCGTCTTCAAGCTGGAGGATGTGCCCCAGCGTATCGAGGTCTATGACAACTCCCATATCCAGGGCACCAATGCGCTCGGCGCGATGATTGTGGCAGGCCCGGAAGGGTTTGAGAAAAACCACTACCGCCGCTTCAACATGAAGGGCGATGATGCCGCGACGAATGATGATTTCGCGATGATGGCGGCGATGCTGAGACGCCGTTTCTCGCGCCTGATCAAGGAGCGCGATGAAGGCGCTCCGGTGCCCGATCTGGTCCTCATCGATGGCGGCAAGGGCCAGCTTTCCAGCGTGCTGGAGGTGATGGAGGAGCTCGGCGTCACCGACATTCCCGTCGCCGCGATCGCCAAGGGACCGGAGCGCGATGCCGGCCGCGAAGCCTTCTACCTGCCCGGCGATGCGCCGTTCAAACTGCCGCAGAAGGACCCGGTGCTCTACTATCTCCAGCGCCTGCGCGACGAAGCCCACCGCTTCGCCATTGGCGGGCACAGAGCCAAGCGCAAGAAGGCGATCACCGACAATCCGCTCGACGGCATTCCCGGTGTCGGGCCGTCACGGAAAAAGGCGCTACTGGCGCATTTCGGATCGGCTAAATCGGTGCGCAATGCGGCGCTGGCGGACCTGGAAGCGGTTGACGGCGTGTCCAAAGCCATGGCCAAACGGATCCATGACTGGTTCCAGAAATAGAGACCGCCGGTGCGCGCCCATATTCCCAACATTCTGACATCACTGCGTATCCTGTTCGCAATCACCGGGGCATTGGCGCTTTACACTGCCTTCGGACTTGAGAACGGCCAGACCGTTTTCGGCCTGACATTGGAGCCCGGCTCCCGTCTGGCTGCCGACTTCAGCCGCTATGCCTTCGTGGCCTTCTTCATCTCCGCGGCAACGGACTGGCTCGATGGTTATCTGGCCCGTCGCTGGCAGGTCGAGAGCGGGTTTGGCGCCGTGCTGGACCCTATCGCCGACAAGCTGCTGGTTGACCTCTACCTGCTGGTCTACACGCTTATGCTGGCCGCCCCGCCGGAGGTTTATGTCCCGGTGATCGCCATTATCCTGCGCGACGCCGCCGTCACGGTGCGCCGCCTGGCTTCGAAAACGCCGTCCCAGGCGGCCCCGGTCAGCCTCACCGCCAAGCTCAAGACCGCCCTCGCCATGAGCGTGGCCGGCCTGCCGCTGATCGCGCTGCCATTGGGCTGGCTGGCCCATGAAGCGGTGCTCCTGATCTGGATTGGCGGGCTCTGGCTTGCCGCCGCCTTGGCGCTTCAGACCGGACTGAGCTATTTTCGCCCCAACGGGAGCGCCAATGACTGATATCGCTACGGACGAGGCCCACATCCTTGTCGTCGATGATGACGACCGCATCAGAAGCTTGTTGAAGCGCTTCTTGCAGGAGCGCGGCTATCGGGTATCCACCGCCGAGAACGCGACCAAGGCCCTTTCGACCATGAAGGCGCTAGAGTTCGACCTCCTTGTGCTCGACGTCATGATGCCGGGCATGAACGGCTTCGAGATGACCGAAGCGGTCCGCGATCAGTCAGAAACTCCGATCATGCTTTTGACCGCACGTGGCGAAGCGGAAGACCGGATCAAGGGGCTCAGCCTCGGTGCCGATGACTACCTGTCCAAACCGTTCGAGCCGGAAGAACTGATCCTGCGCATCAACGCCATCTTGCGCCGGACCAAGCCAGCCCAGGCGGCCATCAAGCGCGTCGAGTTCGGCGATTGGAGTTTCGATATCGACCGCGAACAGCTCTCCCGTGCGGGCGAGCCTGTGCGCCTGACCGGCGGGGAAAGTGCCCTCCTGGCGGCCCTGGCGGCCAGCGCCGGCCAGCCGGTTTCCCGCCTGGCCCTGTCGGAACGGACCGGCAGCGGCGAACGGGCCGTGGATGTGCAGGTCACACGGCTGCGCCGCAAGCTGGAAAACGATCCAAAGGAACCCCTGCATCTGCAGACGGTCCGGGGCGAGGGCTATCGCCTGGCGGCCGATCCGGTGTTCGAGGATTGATCTGACGAATGAGCTTGCTGCGTCGCATCACGCCCAAAGGCCTGTTCGGCCGCACCCTGCTGATCATCGTCCTTCCGGTGGCGCTGATGCAGGTAGCCGTCGCCTGGTCTTTCTTCGAAGAGCACTGGGAGACGGTAACAAGCCGGCTGTCGGAAGGCGTGGCTGGCGATATCGCCATGATGACAGCGCTTTACGAACAGGATGATCCGAACAATCCGCAATTCGACCGGCTGGCCGACACCGCCTATGCGACGATGCGGCTCTCGGTGGATTTCCGCGAAGGTGAAACCCTGCCAACGGCACGCCGCTCCTCCTTCTTCCGGACGCTGGACCGCACCCTGCGCTCGGCCTTGTCGGCCCAGATCAGCAATGAGTTCTGGTTCGATACGACGCGCTATCCCAGCTATGTCGATGTCCGCGTTGAAGTCGATGGCGGCGTGCTGCGCTTCATTGCCCTGCGCGAGCGCGTGTTTGCGACGACGGGGCATATCTTCCTGTTGTGGATCATCGGCGCCTCAACGCTTCTGACCGCCGTCTCGATCGTCTTCATCCGCAACCAGGTCAAACCCATCCGCCGCCTCGCCGACGCCGCCGAACAATTCGGCCGCGGCCAGGACGTGGCCCATTTCCGGCCCGCCGGAGCGACCGAAGTGCGCCAGGCTGCCCATGCCTTCCTGGAAATGCGCGCCCGCATCCGGCGGCATCTCGAACAGCGCACGGCGATCCTGGCCGGTGTCAGCCATGATCTGCGCACGCCTTTGACACGGTTGCGTCTGCAGCTCGCCCTGATGCCCGAAAGCCCGGAGCGCGAGGACGCCAAGCGCGATCTCGCCGCGATGGAGGAAATGCTCGACGAATATCTCGACTTTGCCCGCGGCCAGATGTCGGACGAGACCGAACCGACCGATCTCGGGGCCCTGGCCGAGGAAGTGACCGGCGATCTGGCGCATACCGGTACGCCGATCGATGTGCATTATGACGGCGACCTCATCGCCGATGTCCGGGTCAGCACGGTCCGCCGGGCGATTGCCAACCTGGTCTCCAATGCGACCGGATTTGGTGACCATGTCGCCGTGAGCGTGCGCCGCAATGGTTCGCGTATCGAGATCATTGTCGATGATGATGGCCCGGGCATCCCCAAGGACCAGATTGAGGAGGCACTGAAACCCTTCTCGCGCCTGGATGAAAGCCGCAACCAGAACCGCAAGGGCGTCGGTCTCGGCCTCGCCATCACGCGCGATGTCGCCCGCAATCATGGCGGCGAGCTACGCCTGGGCGATAGTCCGATGGGTGGTTTGCGGGCTGTACTGAGCCTGCCGGGTTAGGCGCAATCGCTAGCGACCTTCCGGCTCAGCCCCCAATGCACGGGAACGCCGCTCAGCCGCATTAACGGCCATGCGCACCAATTCCGGCAAACCGCCGCCCGAGCCCATAAGGACATCCAGCGCAGCCTGGGTGGTCCCATTGGGCGAGGTCACCGCGCGCCGCAGGTCCTGCGGGGATTTGTCAGAGGCGGCCAGCAAGGCGCCGGCGCCGACGATGGTCTGACGGGCCAGCTTGTCGGCCAGCTCGCGCGGCAGACCTTCGGCGAAACCGGCACCCGCCAGGGCTTCGGCCAGCAGGAAGATATAGGCCGGGCCGGAGCCGGAGACCGCCGTAACGGCACCGAGCAGGCGCTCATCGCGGACCCATTCGACATCGCCGCCTACCTTCAACAGCTTGGTCGCCTGGTCCTCGAAATGCTCACCGGCCGGGTTGGAGACGCAGACCGAAATGCCCGATCCCACCGCCGTCGGCGTATTGGGCATGGCGCGCACGACCGGACGGTCGCCGAAGACGTGTTCGAGCCGTTTGATTGTGATACCGGCCATGATCGACAGGATCGCCGTATCCTTGGCCAGGAGCGGCGCCAGGCTTTCCGCCAGGGCATCAAGTGCCTGCGGCTTCACCGCCAGTACGATCGTGCCGATCTGGGTCGAGGCCGTGAGGCTTAGCCGGTCCGTATGCTCCAGACCGTGGTCCTCGATCAGAGCCTCCACCGCCTCGCTCGGCGACGGATCGATGATGAGAATGTCTTCTGCCTTGATGCCCGTGCGTTTATTGCGCAACCAGCCTGCCGCCAGTGCACCGCCCATATGGCCAGCCCCGATAAGGGCGATCTTTCCGCTTTGACTCATGTGTGTAATCAGGCCTCGCCTGCGGTTTCGAACATCGCCGCAGCGGTCGCCTCATCGGGCGTCTTGCCGCCCCAGATGAGGAAGTGGAATGCCGGATAGAAGCGTTCGCCCGCTTCACGCGCCGCCGAGATCATCACCGCGGCCTGGGCTGCGGTCACCGGCGTGTCGCCGGGCAGGGACATGGCGTGGCGATAGACGATCGAACCGTCCTCGGCCCAGACATCGAAATGACCGATCCAGAGTTTCTCATTCAGGCGGGCGACCAGTTCGCAGACATCGCGGAACCGGTTGGCCGGGACTTTCAGATCGAGGCTGGCGCAAACATGCAGCGCTTCCAGCTCCGGCCGCCAGGCAAACCAGATCTGGTGGTCACGCCAAGCCCCCGGCGTGCTGATATGCAGCTCGCCGCTTTCATCACGGTCATAAGGATATTGTTCGGCGATCACCGCCTGCTCGACCGCATCCAGCGGATCGGTCACAGTCAGGGTGACATCATCAGAGAGCAGGTCCATGGAGCCATCTCCTTCGTCTGCGCGGCGACTCACACCGTGCAAGGACGGTATGACCGGGCCACGGCAGGCGCAATAAAAAGCGCTTTGAGCGCGGGGATCAGTCTGTGGATTTCGCAGCTGCGCTTTTGGCCGGAGCCTTCCGCTTGCGCGTTACGGGTTTCTTTTCGCTGGCCTTTTCAAGCGCCTCAACGCGCGCTTCGAGCGCCGCGATGATCTCGATCGCGTCGGCCAGATTGGCTTTCACGGCGTCATATTCTTCGCGCGAGACCAGGTCCATATCGGCAATGATTCGATCCGCACGGGCGCGGAACATGGCCTGCGCCTCCTCGCCCATGGCCTGGGCGGCACCGAAGGCGTCGGTCATCAAATCTGCGAAATCATTGAGAAGCGGGTTGCGCGTTTGCATCAAAGAAAGCCATTAGAGTGTCGGGAAAGCCCTATATGCGGTGCGGGGTGGCAAAGCGCAACGTGCCGAAGCGTCACATCTGCACCTGAGTGCGTGCGTATCGGCCCGGTACGCAGTGGTAATAGCGAGACATCATGCAGACCTGTCCGGCCAGTTTCGATCTGATCGATCCCGAGATTTTCTCCATCGGCTTCTTCACCCTGCGTTGGTATGCCGTCGCCTATATCGCCGGTTTGATGCTGGGCTGGCGCTATATGGTGGCACTGAGCCGCCGCCCGCATATCTGGCACCCGGCCAATGCCAAGAAACCGCAATCCCCGTTCAACGAGACCCAGGTCGACGATCTTCTGGTCTGGGCCACGCTTGGCGTCATCGCCGGCGGGCGGCTGGGCTATGTCCTGTTCTACTATCCGGAAATGATCTGGGAGCGTCCGCTGGACATCGTACTGGGCATCACGGATGGCGGCATGGCCTTCCATGGCGGGCTGATCGGTGTCTCCCTGGCGCTCTGGACCTTTGCCCGGCGCAATGATCTCGACCTCTGGCGCATTGCCGATGCCGCCGCTGTGGTGACGCCGATCGGTCTGTTCTTCGGCCGGCTGGCAAACTTCATCAATGGCGAGCTCTGGGGCCGCCCCTGGGATGGTCCCTGGGCCATGCGCTTCGAGCATGACCCGCTGTGTCTGACGCGCCATCCGAGCCAGCTCTACCAGGCGGCATTGGAGGGCCTGGCCCTGTTTGCGATCATCAATTTCGCCACCTGGAAGTACCGCTCCCTGTCCAAACCGGGTCTCAATGCGGGCCTCTTCCTGCTCTTCTACGGTGTGTTCCGGGCGCTGATGGAGACCGTTCGCGAACCGGATAATCACATGATCCCGGCCCTTCAGGGCATCATCACCATGGGCATGCTGCTGTCGCTGCCGATGATCGCGCTGGGCGGCTGGCTGATCTGGCGGGCGTTGAAATCGGACCAGACCAGCAAGGCCGCCGCATGATTGCAGACCGCCTGAAAGCGCGGATCCGCGAACAGGGCCCGCTTTCCATTGCCAATTTCATGACCGAGGCCCTGTTTGACCCGGTCGAGGGCTTTTACGCGACCAAGGACCCGATCGGCGCCGGCTCGGACTTCATTACAGCACCGGAGATCAGCCAGATGTTCGGCGAGCTGGTTGGCGTGTTCGTGTTACAGAGCTGGGTCGATCTCGGCCGTCCAGGCCAAGTCCATCTGATCGAACTCGGTCCTGGTCGAGGCACCATGATGTCGGACATTTTGCGCACCGCCCGCGCCCTGCCCGGCTTCCTGGAGGCGGCACAGGTGACGCTGATCGAAGCCAGTGCGGCGCTCAAATCCGTCCAGGCGCAGACACTCGGCCCGAGCGGTGCCCAGATCGGCTGGGCGGACCGGCTTGAAGCCGTCGCACCGGGGCCGTCGATCATTATCGGCAACGAGTTTCTCGACTGCCTGCCCGTGCGCCAGGCTATTCGCCATCGCGGCCAGTGGCATGAGCGCATGGTGACGCTGGGCGATGAGGGCGAGTTCGTCTTCGCCCTGGGACCGGACCTTGGCCCCGATAGCGCGCTGATCCCGGAGCGTTTGCGAGACCTGCCCGACGGGCAGTTGGCAGAATTCCGCCCCGGCGATCTGCAAGTGGTCGAAGCGCTGGCGAAGCGCTTCGCAAAGGCTCCCGGCCGCGCCCTCTTCATCGATTACGGCCCGGCCCTGAGCGAGCCCGGAGACACGCTGCAGGCGATCCGGGCGCATGCAAAGGTCGAGGTGCTGGATGCGCCCGGCACGGCAGACCTGACAGCCCGCGTCGATTTCGAATCCCTGGCCCGGGCTGCGCACCAGCAGGGCCTGCAGAGCCATGGCCCGATCGGCCAGGGTGATTTCCTGGCCCGCCTGGGTCTGGAAGCCCGCGCGGCCACGCTGAGCCAGTCGGCGCCGGAAAAACGGGCGCAGATTGCGCGTCAGGTCTTCCGTCTCACCGACAGCGACCAGATGGGGGATTTGTTCAAGGCCATAGCCCTGCAATCGCCCGCTCTGCCCGAGCCGCCGGCATTCTCTGCGGACTGATATTTTTAACAACCCCAATCGACGCATTTACGGGTTCAAACTTGCCCGCCCCTCTGTTAATGAGCGCGCGAATTCATACCTGCGCGGGGCGAGCACCATGAAATTGATGTCGGGCACTTCCAACGAGCCGCTGGCTCGGGCAATCGCAGACTATCTCGATGCCCCCCTGACGGCGACCGAGATCGAGCGCTTCGCCGATGGTGAGATCTTCGTCCGCATCGATGAAAATGTGCGCGGCGAGG
This sequence comes from Maricaulis sp., assembly GCF_030149425.1. Classification (GTDB taxonomy): domain Bacteria; phylum Pseudomonadota; class Alphaproteobacteria; order Caulobacterales; family Maricaulaceae; genus Maricaulis. The sequence continues at coordinate 30,263 of NZ_JASBRQ010000088.1, read as the reverse complement.
ACGTCTTCATCATCCAGTCGACCTCCAGCCCGGCCAATGACCATCTCATGGAGCTGCTGATCTGCATCGACGCCCTGGTGCGCGCCTCGGCGCGGCGCATCACAGCGGTGGTGCCGTATTTCGGCTATGCCCGCCAGGACCGCAAAACCGGTGGCCGCACGCCGATCTCGGCCAAGCTGGTGGCCAACATCATCGCCAAGGCAGGCGCCGATCGCGTCCTGACCATCGACCTGCATGCCGGCCAGATCCAGGGCTTCTTCGACATTCCGACAGATAATCTCTTCGCCACCAAGGTGATCGAGGAAGATATCCGCCGCAAATACTCCGAAGATGATGACCTCCTCATCGTTTCCCCCGATGTCGGCGGTGTGGTGCGGGCCCGTGCCCTGGCCAAACTGCTTGATGCCGAGATCGCCATTGTTGACAAGCGCCGCCCCAAGGCCGGCGTGTCGGAAGTGATGAATATCATCGGTGACGTCGAAGGTCGCCGCTGCATTCTGTTTGACGATATGTGCGATAGCGGTGGCACGCTGTGCAATGCCGCCGCAGCGCTGAAGGAACAGGGCGCCATCGATGTCTCCGCCTATGTCACCCACGGCGTCCTCTCCAATGACGCTCCGGGCCGGATCGCCAAGTCGGAGCTGAACGAGCTGGTGGTGACGGATTCGATCTCCCCGGACCCGACCGCAACGGTCACCGACAAGGTTCGCCGCCTGCCGGTTGCCCCGCTCCTCGGCGAGGCCATCCGCCGCATCGCCAATGATGAGTCGGTGTCGAAACTGTTCGACTAGGACGGCTATCGACCGAGCCGGTCTCTGCGCCTAAACTCGCCTCCAATTTGAACCCGCGCGGGGGTGCGGGACATTGGGGGTGTTGCTATGAAACGTATTCTCACGAGTGCCCTGGCCGGGCTGTTATCGCTCGGTGCGGCCGCCTGGGCGCAGGATGACGCGGTAAGCGATGCGGCGGCCACAGACGTGACCGTGGCCGATCTACCGGCGGCAATCGACTGGCCGGTACCGACGCCAGAGCCCTTTGTCTGCCCGTTCAGCTTTGACTATGAAGTCGGCGAACTGAGCTGCGGCTTTATCTCCGTGCCGGAGAACCGGGATAATCCGGACAGCCGCATGATCCGTCTCAATTATGTCAAAATCGCCTCCACCGCCGAGGATGAAGCCGATGTGCGCGAGGACCCGGCGATTTATCTCACCGGCGGGCCCGGCGTGGTGCTGGAAGGCTATGCCGACCGGCTGCGCCAGCATGACATCCTGCTACAGCGCGACCTCTACATCCTGGAGCATCGCGGCATCGGCAATTCCGGTGATTTCTGTCCCTTCTTTGACGCGGTCCGCCGCGATCTGGCCTGGGCCGAAACGCCCCTGCAGGGCTCGATCAATGCCGCCGAACGCATGCGCGACTGCTTCCGCACGGCGCGCGAGGCCGGCGTTGATCTGACCGGCTACAGCACGGTGGAGAATGCCCGCGATGTCCGCACCCTGCGTCAGGCGCTGGGTTTTGAGAGCTGGAATGTCTGGGGCATTTCCTACGGCTCGGTACTGGGTCAGATGGTGCTGCAGGAGGACCCGGAGGGCACTGCAGCCATGGTGATCGACGCCATCGTGCCGAACGATCTGCAGGATCTCGGGCGGATCGGACGCTGGGTCAATCGCGTGCTCGAGAACCTCTATTCCACCTGCACCGATGCGGCCGTGTGCGAGAACCTGGAAGCGCGGGTGATCACCGCAATGGAACAGCTCAAGGCCGAGCGTATTATCGTCGAAGTCGATAATACCGAACTCAACCCGGAAGGCCGTGTCGCCATCGGCGCCGAGATCGTCATCTTTGCCCCTTTCATGATGATGTATGAGCAGAGCGAGCACCCGGCCATTCCCGGCGTCATGGACACCATCCTGACAGCAGTCGAGACAGGCGATATGTCGCTGTTCGAACTGCTCGCCGGCGATGATGATATGGGCGGCATCTCCTCTTCCCAGGGCATGTCGAGCGCGATCCGGTGCAATGACGGCTATTTCGCATCCAGCGCCGCCGTCGCCGCTGAGGACGTCGCGGAAAACCCGATGCTGGAGGGTCTCGGTTTTGCCGAGGGTGCGGCCTATCAGGCCCAGGTCTGCGTCGAGGAAGGCCTGATCCCGCGCCGTCATGCCGACAAATACGGGCTGATCGAGACCGATATCCCGGTGCTGGTCGTCAATGGTGCCTGGGACCCGGTGACGCCGCCGCCGCTGGCCGAGCGCATTATGCCGGGGCTCAGCAATAGCCGCTATGTTGAAGTGCCCTTTGCCGGCCATGGCCCGACGCGCTCCCTGCCGGAATGCGCCGGCCCGGTGATGAATGCCTTCTTCGACAATCCCGATCCGGCAGCCCTTGACGTCGCCTGTCTGGAAGAGGGCGTGGCCCAGCCGCAATATGTCGACTTCTTCACCTCCAGCGCCGTCCTCCGTGCCGGCACGCTGGCGTCGGACGATCCGAAAAACCTGGTTCCTGCCGGGATCTGGTTTGCCCTGCCGCTGCTGATGCTGATCTTCTCGGCCATCATCTATCCGCTGGCCTGGCTGGCCCGTCGCATCAGCCTGAACTCTGCTGAAGCGCTATCGGCCGATACCGCTGGTGCCCGCTGGCTGGCCTGGTTTGCTTCGCTCAGCGGCATCGCCTTCCCGGTCATGGTCGGCCTGGGCGCCTATGAGGCCAGCGAGATCTCGCAATTCGCCATTATTGCCGGCATGACCAGCACCGCTTCGACCGGGGCCTGGCTGGCGCTGCTGGCCGGCGTGTTCGGCGTCCTCGCCCTGGTCCAGCTCTGGCGCGCCCGGGCTGCTGGTTCGGTGCGGATCGGTTCGCTGATCGGCATCGCCATTACCGGCGCCTCGGCAGTGGCCTTGGCCGCCTTTGCCGTGAGCTGGGACCTGGCTCCGTTCTAAGCTCGGCTGGCTCCCACCTCTCCCTGGGGAGAGGTGGGCCGGCGCTTGGCCTGACAGACGAGAAAACCCGCGACGGGCCCCCGATCCCTGCTAGGCTCTCTCCACACCACCGATACGGAGCGTTCCATGCTGCATTCCCCTGCCCTGCGCATTCTGGCTCTTACCGGCGCCCTGGCGGCGTGTTCGGGCCCGCAGGAGGACATCTCCAGCTGGGCCCATGCCTGCCATATCGGCAGCTATGCCATGGACGCTGGCGGCATTATCGATATCGGCGCCTCCAGCGAAACGCACCTGCGCTGGCGCACGCTGGATGGCCGGGTCGGGCGTATCGCGGCGGGCGAGGATGGTGTCTGGTCCGGGACGACCGGGTGGAGCGATCTGGCGGATCCGGCGCGCTTCGAGCTCGGCACATGCGAGGACGGCACCATCCGCGTGACCGGCGTTGAGGACAGCGACGGCTCCGGCACCCGGCTCAATTTCACCAGCCAAGACATCCGTTTTGAGGGCGACGGCGTCGAGCTGGCCGGGCGGCTGGTCTGGCCGGAGGGCGCAGAAAGCGCGCCGCTGGCCGTGCTGGTACATGGCTCGGAGGATTGGAGCGCGCTGGATTATGCCAGCCTGCAGCGCATCCTGCCGGCCCAGGGCATTGCCGCCTTCGTCTATGACAAGCGCGGCACGGGCGGCTCGACCGGCTCCTACACCCAGGATTTCGACCTCCTCGCCGCCGACGCCGCAGCCGCGCATGCGACCGCACTCGACATGGCCGGTGATCTGATCGATGCCAGCGGTTATCTCGGCGGCAGCCAGGGCGGCTGGGTCGCGCCGCTGGCGGCCACCATGAGCCAACCCGATTTCGTCATCGCCAGTTTCGGCCTCGCGGAAAGCCCGCTGGCCGAGGACCGCGAGCAGGTGCAGATGGAATTGCGCGAAGCCGGTTACGGGCCCGACGTGCTCGCCCAGGCGCTGGAAGTGACCAATGCCACCGGTCATCTGCTGGCAACCGATTTCCAGGAGGGGCATGAAGAGCTGGACCGGGTCAAACAAGCCTATGGCGATGAGCCCTGGTTTGACGAGATTGTTGGCGAGATCACGCGCGACATGATTATCCGCCCGCTCTGGCAGTTCCGCATGGGCTACGCCATCCTCGGCGTCTCAACGCCCTGGGGCCATGAACCCGTCCCGGTGCTGCGCCAGGTCGAGGCCCCCATGCTCTGGGTCCTCGCCGGCGCCGACCGCGAAGCCCCCTCCGCCAATACACGCGTGATCCTGACCGACCTCCAAGCCGAGGGCCGCGCCATCGATATCGCTTTTTTCCCCGACACCGATCACGGCATCATGCGTTTTATCGAGGACGAAAACGGCGATCGGCAAACGCTGGGCTATGCGGACGGGTATCTGACCCTGCTCGCGGACTGGATCCGCACGGGCGGGTTTGACGGCACGTATGGAGATGCGGAGTTGGCGGCTCGGGAGTGAGGGGGGCCTTCCCTGCCTGTTCTCCTCAACTTGTCATCCCGGACGCAGGCCCGGCCTTGCCTGCCCTCGCGGAAGCGGGGGATCCGGGCGAAGATCCGGGACCCAGCCTGCCGCAACGAGATCCCTGATCTCCGCCCCGCTTTCGCGGGGCCTTCGTCAGGGATGACGAGCGGGTTGGGGCATGGGTATGTGTCTCCGTTTATTCCGGGGACTGCGACAGGGCAGGTGCGCAAAGCAGGACGAACGGAAGCGGGCCTAGTAGCGGGTGCCCGGCCTGCCAAGTGAAAGACAGGGGGAAAGCGCGGTCAAAAACCGGCGCGGATCCGGGTAACAGCAGTAAAACGGCAATGGCGCTGTTTCTTCCCGGTTCACGCGGTTGCACACCTCGCAGGGATCGGCTATAGCCCGCCGCTCGAAAGATTACTGTGGCGCGATGCCAGATAAAAGTCGCCGCCCGCTGAGTTGAGGCGGCGCTTGCATTTAAGGAACAGGACCGATGAGCAACATCGTTCTCACCGTTGACGTTCGTGAAGGTACCGGCAAGGGCGCCGCGCGCGCTGCCCGCCGTGAAGACCTCGTGCCGGGCGTTCTCTATGGCGGCAAGCTGGGTCCGGTCTCGATCAACCTGCGCGGCAATGAAGTCCGCAAGGCTCTGCTGACCGGCAATTTCCTCTCCAACATGATGGAGCTGGATCACGAAGGTAAGCGCCAGTCGGTTATCGCCCGCGACATCCAGTTCCACCCGATCTCCGACAAGGTCATGCATGTTGACCTGTTCCGCGTCGACGAAGACTCCAAGATCAACGTCGAAATCCCGGTTCGCTTTGTCAATGAAGGCGCATCTCCGGGCATGAAGCGCGGCGGCGTCCTCAACATCGTCCGCCACGATGTCGAACTGCTGGTTCCGGCCGGCAAGATCCCGGATTTCATCGAAGCCGACCTGACCGGCCTCGATATCGGCGATTCGGTGCACATCTCCGCCATCAAACTGCCGGAAGGCGCCACGCCGACGATCACCGATCGCGACTTCACCGTTGCCACGCTGCAGGGCTCGCGCGCTGTGCTTACGGCTGCTGATGAAGACGCCGCTGAAGGCGAAGCTGCTGACGGCGAAGCTGCTGAAGGCGGTGACGAGGCATAAGCCTTCGCGCCCTGCTCCATCGCCGGAGCAGACACGCTGTTTCAAAGGCCGCGGCTCGCAAGGGTTCGCGGCCTTTTGCTGAGAAAAGCCAGGTCACGCCATGATGATCCTCGCCGGGCTCGGCAATCCCGAGCCGAAATACCTCAAGAACCGTCACAATGTCGGCTTCATGGCGCTCGACGTCATGGCCCAGGCCTTCCATTGCGGCCCCTGGCGCAAACGCTTCCAGGGACTGGCCACTGAGCTGACCCTTGGCTCGGAAAAACTGCTCCTGCTCAAACCGCAGACTTTCTACAATAATTCAGGCCATGCCATTGGCGAGGCTGCTAAATTCTTCAAGGTGCCGCCAGAGAAGGTCGTGGTTTTCCATGACGAGCTGGATCTCGCCCCGGGCAAGTTCCGGCTGAAGCTGGGCGGCGGGGCGGCCGGCAATAACGGCATCAAGTCGACCACCAGCCAGCTCGGCCCGAATTTCCGCCGCGGCCGCATCGGCGTCGGTCATCCAGGCGACCGCAACCGGGTTACCGGCTATGTGCTGTCGGATTTTTCCAAGTCAGAGGAAAAATGGCTGATCGATCTGCTCGACGCCATCGCCGCTTCGGTCGACCTCCTGGCCAAAGGCGAGTTCGACGCCTTCCAGACCCAGGTCACGCACAAGGCGCCGGCGCCCGAGCCGGTCAAGCGCGGCAAGCCGGACGCCGACTGAGACCGGGCTATTTGGCCAACGGCCCAACCAGCGCGACCAATGCCTTAGCATGCGCTTGCAGCGCTTCACGCCCGCTATCGGTCAGGCTGAGCGTCGTGCGCGGACGATTTTCGGCATAGCCCTTCTCAACCTCGATCAAGCCCGCCTCGGACAGCTTGCCGATATGGGTGGAGAGATTGCCGCCGGTCAGCGCCATCATGCGCTGGAGATAGACGAAATCGGCACTCTCAACACTGGCCAGCAAGGTCAGCACGCACAAGCGGACCGGTTCATGGATGACACGGTCCGCCTGCAGCACGGCGGCCAGTATGGGGCTCGCAGATGTCATCGGCTCTAGCCCTCGTCCAGCACCGGATAGGCGCGCAGGAAGCGGATCAGCATGACCACACCGCATAGCAGCGGCAGAGCCCCGCCGAGAGCCAGAGAGTGGCCGGGGTGATAGGGCAGGACGATCTGCATCAACACGCCGCTGGCCACAAAGACAGCGGCATAGACCAGCATGCGCATGGCGCCCAGCATCAGGAAACCGATCACAGCGGCAAACGCCATCACCAGGCTTGGCACGAGCAGGATCAGCGGCACAGCGATCTCCTGCACGCTGTCGATCCAGCCCTCCACCAGGGCAAAGGCAATGAGACCGAAGAGAAAGCTGACCGTGCCGAGAATGAGGAGCGCGATATAGGTGGTCGATATCTTGGCCTTGCGGGCCTCACTGAACTCCACCTCTCCCAGACGCGGCACCACGATGCGTTTGTGCACCACCGCCCAGAAGGGCCAGAACACGGCTGGCATGATGGCGGCCAGCACGACGATGTCGAACATCCAGCCAATGCCGATGGAGAAGATCGCCAGCCCGGCAAACAGGTCGAGCGCGCCATCATCGAAGCGGCGGCGGAAAAGCTCGGATTCCAGGGTCTTAGTCATCATTGCACGTCCTTCCGTTCTTCATTGCACATAGATTTGTATCACAAACTTATTGCCAGTGCGAATTAACCCGCGGTCATGTTGCGTCTAGGCCTTGCCTTCTTGGAAGGAACGCGCTTGAAACGCCGCCACACAGGACATGCCAGAGCGGAAAGCGGAAGATCATGGGATTTAAGTGCGGGATTGTGGGTCTTCCCAATGTGGGCAAATCAACGCTGTTCAACGCGCTGACGCAGACAGCTGCTGCGCAGGCTGCCAATTACCCCTTCTGCACCATCGAGCCCAATGTCGGTGATGTGGCCGTGCCCGAACCGCGCCTCGCCAAGCTGGCGGAGATCGCCCAGTCCAAGGAAGTCCTGCCCGCGCGCATGAATTTCGTCGACATTGCCGGCCTGGTTGCCGGTGCGTCCAAGGGTGAGGGCCTGGGCAATCAATTCCTCGCCAATATCCGCGAAACCGATGCCATCGCCTATGTGCTGCGTTGCTTCGATGATGATGACGTTACCCATGTCGCCAACAAGATCGACCCGTTGGCCGATCTGGAGACCGTCGAGACCGAGCTGATGCTCGCCGATCTGGAAAGCCTGGAGAAGCGCCGCACCAATTTGGACAAGAAGGCCAAGTCCGGTGACAAGGAGGCCAAGGCCACCCTCGCCCTGGTCGATATCGCCCTGGAGCAGCTCAATAACGGCAAGCCGGCGCGGTTTGCCGAGATTTCCAAGGATGACGAGAAAGCCTGGCGCGGCCTGCAGCTCCTGACCACCAAACCGGTCCTCTTCATCGCCAATGTCGATGAGGCCTCGGCCGCCGACGGCAATGCCTACTCTGAAATCGTCATCAAACGTGCCGAGGAAGAAGGTGCCCAGGCCGTGGTCATCTCGGCCAAGATCGAGAGCGAGCTGGCGCTGCTGGAAGACGAGGAAGAGCGTGCCGAATATCTCGAGACCATCGGCCTGACCGAACCCGGTCTCGATCGCCTGATCCACACGGGCTACTCCCTGCTCGGCCTGCAGACCTATTTAACCGCCGGCCCGAAAGAGGCCCGCGCCTGGACCATTCATGAAGGCTGGACTGCCCCGCAGGCGGCCGGCGTGATCCATGGTGATTTCGAGAAGGGCTTCATCCGCGCCGAGACGATCGCCTATGAGGACTACGTCGAGTGCGGCGGGGAAAGCGCGGCCAAGGAAGCCGGCAAGATGCGCGCGGAAGGCAAGGACTACATCGTCAAGGACGGCGATGTGATGCACTTCCGGTTCAACGTCTAACCGCTCGCCGTTACCCGGTCGAACACGCTCACATCCTTCATGCACTGCGCCATGATCATGGCGCCCTCCAGCCGAGCGACGAGTTCCAGCGCGGCCGCCTCGCGTGCCTGATCATCGACCAGATCAGGATCACTCTCGAGTGCGGCGCCGAGCCAGTCCCGCGTGCGATCAAAAAAGGCGCGGGCCGCGTCGGCGACCGGTTCGGGCAGGCAGGCGCTCTCCGCGCCGAGCACACCGCACAGGCACATCAGGTTTTCTTCGACCAGAGCGGTGCGGAAGCCGGCGATAAAGGCGGCGCGCTTTTGCTCCGGTGACCGGCTGTCCCGCGGATCGCCAAGACTGTCGAGGAAGCGATCATTATAGCGCTGCGTCATGGCGACGCCGAGATCTTCCTTGGTTGGAAAATGATAGTGCACGCTTGCAGATTTGATCCCGACAGCACCGGCCAGGTCGCGGAAGCTGAAACCGCCATAGCCGCCCCGGCGCGCCAGGCGCTCGGCTGCGTCGAGGATTTCTTCTGCTTTTTGAGCGCGTTCCATATGCACCACACACCACCTTCTACCATGTGATAGATAGGCGGTTGGCGCGGCGCATTCAATGGCCCGGTCCTAGCCCGCAGATGACATCCGGCGCAAAGCCATCATTGCGCAAACAAAACAACACGCTTGCGGATAAGCCCAGAGCACCCCAAAGTCCCGGCCTCCATGACCCCATCTCCTCCCCCATCCCGCGCTTCCCGCTCCGGCGACGCCTCCGAACTGCCGCTGCCGCTTTGGGAGCTGGTCGCCTTGATGGTGGCGATTACCGGCCTCGTCGCCTTGTCGATCGACATGATGCTGCCGGCGCTCGACGATATCGCCGAGGACCTCTCGGTCCAGCACGCCAACAGCCAGCAGAATGTGATCGCCTCCTACCTGCTCGGCTTCGCCATTGCCCAAATCGTCTATGGCCCGCTCTCCGACCGCTTCGGACGCAAGCCGGTCATGATGGGGGCGATTGCGGTTTATCTCATCGTCACACTGATCTGTGCGCTGACGCCAAGCTTTACCCTGCTGTTGCTGGCCCGGTTTGCCCAAGGCGCTGCTGCCGCCGCCAGCCGTGTTATCACCGTCGCCATCGCCCGTGACCTGACCTCCGGTCGGCGCATGGCAGAGATCATGTCGCTGGTGATGACGGCCTTCATGGCGGTTCCGGTCCTGGCTCCGGCCATGGGGCAGCTGATCATGGTCGTCGCCGACTGGCGCTGGATTTTCGGGGCGCTGTTTGTGTTCGGGGTGATTTTGCTGGCCTGGATCCAGCTCCGCCTGCCCGAAACCCTGCATCCGGAATATCGCGTCGGACTGCGCGTCCGCACCATCGCCGCCACCTTTGCCGAAGCCCTGCGCAACCGGCAATTGCTCGGTTACACGCTGGCCGCCATGGCCTTCTTCGGCGGCCTCTACGCCTTCCTCAATTCCTCGCAGCAGGTTTTCGTGGAGACCTATGGCCTCGGCGACAATCAATTCCCCCTCGCCTTCGCCGCGATTGCAACGGGGATGGGGGTGATGAGCTTTATCAATTCACGCCTGGTGCAGCGGCTGGGACAAAGGCGCCTCGCGCATACTGCCCTGATTATCTTCACCAGCGTCAGCCTGGTTCACACCGCAACCCTGCTTATGGGCGTGCAAAGCACGGCCGCCTTCCTGGTTCTGCTCGCCGTGTCGCTGGCGGCGCTCGGCCTGATTGCGGCGAATTTCTCATCCATCGCCATGGAACCCATGGGCCATATCGCCGGAACGGCATCCGCCGCCTATGGCGTGGTGAGCGGGATTGGCGGCACCTTTTTCGGTTGGGCCATCGGCCAGCTTTACGACGGAACAGCCATACCGTTAATCGCCGGCCAGACCCTTTTGGGCGCGGCGGCGATAGCGATCATTCTAGTTACCGAGGGCGGGCGTCTCTTCGGCACCGGAGATGAGGCCCATCACTAGGAGGGGAAAGACATGACGTTTGAAACGATCCGCTACGAGGTCGAGGACGCAATCGCGACCATCACCATGAACCGGCCGCACCGGCTCAATGCCTTCACCTATGAGATGGGCGACGAGATCATGGCCGCCTTTGACGCGGCCGACGCGGATGATGCGGTCAAGGCGGTCATCGTCACGGGGGAATCGCCGGCCTTTTGCGCCGGCGCCGACCTGGCCACCGGGGTAGAGACTTTCGACATGGTCTCCCAGACCCAGCATGAGGGAACGTTCGATCCCAAGGATCCCAAATGGCGGGACCGCGGCGGCGTGCTCAATCTGCGCATCTGGAACTCGCTCAAGCCCGTCATCGCCGCCATTAACGGCGCCTCGGTGGGTATCGGGGCGACCATGATCCTGCCGATGGATATCCGCCTGGCCTCGGTCGACGCCAAATTCGCCTACCCGTTCGCCCGCCGCGGCATTGTCTGGGACGGCTGCGCCAGCTGGTTCCTGCCGCGCGTCGTTGGCATTTCCACGGCCATGGACTGGGGCCTGACCGGCCGGACCTTCCCGGCCGCAGAGGCCTATGAGGCTGGCCTCGTCGCCCGCGTCATGCCGGCCGAGGACCTGATGGCAGAGGCGCGCGACCGGGCCCGCCAGATTGCGGAGCGCTGCTCGCCGGTCTCCCTGGCGATGATGCGGCGCATGGCCTGGCGCATGCAGGGCGCCGCCCACCCGATGGAAGCGCATCGCGTTGAGACCCTGGGCATTCTGGAAGCGGGTATGGGCGAGGATGCGAAGGAAGGCGTGATGTCCTTCCTCGAAAAGCGTCCGCCGGAATTCCCGGGCAAGGTCTCCAGCGATCTGCCGTCATGGCATCCCTGGTGGGATGAGGCGGGGGAAAACTACTGAGGCTTTAATCGTCAGCCAGATCCTCGAGATCCTCGTCGGTGAATGCCCCATCCACGCGCCAGCCATAGCCATCGCCCTGGGCCAGGGTATCCGCCAACCAGGGCAGCGCTCCAATTAGCTGCTCTTCAAGCGTCCAGGGCGGATTGACGATGACCACACCGGCACCGGCCAGCTTGCCTTCGCTGGCCAGGTCCCGGGTCCAGAGGTCCGCACGCAGGATTTTTTCCGGGTCAATGCCCTGTTCCGTGATCAGCCAATGGGCGAGACCGGCATCGAAGCGGTCCGCGGCCCAGAGGTTTTTCAAGGACCGCCAGAATATGAATGTGCCGGTCGGCCATTTGCCAATCGCCCCCATGACCGCCTCGGCCATGTGGGCCAGCTCGTCGCGATCCTCGAACGGCGGATCAACCAGCACCAGGCCGCGCTTTTCAGGCGGCGGCACCAGGGCCTGGATCGCCTTGTAGCCATCCCGTTTCTCAACCTTTACCCGCTTGTCGCGCTTGTAACGCTCGTCCAGCGTTACCGCGTCGGCAGCGTGCAGCTCGCACAAGTGCATGCGGTCAGTTTCGCGCAAGAGCCGTGCAGCGATCTCCGGCGAGCCGGGATAGGATTTGAGCCCATCGGGGTTCATCTCGCGGATCAGCTCGAGATAAGGCGCCAGTGCCGGGCGGGCCGCTTCGGGAATATCGGCATCCAGCAGTTTGCCAATCCCGTCCCGCCATTCCGGCGAGCGCTCGGCCTCTTCGGAGGCCAGATCATAGGCACCGATGCCGGAATGGCTGTCGATATAACGCACTGGCTTGGGCTTGGCCTTGAGATGTTCAAGGCAAAGGGTCAGGACCAGGTGTTTGAGAATGTCGGCAAAATTGCCGGCATGGAAAGCGTGGCGATAATTCATCCGCCTGCCCTACCCCAACTTGGCTTTAGCCCCAAGTCTTAGCTTACAGGCTGGTCACTTCACGACCTGCGCCACGCTGACTAGACTGCCGCGAAAATCACCGGGGAGATCATCCATGTTCCGTACCTTTGCCGCTGCGCTGGCCGCGGCCACGCTCAGCCTTGCACCCGCCCAGGCTCAGGAGAACGGCGACACGCCGGAACCGCGCGTCTATGAAAGCCGCGGCCAGGTCACCATTGATGGCCAGCGTATCCGCTACTCCGTCACGGCCGGAGAAACCTTCCTGCATGACAGCGACGGCAATGCGACCGCATCGATCTTCACCACCGCTTATATTGCCGACAATATGGGTGATCCGCGTACGCGCCCGGTGGCCTTTGTGTTCAATGGCGGTCCGGGTTCGGCGAGCCTCTGGCTGCATATGGGCGTCTTTGGCCCGCAGCGCCTGGCCCTGCCCAATGCCGAAGATGACGGCGCCGCGCCCTATGACATCGTCGAGAATGTCCACTCCATCCTCGATGTTGCCGATCTCGTCTTCGTCGACCCGGTCGGCACCGGCTGGAGCCGCGCCCTGGGCGACACCGACGCCTCTGACTTCTGGGGTGTGAACGAGGACGCCGAGAGCCTGGCGGCATTTATCCGTCTGTGGCTCAGCGAGAACCGCCGCTGGAACTCGCCGAAATACCTGCTGGGCGAAAGCTATGGCACGTTGCGGATCGGTGCACTGCTGAATGAGCTTGAGGGTGGATATACCGATGTGGCGATCAATGGCGTCGCGCTGATCTCCACGGTTCTGGACTTCCGCTATGACGACACCTCGCCAGGCAATGATATCGGCTATGTCGGGCTGATGCCGGGCTTTGCCGCGACGGCGTGGTATCACGACAAGGTCGATCGGGCGGCCTGGGATAATGACCTGGAAGCTTTCCTGGCTGATGCGCGCGAGTTTGCTATCGAGGAATACATGCCGGCTCTGATGTACGGCGTCACGCTCGATGCGACGCGCCAGGCCAGCGTCATTTCCGGCCTGGCGACCTTTACCGGCCTGTCCGAGGACTTCCTGGAACGCGCCAATATGCGGGTCTCGCTGCGCCGCTTCCAGCGTGAGCTGCGCCGCGATGAGGGCCTGTCTGTCGGTCGTCTCGACAGCCGCTTCACCGGTGTCGAGGTCGACGCTGTCGGCGAGGGGCCGGAGACGGACCCGAGCTTCTATGGCATCGATGCCAGCTTCACCGCCTCCATGCTGGACTATTTCACCCGCAATCTCGGCGTCGAGATCACCGAGTATTATTCCACCATTGGCGGCGTGCGCGGCTGGAACTGGGATACCGGCCGATCCGGCGGCAATAACTACATCAATGTCGTGCCCTGGGTGGCACGGGCCATGCGTCAGAATTCCGATCTCGAAGTGCTGGTCGCGCAGGGGTATTACGACCTCGCCACACCGTTCTTCTCAGCCGAGCTTATGTTCAACCAGCCTGGCTTCGATCAGGACCGGGTGACCTTCACCTATTATGAAGCCGGTCACATGATGTACATCCACGAGCCGTCCTTGGAGGTTTTCGCCCGGGATGTGCGGGAGCTGATCGCCGACTAGGCGCTAGCGCAGATCGCCTTTCAGCCGCAGGCTGAAAAGCAGGTAGATAACGAGTGTGTGCGCGGCGATAGCCGCGTACCCGCTCAACTCCGACTGGCCGGCGAGAATATTGTCGTAATGCTCGTTTCCGGTCAGGGCGAACCAGTCCAACTTGTCGAGCAGGAACGCGGCAACGAACACCGGCAGAACCCGGCGTGAGCCTGCGAGGAGCAGCAGCAGGGAGCCGACCAGGAAAGCGACGCTGCCAAAGAAAGCGGTCTCCTGCAGGAAACTGGTGCTGGCGATGAAATCGCTCATATGCGGGTTAAGGGCACCCTCACCGAGAAACCCCAGCCTCGCCGCAAGACCCAGCACGGCCCAGGCCAGGCCATAGCTCACCTCGAATGCGAGAATGAGAAGCACCATGGAGTAGGAAACCGGGTGGGCGCTGAGGATTTGCCTGGCCCGCCACATTGGGCCTACTCGCCGTCAAACTCGACCAGCGAGGAGACCGGCACGCCCAACGCTTCAATCCGTTTGGCCCCGCCCAGATCGGGCAGATCGATGACGAATGCAGCACCGACAACGGTGGCTCCGGCCCGCTGCAGCAGCTTGATCGACGCCTCGGCCGTACCTCCGGTCGCAATCAGGTCATCGACCAGCAAGACCCGGTCACCCTCATTGATCGCATCGACATGAATTTCGATGGAATCGACGCCGTATTCGAGCTCGTATTCCTCGATCAGAGTGCGATGGGGCAGCTTGCCCTTCTTGCGGACCGGTGTGAAACCGACAGACAGCTGATGCGCCACCGCACCCCCGAGAATAAAGCCACGCGCCTCGGTCCCGGCGACCCGGTCGATCTTGGTACCGGCCCAGGGGTGGACCATAAGATCAACGGCGATGCGGAAGGCCCGCGCATCGCCGATCAGCGTGGTCACGTCGCGGAACATGATGCCCGGCTTGGGGTAGTCAGGAATCGTGCGGATCGCGGATTTCAGGTCCATGGCATTCACTCATTGCGCCGCTAGATCGGGTTTTCATAGGGGTTGGGGAAGTCTTCCTCGAGCGCACCGGCTTCCCAGGAGAGAAAGTCTTCATCGGCCAGCAGCCGGTCGCAATAGGCTTGCGCTTCGCTGTGCAGATCAATGGCATAGCTGCGGAAACGGGTCGCTGCCGGGGTGAAGAATGCATCGGCGATCGACCATTCACCGAACAGGTAAGGGCCGGCCGGAGTGGCGACATCATGCCAGAGCGCCTGCATCAGCGCGACATCCATCCGCGTGGCGTCATTCAGCTCCATAGCCGCGGGTTCACGCCCCAGATCCATCGGGCAATGTTCACGCAAGGCCAGGAAGCCGGCATGCATCGCGCTCGTTGCCGAGCGGGCCCGGTGCCGGAGCGGCGCGGCCGCCGGCCAGAGCGATGGCACCTGTTCCGCGGCCCATTCACAGATCGCCAGAGAATCCCAGATCACCCCGTCATCGGTATGCAGCGCCGGCACGGTACCGCCAGGCGAGATCGCCGAGATGGCCGACCGCGTATCAACATCGTTCAGCGGGATCAGAACTTCCTCGAAGTCCAGGCCAGACTTCTTCAACACCTGCCAGGCCCGCAGCGACCAGCTTGAGAAACGGCGATTGCCGATAAAAAGGCGGGGTCTCGACACGTCAGGCCTCTTCCAATTCCGTGGTGCGGGCACGGGTCAGGGAAATCTGGCAATCCAGAAGCACATCGCGACGGGAATCCTCGCTCAGGATCATGAGCGCACCACGGCGCGCGCACTCGGCATCACGATAGGCCATCCAAGCGGCCTGAGCAGCCTCCAGGGCCGCAGCAGCGCCAAACATGCCCCCACTGTCCAGATCGGCGAGTTCGGCCTCCTCGGACGCTCCTGCGGCCGCAGCGTCCATTTGCGTCTCGGCCTGGCCGAGCAAGTCTTCGAGGCAATTATGCCGGGCGCGGGCATTGGTGAGATGCTGGGCGCATTCCACGGCCGGACGCGGCAGAGTGATCGGCTCTTGCACCGCCAGCATCAGAGTTGAACTCAAAACCACACTCAGCATGACAACCCCCGCTGCAAACCCGGCACACTTTCACCAACCGGATGGTCTTTATGGACGACCGGTCGCAGGCGCAAAAGACCCGCGTGGGCGGAAATTGATCAATCCGCTGCAAAAACGCGCGGGACCAGGCTCGCAAGCCGCTCTACAGCAGCCCCGAGGCGATGGCTGCGCGGGGTCACGATGGCCGTATCCAGGCAGGTCTCGATACCGTCCGGCGAGGCGGTCCGCTCGGTATTGGCCAAGGTCGTGGCAAGCTGGCTGAGCATCGCCTTGGCCTTGAGCGTATTGCCCTGCATGACCTCGAGCACGGCGGCAACATCGACGCTGTCCTCGCTCTCGTGCCAGCAGTCATAATCCGTCACCATGGCAATAGCGGCATAAGGCAGCTCGGCTTCGCGGGCGAGACGAGCTTCGGGCATGTTGGTCATGCCGATCACATCCAGCCCCCATGAGCGATAAAGCTCACTTTCCGCGCGGGTCGAGAATTGCGGACCTTCCATGACCAGATAGGAGCCGCCGCGCGTGGCCGCGATACCGGCATCCTGCGCCGCATCAAACGCCAGACCACTGAGACGGGAGCAAACCGGGTCAGCCATCGGCACATGGGCAATACATCCCTCACCGAAGAAACTCATCGGGCGTTGCCGGGTCCGGTCGACATATTGGTCGATCAGCACGAAATGGCCCGGCGCGTAGTCCTCGCGCAGCGATCCACAGGCTGAGATCGCCAGGATATCGGTGCAGCCGGCCTGTTTCAGTGCCGCAATATTGGCCTGATAGGGCAGTTCGGACGGAGACAGGGTGTGGCCGGAGCCATGGCGCGGCAGAAAGACGAAATTGACGCCGTTCAGCTCACCAAAGGTCAACTCGGCAGAGGGGAAACCCCAGGCCGTTTCCCAAGCCTGGGTCCGAACATTTTCCAGCCCTTCCAGGGCGTAGAGCCCGGAACCGCCGATCACACCAATCGTCCATTCACTCATCAATCTACTCCCTGGCGGCCAAGAAAAAGGCCGCGGACGAACGCCGCGGCCTGATTCTGTTCAGCGTTCGGCAATGCCTAGTGCTCGACGTTCGCCCAGATCTGGCGATAGGCCAGATAGACCAGAATGGTCAGGACGAAGAGGAAAAGCAGCACCATCAGCCCCGTCTGCTTGCGGATATCCTGGTGCGGGTCGGCAGCCCAGGTCAGGAAGACGGCAATGTCTTCCGCCATCTGTTCCTTGGTCGCTTCCGTACCGTCGGCATACTCGATCAGACCGTCGACAAGCTGCGGAGCCATCGAGATCGGGCCGAAATACTCGTTGTAATACTGACCGGCACCCAGCTCGACACCTTCCGGCGCGTCCTTGTAGCCCAGCATCAGCGAGCGGACATAATCGGTGCCGTGGTGACGGGCGCGGGTCATGACCGAGAGGTCCGGCGGCAGGGCACCATTATTGGAGCCACGAGCAATCTGCTCGTTCTCGTACGGTGCCGGGAAGGTGTCGGCCGGGATGCCCGGGCGGATCCGCGGATCGCCGGCATCGTCAACTTCACCAGCCCACTGGCGCGTGTAGGACGCGGCCAGCTGCATGACCAGCGGGTTATCGTTGGCGTTCGGGAAGCGCTCATCCTCGAACGGACCGCCGCGCTCACCCAGATTACGGAAGCTCAGCAGATCCATCGAGTGGCACGAGGCGCAGACCTCGACATAGATCTGGTAGCCACGCTGGATAGCCGAACGGTCATAGGTGCCGAACGGACCGGAATGGTGCCAGTGATGGTGCTCAGGAGCCTTGTAGTCGCCCGGAGCAGCACCAGCCGCCGCGGACAGACCAAGCGCTGCCAGACCGGCTGCAATAAGACGGGTCATTTTCATGATCTTGATCCTTATTCCGCCGGCTGGGCGCTGGCTTTATTGCCCAGAACTGCCGCTTCAATTGAGGCTGGACGCTCCTTCGGCTTCTCGACGATGCCCATGACCGGGAGAACGACGAGGAAGTAGGCGAAGTAGTAGAGCGTCAGGAACTGGCCGAAATAGAGGAATTTGAAGCCCTCAATACCGAGCACGTAGTCATCCGGGTTCTTTGCACCGCACCAGCCCAGACCGAAGCAGGTCAGGACGAAGAAGATGAAGAACCAGCGCGTCAGCGGACGGTAGCGCATGGAGCGAACCTTGGACGTATCCAGCCAGGGCAGGACAAACAGGATCGCAATGGCGCCGAACATCAGCAGCACGCCGCCGAGCTTCGCATCGATCGGGCCGATGTCGAAGGTGATGGCCCGCAGGATCGCGTAGAAGGGCAGGAAATACCATTCCGGAACGATGTGCGCCGGGGTCGAAAGCGGGTTGGCTTCGATGAAGTTATCCGCGTGACCGAGAACCGTCGGCAGGAAGAAGACGAAGACCGCGAAGACCATCAGATAGACCAGGATCGCGAAGCCGTCCTTCACCGTGTAATACGGGTGGAAGGGCAGCGTATCTTTCTTGCCGTCCTTGCCGCCACGCACTTCGAGGCCGACAGGATTGCCATTGCCCGGAACGTGCAGCGCCCAGATGTGCAGGCCGACAACGCCGGCAATCACGAAGGGCAAGAGGTAGTGCAGCGAGAAGAAGCGGTTGAGGGTGGCCTGGCCAACCGAGAAACCGCCCCAGAGCCATTCGCGGATCGCATCGCCGACGAAGGGCAGCGCGCCGATCAGGTTGGTGATCACGATAGCGCCCCAGTAGGACATCTGGCCCCACGGCAGGACATAGCCCATGAAGGCCGTGGCCATCATCAGCAGGTAGATCACAACGCCCAGGATCCACAGCACTTCGCGCGGCGCCTTGTAGGAACCGTAATAAAGGCCGCGGAACATGTGCAGGTAGACCGCGACGAAGAAGAAGGCGGCGCCATTGGCGTGCATGGACTGGATCATCCAGCCGAAATTCACGTCACGACGGATGCGCTCGACACTGTCGAACGCATAGGCTTCGTGCGGCACGTAGTGCATCGCCAGAACGATACCGGTGATGATCTGGATCATCAGGAAGACGGCGAGAATACCGCCGAAGGTCCACCAGTAGTTCAGGTTACGCGGCGTCGGGAAATCGACGAAGCTGTCCCAGCCGAGGCGAACGATCGGCAGGCGCGAGTCGAGCCACTTGGTAAAGCCGGTTTTCGGTTCGTAAGTTGAAGGTCCACTCATGCTACAGCCCACCCGGAGTTAGCGCGTTCTTCATCGTTCAGACCGATTTTCACGGTGGTTTCGCTTTCGAAGAAATAGTCCGGAACCGGCAGATTTTCAGGTGCCGGGCCGCGACGGATGCGCGCAGATTTGTCGTAGTGCGAACCGTGGCACGGGCAGTACCAAGCATTGTACTCGCCACCCGCATTGGTCTCCTGGCTCGTCGGCACGCAGCCCAGGTGGGTGCAATTGCCTTTGACGATCAGGAACTCGGAGCGCAGCACGCGATTGGCATCAATCGCGGGCGTGCCCTCGGGCAGGTTGTCATTGCGTGCGTCTTCATCGGGCAGAGCCGACAATTCGACGTCACGGGCCTCAGCCACCTCTTCTTCCGTGCGGTGACGGATGAAGACCGGCGCACCGCGCCACATCACCGTCATTTCCGAGCCCGGAAGGAGCTGGGAAACATCGACCCGGATCGAGCCCAGAGCCAGCGTATCCGCTGCCGGGTTCATCTGATCGACAAATGGCCAAAGCACCAGACCGCCGCCAACGGCGGTCGCGCCGCCTGCAGCGATGTAGATGAAGTCGCGGCGGGAGGGTTTTTCCCCGTGTCCGTCGAGCGCGCCGTTATCTTCCGTCACGAGCCGACCTCTTCTCTTCTATCTTGGGGAGCCGGACGGCATCCCCTGCCCCAGAAAATCGGCAGTCAAATCCGGGGTCCGGACTTGACGCCGCATAACCGATCGTCGATGGGCGTATCGCAGTGCCGCGGAGCGCGGCGTACACTTCCCGAATTTCGACGTGAGCGCGGCTTAGAATGCGTATCGTTTTTTTTCAACCTGATATTCCGCAGAACCTTGGGGCCGCAATGCGCGTTGCCGCCTGTTTCGGGGCTGGGATGGACATCATCGAGCCATGTGCTTTTCCCCTTACAGCTAAAGGGATTAGGAAGGCTGCAATGGACTATCAGGCGGCTATTTCACCCCTCCGGCATGCCTCCTGGAGCCACTACACATCAAGTGCAGACGCGGCAATTGGTCGCCTCGTTCTGTTCACTACCAAAGCTGCTGACAACCTTTGGGATTTCTCCTTCCGGCCCGATGACCGGCTGTTATTCGGCCGGGAAAGCGCCGGTGTGCCCGATGAGGTTCACAATTCAGCCGATGCCCGTGTGGTGATACCGATTCGCCCCGAAACCCGGTCGTTGAACGTGGTGGTCAGCGCCGGGATCGCGCTGGCAGAAGCGCAAAGGCAGCTCGGCCCGGCCTAGGTTATGCCCGCATCTTCGAAACGGTGTTTCATCCGCGCATAGGCGACCAAATCGGCCGCCATGAGGACACCGGTCAGCTGCGTGCCGTCCACGACATACAGACGATCGAGATGATGATGCTGCATGCGCCTTAGAGCCGCGTCGCCGCTGGCGTGCGCATTGATGAGCTGTCCGGCCTCCGGCTTCACCGCTATTTCGCCGACCCGCCTGTTTGGACGATCCTCGACCGGCACCGCCTGCGCTTCGGCAACCCCGGCCCCGCCAATCAATTGCCCCTGATCGACCACCGGGCACCAATCGCGATGGTGCAGGACCAGAACCTCACGGATGAACGTCTCAACACTGGCCCGGGCATCAATGGTCTCGAGACCTGGACGCAACAAATCGGTGACGCGCAAGTCCCGCAGAGCCAGGCGGGTTTCCAGTTGTAACCGCGAGGAGCGAGCGGCCGAGCGCAGGAAGAACCCGATCAGCACCCACCACAGTCCCGCCGCCGCGCCGGCCAGAAGCAGGACCAGCAGCCCGTTGACCATCAGAAAAGCGGCGAAGACCTCGCCGGCAATACTGGCGATCCGTGTCGCCTGCCGCTGACTGGCTCCGAACATCCAGATGATGGCCCGCAGCACCCGTCCGCCATCGAGCGGGAAGGCCGGCACCATGTTGAACAGAGCCAGGAGCAGATTGATCAGGCTGAGATATCCCAACACCAGGCCAAGCGGCAGCCCTGCTCCATCGAGACCGGGCAGATCTGCGGCCAGCGCGAACACGCCCGAGAGCAAGAGGCTCATCAGCGGCCCGGCCAGCGCCATCACCAGCTCCACAAAAGGCCGGTCAGGTTCCTCCTCAAGCTCGGCTGCACCACCAAAGATAAAAAGCGTGACGTGATTGATCGGCAGGCCGAAAGCCCGGCCGACAAAGGTGTGGGACAGCTCGTGGGCGATGATGGAAAAGGTCAGACCCAGAACGGCGAGTACCGCCATCAACACATAGGTTTGCGTCGATAGCCCGGCCTCGGTGTCCGGGAAGAACCCGACCGCCAGCGACCACGCCACGAGCAGAACCAGGAACAACCAGGACGGCTCGGCCCGGACGACGACGCCGTAGACTTTCACCGAAAAGATGTATGGCCTCATCTTGCGAGTGTAGGCCGAAAACCCGTGCCCGAGCCAGATTCAACCGCGTATTTCGGGGTGCGGCTTCGCCGCGCACCCGGCGCAACGCTTGCTTTTGATGCTTTTCCGGCCCATATGGGCACCAGCACGCCGCGCGTAGGCCTCCCGCAACCGGGAGATCGCGGCCCAACAGGATCGCCGATCCACCGCGCCCCGATGCGCTTCGCCGGACGGCTGATCTACGCTCATTTCGTTCATTTGATTTTCGCGCTCCGGCCCGGCCGGTTGCGCCTTTTATGGTATTTGTTTTGACCCTTTTTTCTGATCTCGGACTGGCGCAGCCCGTCCAGAAAGCCGTTGATGAAGCCGGCTATACCCAACCCACACCGATCCAGGCCCAGGCCATCCCTGTCCTGCTTGAGGGGCGCGACCTTGTCGGCATCGCCCAGACCGGTACCGGCAAGACAGCCGCCTTTGTTCTTCCGTTGCTGACCCGCCTGGCCGCCAGCGATGAGCGCGCCGGACCGCGTGGCTGCCGCGCCTTGATCCTGGCCCCAACCCGCGAGCTTGCCGCCCAGATCGGCGACAGCATTGCGACCTATTCGAAGTTCCTGAAGCTGAGCCACACCGTCATCGTCGGCGGTGTGAAGCCGCGGCCGCAGATCAAGCGGCTGGAACCGGGTGTCGATATTCTTGTGGCTACACCGGGCCGCTTGCTCGACCACGCCGGCAGCGGCGCCCTGCGGCTCGACAAGATCAAGGCTGTGGTGCTCGACGAAGCCGATCAGATGATGGACCTCGGCTTCATGCCGGCTATCCGTCAGATCATGAGCAAGCTGCGCAAGACCCGGCAGACACTGCTCTTCTCGGCCACCATGCCCAAGCCGATCCGGCAATTGGCCAATCAATTCCTGACGGACCCGGCCGAGATTGCCGTGACGCCGCAATCCAAGCCGGTCGAGCGCATCGAGCAGACAGTGATGCTCGTCGAGCGATCGGAGAAACGCGATGCTCTGCGCGACATCCTTGCCGACCAGGCGGTGGAACGCGCCATTGTCTTCTCCCGCACCAAGCACGGCGCCAACCGCATTGTCCAAAATCTCGGCAAGGACGGGCTCGAGGCGGTCGCCATTCACGGCAATAAGAGCCAGAATCAGCGCGAAAAGGCGCTCGAAGCCTTCAAGTCCGGCGATGTGAAGATCATGGTCGCCACCGATATCGCGGCGCGCGGCATCGATATCGACAATGTTTCACACGTGGTGAATTACGACCTGCCCAATGTACCGGAGGTCTATGTCCACCGTATCGGCCGGACGGCACGGGCCGGAACCGACGGCATTGCCATCTCCCTGGTGGAAATGGACGACCGCATCCTGCTGCGCGACATCGAGAAGACGATCGGTTTCCACCTTACGGACGAAGGGGCGGATCTGCATTGCCCGAAACCGGCCAAGAAGCCCCAGCGTGGCCAGCGACACAGAGGCGGCGGCCAGGGGCGTTCCGGTGGACAGCGCAAATCTGCAACTCCGGGCAAGCCCAGCGCCCAGCGCGGGCAAGGCAAGCCTTCGGCAAAGCCAGCTGAGGGATCCGGTAACGCACAGGCAAAACGCCGCCCTCGGCGCAAGCCGCGCAGATCCGGTGGCGCTGCCGCGGCCTAGGCGGCGCGCAGTTTGCTGAGAAAGCCGGTGATATTCTCGCGCATGGCGCGGGACTGGGATTGCAGGTCATCGACCTCACCGGCCACCGCTCGACAGGCTTCATAGGCCGCACGCGCGCCCTCGCCGACACTTGAGATCAGCGTATCCAGCTCGGCGGCGGCGCTGGCGGTCATTTCGGCGCTGCGGGAGATTTCACCCGTCGCGGCGTTTTGCTCCTCGACCGCCGCGCTGATCGATGCACCGGTCGCGCTCACATCCTCGATCGATGTGCTCACCGAATCGATCTCACGCACCGCGCGGCCGACAGTTTCCTGCATACCGGCAATCTGGCGGCTGATATCCTCGGTGGCCTTGCCGGTCTGGCTGGCCAGAGCTTTGACCTCGGAGGCCACGACGGCAAACCCCTTGCCGGCCTCACCTGCCCGGGCCGCCTCAATGGTGGCATTGAGAGCCAGTAGATTGGTCTGCTCGGCCACGGCCTCGATCAGGGTGACAATCTCGCCGATCTTATCGGCAGCCGCGGCGAGCTGGGTCATGGTCTCGACCGTGACCTGGGCCGATTGCGAGGCCGAACTGCTCTGGGTTGCCGTATCGCTGGCCTGACGCGCAATCTCGCTGATCGAAGCCGTCATTTGAGTGGTTGATGCCGCCGCACTTTCCGCCGACTTGCGCACATCTGTGGCCCGCGAAGAGGCCGTGGTCATTTCATCGCCACTGGTCTTGGCATTGCTGGCAATGGTGTCGGTGGCATCCTTGACGCTGGTTGCGGCAGACAGGACCTGATCGGCGATGGCAATCACCTGCTGCTCGAACTCAGCCGTCAGCGCCTCGATACGCGCCTTGTCCTCGTCCGCCTTTCGGCTCTCGCTATAGACCTCCAGGGCCAGGTCCATGTCGAGCATGGCCACACGCGTAAAGGCCGCGACACGTTCAGCGGTTTCCGCACTGCGGTTGTGCAGGCGGCTATAGCCGTCCTGGATAATCGCCGCCTGGATTTCGGACATGACGAAGGAATAGCCCGCCATGTAGAGGCTCGGCGACAGCCCGATCTTGTTGTGAACCTGTCCGATAGTCCGCGCGGATTCGACATAGGCATCGTCAAAACGGGCATCGAGCATCCGGCTCCAGTGCTCGCTCTGTTTCTGCTTGGCGTGGGACACCCGCTCCCCGGAGGCAAAGAAATCGCGGCTCTCCTCATGAGCGGCGAGATGAGCATAAAAGGCCTCCAGCACCGCCGGCATCTCCTGCTCGATCAGGGGCCGGACCTCACGCAAGGCCTGCCGGCCCGGTTCGTCGATTTTGAGAAAGGCCAGGCGATTGGCGATGCTCATCGTGCTCATGGTTGAAACCCTTTGGAATTTCCGCAATCTAATTGGGCTCTTTGATGACGCCGCGAGGGTAAACGCGGATTAACCAGAAGCCTTCGAGCGCACCCAAACCGGCTCATTTCTTATACATCGGATCGTTCAGCACGGGCGGCGCATCGGTCGCGCCTAGAAGACTTGCACCGGCGGCCAAAGGGCGTATCCATGTCGCCATGACCACGACTTCTGCCATCGACACGCTCGACATCGACCTCGCCCGGGCCTCCGCCCGCGCCTGGTTCGAAGACCTTCGCGACAAGATTTGCCACGCTTTCGAGACCCTTGAGGACGAGGCCCCCGCCCAGCTCTATGGCCCGCAAGCCGGCCGCTTCGAGTTCGAGGACTGGAGCCGGGGCAAGGATCAGGGTGGCGGTCGCATGGGCATCATGCGGGGCCGGCTGTTCGAAAAGGTTGGCGTTCACGTCTCCACCGTTCATGGCGAGTTTTCCGAGCAATTCCGCGCCCAGATTCCCGGTGCAGCAGAAGACCCGCGCTTCTGGGCATCCGGTATCTCGCTGATTGCCCACATGTGGAATCCGCACGTCCCGGCAGTCCACATGAACACCCGTTTCATCACCACCACGAAATGGTGGTTCGGCGGCGGCATGGACCTGACCCCGGTGCTCGACCGCGCGCGCACCCAGGAGCATGACGACGCCAAGGACTTCCACGCCGCCTGCAAGACGGCCTGTGACAAGCATGGCGAAGATTTCCACGCGCGTTTCAAGAAATGGTGCGATGAGTACTTCTACCTGCCCCATCGCGACGAGCCGCGCGGCATTGGCGGGATTTTCTACGACCGGCACAATACCGGCGACTGGGACGGCGATTTCGCCTTCACCCGCGATGTCGGCCTGGCCTTCCTGGATGTCTATCCGCAACTGGTGCGCCGCCGCATGCAGACGCCCTGGACCCAGGATGATCGCGAGGAACAACTGGTCCGTCGCGGCCGCTATGCCGAGTTCAACCTGCTTTATGATCGCGGTACCAAGTTTGGACTCGAGACCGGCGGCAATGTGAAGTCGATCCTGTCCTCCATGCCGCCCGAGGCGAAATGGCCCTAAGCGGGACGTGGATTTTCGCCCGCCTAATCCCGCTTCATCAGACCTCAATGCCCGATTATGCAGACCTCAAGGAAACGAGGGTGCCAATCGGGCGATGTCGCAAACAGGACGGGTGATCACGGCGGCCGGGCCGCAAAAACGCTTCGAAGCCGCCTTCAGTGGACGCGCTTTCGCGCCGCATCGGCACGACACCTATACGTTTGCCCTGACGCTAGCCGGGGTTCAGAGCTTCGATTATCGCGGCGCCTGCCGGTTTTCCCTGCCGGGCGAGCTGGTCGTATTGCACCCCGACGAGCTGCATGACGGACAGGCCGGGACCGAGGACGGATTTCGCTATCGCGGTATCAATATCGCGCCATCGAACCTGGTTGAGGCTCTCGATGGACGCCCCCTGCCCTTCATTCAGGGCGGACGCAGCACGGATACTCGGCTCATCACGCTGATTGCTGAACTGGTACAGGATCTCTCCACACCGCTCGCCCCGCTGCACTGGCAAACGGCACTGGCTGAGCTGGCCGAGACCCTGTGCGCACTGGATGCCGGTGAGGCCGAGCCCCGCACACCTGACAAGGTATCTGTGCTGGCCGCTCGCGACTTTATCGACGCCCATCTGATCGAGCCGATCCAGATGGAAGACCTGGAAACGGCAACCGGCGTGTCGCGCTGGCAACTCTCGCGTGACTTCCGAGCCTTGCTGGGCACCAGCCCCTATCGCTATGCCACTCTGCGCCGTCTCGATCGGGCCAAGGCCTGTATCTTCAGCGGCCTCAGCCTTGCGGAAACGGCCTATGCCTGCGGCTTTTCCGACCAAGCCCATCTGACACGGCAATTCAAGGCGACGCTGGGCGTCACACCAAGGGCCTGGTCCAAGCTGATCGACACCCGCACGCACGGCACGATCATTCAATAATTATGCCGCGCCAGCGCTTACACCGGGATCAGACCCGCAAAGGGCACCTCCCCAAAGTGAAAGCGCTTGCATGACTGAACAAACCCATTCCCGCCTCCGCGCCGCCGTCGAACTGACGGCCGGCGTCACCATTGCCTTCGGCACGAAAGCCGCACTCGACCCGTTTATCTGGAAATTCTCCGGGCCGATCTCGCTCGCCGTGGTGCTTACCGTTGCGACGCTTTACCTGCACGCACGCGGCGAAACCTGGGCGCAGCTTGGCTTGCGCAACCCGGGCGGCTGGAAGTCCTGGGCCCTTCTACTGCCGCAAATTCTGCTCGGTGTCGTAGTCATCCTCGGCGTCGGGGCTGGCACAGCGATGCTCGGCGATACATTCGGCCTGTGGCAGACCGGAGCGCTCCCGGATGGCGTAGAGGACCGATGGGGCGACATCCGGGGCAATCTGGCGGTCTATTTGCTCTGGCTGGCACTGGCCTGGGTGTCTGCCGGTTTCGGCGAGGAGCTGTTCTTTCGCGGCTTCATGGTCAGCCGCGCCGAGCGGGTGACGCAAGGCCTGCCCCTTGCCCTCTTCCTCGCCGTACTGATCCCGGCAGCGATTTTCGGCATCGCCCACTTCTACTATCAGGGCCTGCGCGGCCTCATCGTCACCGGATTGATTGGTTTGTCCCTGGGCACGCTTTACCTCGTCTACAAGCGCAATCTCTGGCCATTGATTGTCGCCCATGGTCTCGTCGATACGCTCGGCTTTACTGCGCTCTATCTCGACGCAGACTGGTAGACCCAACACGAAAAAGCCCCGGCCAGCTGGCCGGGGCTTTTTGGCTTGAATGCGTGTCCACGCAAGTGCTTCAGGCAATCGACCAGCTGTTCCTCGCCCATCGCCCATTAAAATGCGACCGCCGCCGGAGACCGTGCAGTCCGGTTACACTCTTCGGCTGCGCAGCGATGTCGATTGGCAGGGGTCGGCCGCCCCCATGTCCGATTCTGTCGCTTTTTAGCCCTTTCGGCCATGACGATGCTCGCGTAATTCTCCGCGCATGGCAGAAAAACGTACCATACGAATAGGCTTTCTGGTCTTCGAAGGCATTCAGGCGCTCGACTTGTTTGGTCCGCAGGAAGTGTTTGCGGAGGCGAATAGCTGCGGCTCGGATACCGCCACCTCCTACGAAACGCTCCTGATCAGCGAGACCGGCGAGAACGTAACAACGGAAAGCGGCGTCACGATAGGAGCCCACGCCAGCCTCGATAACTGTCCGCCACTTCACACACTCATCGTACCGGGCGGCGCCGGTTCAAGGCCGGATAGAATCCCTCAACGGGTAGTCGACTGGGTCTCCAGACGCGCTACAGAGACCCGGCGCCTTGGAAGCGTTTGTACAGGTTTGTTTATCCTGGCCCGTACGGGGATTCTGGACGGGCGCCCGGTCACAACACACTGGCATCATGTCGACGAAGCCGCCAAAGCCTTCCCAAACCTCAACATTGCCGCTGATGCGCTATTCGTGCGCGACGATGGGATCATCACAGCAGCGGGTATCACTGCCGGCATCGATATGGCCCTATCCTTGGTTGAAGAAGACATGGGTGCAGGTGTCGCGGCCCAGGTCGCGCGCGAACTGGTGGTCTTTCTCCGCCGTCCCGGTGGCCAGAACCAATACTCCTCGCTGTTGCAGCGCCAAGCTGCCGAGAATGACAAGTTCGCGGGTCTCTTGGCCTGGATCGCCGACAATCTGACAGAGGACTTGTCGGTCGAAGCCCTGGCCGCCCGTGCCTGTCTGAGCGAGAGACATTTCCGGCGGAGTTTCAAGGACCTTCACAACGAAACACCCGCCCGCGCCATAGAACGTATCCGCATCGACGTGGCCAAGGACTGGCTTTCGGCAAGCCGACTTTCGATCGCAGAAATTGCACGCTCAGTCGGCTTTCAGTCCGCCGACGCCTTCCGGCGCGCTTTCGAGCGCCAGGTTGGTGCAACACCGCGCGATTACCGGCAACGGTTCGGCCACCAACACAATCAATCCCAATCATTCAAGGAGTAGCGCGTGAACGCGATAACTAAAGCCTGCGCAGTTCTCACCCTCGCCTTAGCACTCGCCTCGCCCGGGATAGCCGACGGGCGCGATCAGGTTGAGCAATGGCGAGAAGACATCCAGTTTTACCACTCAGCGCTGCAGGACGGGCATATCAATCTCTACCACTCAGTCAGTGAACAGCGCTTCTCGGCCGAGCTAGAGCGGCTGATGGACCGGCTTCCGGTCCTCACCGAGGATGAAATTGTTGTCGAGATGATGCGGATCACGCGTCTTATAAATGATGGGCATACCCAATTTCCGATCATGTCTGGTCCACATCGGCATTATCCGCTGCGTTTCTTCATGATCGACGATAGCGTCTACGTGCGCTCGGCATCGGACACCTTGGAGCGCTATCTGGGCGCACGGGTCGTTTCGATCGACGGTGTTCCCATCGCAGCCGTGCTGGCAAGAATCGAGCCGATCGTTCAGCCTGCGGAGAACAAGTACGGGCTCATGCACAGCCTCGCCTTTCATCTCACCGTTGACAACATGCTGTTCGGCGCCGGTGTTACACAGGCGTACGGGTCGGCAGAATTCGTGTTCGAAACCTCTGACAGCACGCTTTCGACCGAGATTGTCACATCGCTTCCCATGAGCGAATACCTTGCTAAAACAACCAATTGGATTGAGCAGCACACCCCGTTTCCGGAAGCCGATCTGGTGTTGAACGACGACCTCTGGATCACCGCAGATCCCCAGACGAGAACAGCCTATTTCCATTTCGCTGCCTATCCGGCGTTTGAGGACATGCTCCGCTTCGGGCCGCTCGTGGGCGCCTACCTCGCCGAGAATAATGTCCGCAACATCATCATCGATCTGCGCGAGAATGGCGGTGGCGATTTCTATGTTGGCCTGGCGTTGTCCAGCCCGATCCTGATGACCGACAGCGTTGACTGGCGGAACGGCGTCTACATCCTGACCGGCCGCACGACCTTTTCCGCTGCAATGAGCAATGCGGCCCAGTTTCGGCAAATCCTCAATGCTCGCCTGATCGGCGAACCAACAGGGGCAAATCCGGTGTCCTATTCCGAAGTCGGGCAGTTCAGCCTGCCCAACTCCGGTCGACAGGTGATCTACTCGAAACGTCTCTACCGTTTCCAAGCCGAGAATACGCCCGGGATTCAGCCGGACGTGTTCATTCAGCCGACCGTGGATCAGTTCCGCACCGGCGAGGATCCCGTGCTGAATTGGGTGATGACGGATATCCGATCTCGCCAGGATTAATCCAGCGTTCCACACGAAAAATCCCGGCGCCGAAGACGCCGGGATTTCTTCAATCGTTCGTAAACGCTTTGGACTAGTGCTTCAGGCGGGCGAGGAGCTCGTCCTTGCTCGGCTCGAAACGCTCGGCGATCCAGTGTGCCTTGAGCTCGTCGAGCGCATCGCCCAGCATCGGGCCCGGCTCGTAGCCCATAAGGATCAGATCGCCGCCTGAAACCGGAAAATCCGGCTCTTTCCATTCCGCAGCAAACTGGGCCAGGAGACGCCAATCGCGCGGCGGCGGAGCAGTTTCAGAAGCGGCCGCAAGACGGGCCTGGTCTTCAAAAGCGCGCGCGCCCAGCGCCATGATGGCGCGTTCGGCAGCGGCACGGTCGGTAAAAGCGTCGTGGACATCGCCCCGGGCCGACGGATCGACAGCACCCTGGAGGCGTTGGGTCTCGGCGTTGGACATTTTGAGTTTCGCAGCCATGGTCCTGATCCTTTCCGGTCCGCCATCGGCCAGCGCCACAAACCGCAACAGCGAATCGGGCGCTAATCCGTATTCTACATCTTGATCAATGATTGCGGTCAGGACTCTTAAGGAT